>DDUR01000102.1:0-2629 GCA_002344895.1 Ignavibacteria bacterium UBA2333
GCTGATCTGGGGCGACAACAAGCTTATCCTATCCTCACTCAAAAACGGGCCGCTGCGAGAGGAGATCGAGGCGCAGGGCGGGCTAAAGCTGATCTACATCGACCCACCGTTCGACGTAGGAGCGGATTTCTCCATGGATATTGAGATCGGTGGTGATACGTTCACCAAGAAGCCGAACATCCTTGAAGAAATCGCCTACCGCGACACCNNNCCGCGCGGGCGGCAGCTCAAAGGCTGGACCAACAAACTGATCTGGGGCGACAACAAGCTGATTCTGTCCAGCCTGAAAAACGGTCCGCTGCGCGAGGAAATCGAGAAACAAGGCGGCCTGAAACTGATCTACATCGACCCGCCGTTCGACGTCGGCGCGGATTTCTCGATGGACATCGAAATCGGTGGCGACACCTTCACCAAAAAACCCAACATCCTCGAAGAAATCGCCTACCGCGACACCTGGGGCAAGGGCGCAGATTCTTTTATCTCCATGATCTACGAACGCCTCATCCTGATGCGCGATCTCCTAGCCGAGGATGGAAGTATCTATGTGCATTGCGATTGGCGGGTGAATAGTTATATGCGCCTTGTGTTGGATGATGTGTTCGGAAACTCTGTTTTCCTAAATGAAGTTACTTGGCAAAGAACCAGTGCCCACAATGATCCGGGACATTATGGAGTAAATGTTGATTCCATTCTTTACTACGCTAAATCAGACAAACGAATTTGGAATCAGTTATACGGCGAACATTCCGAAGAATACACAAAACGGTTCCGCAATGTCGACCCGGATGGGCGTTTATGGACTGATGACAATTTAACAGCCAAAGGGTTGAGCGGAGGCGGTTACAACTACGCCTACAAAGGCGTTACCTCACTTTGGCGTTGTCCGCCTGAAACGATGAAACGACTTGATGAGGAAGGAAAACTACATTTTACTAAAACTGGTGGTATCAGACTAAAGCGCTATCTGGACGAAACTTTGGGTGTGCCACTGCAAACCCTGTGGACGGATGTTTTCCCTGTGAATTCTCAGGCAAAGGAGAGAGCCAACTATCCCACACAAAAACCCGAAGCCCTTCTCGAACGCATCATAAAAGCTTCCAGTAACGCAGGCGATCTCGTCGCAGACTTCTTCTGCGGCTCGGGTACGACAGCAGCCGTAGCGGAGAAGCTGGGACGGAAGTGGATTTGTACGGACTTGGGCAAGTTCGCCATCCATACCACGCGTAAACGGATGATCGGAGTGCAGCGACAGCTGAAACATGACGGTAAGGACTACCGCGCCTTTGAAATACTCAACCTCGGCAAGTACGAACGACAGCATTTTGTAGGCGTTAATCCAAACTTGCGTGAAGAGGAGCAGGCAAAACAATTGGCACAAAAGGAGACGGCCTTTCTCGACTTGATCCTTCGCGCCTACCGCGCAGAGCCTGTAGCGCAGTTTGAGAGTTTCCATGGCAAACGTGCAGGGCGTTTGGTGGCCATTGGGCCGGTGAACATGCCGGTGACGCGGCTGTTCGTGGAGGAGATCATCCTGGAGTGTCGCAAGAAACATATTACCAAGGTGGACATCCTCGGTTTTGAGTTTGAGATGGGCCTCTTCCCCAATGTTCTGGATGAGGCTCGGGCTAAGGGCATCGATATCGCCCCGAAGTACATTCCGGCCGACGTTTTTGACAAGCGAGCCGTAGAAAAGAACCAAGTGGTTTTCCATGACGTGAGCTACATCGAGGTGAAGCCGCATGTACAATCCGGGAAGAAGGGACAGCCCTCGACGGTAGCGGTAGAGCTGACGGACTTTTCGGTCTTTTACTCGCAAGACAGCATCGCCAATGCCGAGAGCGAACTGGGGCGTAAAAGCGGCGCAGGCAGCAAGATCGTCGTCGAGAAAGGCCAGATCGTGAAACTAAGCAAGGATAAGAACGGCATCATGCGGCGTGAGCAGCTCACCGAGCATTGGACGGACTGGATTGACTATTGGAGCGTGGATTTTGACTTTGAGAACAAACGAGAAATTATCCGTATCCAGGACCCTGAAAGCGGCGAGACTCGTGAGGAGTGGACGGGCGACTACATTTTCGAGAACGAGTGGCAGAGCTTCCGCACGAAGAAGGATCGTTCGCTCGAGCTGACCAGCGTGGCCCATGAGGTAACGCCAGGGCGGCGCAAGATTGCTGTGAAGGTGGTGGACATCTTTGGCAACGACACGATGACAATAGTTGATGTCTCGGTATAAATCCGCTGGTTACGCAGATGTATGCAGATTTTCTCATTCCGTCGAATTCGACGGGAGTAGAAAATCGAATATTAATCCTATCAAATACGGTGCTTTAGAGAACCTTAACCGTATGAGATTCGATGCAGGTAATTATGGCGTATTTGCCACAATTGGTATGGTGAGGTTCTGATGGCCAAGAATAGTCAAATTGTCGTTTTGAGCGAAACGGTTCGGATTCAACGAATTGAACGGGCCGAATACATCTCGCTGACAGACATCGCTAAGTTCAGGAGCGCGGATACGCCGGCAGACATCATCAAGAATTGGTTGCGAAGCCGCAACACCATCGACTTGCTGGGCCTCTGGGAAAAGCTGAACAACCCCGACTTTAAACTGGTCGAATTCGACCAGTTT
>DDUR01000102.1:2847-7569 GCA_002344895.1 Ignavibacteria bacterium UBA2333
AACTGGTCGAATTCGACCAGTTTAGGTTTGAGGCTGGAGAAAATGCTTTTGTTCTCTCCCCGAAAAAGTGGATTGAAACGACAAATGCCATTGGCTTGGTATCCAAATCTGGCCGAAATGGCGGCACGTTCGCCCATCGGGACATCGCCTTCGAGTTCGCGTCATGGATATCCGTCGAGTTCAAGCTCTATCTGATCAAAGAGTTTCAGAGGCTGCAGGAGGCGGAGCAGAAGCAATTAGGCTGGGATGTAAAGCGGAATCTCACGAAGATCAACTACCGCATCCACACGGACGCGATTCAGGCAAATCTGATTCCTCCAGAGCTGACTCGTAGGCAGGTGAACCTGGTCTATGCCAGTGAAGCCGATGTGCTAAACATGGCGCTTTTCGGCAAAACGGCGAAACAATGGCGGGATGAGAATCCGGCAGAGAAAGGAAACATCCGCGATCAGGCCAATGCTTCACAACTAGTCTGCCTGGCAAATCTGGAGAACCTGAACGCGTTGTTCATCAACGAGGGCATGGAGCAGTCAGAACGACTGAAAAAGTTGAACCGAATCGCCATCGAGCAAATGGAAATTTTGAGCAGTGACCGAAACCTCAAACGGCACCAAGGAGAAAAGGATTAATGGCACTACATCGCAATTTCCCAGATTCACCGTATGTCATCCTCGATCCTGAGGTACGCTGGTTTCCTGCTGACGAAGCACTCCGCGACACCACGATGGACAAGCTGATGCCACCGCTGGTGGCACAGCTACGCCGTAAGGTAAAGGAGTTTCGCGACGCTGGTTATGTGGGGGCGAGCGCGACGAGTAAAAGTCTGCTGACATGGTGGTTCAAGGAACCGCATCTCTTGCCCGCGACGGATGCCGTCATGCACAGCTTCCAGTATTTCTTCGCTCAACGGGAGGCAATCGAGACGATCGTCTACCTGCATGATGTGGTGGGGGCGAAAGATAAGTTTGATCTGATGCGCTTTGATAGCACCGGCGCAGTTTCGGCGGGGATGTTTGACGAGAACTGGCGGCGGTATGTGATCAAGATGGCCACAGGCTCTGGCAAGACCAAGGTGATGAGCCTGGCTTTGGCCTGGAGCTATTACCACAAGCTTTATGAGCCGGATTCGGACCTGGCGCGGAATTTTCTCGTGATTGCCCCGAACATCATTGTGTTAGACCGGATCTATCATGACTTTCAGGGGCTACGGATCTTCTTCGCGGACCCCGTCCTGCCGGACAACGGCTATGATGGGCGCGACTGGCGCGATGATTTTCAGCTAACCCTGCACAAGCAGGATGAGGTGAATGTGACGCGAGCGACGGGGAATATCTTTCTGACCAATATCCATCGCGTCTATTCGGGCGAGGAGATAATGCCCTCGCCAGAAGATGAAGACACGATGGACTATTTCCTCGGCAAGAGACCGACTGGAAAGACAACTGACTCGAAGGGTGACTTAGGGATGATTGTGCGCGACATTGACGAGTTAATGGTGCTCAACGATGAGGCGCACCATATTCACGACTCGAAACTGGCTTGGTTCCAGTCCATTCAAGACATCCACAACCGGCTGCTGCAGAAAGGTGGTGCGTTGAGCATGCAAGTGGATGTGACGGCAACACCCAAACACAACAACGGTGCAATCTTTGTCCAGACAATATCAGATTATCCGCTTGTAGAGGCGATTTCACAGAACGTGGTCAAGCACCCTGTACTGCCAGACGCAGCAAGCCGAGCGAAGCTTTCGGAAAAGCTGAGCGCCAAGTTCACAGAGAAATATGCTGATTATCTGGATCTTGGTGTGATCGAATGGCGCAAAGCATTCGACGAGCACAAGAAGATGGACAAAAAAGCTATTCTGTTTGTGATGACGGATGACACGCGCAACTGCGATGAAGTAGCGGAGTACCTTGAGAACCATTACCCAGATCTCAAGGGAGGAGTGTTAACGATTCACACCAAGAACAACGGTGAGATTTCTGAATCTGCATCAGGCAAAGCGAAAGAAGAGCTGGACCTGTTACGAAAACAAGCACATGAGATTGATTCCAACGGAAGCCCTTACAAGGCGATTGTCTCAGTATTGATGCTCAAGGAAGGCTGGGACGTGCGCAACGTTACCACGATTGTGGGCCTGCGGGCCTACTCGGCCAGTAGCAACATCCTGCCTGAGCAAACGCTTGGGCGCGGGTTACGCAAAATGTATCCAGGCAACACCGTTGAATATGTCAGCGTGGTAGGAACGGATGCCTTCATGGAATTTGTGGAGTCGATCCAGGCCGAAGGTGTTGAGCTAGAACGCAAATCGATGGGCGAAGGCACGAAGCCGAAGACTCCTCTGATCGTGGAAGTAGATAATGAAAACACGCATAAGGACATCGACGCACTTGACATTGAGATTCCGGTTCTCACGCCACGTGTGTACCGAGAATACAAGAATCTGGCCGATCTTGACGTCGGGCGATTCTCCTATCAGATTGTAGCGTACCGAGTGTTCAGCGAGAAGGAACAGCGGGAGATTGTTTTTAAAGACATCACCACGGGAGAGGTCACACATACCACCGTACTAGATAGTGCTGGGATCGCCGACTACCGAAGCGTGGTCGGATACTTCGCTCAAACCATCATGAAAGAATTGCGTCTGGTGACTGGATATGACGTGCTCTACGGCAAGGTAAAGGGATTTATCAAGGAAGGACTTTTTGGGCAGGCCGTCGATTTGGAGTCACCCAACACGTTACGAAACCTCTCTGAGCTGGCAGCCACCAAGACAATCATCGAAACCTTCAAGCAAGCAATAAATGAGTTGACCGTGCGGGACAAAGGCGATGCGGAGATCCGCGACACGATCAAGCTGCGCAAGACTCGACCTTTTGTGGTGAAGGACCAAGGTTACATTATTCCGAAGAAGTCCGTTTTTAATCGAGTTATCGGTGATAGCAACTTCGAGCTGGAATTCGCCGGCTTTTTGGAGAGCTGCTCCGACGTGGTCTCCTACGCCAAGAACTACCTTGCAATTCACTTCAAGCTGGACTATGTGAACGCAAATGGAGACATTTCAAACTACTATCCAGATTTTATAGTCCGGGTTTCAGATGGCCGAGTGGTGATCGTTGAGACGAAGGGGCAAGAGGATCTGGATGTGCCACCGAAGATGGAACGACTCAAACAATGGTGTGAAGATGTGAATCGGGTACAAAAAGACGTCGTTTATGATTTTGCCTTCGTGGATGATGAAGGGTTCGAGAAGTATGCGCCGAAATCATTTCGCGAGGTACTACATGGCTTTACGAAGTATAAAGGGGCGTAAGGGGTGGGGAGGCTGATGGGGAGGTTCGCGTTCATCGTACCGTTACGTGCGGGACCAACCAATTTGAGTTTGTTGACAAAGAGAGGGTCATGAGCATTCGTATTGGTATCGTCGGTGACTTCGACCCAGGGTTTCAGCCCCATGTAGCTACAAATGCGGCCCTTGCCCATGTAGTTTCTGCAGGGTTGTGCGTTGAGGCAGAGTGGCTTTCGACACTTTCACTGGACGGACCTTCTTCAATTGATGGGTTTCACGGGGTGTGGGTTGCCCCAGGGAGTCCATATAAAAACCTGCTCGGTGTTTTATCTGCCATTCGTTTTGCTCGCGAACAAAACGTTCCGCTATTGGGGACGTGCGGTGGGTTCCAGCATATCATACTTGAGTATGCTCGTCATGTGCTGGGCTTCTCCGATGCGGCTCATGCAGAGTACGATCCGTACGCATCAAATCTCTTCATTTCATCACTTGCGTGTTCTCTTGTGGGACGCAGTCTTCCCATAACACTCAAGCCTGAGAGCTTCGTTTCAACGTTGTACGGCACGAACGCTATCACAGAGCAGTATTACTGCAACTTCGGTGTTAACCCGGAACACGTTTCCACCTTGGAGTCTGGCCCGTTGCGTATCGTCGGCTCCGATGAAGAGGGTGAAGTTCGGGTTGTAGAACTCGCTGAACATCCGTTCTTTGTGGGAACCTTGTATGTCCCGCAGTTACGGTCGAGTATGACAAAGCCGCATCCGCTTATCCTGGGATTTGTCCGCGCAGCAGCAAGGTTTGCCAGCCAACACAGTGGTCTAGCGAATCGTTACGTTTCCGCATCGCAGCGGGATAGCACTGGGTGACGCGGGTTTACGCTGGGTGACGCGGGTGACGCTTGCTTACGCTGGGTGACGCTTGGTCACGCTGAGTGACGCCTGCTCACGCCGCGTGACGTAATGGTTACTCGAACCATATTTGTGTGCTCACAATTGCTGATTGCTCTCTCCTATGTCTTCACACCCATCTCTTCCTCCTGGTTACTCCATTCGTCCGGTTGAGGCAGCCGAGTTTGCTGACGTGTTTTTGCGTCGGGAAGCGGCTGTCTTTCCTGAACGACAGGCACCACCAGCGTTTGACGTTCCAGAGTTTGCTCAACGCCTTCGAAAGGAACGTCAAAACAAACGATCAACGGAATACAGACTGCGGTGGCTCGTTGAGTACGAGGGTGAGTGTGTTGGATGGACGTGGGGTCTTGAATACGATCCCGAACGTTTTTATATGGTAAACTCGGCTATTGAACACGAACATCGTCGAAAAGGACTGTACACGGCACTTCTGCACATGGGGTTAATGGTGGGGAGGCAGATGGGGTTAAAGGTGGGGAGGCAGGTGGGCAAAATACCGCCCGCGAAGCGCAGCTGAGCACCCCG
>DDUR01000102.1:7913-21275 GCA_002344895.1 Ignavibacteria bacterium UBA2333
CGCGAAGCGCAGCTGAGCACCCCGTGAGCGTCAGCGAACATCAGACGTCAGCCAGCGTCACCTTGCGTACCCCGGCGTCAACCATTGTTCCGATACGAACGACGCCCCTTTGCCCCTTATCAAGACAGAATTGCTCAAATTCGTTTGTATGTGCCGCATCAACGGCGATGAGTAGGCCACCGCTGGTTTGTGGATCGCAGAGTAGTTCTTTGTGGTGTTGTAGATCAGGGTCGACCTTGTGGCCGTATGACTGCCAGTTACGTTGTGTGCCACCCGGTACTGCACCCGCTGCGATGTAGTCATGGACTGCTGCATGGAGGACAGGTATACGGTCGAGTTCGAGTACGGCCGACGTTGTAGATCCTTCACACATTTCGAGGAGGTGACCAAGCAGACCAAAGCCGGTTACGTCCGTAAGGGCATGAACATATCCTTGTTTACCAAGGTGTTCGCCGAGTGAGTTTGCGATAACCATACTATCTCGGGCAAGCATACGGTGTTCATCAGAGAGTAGACCCTTTTTCTCTGCCGTTGTGAGGACACCTACTCCGAGCGGTTTGGTAAGATAGAGTACGTCACCAGGACGGGCACCGGAGTTTGTCAACAGGTGTTTGATGTCGACACGGCCTGTGACGGCAAGACCGAAGATTGGCTCTGGACTGTCGATACTATGTCCTCCAGCAAGGGCGATACCCACAGAACGACATGCCTCTCGTGCGCCATCAATAACACGGGCGGCTGCTTCAACAGGTATGGTGTTTACCGGCCAGCCAAGGATAGCAATGGCCAACAATGGCGTGCCACCCATGGCGTAGACGTCACTGATGGCGTTAATACTTGCAATACGCCCAAAGTCAAAAGCATCGTCAACAATCGGCATAAAGAAGTCTGTCGTGCTAATCACGGCCGTACCATCTCCAAGGTCATACACAGCGGCATCGTCACGTGTGTCGTTTCCAACAAGTAGACGATTGTCAAGATGTTTTGGAAGTGAGGTGGCCAGGATCTCGTCGAGAACCTTTGGTGCTATCTTACATCCACATCCGGCACCGTGACTGTATTGCGTGAGTTTAATGTCCATGGTTATCGGGGTAGGAGTTCAAGAATGCGTCTGGCCGTCACGCAAAGTCGGTGATAGTCAACAAGGACAGTACCGAGGCGCGGTGCCTGACGTCGGCCCAGGGAGTAGTCATAGGTTCTGTCGTAATAGTCAAGCACGTGTACCACGGCGTCAGCCCGACGTCCCTCACGTATGGCCTCAACGGCCAGTCGTAGTCGATCACCACCAAGTCGTTTGGCAATAATGTTGAGCCGTTCGATGATGCTGCTATTTGGGATCGATGCATATTCCTGTACAAGGTAGGTAGCTCGATCTTCTTCATCTGCCTCAAGGACAATGACGGGTGAACTTACGAGACGTAGGAAGAACGGCTCGTAGAGGGCCACGGTGCCAATCTTTCGACTTTCGTCTTCGACAACAACGGGTTGTGTTACGTCAAACGTGCGAAGTACCTCCGCCATGTCATTCATCACCTGCTCCGTTGTGGGCTGAGTCTCGCCCGTGAGGTTTCCAAAGACGGAACCCTTGTGACGTGCAAGTGCCTCGAGGTCAATCGTTTGTATGCCGAGTGTAGACAGCTGCTGGAGGACGTCTGTTTTTGCTGAGCCAGTGCGGCCAGCAATGACAATAAGTTTCCATGGATATTCCAGGGTGTTAAGCACCCATCGACGGTAGGACTTATACCCTCCGCGAACGGCCGTGGCCGTGATACCAGCCGTTGTGAGTAACCATGTCACTGATGCACTGCGCATTCCTCCCCGCCAGCACATAACGTGGGCTGGTCTGCCTTGAAGAATTTCGCGCGCTGTGTCAACAAGGTTTACAAGTTTAGGACCGACAATCTCTAATCCCCTGCGCACCGCAGTGTCACGTCCACTCTGCACGTACAACGTTCCAACCTCTGCTCGTTCTTCGTCCGTAAACAACGGTAGTGAAGAGGAACCAGGAACATGACCGGCTGCAAACTCACCGGGTGATCGTACGTCGAGCAGGACTGAGTCGGAGGAGTGGAACATCACCCCTGCTCCGGTAGCTGCGAGTATTCATTAAACATCGACGTCTGCGGTGGTTCTTGTCGTAACTCCCGCAACGCTGCAACAATGGTGTCAAAAGCCTCGTGAATACGATCAACATGAACGTGAACAGTAATACTTCGTTCGCGCTGACCGTACAGCCATGACGTGATCAATCGTAATTCGTCGAGTTCTTGTTCCGTAAAGTTGCCACGTTGGTTTGATGTCGTAAAGATGGACGTCATGGTCGATCGCAACACGGTTGTTGTAGCAGCAAGACCAAGAACACCATGATACCGAAGTCTGCCCGACCGAAGAATAAACGTCTCTACGGTTTGATATCGATCACGTGTTGGGACGATTAAAACAAGATTTGTGTCGCGTACGGCAAGTGGTCTGTCGGTTGAATGTTGTGTAACCTTCCCAAGATCACGTATTCCATCACGCAGCAACGCAGCCCGTTCAAAGTCCATACGTCCTGCAGCCGCCTCCATCTGTTGTGCCAGGTGTGTAACAACACCTGACTCTGGATTTGACAGATAGGCACGAGCACGCTCAACGTTCTGTTGGTAGGAACTACGATCCTGAAGTTCAGCACATGGTGCTTCACAACGTTTGACGTGGAATTCAAAACACGGACGAACGTCGGCATGTGGACGTAGTGTCCCCGCACATGTGCGAAGTTTGTGCGTCTGACGTATAATATCCGCCACACGCAGCGCCATACGTTCACTCTTAAACGGTCCGTAGTACTCACCTCCATCATCGTCTACACTCGAAACGAGATCAAGGCGTGGGAAGTCATCGTCCGTGAGTTTGAGGAACGTGGGAGCAAGGTATTCCCTACTCATCACGTTGTACGACGGCTGTTTTTCCTTGATCTCTCGTGATTCAAGGAGAATCGCTCCGAGTTCTGTCTCCGTTGTTTCCCATCGTATATCGCGTACGTACTTCAGCATACGCGAGAGTTTTTTGTTGTGAAGTGGAGTACTTCCAAAGTAATGTCGGACACGTTTTGCAAGCGACTTGGCCTTGCCGATATAGACAATCTGCCGACGTCCATTCAGAAAGTAGTATACACCAGGTTCATCCGGCACCTCTGCAAGACGTTCAGCGACGGCCTTTTGAACCTTGGATGGCTGTAGAGGTGTTGTTCGTTTTGCCGTCTGCAGAGCAAGCAGATCCTCAAGTGTCTGCGCTTCATGTTCGTCCCGTGCACGACTGATCATCGTGATCAATGCATGGGCCGTTGCTTCAGCATCTCCGAGTGCACGATGTCGGGCTTCAATTGCCACACCGTAATACGTGGCAACAGAGCCGAGATCATGTTTTTGAAGACCACTGCTGATACGACGTGAAAGTCGACATGTACAGAGTCGAGGAATGTCGGGTACATCCTCACCGTGTCGTGTAAAGGCCTTTGCCACAAAGCCCCAGTCAAAACCAACGTTGTGACCAACAAAGACGGTACCCTCTTCACGGAGTTCACGAAGCAGGTTCGGTAGAACGTCGTCCTCTTCCGGCGCATCTGCAACCATGTCCTGGGTAATACCCGTCATCACTGCGATAAAGTCCGGTATCTCACTATGGGGATTGATAAGTGACGAGTATCGTCGGACAATCTCACCGTCTTCGATAACGCAATAACCAAGCTCGATCATTCGATGTGATGAGTTTGTGCCGCCCGTCGTTTCAACGTCGACAACAACGTAGCGGACATCATCAAGTGGAAGTTCGAGCTCGGTCATTACGTGAAATTAGGAACGACTTAGCGGACTACGATCGGGAAATCAACGGAGATGTCCGTTTCGTCGGATCGATCCATTCCATTTTTGTCGGCCGCATTGTCGTAATGGCTCAGGGCGACGTTCAACGTCCCCATGTCCGGCGACGGACTTGTCGCTGCCAGAACACCAAATGACAGGCCAACAGGGAGTGACCTGCTATCAGCATCGGCATAGGTAATGGTTACCATTCCACTCGGCGCGGTGTAGAAGAACTGATGGTTCTCCTTCTCATTTCGAATTGTTTCCGTCAGATCGACCGGTGGTGTAACTGACATGTTCTGTACGGTAATAGATGCCCGATATGATGTACCAGGAACGAGTCGGATGGTGTCAATTCGATTGGGATTTGCTCCACCTGGTCCATCAATATCTTCCCATACAGCAACGACCGGCTCTGCCGAGAGGTCGGCAATATTCAGAAACGTTACCGTGACCGTTGTGATGATGTCGTGATCATGATCATCGTCGTGGTCATGAGGATCGTTTGTTGACGAACACCCAGCAAACAACGTCGCTGCCGTGAGTGAAAGAAGAAGTCGTTTCATGCGATCTCCTCGGGTGAAGATGGTAAAAAATTGTTTTGTACAAAACGTACAGATGATGGTGAGTTTTCGTTTAGAAGCCATAGGACATTCGAATAACAACGTCCCGCCCGGCATCGTCAGCGAAGTATCGAAAGCGTGAAAGGAAGTCCCGATACGCCCTATCAAACACATTGAGTATCGATAGTGATACTCGCATTGTCGATGAAAAGACGTCAACAGAACCACCCATGTCGAGATCAACCGTTGTATATCCAGGCGGAGGGTCGGCATAGTCCATACCTTCCACAAAGCGTGTCTGGCGTCCAACCGACATCACACCAACGTCCACAAATGCGTCGTGGATACCGACAACATCAGGCATGTGAATGTGTACACCGAGCCGCAACCTGTCTGCCGGCATGAGGTACAATGGTTCGTCCATACTCACATCTCGGCCCCTTACCAAGGCCCCTTTACCATAGAAACTGATATTATCAGTTATGGCAAGTGTTGCCGACAGGTCAAGTCCGGCAATTGTCGCCATGGTCTGTGTTTGTCGGAACGTGGGGAAGGTTCCACGCACGGTAATGGTTGGTGCCGATGGATCTGGACGTGCATAGATGTATCCATCAAACTCCTGAAGCCATAACGACGCCTCAACATCAAGTCCTGGCACATCATACTCCAGAGCAGCTTCAAATCCCATGGTACGTTCGGCACGTAACAATGTATTACCAACTTCATATCGAGCTGTGCCGTGATGGACATCATCTCCGTACAGTTCGTTTGGCTGTGGAGGTCGCCATGCAGCACCAAAGTTTGCCGAGGCCGTTAGTCCATCAAAGAGGTAGAGTGCAGCACCTAGTCCACCACTCACACCTGAATACTGTTGATCATACAACAATGATGTTCTGTCACGTCGATCAAAGACGCGAGCGCGCAGGTTACGAACGTCATACCGCAGTCCAGCCGAAAGGGATAACGAACCAACATTTGCCTGATGGACAGCCGCCGCTCCGAATCCATTCATATCAAAGTCTGGCACGAGATACACAGATCCCGTACGATCATTTGTCTGTAGTAATCCATGCACAACAACCTGTGTTTTTTGTCGGTGTGACCACGTTTGTTCCGCGATAACGTCAAGTGTTCCTGTTTCGAGAATAAGATTCATCGCTGGTGTGCGTAAGGAACGCTCTAGCCGCTCAACACTGTCACGAGCACGCTCAACAGGATCGTCACCACGACCAATAATGCGTGTATTGTGTGCATCAAATTCACTGCGGTCATTACGTTGTAAACCCAAGGAGGATTTCAGCACGGTGGATGGACCGAGTCGAAGTGTTCCACGTACGACGGCCATATCGTGCAGAATCTCTTGGCGTGGCGACGTGATATCGTACGAGAATGGTGATGTTGTTAAGGGGCCGCCTGCGGCTATGGCGCGACGTAGATCTTCTGCATTTCCAAAGTGAGAGCCTCGATAGATACCAAGTGTTGTTGCAAACCGACTGAGTGCTAACGAAACGTTTGCATCATCGTTCCCAACTCCAAATGCAGAACGAAATGAGTACTCTTCAACACCAGTATTGTTGAGTCGATACGATGGTGTTGCTGCATCACCGGCACGACGTATGCCTCCGGTGACCGTTAACCACAAGGGACTTCCAACAATTGAATCAGCTCCTGCCGTAAGACTCACAGCACCCTGATATGAATTGAGGAATCCGTTAACATTTGCTTCTCCATGCCAACGAGATGATGTTGGACGTGAACGCGCTTCGACGTCGATCACACCACCCATAGCATTGGGTCCATAGAGTAAACCTGCCGGCCCCTTTACGACGGAGATTCGTGAGGGAACAAACGGATCGATTTCAGGAGCATGTTCTTCACCCCACTGTTGACCTTCTTGTACAATTCCATCATTACGAAGCACAAGTCGCATACCGGACATGCCGCGGATGACGGGTTTACTTATGGTTGGGCCAGTACGGAGCAGAGTTACACCGGGAATCCGCTGCAGTACATCGGAGAATGTCCTGCCTCGGTGTTCATCGAGTTCAGCCGTTGTTAACACGGCAACAGGTTGTGTAGGCAGAGCTGCGAATGCTCGATCACCGATAACAGTGATCTCCTGTGTTGATGTAGTCCGTTCCGTCAGACGAATCTCTACGCGTGTGTCTGCTGTGACAACGACTCGTACACGCGCCGTATCGTAGCCGATGGCAGTCACGAAGAGGTTTACGGTATCCGATGTGATGTCGTGGAGATGGAAAATCCCCTGACGGTCCGTAAACGTACCCATCCTTGTACCGTCAACACGAACCGTGACGGCAACAAGGGGACGTCGGCTTGCCGATTCAACGACGATACCGTGGAGATGACGGTCACCAAGAAGGACCGACAACAAGAACAACAAACTCACCATGAGTGGCAATTCGGAGAGAACAACACTCAACAAAGGGTCGGTCACAAAAGAACACGACTCGTTGTCGAGGTGGTAACGTGGTGGTGAAGATGGTCGAAGCGATAGGTGGACAGTGGTGAATACACACTGTTCACATCGTCACACGGTCGTTGTAAACATCAACGACGAGGACGAACAGGTAGAGAGGACCATCAGGCTCGCGGGGGAGCAAGGCCGCTTGTTTCAAGCGGTATACGCGCGACACGCACAAGTGTCGGCGGAGGCAGTTCGAGTATTTGTGTTCTGCCAACAAACAAAAGATCCAGTGTAGGCACTACAGCTACACGGTCCTTAATCACCTTACAGAGGTCACAGGATTCCGGTGAGTCCTCAGACGTATGTCCATGACCATCGGTCGACATGGCCTCAACGTGCGTACCGGCTTCCTCATGTCCATCGTGGACGTGAAGAGCTGAAGCACCAATCACAACGATAAACGTTGCGAGAAGTAGGCCTGCTATGGTTCGGATGAGGGTCAAGACTTCAAAACTACGAACTATCTTGCATGTGCATGAAAGCACTTGTTCTCCGGGAAACGGGCCTCAACCTTGAGGAAGTTCCCACGCCGGTGGCCACTGACGGATTCGTACGCGTACGATTATCGGCCGCAGCTCTTAATCGACGTGACCAGTGGATACGCGAAGGAAAGTATCCGAACATTGTCCACCCCGCCATCCTTGGAAGTGATGGTTGTGGTGTGGTGGACATGGCCCCCTCTGCCCCTTCCCTACTCGGTCAGCGTGTGGTAATCGACCCCGGTCTCGACTGGGGTGTCCGTGAGGATGCTCAGGGTCCCACGTACCGTGTGCTGGGAATGCCCGATCAGGGTACACTGGCTGACTACATCGTTACACCTGAACACAACGTTCGGCCAGCACCACAACACCTGACCGATGCCGAGGCTGCTGCCCTGCCGTTAGCCGGACTCACGGCGTGGAGAGCCTTGATGGTACAGGGTGAGGCATCAGCAGACACAACAATTCTTGTGACAGGAATTGGGGGAGGTGTTGCCGGACTTGTTGCCGACCTAGTTGTTGCACTTGGTGCTCGACTGCTCGTGACGAGCACATCTCAACAAAAGATTGAAGCAGCTCGTGAACGTGGTGCTATAGCTGGCTTTCTTACCACACATAGTGGCTGGCACAAGGAACTCACATCTACGTACGGCCCACCTGATCTTATTGTTGATAGTATTGGTGGAGCATTCATGAACGACTTGTTCACTGTCATCCGTCCCGGTGGCACCATCGTCAGTTACGGCTCAACGCTTGGTCCCGTTCCTTCACTTGGCATTCATCGTCTTTTTTGGAAACAAATACGATTGATTGGCTCAACGATGGGAACACCGACAGATTTCACGAACATGTTGGAGTTTGTTGAGCGTACGGGAATCCGTCCGCGCATTGATACCGTTCTATCGATCCACGATGCAGAGTCTGCCTTTGACAGACTTGCGCGGTCGGAGCAGACGGGCAAGGTTGTTATCCGTATTGTATGAGATGAAACGCGAATCCCTCGTCGGCCACGCAGAAGAGCTCGTCCGCATTATCCGCAAGTCAACACTTCCGGCTGACGCTGTAGCATCGGCCTATCTCCGTGAGCGTTCCTACATCGGAGCTACGGACCGACGGTACATCGGAGAACTTGTCTTCCGCACGTTACGACAGTTGTCACTCGCCGATGCCTTGTCAACCGAAGACCGTCCACCTGCAGCCACGATGGATGATGATGGTGTTCAGGAATGGATACAGCGTGAACTCGCTACAAAGGAGCTCGCCGTACGTTTTGTTGACGAATCAACGTGGTGTGGTTTTGCGCCCTGGATCATTACCGAGTTAGAGCGTCGGTGGACACATGATGACGTCCTCGAAGTTGGTCGGGCAATGATGTTACCTGCCCCACTCTGTATCCGTGTCTATCGTCGGCGTGCAACACGTCAAAATGTACTTGCTGTACTACGTAAGGACAACATATCGTGTGAAGAAGGTAAACTATCACCAGATGCCATTATCATTCATCAGCGTGTTAATCTCCTGCAGCATCCTCTCTACAAGGAAGGAATCATCGACGTACAGGACGAGGGCAGTCAGCTTATTGGACTCTTCTGTGATGCAGAACCGGGCCAACACGTGTTGGATGCCTGTGCTGGTGCCGGAGGCAAGTCATTACATTTAGCCGACATCATGAAGGACAGCGGAGTTATTGTCGCGCGCGACATCGAGTTCAAACGGCTCAAGGAGATTGGCCCACGTGCTCGTCGTGTAGGACTCACATCCATCACAACGGAACTCCTCTCGGCACGACCAGATTCAGCACGTCGTGCACACAATCAACACACCTCGTATGACCTTGTCCTTGTGGACGCACCGTGTTCAGGTATGGGCACAATACGACGTTCACCCATGGTGAAGTGGCGTCTTACACAAGAAGGACTTAGCCGCATTGTCCGCAAACAACAACAGATATTACAAACCAATGCTCAGTATGTCCGTCCGGATGGACATCTCGTATACGCAACCTGCAGTATTCTCCCCTCAGAAAACGAAGACGTTGTCCAGCACTTCCTCGCCCACAACCCGGACTTCACCCTCATTGACGAACGTCAGGTAGATCCGTATCACAACGGCACCGATGGACTCTACATGGCGAGGATGAGGAGGGGAGACGCTTGGTGACGCAGGTTTACGCTGGGTGACGCAGGCTTACGCTGGGTTACGCAGGTTTACGCTGGGTGACGCGGGGTGACGCGGGGTGACGCGGGGTGACGCTGGGTGACGCTGGGTGACGCTGGGTGGCGCAGGCTTACGCGGGGTGACGCTGGGTGGCGCAGGCTTACGCGGGGTGACGCGGGGTGACGCGAGGTGACGCGGGCTTACGCTGGGGTATGCACGGACGCCTCAGAGAATATAGTTGCCCGGTGAGTATCTGGTTGCCCCGGAGGGGCAACGATATATCAGCCGGCGGTGAAACCGCCGGGAAATAGTGCGATTAGGATCCCCCACCTTCCCCCACCTTACCCATTACGTAGTTTTACGATGCGGTGTTTGATTCTCAATTCTAGATAGAGTGTTAAACATCACTGTGCCTGCTTGTTTGTGGGTACAGGTTCCGAGGTGTTCTGGAACCATCACGATTTTTTTCATAGTTCAAAGGTGGAGGCTACTATGCGCTTCCCGTCAGTGTGTTATCGAGTTGTAACATCGATAACTATTGCTATGGTGCTGCTGGTGACAGCATCCGTCGTACATGCTCAGTCACCTTGTCTATCGTGTCCGAGTGGAAGTAATCTTGACACGATTAATGTCGAAATCTGTATCGGCATCGATACGTTTAATCTGGACGTGGTGTTTTGTCACAGAGAGTACCAACCACCAAGCATGAATGCACTTTGTCCGGGTAATCCGCCACGTGCTATAAATAGCGTGACCGTCATCCAACGCATCTGTGCTGCTGGCACACCGCTGCCAGCACAGGATGATTCCACGTGGAAGAAGGTACTCTGCCGTTTCTCACCATTGGGTGGAGACATTCTTGGACTCAAACCGTCTATCGGTGTTCGGCCAGCAGGATTGTACTGTTGGACCGTCACCTATCCCAGATGCATTGAGAGGTCAGGCAACTGTCTCATACCGTGTTGGGATATCTCTACTGACCCGCCCACGCCTCCACCCTGCTGTGTGCTCGGATGGGACTTTTACAAGATTGAAGGTACCGGCGTCTATTCCGGAATCATCCGGAGTGACTGTTCAGCAGGAGGTCAATGTGCAACGTCATGCACAGATCTTGGTTGCAGTTTTGACCCAGTTGAATGTGAAGACTGCCCATAGGTTCCACAGTTGATTAGTTTCGCAGCATTTCGTTGTTTTGAGTGGAGCCGCCAGCGCAACGGCTCCACTCATTTCTGTCCGTACAACATTTCAGAATACAATTGATGGTGGCTACCATGACGTTCTTACGTAACCTGTTCGTGATTGTCTTTGTTCTGGCGAGTGGCGTCAGTGTGTGTGCACAGACATGGGTTAGGATTGACTCCCAGCAGATTGTCGAGCACTACAACGGATTACACGAGACAGGCAAACCCATGGTAAAGGACCGATGTGGAAACCGGATCATTGGTGCGTTCAATGGACGGGCGTGGGAGTCTCTTGATACAGGCAGAACGTGGTATGAAATGGTCGTGCCTCCGATAAAGCCGCGTATGTATGATCCTCGCCTTCATGCAGACTCCTGCACAATTGTGATGACGTGGGAAGATGCCGATGCCGAGAACCTCGTTCGGTGTGCTGTCCTTGAGGAAAATGGCTGGCATGATCGGACTCCGTCGTTTGCCTACGCACATTGGACGATTGGCCCACGACATCGGTCGTATGCCGATCGAGATGGTATCATCATGGCCATGAATGATCTTGATGACCGATTTTTCGTTTCGACCGATCGTGGACGTACGTGGGACAGCATTATCGTTGGGGCCGGCGCGACATCTGAGTTTAACTCGAATGTTAACTACTGGTCTCGAATGGGGCCAGGACGTATCGCACGCATCTCCAAATTGGGGCTGTTCGAACTCAATGTGTTTACAAAGACACTAACCTTTCTTACGCGTCATGATTCTGCAGCCTACGTTGTTCGCGATGCATCAGAAAACCTGCTGGCTGCATTCCGTCGAACAAGCGACAATATGATGTTGCGCCGTTCAACGGACAATGGCACTACATGGCAACCAATTGATACGTTACACTTCGACAACGCGCCTCCCCTGCCACTTCCGAACTTCTATGTACGCCGTTGGCATACATCACGAGATGGTGAGCTCATACTGGCACTCCATGCTCTCAACATCATCGTAGGAACACGGGATGCAGGCAGGACGTGGCATCTCATTGGTGAACTTCAGCGATCAGCCTGGAGTAACTCTCCACGGTCCAACTATGAAGATACCGATGACGATGGACGATTGTACTTCTTTACTCCCGATCAGATTTGTCGTATCGACTCATGGCAAGACACTCTTCGCACAATGACAATGTATCCGGGATACGGCCAATCACTCGTCGTTCTCGACAGCACATCATGTGTGTACAAGACAACACGGAGCGTTGTCTCAAAGTCTACATCACGCGATACGTTGTGGCGAGCTGCAACGTTTATCGAGAACGATACAGTGCTTCGAACCGGTGTTGATCCGTTACGGCAGATTCCGTTTACGATCATCAAAGCAGGTCCGAACTCCCAAGTGTACTCCTATCTTGCCAACGCAGGGATGCGTCTCACAACGTATCATAACGATGAGGCCGAACGGTCACGCGTTAATCTGCTGAGTGCGATCAGCTTTGAAGAATCTGAATATCAACCGTGGTGGTTGAGTAGAGGTGCACTGCAAGGTGTTTACTTCGGTGAGGTTACATTCACTGGCAAGAATCAGTTCTTACCAGTTTTGAATTACATATACATTTCTTTGAAGTCATTTGATGAAAAGTACGTCGCTTGGCTTGCGGCCGATTCACTCTGGCGAAGTGACGATACCGGCAGAACATGGACACGTGTTGGCGATGGCCTACCTCGTGTTGACAACGGTGCAGGTTTGTTGGCGATGAGCCGTGTAACGCGAGTGAGTGACAACATCGTCCTGGCAGGAGCACGGGGAATTCGGACACTGGAAGGCATCGACACGGTGGACTTTGCTTCTGGTGGTATCTGGATGTCGACGGATAATGGTGTATCGTGGTCACGGCGTGATACCGACCTCGGTTCACGTTCGTATGTCTGGTGGATTGCTTCCGTGGATGACTCTGTTGTCCTGGCAACCGTTGGAGAGATAACGTATTCAAACTTTGGTAATGAACCGAACTACACGATGTCCAACGCAGCTATTGTCCGCAGTAACGATACAGGCCGTACATGGACGGTCGTGTTTGATGAAGGACGGACACGTCCAGCGTATACCGGACAACGAAAGATTCTGGTTGTTGACACCTCACGCATTCTCGTTACGTCGATTGAAGACGGTGTTCTGGAGAGTCGCGACAAAGGACGGACATGGCAGACGATTGGCGGTGATGTGTTTACGTTTCAGTATGTCAGCGACATTGATGTTGACGAAGAAGGTGGTGTGTATGCCGGTGCATGGAACGGACTCTACTATCTACCACCGACATCCACATCCGTCATCGACGAACCACGCGACCACCCGCGATTCACAAACGTCTGGGCACGTCCCGTGCCTACATCCTCAGCACTTATTGTTCGTATCAACAATCTCGACTTGTTACGTGGTGCATCATCACCCACTCTCCACCTCTACGACATGGTCGGCAATGCCGTTGCCGACCTCACATCGGAACTCCACGGTGCTGGCTCAACACGTCAATTCGAATTCACCTACGACATGGCCTCCCTCGACAATGGTATCTACCTGCTGGTCTTGGATACCGGCAAGGAAAAAACGGTCATGAAGGTGATGAAGGTGGGGTAAGGGTGGGGAGAACGGTGGGGAGGCAGGTGGGGTTAA
>DDUR01000045.1 GCA_002344895.1 Ignavibacteria bacterium UBA2333
CAGGGGCGGGGGGTAGGTGAGTGATGGGTACTACAAAGATACGCCATCCCGGGTCATGGTCGCCTGCGAGAACGTACGTAATCTCTCCCGCTGGTCCTGTTCAGACCTCGAGGTCGGCACTTTGACGCTCCAGAACGTCGAGTAACCGCTCGTACATCACTTCGAAGGGGATGTATTCGGAGGCAGAGATCGACTCCTCACTCGTTTTCCGTAACTCCTCAAATAGGGGTCGGCATGCCGTCCGAATCCGACGCGGGTCAAAGCTGAAGCGTGGGAGATTGTTGAGTAGACGTAAGAAGATGCGAACACGAAGAAGATCAGGATCCCGTAACCAGCGGGATGAGTAGACCTTGAGATATTCAACCCGTTTCTCCGCTGCATCGAAGTCGCCTTGGAGGATGAGGAAGAAGACGTGGGAAACATGAATCAGCACGTTGAAGTACTTTTTCGACTTCTGTTCTTCCGGGATACTGTTCAGATACGTTGAAAGTCGGAAACTTTGCTGATTGGGGATTTCAAGATTGTGTAATCCCAATCTACCGGCAAGAAGTAGGTAGGCGTGGGCGGTAATCCAGTGTTCACGGACAGTGGGTTCTGGATGGTTTTCCCAGTTTTCATGCTGAGTAGCTAAATTGTAGTAGTTTAGTGCTTTTTCATACTCTTCAAGATGCATAGCAGAGATGAATGCCATCTCTACTGAGGAATACCAGTTGCGTCCTCCTGATGTAAAGTATGAAACGCATTTTTCAGCCATGACAAACGCCTCATCATACTGACGTGTCGACAAACAACACATCATTTTTGAGAACAGGAACTCCCCGTATCTCGCTCTTTGCGCTAGATGTGGATTTGCGTCAAGGTATTCAACAGCTTCTTCTGATACTTGAATAATCAATGCATAGTCATCAATTGACTCTGCATACAACTTTCGAGCACGAAACCAATTCAGTCGCATCAAATGTGTTGGGTGTTTCTCGTATAGTTCGTTAATTCGCTGAAACACGATCTCTGAGTCAGCCATAATCTTGCTGAGTGATATCGCCGCATATTTTGTCTCCAAGTGCCATTTATCTAGCAACTCTTCTGCGGTATATTCGGCCACCAATTCTTGTAGATGCTTGCTTGCCATACCCGAATACTTATAAAAATCTCTACGTTTACCAGACAATGTTGCTATTTCACCTAACAACTTGCAAAGAGATAAGCAGATCTCAGTAAACTGATACTTCTGTGCCACGAGTAGAGTCCGATGCGCGATATGCTGAGCAGCTCCCATTGCGGCAAATCTTCTGAGTGATTGTGCGCACAAAAGATTGCGAGTGCATTTGTAATACGATGCGAGGTACTCTGAATGTTCAGGTTGCTTAACCTGTAGAAACAAGATGCTATGAACAAGACGCTCGTAGATCCGTGACTTTAGCGTTCGAAATCGTTGATCTGAACTATCCGTACCATACAAGTCAAGTGCTGCTTGCTCATCGTCTGACCAGCGGCCAGATCGTATGCCATTGAGAAATAAAGCAGTTAGCGAAACATTCGTAACATCCTCGCTGTTATCATTCAACTCAGGAAGAAGCCTCATTGTATCACCTTTCGATGTAACAACTCGAAGGATCTCTCGCATGATGTTGATCATCTCTGTCCTCAAAATAAAGGGGTTACGACGATTACTTCACTCAAACGTACAAAATCTATACTTACAGTGCATGTAACAGAGAGGCGTTTTTTGTAACGGGTATACGCACTTTCCTGCCTGAATTTCGTATCAGTTCAACGAAACAAACAAACACAACAGCACAAAGCAGAGCACAACAATGGAACTCATCTACGCCATCCTGATTTTCTTCGGATTTGCTACACCGACACAATGCAATTTGTCCGATGCGCAATACATCAACCTCGTGTCGATGAATCAGCCAGTTATCCAGTATTATCACCATAACCCCAACGAACTTCAGTTGATCAAGAACACGGTTACGATTGACCGTCTCGAAGATTAATTGGAAAACCGTGCCTGAGCATAAACTCTTGAAAAACCAGAACCTTAACTAAAGGAAAATGAAATGAACGCAACACAAAACTCCCATTTCATCGATCGCGGCGAAGAGAACTAAGGTTCTCGCGAAGATCGAATCCCTCCAGCCAAGAACGAGTAACGGAGACTACGGACATGTTACATGCAATGCCCGTCACAAACTGCCTACATTTTCTCATGCCCGTAAACCTTGATGATTTCAGGGCTTACGACGTGCCGGGGATCGTGGGTATCCTTAAAAAGAATTCCGACGGAAGCTTCGACGTGATCGACGCATTCGAATCAGAATCGATTCCCTCCGCCAAGGAGCTGGCCTACGACGAGCGTTTCGGCTCGTGGGTTGTGGCCGCCGGTGGCGTTGATGGTCTTCGGTTCGATGTGTTCCTCATGCCAAAAGCCGATGTCCAACGTCGCGCCGAAGTTGTGACCCTCCTTGAGCGGTCCTGCGGCTTCCGGACGCTACAACCACAGGCATATGCCCATGCTGTGTAAGGTGCTGCTGTTCTGACCCCTTTCAATCAGACGTAGGCCACCTTACCAAACCGCCTCACGAGGCTGGGAATGCCCACTCTCTGCCTCGTGATTACCCCTTTCATCTCCTCAGTCGTTTCGGCGGCTGGGGAGGTGTTCGTTTATAGAAGAGCGCTCTCATTCTCGCATGCAAGATTCATGATAGGTTAAAGAGGAGCGCACTGGTCCTTCATAGAGTGGATCGTCGTCGTTTATAGAAGGGAGATTGGGTGGCAGACGGACTACCTATCGCACAACGATAATATTCACCACCGTGCCGGGTTTGACGGTGGAATCGGCCGATGGGCTTTGTTCGAGGACGGTTCCAGCGTCAAACGTTGCGCTGGAACGGGATGTAACAGCTCCGCGGACAAGACCGCTCTGGTCGATGGTCTGTAATGCATCGTCCATGGTCATGCCAACGAGGTCGGGCATTTTGACGCCAGAGGAGCCCAAACAGACAATAAGACTGGTTGTGGTGCCGGCGGCGACGGCTGTGCCTGGGACAATTCCCTGGGTAATCACTCGCTGCGACGGGATACTGTCGTTGTATTCATATGCTATGTCACCCACAGCCAGACCCAACCGCATCAGGTCCAGACGGGCATCACGTAATGACCTGCCACGGACGTCGGGCATCCGAACCGTTTCTTCACCACGGCTGATGGTGAGGTAGATACGACGTCCTTCTTTTACCCGTGCCCCGGCATAGGGCTGTTGTGACAAAACCTGCCCCTTTTGCGCCTTTACCGAATACTGTTCCCGGGATTCCTGAACGTCGAGACCAAGGGCTGTAAGCCGACGGCGGGCAGAGGGTTCTGACTCGCCGACAACGTTGGGGACAACAATGATATCGGCCGAGGCCGCCACGCTGGGCAGGATAAACTGATCAATCAGTACAACGAGGATGGTGACGGCCGCCACTACGATGGCCACAATGGCCACGGCCTGACGTTGTGTCGTGGGTCGGGTAAGGAGTGACATCGCCGTAATTTACGGTATGAATCCCGCCCAGTCTACCCCCGCCCAGAACGAACCTGCAGATAATCATTCATCCGTCATCGACGCCGTTCGGACCTTGTTGACGTCGGCCCGGAAGGTCCTGCTCACCACCCACCGTAATCCCGATGGTGATGCCATGGGCAGTGCCCTCGGCCTGTCGTGGCTCCTACGGTCACAAGGTCTACAAACCGTCGTTGTTGTACCAACACCCGTACCGGCCAACCTGCTCTGGATGCCAGGAGCCGACGACGTTGTGGTCTATGAAGAGGGGAAGGCCGTTGTAACAAATGATATCGACCTCGTCTGTGTTCTCGACTTAAACGCCGTCTCACGTCTTGCCGCCCTGGGCGAAGAGCTTATCTCGTCGGGACGTCCAATTGTGAATATCGACCATCATACCCATCCCGAAGACTTTGCCCGACTGCAGTGGATAGACACATCGGCAGCGGCAACGGCTGCCATGATTGTAACACTATCGCGTGGACTGTGGCCGATGACGGCCGAGGCCGCAACGTGTTTATATGCTGGTATCCTCACGGATACTGGTGGATTCCGGTTCCCGCGCACAACGTCGGCCCTGTTACGTGACGTTGCCGACCTGGTGGACGCCGGAGCAGATCCTGTACGGATTTATGATGAAATCTACAATCAGTCATCGTTCGGTCGGACCCGTCTGTTAGGAAAGGCACTCTCCACCATGGAACTCCATGCCGGTGGAACGATCTGTACGATGATTGTCACACAAGCCGATTTACAACACAATGGCTGCTCGGTTGACGACACGGACGGATTTGTATCCAACACCCTCGCCCTCGAAGGTGTCCGTGTAGGAATATTGTTTGTGGAAATACCTGGTTACTCCAAAACATCATTCCGCAGTAAGGGCACGATGTACGTGCGGGACCTGGCGGCTGAATATGGTGGGGGAGGACATAACTATGCAGCAGGAGCGCGAATCCCGACTACGTCGTTTACAGAAACGGTACAGAGTGTGATAAAGAGGGCAGTGGAATATGTGGGTGACGCTGGGTGACGCGGGGTGACGCTGGGTTACGCTGGGTTACGCCGGGTGACGCCGGGTGACGCGGGGTGACGCGGGGTGCTCGCTGCGCGAGCGGGTTTAACCTCCCCATCTGCCTCCCCACCATTAACCCCACCATTAACCCCACCATTAACCCCACCTGCCTCCGGCGTTTCTTCGTATGTTCCCTCAACTGATTTCTGTATGACGGAGGTTGATATGGATAAACTATTCACAAAACTGATGCTGACATTGTCTGTTGGCGTGGTTTTCTGCGCTGTTCCGTGTGGTGCGCAGGGTCAGGCAACGCCCTTAAAACAGCTGTTTACGCTGGAGAAGTTTGGAGGGACAATGCAATTGTTGCCAGACTTCATCAAGGGTGAGGACTGGTGGAGTAGTGCGCTTTCACCGAAAGGGTATTATTCCTTGTTGTGGCGTTTCGGCCACCCGGGAGATACTACGAACCGGCAGATAGCGTGTTCGTTTATAGCCGAGGATCCGAAGTTTGCTGCCTTTGACATAAGTACCGGTACAGCTGAATACGGCGACTTTAACGGGGATGGCTTACGAGACTGGATTGACGGAGATGGTTGGGTGTTCTGGGGTGATACCTCAAAAGTTCCGACGTGTAACGGTGAAGGCGGCAAGTCTACCAGCCTCGTTATGGATCTTGACAAGGACGGATATGATGATGCGATTTCCCGGGGTGGCATCGCATGGGGCCACCCCACACGTCCGCTGCAGGCAACGTCAAGCATTGCTGTCGAGCGTGTTGACACGGTTGTGTATGGTGGTGGCTACCTGATTGAGGATCCGTTTATCATCTTCCCTGCACGCGTGCATGATACCGCTATTGTTATGTATAGCGTTTTGTTCCAGAGCCCTTCGGGTCCGACCTACGATGAGCGGTGGCAGTATGTACAAACGCTGAATGAGGACGACATCCGCAGTCATGCGCCAACGATTCGTACGGCAGGACCACGCAATGCCGTACGTCGTATCAAGAGGAGACTCAGCGAAGGATTTTTCTATCCGTCCTTGTCCTACTACCGTAACGACCGGTATGTGATTGTCAGCGGCGACACGATCTATGAGCTCACACCGACGTCGCTGATACCACAGCGTGGAGAACAGCTCCGCATTGATCCGCGCGCGAGCAGAGTGATTCGTGATGCGGAGGGCTGGTCTCCCATCGACACCCTTCGCACGATTGACGGCTATTACTTTTTTACCTTCGACCATGGACATCTAGGTCGTCTTCAGGTTGATCTTTACGAGATTACGGAGGCATCGGACCCCTTTCCGCAACGTACCGGTAGCTATTTCGTTGATTCGCAACAACATGACGGTAGCACGACGCTCAGTTATCCTACCCGAGCATCATTTTTCATGGATCAGACAGGTGACGGGAAGTATGAGATTGCCGTAGCGTACCAGCTTGAAGACTGCTACGAGTTCGACCCCGAGTGCTGGATCACCCGCGTTTTTGACGTATTTGGCTCGAAGCAACTAACGTCGGTAGGTGAGAGTGGTCATACCGAGACGACAGACATAACATTGTCCCGCTGCGTCCTGCGGTGGTCAAATGCATCTACCGAGACGGTTACCGTTCGTACAGTCGACAATCTTGGCAAACTTCTTGGTGTACTTCCGGCCACAGAAGATGTTCTCCGTAACGGCTTGCAGCTTCCGCCGTCCATGTGTCCACGGGGTATGGTCCACGTCCAGATTGTCTGGAACGGTGGTATGAAGACGGCAACGTTTATGAATGACGCTGGGTGACGCGAGGTGAC
>DDUR01000019.1 GCA_002344895.1 Ignavibacteria bacterium UBA2333
CCGTTAACCCCACCTGCCTCCCCATCCCATGCCCATCACCATCGCCGTTGTAGGAACCGGACATCTCGGATCAATTCATGCCCGTTTGTGGAAGGACCAGGAGGGTGCCGAACTGACGGCAATTGTAGACCCTGATGAGCAGCGTGGACGAGCCGTTGCTGCCGAGTACGGTGCAACGTGGTATGCACACGTTGATGATATGCCGGATGTGGACGCGGTGACGATTGCTGCACCCACAACGTATCATCATGCGTTAGCACTACGATGTCTGGAACGAGGCTTCCACACGTTTATCGAAAAACCGGTCACGGCCACGTACGACGAAGCAGTTGACATCCTCGCCAAGTCTGCCGTCACCAACCGTGTGATTCAGGTAGGTCATGTTGAACGTTTTAACCCAGCCGTACGAGCCCTCGCCAGTGTTGAGGTATCGCCTCTGTTTATTGAGGCACACCGCCTAGCCCCTTTTAAGCCCCGTGCCATCGATGTCAGCGTCATTCACGACCTTATGATTCACGACATCGATCTTATCCTGTGGCTCACACAATCGGAGGTTGTAGACGTGCGGGCCACTGGCGTTGCTGTGCTCACAGATACACACGACATCTGTAACGCACGTATAGAGTTTGCCTCTGGTTGTGTAGCAAATCTTACGGCGAGCAGAATTTCTGCGAAACCAATGCGGAAGATGCGGGTTTTTCAGCGCGACAGTTACATTTCCCTTGATCTGGGTTCCGGATCCGTGGAATCGTACCGTCTCATCGAAGCGTCAGACGTTGACGTATCACATCAGGTACCACTGGGTACCGTGAGCACGTCGTTTGGTGACAAGATGATTGTCGTCGACACACCACATGTTGAGACGGTTAATGCCATTGCCGAGGAACAACGATCCTTCCTCGACAGTATTCGCACCGGAAAACCCTCAGCCGTTACCCTTCACGAAGCCGCCGAAGCCGTCCGTATCGCTGAGTGGATTGAACGACTTCTCTGAATGCAGCACCTCTCCTCCGTCCTCACCACAACATTTGTTTTTCTCGTCCTCACCGTTCGTGTTTCTGCACAAACGGAGGCAAGCGACTTTGCCCGAATTGGATTTGGTGCCTTTCTCACACCCGTTGTGAGTGACTATCAGTGTATGGGTATCAATCCAGCAAACCTGGGTTTTCGTCCAAGCACAGATATCTACGTCATGGCATCTCCGATGGGAGGAGGCGTCGAGCGGAGTCGGCGCGCACTGTCATTTACCGTCGCCGAAGGTGGACTCTCAGCACATAGTGATGCACTTCCACGTAGTGGACTGATTGACGCATTATTCAACAATTCCAGTATTACGTTCTCGGAAGCTGATAAACGTCGTGCTGCGGCAGATTTTGCAGGACGTGGTGTACGTTTTAGTGCTGACGTCATCGCCTTTGGAATCGCATTTCAAACAGAAGACATTGGCGGATTTGCACTCACCGTTCGAGAGCGAGCGATGGGAACATTCCGTTTTAACGAATCTGCTGCACGACTGGCCTTCGAGGGTCGGTACTATGACTATTTCGATTCGTCGGCCGTAAACTTTGCTGGCGATACCGTTGGATACTCCACGGAACCCGTAGTGTTCAGTGATCTCTTTGCTGGCACTCGTTTGGCCATGATGTGGTTTCGTGAGATTGGTGCCGGCTACGGAATTACGATTGCCACAACTGATGACTATGATTTTTCGGTTGGTGCAGCGGTAAAGTATCTGATGGGATATGCCTATCTCGACGCTCAGGCCGATCCTGGAAATCTGCGAGCAGCGAGTGCGTTAAGTCCGGTATTTGGTATCAGTTATGGTAAGGCCACTTCACCATCGTTTATCCCGGGAACAAATTTTGAAAGTGTAGGGGGCGGATGGGGCCTGGATATCGGTGCCACATTGCGTATCAGGAAATGGACGATCTCGGCTAGTGTGGTTGACCTTGGAGCTATTCGGTGGAATGGTAATGTCTTTGAAGCAAAGGATACCATCCTGAACGGAATGTCATCAACCGGCTTCGATAGTTATAACATATTTGAAGAAGCTCCAAAGATTACCGGAGAAGGAAACTACTTCCGATGGAGCGGCCTTGCCACGGCAACGAGTGAGTTACCGAGTCGGGTGCGCGGAGGAATTGCCTATCGCTACGACAATCAATGGCGATTTGGTCTCGACGTCATCGCACCACTTAATCAAACCAGTGGTGCCCTTGGTGAACCAATCTGGAGCGCAGGTGCAGACTTCCGTCCTGTTGCATGGTTACGCCTTGGTACCGGTATTGGCGGCGGTGGAAACATGGGAACATTTATTCCTCTCTCCTCACATTTTTCCCTCTTCGATGGGATGTGGGAGTTCGGCATCGCGAGCCGCGATCTCCTCACCTTGTTTACCAGTAGACGTCCGGTTGTTTCGCTTACCGTTGGTGTGACACGGTTTAGGTTGTGAGGTGTGGGGAGGCAGGCGGGGTTAATGGTGGGGGTAATGGTGGGGGTAATGGGGGGGTTAATGGTGGGGTTAATGGTGGGGTTAATGGTTGGGAGGCA
>DDUR01000021.1 GCA_002344895.1 Ignavibacteria bacterium UBA2333
CTTTTGACTCAGGAGGTATTCTCCGGGAGAGTTCTCCCGGAGAATACCTCCTTCGCGAACTCAAGTACATCACTCTTTCACCGCGTTACCCGGTGAACAGGCGTGCTCCACAATCCACCTCACCCATTCCGTCGACATGTATCGGGAAAGCAGCAAAGGGTGAAAGAGGGGTGATTCTGCTGGTGTTCAAAAGGTGAAGGGACGGATTACTACCAAGCACCACCGTTTCCAAGTCGAAAGGTGGTGTTTGCTTCTTGGACAAAAGTGTGGTATTATTGTACCACATCAAACGGAGTACGCTACGCGATGAAAAAGTCAACGTATGGAGAGAGAATACGCGAACTGCGCCTGCAACGCGATATCTCATTGCGTCAATTCTGTCTGGCCCTAGGACGTGATGCAAGCAACTGGTCCAAAGTTGAACGTGGTATACTGCCGCCACCTCGGGAAGAAAGCTTTTACACCGCTCTTGCGATCGAGCTCAAGGTCGAACCGGACAGTGACGAAATCAACGAATTGCGTGATCTGGCTGCCATGGAAACAGGTTCTCTTCCCGCCGACATAATGAACGATTCCGAAATGCTGGGCCTGCTGCCAGTGTTCTTTAGAACACTTCGAAATGGTAAGCCCACGATTGAGGAGCTTGATATGGCAATGAAGATTGTAAAATCAGCATTCGAAAGGTGACATGGCTCACACAATTTTCCCATCTGGAACACCGACGACCACGGAAGAAGTGCGACGTATCGCGGATGATGTACGTGCGATTTTTGGTCACACCGACGACATACTCAACATCGAATTGGTCGTTGAGAAAGACCTTGGTATGAGAATCATTCCGTACAAAGGACTACTTGAGGAAGTCGGTGCTGAGGCAATCTTGCTATGGAATCTTACCGACATATTCGTAGATGAATCGGGGTTCTCATCATCACGTCGACGGCGATTTCGGTTTTCACTGGCACACGAAGTCGGTCATGCGATCCTACACCGCAGTTTGGCCCATCTGCATAGACCCAAAAGTCGCACGGATTACGTGCTGATGGTTCAAAACATGAACTCGATGTACCATGCTCTCTTCGAATGGCAGGCCAACGAGTTCGCGGGTCGTCTCTTAGTACCCAAACATCGACTTCAGTTTCACTTAGAACAACAGCGCGACTTCATTATGGTTGCAGCGAAAATGGTTGGTGGTTCCGAACAACAGCTATCGGACATACTTTCCTTAGGGCTCTGCGACGTATTCGATGTCTCTAAAGAAGTCATTGAAATTCGACTCCGAGAAGAAGGGGTCCTCCAACAATTCATTCACTCCTGACTGTTGCCGGAGATTGCACCATGTATGTACCAGTACTCCAATGTCGAGAAGACGAATGCAGGGCTCTGAAGGATTTAAGCACGACCAATCGTGAACATATTGTGCCGCTTTTGGAAATGACAGGGCTCAGTGACAAGCACACGGGTTATCTGAAGAAATTCTTGAATTCTTGGTCTGCGAAATTCTACTTCGACCCGCGTCCGTACTATACAGAGGTGGCGAGAACCGCGGATCACGATGTTATGATGCTTAAGTGCATCGGTTCGCTAACAGACAAATCATTGATAATCCCAGTCCTTTATCTGGACGAAAACGCAATGTCACTCGCTGCAATTGGAACTCTGTGCAATAGCCTGAACCTCGACGTGTGCTTGCGATTGACAGCTTATGACCTTGCAACGCACGATAGCCTAAAGCAGGCAGTATCCGAGTTCCTATCCAGAACCGGAATACCTGCACAAAGAGTTCATTTACTCTTTGATTATGGACGTCACGTCCGACAGGCAGAGACGAGAACCTTAGTTAACAATTTTGAGAAACACAATGTGACACTGCGCAAACTTGGCAAGTGGCCAGTCGTAGTTCTACACGCTTCTTGTATGCCAGCTGATCTGAGAGACATTCAGCCAGGCAAGTATGAGATGCCACGTGTCGATCTAGCATTGTGGCTAGCAGTACGTGACGCCAGCATCTTGAAAGAAGTGGTCTTTAGTGACCGAACAGTAATGTACCCTCAGATACCGCTTGATGAGACTTCAAAGGCATTTCTCATGATGACTGCTTCAGCAAAATACACAACCAAGGATTCAGTAGTCATCTATCGAGGTCGCAAGATTCTCGGGAGGAAGGGTAGCGGGTTTGAACAATACATTGAACACGCCAAAGCTATCGTAGCAGATGCCCGATTCTCAGGCAGAGCTTTTAGCAAGGGCGACGAGATGATTGCCGATATCGCTGCATCTATTCTGAAAAAGGGCAAACTTCCGACTGGGAATACACGCGAGTGGCGACGCGCTGCAATGAGTCATCACATGACCTTGACGGCCGATCAGGTGTCGTAGAAAAGCGTTGCCATAGCAGCTTGCGAACAACCGACCTAATTAACTGAGCTGATAACTCGGCTAACACAAAATCGAACAACTGTGACTTGTTGGCTTTGGCAAGGCTGCTCCTGCTGAGACCGAGACCTTCAATTGCTAGCACGAGTTCGGACTTCCACAACAGTTGCAAGCTTGTAGCGGCACATGCCTTGGGATTCTCCCGCCCCTGTCGTTCAGAATAACAGTTGATACCATCATCAACCACAATTGACCACCAATCTGGCACCACGCGACGCGCAGCTTCCAAATGCTTTGGGACGACCACCAAAGTCATCTTGTCGAACACTGAAGAAAATGCGTTTGCCTGTCTCGGAAGACGTGTCAGCGTGTCTACCTCCGACTTTATCTCGTAGCCAGAGAGGCACCTACGATTGACAGTTGCAATGTCAACCCTGTGTTCACCATAGGAAACACCCAGCTCATGTACGATTACTGTGCTCGACTTCCGCACTGCCCTGCGTAAGCGGTGCTCTGACCGCGCTCTCAAGATCGCATCGTTAGCTACGGTCTTCCTCCGTGTATTCAATGTGTAGCTCCTCTATCCTGTTCTTTGAAAAGAAAGCTTCGGATTGAATCCCCGCGCATGCGGAGAAAGGAGGCAACCATGGCAAGAAATTCAGGTAAAGGTTCAAGAGTCGGTTCCGTAACAAACCGCTCACAAATCAAGACTCATAAGGTATACGTCAAGCGTGATACGACGACCGGTCGATTCACCGACGTGAAATCCGACGGTAAGCCGTTTAAGGGTGTTGCCCGAGAACCAGACGGCAGACGAGGCTAACAGTCAGACCTCAACCTAACAACATCCGTGTACAATCCTTCCGAAGCTTTCTTTTCAAAGAACTAATCCAAATTGAGGCAACAAACATACGCCTACAACAGTCAAAAGGGGTTGCAACTGCTTGCAACCCCTTCCTGGTTCGATGTCGTTGTGCATTATTCCTCAAGACACACACATTCAGGTGTGTCCGGACAGCTCGCTTCAGCAGCTGCTGTTTCTTGTGCTGCTACTGGTTCTTGTGCCGCTGCTGGTTCACAAATACACCCTGGTCGGTTCGGACAGGACGCATCTGATTGTTGTGCGGTACTGGTGTTGGCGTAAACGGCAACAGCAACAATCATGACTGCTGCGCCGATAATGGCAATCGTTCGTTTCATGACGGCTGACCTTCTCGTGGACGTTGTAAGGCTAATCTAGTCATACGAGATAGATCTGGCAAGAATGGTACGCTGATGGTGGTTGGAGGTGCGGAGTGAGTACGCATCATGGCTCTTTGCGTACCAATGTGGTGCGACAATCGGGCCATTCAGTGTTCACTTTGTGCAGGTGATGAAGTAGAACGGGAACTGTTCTGTAATGAGCTCAACGGATTGTAATCCGAAGGCATCAAATTCACGTTCGACGGAATCAAGGTCGTAGAAGTACATCTTGATGCCCTCATGGAGTTCGTATCGGTCTTCACCAACCTTTTGCCCCTTACCATACGTCGGTGCGTCCTTTGTGATGGCAACGAAGATCATCGTGCCGCCATCGTTGAGCTGATGGTAACAGTCTTGAATGAGCTTTTTTCGTTCATCAGTGTCGAGTAGGTGGATAAGTGCATAACAGAATATTCCATCATAGGATTTGTCATCGTAAGGCATATCCGTAACAGAACCCAAATACATCGTCACACGGTTTCCGAAGTGTTTCTGTGCGATGTCGATTGCCGTTGAAGAGATCTCAATGCCTGTTACGTCCATGCCACTGTCGACAAAGACTTGTGCGTTTCGACCATATCCGATGCCGGGTATCAGTACTGACTTTACATTCTTCGAGAGAAAGACGTCGTGCGCTCGTTGTGCCGATGGCGCTGGCTGCCAACCCCACATTTCTTGCCGATCCTGAAAGAACGTTTCCCAATGTTCATGTCCGCCTGAATGTTCGTTCATTGCTGATCCTGTGTTCTGCATGTGTTATGCACTGCTTTACTTTGTCTCAATGTCGATGATTCCCTGTCCGATGTTCTTCAGATGTGCGAGAACGGCCGGTACATAGATGTCCGTTCCGTTGTCGCTGTTTGTGAAGATGACCAGACCTTGTTGTGTTGAGGGTATCATGATGGCAATGGTGTGTACTCCTATGTCGTCGCCTCCGTGGAGTATGGCATGTATGCCTGGTACAACGTTCTCGTCAACCCACCACCCAAGACCCCAGTACTTGGTGTTATGTATACGTATTTGGTTTGAAATCATCTCCTGGTAGAGTTCTTGTGATACACCAGCACCATGAAGAATGTGTACTAAAAACTTACAGTAATCCTCGACCGTCGTGAGGAGATCGTCAGCAGCGTTTGCTGAGCGGTTACGATAGGTTGTATGTTGTCCACCATTCGCGTTATGCCATTTGGCAAACCTGGATTCGTCAACGGTACTGTCCCAGAAATACCTGGTGTCTCGCATGTTTAGTGGCTCAAACACAAGCGAATCAGCGAGCTCGTGGAAGGGGCGTTTAAATTTCCGTTCGATGGCCTTTCGAAGGTACTCAAATCCTTCACCAGAGTACTGATGTTGTGTGCCCGGTGTCGACACAAATGATAACTTTTTCTCCGGTTGTGTTGTACGCCAGTTGGGGAGTCCACTCTGATGACTCAGTATATGTCGCGTTGTGATACGTTTTGCTCGAGGATCGTGGGCAACATCCGGGTCTATCCAGTGTGTATGTAGCGGTTCGTCTAAACTCCACATTCCAGCGTTAACGAGCTTGAGCACAACAAGAGCAGTAATTGGTTTTGTGAGCGAGGCAACGTTCCAGAGAGTATTCTGTGGTGCGATCTTACCGTTCTCAAGTACACCGTAGACGTTGATGGATTGAATGGTACCATCGGCAATCGTGCCGATACCAACGGCTGGAATTCGATTCTCCTTGAGCCACTGTTCTGTTTATGCTCTGTCGAGGAAGATATTCGATGACTCCGCAGTGTCAGCTGAGGGTTTCGATTGTTGCGAATTATGATGATCATAACTCAGCCCACGACGTAAGCGCCACGCGCCTGATTCTCGTATCCACACGTGTGTGAATCGCGCTACACTGGTAAGGTCTTCGGTAGTGTCTGACGCAACCCGGTAAAATTCGTGGCGTCCGGTTTGTAGCGCTCCATATAGCAGTCCGTTGTTATACAGCGGATAGACTTCGAGACTACCGTGAATACGTCGTCTAATAACCTGATGTTCTGCTTCACAAACCTGTGTACGGATATTGTTGATGAACGTCGATTTTGAATCTGTGATTCCAACTTCATCGTGAATAAACTCAAAGTCCTCGCTCAGTATTCTATCGAATTGATCAAGACTACACGTGTTAAAACCAACACTAAACAACAGACTATCAGCTACTGAGAGTTCTTTGTATAAGGATGTCGTGGTTGGTTCTTCACACAGCACTGGAAACGTCTGTATGGCAAGCGTAAGAAGGAGCAGAAACAGCCGCATGAGATCCGTGATAGGAAAAAACTGAATGGAACAGAATTCACATACAACAGCGTGCAGTTGCATCGATTGTTGCGTGTGAGACTCTGATGAGTGGTATCAGACGTTGTTTAGACAACGAGGATTGACGCCGGTTTCGTGGTAAGGGGCAAAGGGGGCAACGTGGGTTCCCGTCGTCGAACTTCATCAGTCCTTATCAGTCTTTATCTCCTTCATCATCTTCCGCATCGACATAAACAAGCGGTCCACACGGAACCAATATGAAAGAGTATTGTTATTGGCGTCTTTGACCGTCATAACGTCGTAGGCAGAACCGTCTACACTTTGAAGTGCTTGTGAGGTAAACCTTGTATCAATGTACCTCAGATAAGAGTACTCCTCTGATGCATACAACACATCAATGGCCGTCTTTGCCGACGTTCCGTCACCACTCCGAAGCATAGCCGCCACAATGTCACGATACACCGTTGCATGAAAGTCTGCGCGCGTCGAGTCACCAAGTTGACTATAAATGATGTAGGCCAACTCATGTATCGACAGATGGACCCATTCGTTCTTGAGACAGTCCTCGACGGCTACCTTGGCGGCATCATACTTTTCTTCTTGCAGAAGAGTACTTACCGTACGATCACAAGAGCCATATGCACTGTATTCCGGTAACAGCGCGTAAATCTCGCGCATACGGAGATAGTCAACCAAGGGGTCTGCGTCTTTCGACCTGGCGAGTAGTTCAGAATACTCGGCTCGTAATGCTTCGACCGAGTCAGACACGGCCGCATGAACAACACCAAAACCAATTGTACAGGTACAAACAAGAACACACAAGAACCGCTTCATACATCACCTTCGTTTATTGACGCTTGTGAACTCCGAAAAATAGCAATGAAAGCAGGGTGCCAAAAAAGGTGCCGAAAAAAGGTGCCGGGGACCTTTAGGTCCCCGGCACCTTTTGACTCAGGAGTTATTCTCGAGTTATTCTCCGGGAGAGTTCTCCCGGAGAATATCTGCCCCCTTAGCCCCTTACCAAAACAAACGAGGTGCCGGGGATACCCCCAGCACCTCGTTGTATAGAAAGTAAGTGTTCTTCTGCGGTTTACGGCGCGTAGGCGTTCAATGTACCGTCATCGTAGTTGGCGATGATTACCGTGCTAGTTTCTTTATCGACAAGCATCGTGCATTCGATATGGTTGACTTCTTCCTTGCAAACAATGTTTGCCTTACAAGGATTCTTCACCGAAACCATTCCCACTTCTTTGTCGCTTTGATAGGCAGCTGCATCCGCAAGGAATACAAGTCCGTCTCGTTTGATTTTGAATGCGGGAGACCATTGACCTGATGTGACACATTTTCCCGTTGCGTGATCGATCACGGCTAAACCGTCATCACCCAGAAGGAAGACGTTGTCCTTGTACACCCGCAGTCCCTGCTTTTGTACGATAACAGTGTCTGCATCAAGAGAGCCAATGTCGAGTTTTTCAACCTCAGAGCTTGGCAACACCCACAACGGCTTTGTTGAACTACTTGGATATTCCGTGAGTGGACTGTACGCCGTGAGTGTATTGTCAAACCATGTCAAGGTCTTTGTCAGTACCGTTGTATCAGGTGTTACTCCAGCACAACGCTCATCTGCAAGAACCATTAGCGTCTTGGACAAGGCTGGCTTTGAACAATCTATGTACCATTGATTATGCTTCTCGTCGTCTGCTTCGAAGTAGACTACGAGATATTCTGGCTTTGTCTGCAGCTTGGTAATGTCCTTCGTCGGGAAGTTTATTATTGAGAGCTCACCCTTGTTTGTTGCATGCAGAATGTTCTTGGAACCAATCACAAGAAGTCCATGGTTGGTTTCCGACGTTTCACCATGCATAAACAGGTTAAAATCGTCCTTCTCGTTGTCCGCAATAATTGACACTGGTTTAAAGTTGACAACCTTACCCGTTTTCAGGTTCATTGTCACAAGACCTTCCCCATCTTGTTTACCAGATGAGTTTCCATCCCATGCCTTACGAACCGTACCCATGGTTATCAGGTGTACAACATCACCATCAACTCCGACAACTTTAAAGAGCCCTTCACTGGAACGTTTCTTGTTGATCTTCTGGGCTGTAAGACCGTTCATTGTTTCATTACCAAGATTGGCCTTGTCGATGGTAGAAAACATTGAACGTCCATTGTACCGCAGAATTCCACCAGGTCCCGTGGAATAGAATGGCCGTGTTGTTGGGTGCTGTCTTGATGCGGCTGCATTCAGAAGGGTTGCGGCCACAGTACTGGCAATCGTTGCGAGGGCCGTACTAGGTTTAATGTGACCAGCTTCATAGGCACCATCTTGGTCGAGGAGTTTTGTGCTCCAGGCGATTTTACCCGATACAAAGTCCACATTTGCGATCTGAACATTATCACCTTCGTCGTACCAATGAACGAGGACTCCTCCATTCGATGTAATCGTAACCTGGTCAACAATGCCGGGAAGTTCCTGCCTACTGATAGACCAAAGTCGCTTCTGCGTTGCCACATCATACAGCTCATGGCGCTCGTCTAATGAAGCAAAGAAGTAGAGTTTATCGTCCTTCACGATTGGAAAGTGATTCAGCGTCTCTTCCGGATTTACGAGTATGGACCCAATTTTTTTCGCCGTGCGTTTGTCGACTACAGCTATGTTCGTTTCCGTGAATGCACATAGGATGTCCTTGTGTTCAAAGAAGCGCTGATAGATGTCCTCCGACAGCGGATTTTCGGTTCCGTCGTGGAGATAGACAATCTTTCTCAGAGTGCCATCAATAAAGATGGTTGTATCTGACTCAGTGTATAACATCATGGTTGAGAACCAGCGTTCGATCTTAAGCTTACTTGGATCATCCTCACTTTGGTAGATCACCTTTCTGTCGATTAAGTCGATAACCTGCGTACCATCGCCATACCATACAACTAACACGTCGCCGTATTGTATTGGTTGGAGGGTATCGAGATCGGTATCCTTTATTGGAAGCTCAAAGGATATGTCACTCATGTCGCCAATGATCGGTAGGCTTGCCAACTCTTTGCCGTTGTTAACATCCATGAACAGAATCCTGTCTTTGCCGGGAATAACACATTCATTGTTATTAACAAACAATGTCAGCAGATGCTGAAATGGGTAAATCTTATCATAGGTTCTAATCCACTCTCTATTGCCATTCAACGTGTTCAAACAGAGAAGTGAGTCTTCAAGATAGACCAAGATGTGCTTGCCATCAGGTGACATCTTGGCATTTGCAATGTCATCGTCAAATTTTACGGACCATAGGTTACCGCGCGTGTTATCCGAGGCCCATGCGTGGCTTACGGAAAGAGCGAACAAACAACAGATTGTCAATAGTATGCTCTTGATCATGTTAGAATCCTGTTGTGTAGATGAGGGAAACGTTCGTCATCGTGTACGTAAGTGTGCCGTTAAAGTGTTCTTGTGTGCCAAGAGGTTGTGTGTATCGCAGTTTCAATAGTCCGGGGAATCCACTTTTACGTTTGCCAATGTTGATCTCTGCCATCACCGTAGGAATCACATCCGATAATGTTTCTGCGCCGTTAGTCGGAAGGATTGCGTTATACATAACTCCGCCTCCGAGAGTACCTCCAATATGCCAACCGGATGGAGGTCGAATGTGAGCGTCATTATTGACTTTTAGTGTCAGAAGTAAAGGTGCACTGACCACGAATGTCGGGAAGGATCCCCGGCTAAGATCTGTCACGCTGACTGATGGATTCAGACCAACGGTAAAGAGTGACGAATCGCTGTAGAGTACGGGGAGGTTGATTCCCGCACCGAAGGCATACGATGCGGATGAAAACTGATGGATTCCTCCGTCACCAAGATCCTCACGGAAGTTTAGTACGGATACGCCGAGCGCAATATCCCAGCGTGAGAAGACGACGCTGCCATAGTCTCCGGCACGAAGCTGCTGGCCAAGTGCACACATCATTATGAGAACAAATGCAGAAAAGTGTACAGAGCTTTTGCGCATGATCTATTGGTAGATGATTAGTTGGTAGATGATTAGCTGAATGAATCGAGAGTAAACCATACCAGGAAGTCTCGCCCCATCATACTGCTCCAAGATACGTAATTGTAGTTGTTATCAAAGATTGTATTGCGTTGTTCTTGATGTTACCGAATCATACGTCAGTACTCACATTCGTTGTTTGATTTACAATCGATTATGAGTCACGATTAATACTTACACGCCAAAACGAAAAAAGGCTCCCCAATCGTATTGGGAAGCCTTGCTGTACACCGTACGGGTGTCTCATCTTCGCCTCGGAACCCGCATGAATACTGGGTTCTCGATCTCGGTGTGCCAAAGAGGGTGCCATAAACAGGGATTTCGGGTCCTGAACGACCTCCGGAGGGAGGTCTGGCAATAATTCCACAGGCAATCTACGAAGGACGAAGCCCCACTGGCACTCCTCGCCAAACTTCCACAACCAATACTCCACAAGGAACAGCATACCCGGGGTAAGCCTCGGTAAAGAGCGACTCGAAAATCTGAAGAGGACCTGTCTTAATACCCGACAGTGTCCACCATCAATCGAGTATCGCTATGTCAGAGAAGAAGTCGAAGATGATCCAGATAGAGGGAATCTCCATCGAGGAGTTCCTCGACATGCTCAACGTGAGAGAACTCCAGAACCGTCGGGAATACCGGGAGTACGAGGCATCCCGAGCCCTCCGGTACGATCCGTCCGAATCTTCCTCAGGTAATCCTGAGAAGCTCATTACCGATCGGCAACTCGCGGAGATGACCGGGCTTACCCGGCAGACGCTGAGGAAGCACCGGCAGGAGGGACGGCTCCGCAACGTCAAGAACATCGAACCCAAGATTCGATACACACAGGAGGCTGTGGACGAATATCTGAGGGGCGAGAAATAATGAGCACCAGCGGCCGCCGGTCCTCATCCATCAGGCTTGACTCATTAGTAGTAAACCAGACTTTTTCTAAAAGTTCTTTTTCTACCGAAGAACATTGTCTAAGGACAATATCAGGAGTTCTTGAAGGGGTAGGAATCCATGGTCTGAAGGCTCACACCTTTCAGTGTCCCAATGCTTCGATGCTGGAGTCTATACTTCAGAACATCGAGAGGCCAGATGTCAGTGATCGCTATCTCGATCCCCGTTCTTGGGAGGCAGACTGTATCCCTCTCTTCAAAGGAAGAATGGACGGCCTGCTGTTCACTCGCTATCACAGTGGTAAAACCTCAGTCTCCGGTTGTCTGGATGAGGTTGTTCTTGATGCGAATCTCCGGGTTCGAAGACCCGAGGCTATTGCTCGTGCACTCGATGCCTTCGCTGATAAGAGGAACTTCGATCTCCGTCATTGGCAGCTCTCGGGCGTGGAGGCCGCACTCCAATGGTGGTCGCCAATGACGGGAAGGCAGATGGCCGGTTACTGGGGACCGTATCGAGGGCAGTCCAGTCCTGTACCCTACAATTGGAGATCAGCATATCCCGATCCTGATGGTACCCACTATTACAAGACCTTCCATCCTGAGGGTCATGTGTCAGACCCTACTGATCCACTGAAGCGGTACGATGTATCGAAGAAATACCTTGAGAGGTACGGTATCTACATCGAGGGTCCTGAGCCAGACCTGAGACTGTTTCGATTCGAGAGAACCCTCACATCAGACCTATGGATTCCGGATGCCAATGGCAAGGCTCCAGAGGACGATGAAGAGCAAATTCCCTTGACAGTCGGTGATCTTACCAAACCAGAGGTGTACACTTATTTGATTTCACGGTTGGTCTCCACATTCTTCGGCATCGACAAGAACGGAATCACAGTATTGCCTGTAGAAAAAGTGAAGGGCCATCGCAAGACGGTTCTCAAGGAGCGAGCACTGGCCTTGGCTGCGCTGAATAACTTCACCGAAGCCGGGAAGCGTTCAGAAAAGAGAGCAGGAAATCGTTCGTACAGGCAAAGGCTTCAGCGTCGTCACGGTGACATCCTCGATCCGCAGTCGTACTGGGGCCATCTTCACCACATTCTCATGGACCATACTGTTCAGGACGTTCCTCACATGTGGGAGAAATTCTTCAGAACTCTACCCTGATACTCCTGAAATTTCTGCTTGTGGAAACTACTGCACTCATAACTGTAGTATATGCACGAGAGTACATCCTACACGAAACAGGTAGAGGAAACGTAAGGGACACGAACCAATCCGATCAGGGTTGACATCAAGACCTTTCCACCTTGTGGATTCCTGTGTGGAATAATAGTTGTGCAGGAATCGAAACTCTCCCGATCGATTTCCATATTCCCACGTACAACGAGTTCCTCAACATCTGATATTCGTCATGAATACTTACAGCGCAATCTGGACCGTGCTACAAGCACATCCTTCCATCACAACTGGCGGTTACGGTCTCTATCAAGGCCCGCATCTTCCCCCTGTCCTGAATGATCCTGAAGACAGTTATCTCAGTCAGAAATTCGAGGTACAGCAGTTGGATATATACTCACAAGGAGAGGTCTTCGAGAAAGTTTGTTCTTGGTTGTCGAACGTTGAGAAGTCTAGCACGATGAACGACGATCCAAGCAACAGGATTGCCGAGCTGATGGAGGTTGTGCCAGAGGTAGGCGAGGAGTGCTTTCACGGAACGTTCATCGTTGCCGCCTTGCACTCAGGGTTCGAGATGGAAGTCATCGAAGGAAGGGGTAGGGTAAACTTCAACTTCGATGTTGAGACGATCGAACAGGCTATTCCGGAGCGGTGGAGGCGATACGCTACGAGGCATTGATCGTACGACTTACGCTTCGATTGGGACTTCCTGCCTCTGCGGAAGCCTTGCCGTAACAGTTATATGTGCACGGTAATCTGGCTTTGTCCTGAAGCGATAAGGACTTGATGCTTGTGAATCTTTCTGAGGAAAGATGGGAGATTTCACGCAGGCTACCAACCCATGCGTTCTCTCAATGCCGTGATATGCCTCGTATGATGGATGCCATGCCACGCATACGAGCCAAGGAGATTCCACAGCGTCATGTCGCGATCATGCTCGGGATGACGGACCTTCCGCATCCATTGTTCATCCGACAGGTTTTCGAGTGCAGCGTACCACCGTGTATGTAGTGCACGAAGGAGGTCGAGTGACACATCGCACGGAACACGCCCGACATCGTCGAGCTTTGCCCATTCTCCTTCGTCGTACGGACGTATCGTGGGATGCTCTTCCGTCAGACCCAGCTTGACTCGTGTATAGGCATTCATGTGGCTGTCGGCGACGTGATGCACGACTTGTCGTACGGTCCATCCACCTTCGCGGTACGGGGTGCCCAACTGCTCATCCGATAGTCCCTCCACTGCCTGTCGTAAATGGCTCGGGAGGTTCCGGATGTCGTCAAGCCACAGCAGTTTCTGCTCGTGGGAGAACGGTCGTAGCACGTACTTGCCGATGGGATACCGTAGGTCCATGGATGCTCTCTGTAAGGTTTGTAGTACAAACCTAATTGTTTTCATTGTGGATTTCCATAATTCGAGTATATTCGAAGTATGGAATCCAAAGCCGTTGTCACTGCCCTCACAGCACTCGCTCATGAAACCAGACTTTCAGTCTTCCGCCTGCTCGTGCAGGCCGGTCAGGAAGGACTGGCTGTAGGTACGATCTGTGAGTCAATAGGGATACCTCCCGCATCTCTGTCCTTCCACCTGAAGGAACTGTCCATAGCCGGACTCGTGAATGTCCGCCGGTCCGGTAGGTACCTATACTACTCGGCCGAGTACGAAACGATGAACGCGCTCATCTCCTACCTGACGGAGAACTGCTGTGCAGGTGGTACCTGCAACCCATCCTGCACTCCCGTGTCCATCGAGCTACCAAAGACTGAAAAACCGAAGGTAGTAGCCAAGAAGTCCACAAGAACAACCACAAAGAAATCCGCGAGGACATCATGAAACGACTCCACGTTCACGTCTCGGTCGTTGATCTCGACGACAGTATCCGGTTCTACTCCACGATGTTCGCTACACAACCCACCGTGGTCAAGGCGGACTACGCCAAATGGATGCTGGACGATCCCCGGGTGAACTTCGCCATCTCCCAGCGCGGAGCCACGCCGGGGCTGAACCATCTGGGTGTGCAGGTGGAATCCACGGAGGAACTGAAGGACATGCACCAGAGGCTCGAACTCCTCGAACGGGAGATCGTGGCCGAGGAAGGGGCAGCCTGCTGCTACGCGAAGTCGGACAAGTACTGGGCAGAAGACCCGCAGGGCATCGCGTGGGAGACCTTCCACACTCTCGATACCATCCCTGTATTCGGAACCGATACCGCGACCATGGGTGAGGAAGCCTGCGGATGCACACCGAAGGATCGGGAGACGACAGTTCCTGTAGCTGAGGTCTCCGCTCCATGCTGCGGACCCTCCGCCAAGGAAGGGGCTTGCTGCTGATGGAAAGGTCCTACAACGTTCTGATACTCTGCACCGGGAACTCCGCACGTAGCATCATGGCAGAAGCCGTGTTCAATACCATCGGCAAGGAGAGGTTCACGGCGTACAGTGCAGGAAGCCATCCTACGGGGGTGGTGAATCCCTTCGCCATCGAGTTATGCCAGACGTTGGGCTATCCTGCGGAGAACCTCAGGAGCAAGGCATGGGATGAGTTCGCGGTTCCGGGTGCTCCGGCCATGGACTTCGTCGTCACAGTCTGTGACAACGCCCGGGGAGAAGCCTGTCCCGTATGGCCGGGAACTCCCATGACGCTCCACTGGGGCTTCGAAGACCCTGCTGCTGTACGAGGAACGGACACGGAGAAGAGGGCAGCGTTCAACAACATCTTCAACCAGATCATGGGCAGGGTCCGACTCTTCATGAGTCTCCCGCTGGCCTCGCTCGATGAAATGTCCATCCGCAGGCTCACCGAACGACCGGAGGAGAACGATGGCTGAGCGTACACCCTCTGCCATGGGGTTTTTCGAGCGGTATCTGACCCTGTGGGTGCTTCTGTGCATCGGAGCCGGGATAGGGCTCGGGAAGCTCTTTCCGGCTGCATTCGAAACACTGGGGTCGATGGAGATCGCCAAGGTCAACATCCCGGTAGGATTGCTGATCTGGGTGATGATCGTGCCCATGCTCATGAGGGTGGATTTCGGAGCCCTCCACGAGGTCCGACGACATTGGAAGGGGATCGGAGTCACCCTATTCGTGAACTGGGCGGTAAAACCCTTCTCCATGGCTTTGCTTGGATGGTTCTTCATCCGGATCGTCTTCGCGGACTACCTACCTTCCGCAGAACATGACAGCTATATCGCGGGACTCATCCTGCTGGCCGCTGCACCGTGTACGGCCATGGTCTTCGTCTGGAGCAAGCTCGTGGATGGCGATCCGCTGTTCACGCTCTCGCAGGTAGCACTGAATGATGCCATCATGGTGGTAGCCTTCGCACCCATCGTCGGACTACTCCTCGGTGTCTCGTCCATCGTTATCCCATGGGCTACTCTGCTGCTGTCCGTAGGACTCTACATTGTCGTTCCTGTCATCATCGCACAAGTCTGGAGGAAGGGACTACTGAAGTCCGGACAAGGGAAACTGGAGAATGCACTCAAACGCTCGGGGCCGTGGTCCACGATCGCCTTACTGGCAACCCTCGTCCTGCTGTTCGCTTTCCAAGGAACGACGTTCCTCGCCCAACCGCTCACAATCGGGATGCTGGCAGTACCCATCGTCATACAGGTAGTGTTTGTATCCGGTCTGGCCTACATCCTCAACCGTATGGCGGGAGAGTCGCACAAGGTTGCCGGACCATCCTGTCTCATCGGTGCCTCGAACTTCTTCGAACTGGCTGTTGCGGCTGCGATCAGCATGTTCGGGATCACGTCCGGAGCAGCACTGGCAACGGTCGTTGGCGTCCTTGTGGAAGTACCAATCATGCTACTGGTGGTCGCTATTGTGAAAAGAACGAGAGACTGGTATGACATATTATCCTAGCAAATGACCGGCCATCGCTTTTGCCCGAAGTTGGCTAAGAAGAGTTTACCGTGAAACGGCTGTAGCAATGAGGCTGTCGGCATTCATCTCATTGAACTCGGCTACCGTGATATGTGCCTTGACCGAGCCGCCGGATGTGATGAATACTTCGGGCAGCTTGGAAATCGCCATCGTCGACATGTACGGATGTGTATCGGACTCAGAACGCATAGACCAAATCTCCACATGGTTCATGTCGATACCAGCCGCTTCCATTGTTTTGACGATCTGTGGGAACAGTTTCATCGTGCCCTTGCAAGAGCAGGCAGGCTTAACGAAGATGTATACCTTTTCGGTGGCAGGATCATACTCCTCCGAGACCTTCCTGACCATGTCCGTGTTAGGAGTGTAGACACTCTGTTCTGCGGGAAACCACGCATATGCCGGGGTCTGACTCAGGTCTTTCATAGTCATGCGCTGTGCCTCCTGATTGGCTGGCTCTGTGGTAGAGCATGCAGTTGCGAGGATCGAGACAAGAACGATGGCCAAGGTGTGAACAGGCTTCATAGGGACGTCCAGAAGAAATGTTAGTGGAAAATACAAAACGACTATTTCCAACCTTCAAAGTGGTTTGCTTCGATAAGCCAGCAGTCTGAGAGCGTTGAAGACGACAACAAGAGTTGAGCCCTCATGGGCGATGACGGCTGGACCGATACCGAGTCCCAGGATCGTCGCAGGTACCAGAATCGCAACGACGCCCAGGCTGATGAATACATTCTGACGGATGACGGATCGTGTCCTCCGACTCAGACCTACGGCGAAGGGAAGGTGAGCCAGGTCGTCGGCCATCAGAGCGATGTCTGCGGTTTCAAGTGCTACGTCGGAACCAGCGGCACCCATTGCGATGCCCACCGTAGCGTTGGCCATGGCAGGAGCGTCGTTCACCCCATCACCAACCATGGCGACCTTTCCTTCCGTCCGGAGCTTCTGGATCATCCTCACCTTGTCCTCCGGCAGAAGGTCACCCATGGCCTCATCGAGACCAACTTCCTTGGCTACGACATCGGCAACCTTCTGGTTGTCGCCCGAGATCATGACCATCCTTCGTATGCCGAGCGTACGAAGTTGTTCAAGTACCTGCTTTGCCGAGCTTCTGGGCGTGTCCATGAGTCCAATCGCTCCCAGGTCTTGCGACCCTCGTCTGACGATCACCGTCGTACGGCCACCCTCCCTCAGGGTAAGGATGGCCTCACCCATTGCTGACGATAATGGCGGTACACCCTCTCTTCCGAACACTTCCGCCTTGGCGATGAGTACGACATCGTTCCCGATACGGGCGGTTATTCCCTTGCCAGGGAGGCTTGTCAAGTCGGTTGCGGTTGGAATCTCCGTTTGTACAAGACGCTGCCTGCCGTCCTCGGCGATCGCTCGGGCCAAGGGGTGGTCGCTCAATCCCTCGACAGCCACGGCAACGGCCAGCAGTTCCTTCTCGTCGATACCATCGGCTGCAACGATGTCTGTGATCTTGGGTTGACCTTCGGTGAGGGTCCCGGTCTTGTCGAAAGCGATGGCAGTGAGTGAGCCTAGTTCCTCAAGAGGACCGCCACCCTTGACGAGAACCCCTCCTCGGGCTGCTCTGGCTACGGCCGAAAGGACGGCACTCGGTGTTGCAATGGCAAGGGCACACGGACTGACAGCTACCAGTACGGCCATGGCCCGGTAGAAACTGTCACGGAAGGGCTCGTCGATCACGGTCCAGGCGAACAAGAGGATGACGACTAGAACCAGAGCCAGAGGGACGAAAACGCGTTCGAACCGATCGGTGAATCGTTGTGTAGGCGACTTTTTCCCTTCAGCCTCATTGACCATCGTCACGACCTTGGCAAGAGTACTCTCCGTAGAGAGGTGCGTGACCTCGATCTCAAGAACACCACTTCCGTTGATGGTTCCAGCGAATACTCCGCTGGACGCACCGATTCTGCCCGGATTCGCGCGGGCCGTGCCAGCGTCCGACACAGGTTGTTTGTCAATGGGGACGCTCTCACCGGTAACAGGTGCCTGGTTAACACTGCTTGTACCTTGGGTAACGAAGCCATCAGCCGGAAGCCGTTCATCGGGCTTGACAATCACAATATCCCCGACGATAAGCTCTTCGACAGGGACTTCAGTCTGTCCGCCACCACGACGGACAAGGGCTGTTGTGGGGGAGAGACTCGCGAGAGCTTCGATGGCATGTTTGGCCTTTCCCATTGCGTAGTGTTCCAGGGCATGGCCAAGACTGAACAGGAACAGCAGGAGTGAACCTTCGATCCATGACCCAAGTGCTGCGGACCCCGCTGCTGCCGCGATCATCAACGTATCGATGGCGAACCGGCCTTTGCGGAGGTTCTCGATGGCCTCCCGGAAAGTGAACATCCCACCGAAGACATACGCTCCAATGAAGCTGGCCAGAGTGAGCCATGTACGTGAGTCGAGTGTAGTCTCAAGTGCAAAACCTGTAGCCAGGAAGGCTCCACAAATCAGTGCACATACTAGCTCGGTATGGTTGCCTAACAATCCGGCATGACTATGCCCAGGATTGCCTGTCTTTCTTTCGGAATGGTTCTCTTTCACAATCAGATATTTCCAGATACTCATTGTCAAATTCCGGGAGGATATACTCTGCATATCCTCCCGGCTGGTAGGTTAGTGATGGTCTTCGCCCTTGTTGAAGGTGCCGTTGAGCATGGCTGCGCCACGGAGGACGACACTTCGCCCTCGAAGGTCCTCAGGCGCGTCCCGTAGTTCCGTGACCCCATTCTGGGTAGACCCGCGTTCGACCTTGTACCGTATGAAGGTCTGTGCCGAGACTTCGGCATATATCCAGGTACCTTCGGTATCACTGATGAGAGCTGCCGTCGGTACGACCAGGGCTTTCCGTGGGTCGGCGGATATGGTAGACGTAAAGGTCGTACCAGGAAGGAGTGTCTTGTCGTTCCGGTCAAGATGTCCGTGCACGACAACGGTTCTGCCTATTTCCACTCCCTTGCCTACGAGGTGGACCTTGCCGGTAATGACGGTCTTGCGGGCGTCGTTGAGCGTGGCGGTGAACCGTTGCCCTTCCTTGATAGAGGTGACGTCTCGCTCGAACACGGACATCTCAGCATGGAGGTGGTCGAGGCTCACGACGTCCATCAGCGAATCGTTGGGAGAGTGGTAACTACCCGTAACGGCGTAGATGCCGGTCACGTAACCATCGATCGGGGACTTCAGGCTTATCGTACGGGAGATATTCTCTTCGCTAAGCGTACGGGCGTTGATCTGCAACAGGGCTAGTTGTTCTTCGAGCGACTTCCGCTGGATACGTAGTGCACGAACTTCGCCAGCTACCTGTTCAAGTACCTTGCCCGGATTGATCTGCTCCTTTGCCAACTCCTGTTGACGCTGGAGTTCCTTCTCCAGGACGTCGATGCGGGAAGCCGTGACCAGGTAGTCCCGTTGAAGGTTCACATACGATGCGTCTTCAAGGGTAACGAGAACCTGCCCACGGCGAACATGGGAGCCAGGTAAGAACTTGATAGTACGCACAACGCCCCCCATCGGCGCACCGATCCTTGCGACATTCTGAGGAGGAACATCGATCTTCCCTGTCACGACAAGATCGCTCGTAACATCCTGTTCGGATACTGCACCAGTAGTAAGTCGTAGCCTGGAACGCTGTGCTGGGGTAAGCGTGACGGTATCACCGGAAACATGGAGTTCTGCGTGTTCTTCGGCAGGTTGATCCTGCTTGGTCCCGCACGAAACGAGAACGGTGCACAGGATACCTGCGACCAATGTTTTGAGATGTGATTTCATGGTGTTGCAAACAGGGAGTATTCGATGTTGAGGAGGTTGTGGCGCAGAAGGGCATTGTAGTAGGCGGTCCTGACGTCGAAGGCACGACCAAGGGCCATATGATGTTCGAGGTAGCTGATCTCTCCAACTTCCCAGGATTTGCTGCTCTGTCGAAGGAGGAGGTCTATCTCGGGAAGAGCCGCGTCGATGTAGTACTGAAGTGTTTTCCGTGCCGCATCGAGTTCTGACCGCTGTGCCGTACGGCGAAGGTCGATCGTTCGCTTTTGGAGAGCAGTACGGTCTTTGGCTGTCTGTTCAGCGATCGCTGCCTGTTCAAGACGTCCGATGTCGGGTGCGATCCACAGGGGGACTTGGAGCCCGATACTTACGCCGGTAAAGCGATCCTGTGGGCCTGACAGGACACCTGATCCAAGCGGCGTTCCCGTGAGAGTCTGCGAGAACCAGCCCAGGGTAATATCCGGCCATAACCGTGCCCGGCTGGCGTCGGTTTCCGCTTCGGCCAGAAGGGCCTGGCTCTGCATGTATGCTACGATCGGCGGTTCGAGAGAATCGGCAGGCAGCTCGATGACTTTCATGGATTCATGAACTGGCTGGACGTTGCCACCACAGGTTGTCTGAAGCCTACGCTCCATGGCCAGGAGATCGGCCTGCGTCTGAAGCTTACGAGTGGCGATTTCCTTACGCTGACTTTCCAGGGAAATGAGGGCCAGTCGTGTACCTTCTCCCACGCGCTCGCGTGTACGAGCTACCTCGACAGCGCGGATAAGAATGCTGTCGTGGCTCGTGAGAAGTGAATCCACCGTGCGCAAGTAGGCGATCTGTTCGAACGTCCGTTCGATGTCGATGCGGACACCGCGTTCACGCACCTGTAATTCCGACCGAGCGACATCCGTCCGATGATCGGCAAGTGAAGCATCGGCGAACCAGACCGTAGGAAAAGGAAGAGTTTGCTGAAGCGTGAGGTTGTTGTCTCGTGCCGAGGAGTTGTATTGGCCGGTCATATAGGTCAGGGATGTTCGGCCGATGTCGACCGAAGCCAGTCCGGACAACGCTTGCTGCTGCTCCACGGCCGAGCGGGCGAGTAGAAGGTCGGGATGCCGTTCCAGCGCAAGCCGTAGGGCCTCGGTACGGGTGACGGTCTGAAGGTTAGGCTCGGTCGTTTGTGCACTGAGTGTAGATACTGAACCTACAATTGCAAGAACGATACCTACGACAGCGGTAACCGTGGATGCCTTGATACGGCGTACTCGATGCACAAGGCCATAGAGAACGGGAAGGACAACGAGCGTCAGCAAGGTGGACGTAACCAGTCCCCCGATGACGACAGTGGCGAGGGGCCGTTGGACTTCCGCTCCATCGCTTGTGCTGAGAGCCATAGGGAGGAAACCAAGGGAAGCGACCAGGGCTGTCATCAATACAGGGCGTAGCCGATCCACCGTACCATGGAGAATGATCCGATGGATATTGGAATATCCGTGCTTCGCCGCTTGCTGGAAGGAGGAGATGAGAACGATGCCGTTGAGCACAGCAACACCGAAGAGAGCGATGAACCCTACCCCAGCCGAGATGCTGAATGGCATTCCACGAAGGAGGAGAGCGGCGATGCCACCTACCGCAGCGAGCGGAACGGCCGTGAAGATGATGAGCGTATCCTTGATGCTCTTGAATGTCATGTAGAGCAGCACAAGGATGATGAGCAGGGAAACAGGCACGACGATCATCAACCGTCGTTCAGCAGTGGCGAGGTTCTCAAACTGTCCTCCGATGGTGATGTAGTAGTCGTCGGGTAACCGCAGCTCCTGCCCGAGGCGAGAGTTGAGATCGTCGACGATGCTCTTGACATCACGGCCACGTACGTTGAAGCCCACCGTGATCCGGCGGCGTGTGTTCTCGTGTTGAATCTGGTTCGGACCTGAGCGTGTGGCGACTTCGGCTACCTGTTCAAGAGGAACGATCGTGCCGCTGGAAGTGAGAATGGGCAGTCTGCGGAACACGTTCTCGTCGCGTCGCTGGTTGGAGTCGAGGCGGATGACGATGTCGAACTTCCGTTCTTCCTCGTAGTACACTCCAGCGGGCTCACCTGCTATGAAGCTGCGGACGGCAGCATTCACATCGGCGACATCGACACCCACCCGAGCACAAGCATCACGGTCGATGGTGGCGACCAACTGCGGTAGCCCTTCCACGGGCTCGACATACAAGTCTGTCGCTCCTTCGATACGTTCAGCCATGTGCCCCAGTTCTTCACCGAGCTTGGCCAGAGTATCGAGATCGGGCCCGAATATCTTGACAGCTACATCCTGACGGGCTCCGGTCATCAGCTCGTTGAACCGCATTTGGATAGGCTGCTGGAAGCCGAACTCCACACCTGGAATGTCTTCCAGTGCTTCCTGCATCTTCGAAGCGAGTTCCTCTCGTGAAGAGGCCGAGGTCCACTCTCGTTTGTCCTTGAGGATGACCATCAGGTCGCAGGCCGACATCGGCATTGGGTCCAAGGGGATTTCACTGGTGCCGATCTTGCCGACCACGCGCCGTACTTCCGGGAAACGTTTCAAGAGGATGCTGGCCGCCTCCATAGAGACTCTGGCCGTTTCGTCCACCGAAGCACCTGTCGGTAGTCGTAGCTCAACGGCGAAATCACCTTCATCGAGCTGAGGCAAGAATTCTCCACCTATCGACATGAAGGCGAACACGGCTGCTGCCAAGGAAGCGATTGAAAGTGTGAGTACCGTTTTTGGGTGTCGGAGAGCACCGTTGCGAATAGGACGATACCACCGTTGAAGAGTGGAAATCAACCGATCGGCAAACGTGAGTTTCTGGGTGTGTCCTTGCCGTAGAACCAAAGCCGAGACCATTGGCACCCAGGTGAGGGAAAGGATGAAAGCCCCAATGATGGCGTAGATAACCGTCTGAGCCATCGGAACGAACATTCGTCCTTCGATGCCGGTGAGAGCAAGTATCGGAACGTAGACGATGAGGATAATGAACTCACCGATGGAAGCACTCCGGCGCATACGGATAGAAGCATCTGCCACCAGCGTATCGCGGTTGCCTATAGGGGCAAGGGCGAGACTGTGAAGCACGTGCTCGACGATGATGACGGCAGCGTCGACGATCAGACCGAAATCCAAGGCACCAAGGGACATCAGGTTTCCTGAAACACCTGTGGCCACCATCATGCCGATGGCGAAGAGCATGGCCAAGGGAATGACGGATGCCACCACGAAACCGGCCCGGAGATTGCCCAGCATCAGTACAAGGACGAAGATGACGATCAGGGCCCCCTCGATGAGGTTCGTCGCTACCGTACCGATGGCCTTGTTGACCAGCGTAGCCCGGTCGAGAAACGGTTCGATGGTAATCCCCTCTGGCAGAGATTTCTGGACCTCGGCCATACGGGCTTTGACATCATCGATCACCGTGGAGGAATTCGCCCCTTTAAGCATAAGAACGATTCCTCCGACACTCTCGCCATCGTCATCGATGGTCATCGCACCGTAGCGTATAGCTCTCCCTTCACCGATGGTTGCCACGTCGCGTAGTCGTACTGGAATAGAGCTTTGTGAAGAATGAAGGGCGATTCCTGCAACGTCGTTCATCGAACCGATACGTCCTTCGGAGCGGATGTATGCTACACGTCCGCTATGCTCGATGTAGGCACTACCAGCATTGCCGTTGTTCTCCTCCACGGCATTGGCGACATCCTTTATGGAAAGACCGAAGGATCGCAACCGCTCGACGTCGACAGCCACTTCGAGTTGCTTGAGGTTGCCACCGAAGCTGGAAACGTCTGCGACTCCTGGAGTACCGAGAAGCCTTCGGCGGATGGTCCAATCCTGGATGGTACGCAGGTCGCTTTCTGTGTAACGGTCCCTATGAGCGGGGTCGATACGCAGGACATACTGATAGATTTCTCCAAGGCCGGTCGTTACTGGTGCAAGAGTAGGGTTGTCCGCATCGGCTGCGAGGTCGCCCTGAATGTCTACCAGGCGTTGGGATACCTGTGCACGAGCCCAGTACACGTCGATGTTGTCATGGAAGACGATGGTGACGACGGAGAGCCCGAAGCGGGAAATGGAACGGACTTCTTCGATGTCCGGAATGGAGGCTACCGCGACTTCGATCGGCGTCGTCACCAGACGTTCGATGTCTTCGGCAGTGAGGCTGGGGGAGGTCGTAACGACCTGTACTTGGTTGTTGGTAATGTCGGGAACGGCATCGATCGGCAGTTGGCGAATAGAAACCAGGCCCCAGAGAATGAGGGCTACTACGCCTATGCCAATGATGACCTTGTTCCGGACAGAGAACCGGATAACATGGTCAAACATGACGGAGATGATATTGTGGAAATACGATGAGGAGGATGCCAACGTGCTATGCCTACGGAATACCGTTGGCACATGGATAGGTCAGGACGGCAGGGGCTTCGGAAAGAAGAAGCCTATTTACGCGCGGGGAGGCTGGAAGATGGACGAGATGAAAACGTCCGGATGAACGGAAGCCTGCCCGGGGAAAGAGAGGGTTTTCTCTGTGTGTATCGGAGCTACGAAGACAACCTGATCCGGTACCGTCCAAACGGATGCTGTGCAACCGCAGTGATGGTAGGGGGTAGTGTCGTGATGTCGTTGATCGTCACTGTGATCATGTGCTGAACCCGATTCATGATCGGAGTCGGTATGGGTCAAGCACTGGAGAATGCCTGCGAAAGAGTCAGCATGGTCGACGATGTGGTGTTCGAGATGCGTGAACTGGAAACCGACCCTCGCCATTTCGTGAAGGTCCATACCAGGAAGAATCGACCACAGGATCGACATTCCAAGAGCCAGTCGTAGAAAAAGTTTACGCATCGCACCCGAACATACGGATATGATGGAAAACGATATAAGGAAAATTCCATGATTCGAGTATTTTCGAACTATGAACCCTAAAGTAGTCGTCACGTCGCTTACAGCACTTGCACATGAAACCCGACTTTCCATCTTCCGGATGCTCGTACAGGCTGGCCAGGAAGGATTGACAGTCGGTACTATCGGCGATGCGATCAGGATACCTCCTGCGTCACTCTCCTTCCACCTGAAGGAGTTGTCCATAGCCGGACTCGTGGACGTCCGTCGCTCGGGAAGGTATCTGTACTACTCCGCCGAATACATGACGATGAACGGTTTGATCTCCTACCTGACGGAGAACTGCTGTGCGAATGGCACCTGTGATCCATCTTGTGAAGCAGGTATGGTCAAGCGTGTGAAAGCTGAGAAGACCAAGTCCGAGGTTAGGAAATCCACACGAACGGTTCCAAGGAAACAGGTATGACTTCACTGTCCATACCGTTGTTCGTACTGGCTGGTCTCTGTGAAATCGGTGGTGGATACCTGGTGTGGCTGTGGCTCAAGGAGGGGAAGTCACCTTTACTCGGAGTGCTCGGAGTCATCATCCTTGCAGGCTATGGAGTTGTGGCCACATGGCAGCCTGCGGGCTTCGGACGTACTTATGCAACCTACGGAGGTGTCTTCGTCATCATGTCCATTCTTTGGGGATGGTGGGTCGATGGACTTCGACCAGACGTGTACGATGTGGTCGGAAGCGTGATCGTTCTTGTGGGCGTAGCAATCATCTTCTTTACTCCGAGAGTCTCCTGACATGAAGTCTGCCCTCCTTCTCTTCCTTGCGGTGATGCTCGTGGCCTGTACAGGTCAACATGACGAACACATGGATGTTTCGAAATCCAATACCCCCGATACTCCCGCAACGAAGGATACGGATTCCGTACTCGCATGTACGCTAACCAGCTCCGAACTCCAACAGCGGAAGGAGACAGTGCTCGCATCGTTGAAGAAAGCAGTTCTGGAACGGAAAGAATTGCAAGATGGCTTTACGTTCAGGTTCGATGGCAAGGACGATATGCTCGATCAACTCACGGAGTTCGTGAAGTCTGAACGGTCATGTTGTAGCTTCTTCAAATTCCGTTTGACGATCGACGGAAATTCGAAGAGTATCTGGTTGGACATTACTGGACCAGAAGGTGCCAAAGCTTTCGTTACCGAAGAATTGAAGTTGTAAAGACAATGCCCGGCTGGGGCTGTAGAAATGGACGATGAGGACAGATTTCTCAACCAAACAATATGGAGGAACATCATGAATACAGGTATCCGTTTATTCATCGGCCTATTGCTCATGCTGCCGATGACAGCCATAGCTGTCGAACAAACCGTAACGCTCAATGTCAATGGTCGGTGTGGTTCGTGCAAGAAACGCATCGAGAAAGCTGCCGGAAGTGTGCAAGGAGTGAAGGAAGCTTCGTGGGATAAGAAGAAGAAAGTTCTTAAGGCTGTCTACGACGATGCAAAAACCAATACCGATGCAATCACTACGGCGATCCTCAGTGTCGGCTACGATGTAGATACCCTCAAGGGTTCTCAGGAAGCATATGACAAGCTGCCGGAATGCTGCCAGTACCGTGAAGAGTGAGGTACGCACTACAATTTGGAAAAATGAAAGCACGCCATGATAGCTGAGGATCGCCGAGCCCACTGGAATCGGGTCTATTCAACCAAAGCAGAAAAGGAACGAAGCTGGTACCAATCGTACCCTATGACGTCAATGGAGATTGTGCAGTCGTTGAATCTTCCAAAGGATGCAGCCATCCTTGATGTCGGTGGTGGTGACAGCTACTTCGTTGATGCTCTGCTCGATGCAGGATATACCAACCTCTGGGTATTGGACATTTCAGCGCAGGCCATTTCCAATGCTCAACAGCGATTGGGAACTCGGGCACTGGACGTGCATTGGATCATCAGTGATGTCCTGGACTTTAATCCCGAAGTACAATTCGCATTCTGGCATGACCGTGCGGCATTCCACTTCCTGGTAGACTCCACTGAAGTTGAACGTTATGTTTCGCTTGCCGAACGTGTGATCTTAGAAGGTGGGCACCTAATGGTAGGAACGTTCTCGGACAAGGGTCCAAAGCGATGCAGCGGTCTTGATATTCAACAATACGCTGAAGCATCCATGGTGCGGGTGTTCAATCAGGGATTCAACTGCCGCTGGTACAGGGAGGAGGATCACCATACTCCCTTTGACACCACACAGAATTTCCTGTTCGGCTGCTTTGAAAGAACATAATGATTACAGTACAAAAAACTACAGCTTCGCAATTATCTGCCGCAACGATTGCAGGAAGAAGAGTGCAACTCTATCGGATGGCACGGCTGCTGGCACTCTTCACGATCGCCTACAACCTCATCGAAGGATTGATTTCAACCGTCCTCGGGTTTCAGGATGAAACGTTAGCCCTCTTCGGCTTCGGCCTGGATAGCTTCATCGAGACCATCTCTGGTGTTGGCGTCCTTGTCATGATCCGAAGGTTGGAACGGACAGCAGGAACTTCGACAAGTACCGAACGAACGGAATTCGAGAAAACGGCCTTGAGGATTACCGGCTGGTCATTCTACGGGTTGAGTGCGATGCTCGCAGTAACCACTGTTCTCAATGTCGTCACGGGCAAGGTACCCGAATCCACGTTCTGGGGAGTGGTTATTGCCTGTATCTCGATCGCCGTGATGACAGTTCTTGTGTTGGCCAAGAAGAGGGTCGGTAAGGCTCTTGGAAGTATCCCAATCATCGCGGATGCCAACTGTACACTCGTCTGTGTATACATGAGCATCGTGATGCTGATCTCGGCTTTCGTATACGAATCAACGCACTTTATCTATGCTGATGCCATTGGGGCTCTCGGAATCCTGTGGTTCAGTATCAAGGAGGGTAGGGAATGTTTCGAGAAGGTCAAGGGTCATGAGTGTGGCTGTGAAAGCTCTTGTGGATAGATACCTAGGGTCAGGTACGGCTGTGCAAGACCGTAATCTCACCCCTGAGCTTCAACGCCTCCGCTCTTGATCGAACGCCTAGTTTGTCGTAAATGACACTGACATAGTTTTTCACTGTACCAACGGTCAGCCGGAGATCGGAAGCGATCTCTCCGTTCGTGTGATCCAGAAGTTGGAGGATGTGGAGTTCACGCTCAGTAAGAAGATGGTTGTAGGCCATGACGCGCCGTTTGAGGTACAGAGCTGCAACCATGGGACTGAGCCAGAACCCATGACATCCATTCCGAATCCATGCACAAATGTCCACGAACGCTTGAGGATGGTCATCCTTTGAGATGGCACCATGTGTCATCGCTTCAAGGGTTTCTCCGAGGAGCATGGCCTTGTTGTCCGTCAACATGATGATGGTCAATGCCGGGAATTCAGTGCGGATCGTAGCGATCATTCCCATCCCGTTTCCATCCGCGTAGAAGGCGTGGGCATCAAGCAGGACCATGCTGAAGTGCTGTCCTTTGAGAGCTACGAGTCCGTCCGTCATCGTCGGGACATGCTTCACAAACCCAATAGCGTTATCCTCTAAGGTTGTGCGGAGTGCATAACAGAGGATGGGCTGAGGACAGACGATAAGAACTGCTGATGTATTCGGGGTCATGGCTGGCTGTATGATGGAATGGATTCCTCTACCTTTCTGATAGCTTCTGCCACAGCGAGCATCACATGCACAGTCCTGTGGACTTTGATAGCCTGAAACACGCTCCGACGCCCACCCCTGTAGCCAAGATCGGCACCGACCTTTGAGAGAACGCCCCTGTAGGGATTGGTTCGGAAACAGGTGCCATCCATCAGATCGCAGAGAGCCTTGAAGTTGCCCGGAGGTTCGTTCGCACTCACGAGATACCTGAGAGTACTCTACCGATGACGTCGTGGACGTAAGCCAATCCGCCAACGAACTCCTCTGACTCCGAGGGAAGCTTGGAAGCATAGTCCATGGCCCGCTTCGCCTCCTGACGTAGATGGTTCCGGACGTACATGTCGAGGACCAAAGGAAGGCGTTCCTCTACAAGGACGAACGATCTGAGAACGCGGTCGTATGAGATCGGAGCACCGAGTACATGTGTGAGATATTCCAGATCACGCGCAACAGTCCGTGCGGATACCTGAAGGTCCTCAGCAACTGAGGCTACGGTTACCCGTTTCCCGAGCTGGAGAAGCTCAACGATCCTTCCCATGCGGTATAGGGCCGGTCTGGATACTATGGTACCGGTTGTTCTCACCAGTACCCGAAGAGTCTCGATACGAGTCGCCTGCCACCTCTGAAGAAGAGCGGAAGAATGAAACAGGCGACCATGAGCCCTGCCCACCAACCAATGAACAGACAGTACACGGGATGGAAGCGGCGAACTTCGTTGTAGCCAACAACCTGATAGACCGGGCGCATGGTCATGGCTTACTTCCTCGAATCTTGATCGAGAATCCGTTGAGCCGGACGCTTGGCCATCGTGAGAAAGAAGGACATCGAAGAAACCATGTCGCGGTCACCACGAAGGACGTTGTCAATCTCCTGGCCATCGAGATTCACGAGTTTCAGAGCGGACTTGGAGAGGTCTTCGAGGTCGGAAGCGCGGGCATCGGTACAGGGGCCGGAAATCTTGGTCTTGAGGTACGTCAGGTACAGACTTCTGGCCTCATCGTAGTATGAGCGTCTCTTCTCGTCCATGAACTTCCTGAAGGTAGTGGTAGCCAAGAGGAACAACTCCGCAGAGCGAGCCAACCGCTTGCAGGAAGAGGTGACCGATGGAAGGAAGGTCAACCACGAGGAGGTCTTCGAGCCCGCGGGCGTCAGCTTCAACTCCACGACCGATCCTGTATCCGGAAGGATGAAGGACATACGAGTGATGAGGGAGTCCTTCGGGGCGATACTGGCTCTTTGTACCTGAGGGGCTCCGGGGTGCATGGAAGTGAAGAACAAAGCCCTGTCGTTCTTGCCGAGACGGACGGCGAAGCTGCCGGGACCGATCTCGATCGGAGCCTTGCCCGAATTTCCTACGACGATCTCGATGTCGAGCCGGGACCGGCCCTTCACGAAGTCTGACGTATCAAATTTCCACGTGACTATCCTCAGATGCAGCCATGCACCCTTTCCCAGGGCTGAACGGAGGTTGAGGGTGTCGGAGAAATCGGCATGGGCCGCCGTCGTAAGTACTAATAACACGAGGAAGTAAGCTACTGCGGAGAAATTCTTCATAACAGTCTTCAAATTCATGAAACTTGTCCGATCAGACAAATGGCTGTGTGGCAAAGATAGCGACCATTGCCGCAATGCCAAATGTTCATGAATTACTCGCTAATAACCTCCGTAAATACCGACAGGAGCAAGGACTTACACAGGAGCAGCTTGCCGCAAAGTCCGGCGTTGCTTCTGAATACATTTCAAGGTTAGAGGCAGGGAAGAGGAATCCGACTGTGGCCATTGTGGAGAAGCTGGCGAAAGCACTACAAGTATCAGTTGATAGGCTATTAATGGAGATGGAAAATCTATAGAATTTCCAATTTGCAGTTATGACTCAAGCGGTATTGAAAGAGAGATTCTTACGTGAATACGGACGTGAGCTTGTTGAACGAAAGGCCATGCTATTTGTAGGTGCAGGACTCTCCATTCCAGCAGGGTTTGTTGACTGGCGTAATCTTCTCAGAGAATTGGCCAGCGACCTAGGGCTTGACGTAGACAAGGAAATGGACCTACTATCAGTGGCGCAGTTTCATAAGAACACAAATGAAAGCAGGCATAAAATTGACCAGACACTGATAGACGAATTCTCACGGAAATCACAATTAACACGAAATCACGAGCTCATTGCCAGTCTACCTGTTTCAACCGTTTGGACAACGAATTATGACACGCTATTAGAGAAGGCATTTGAAGGCATAGGTAGACGTCCAGACGTAAAACACACCAAAGAACACTTAAGCAAACGCGTTCGGGGCGCAGACGTAACCGTCTACAAGATGCACGGAGATGTTAGTATGCCGCATGAAGCAGTACTGACACGTGATGACTACGAAGAGTATGATTTGAAACGGGGCCTGTTTTCTGAGAAGCTGCAAGGAGACCTTGTATCCGACACCTTTCTATTCCTAGGATTCAGCTTTACTGATCCGAACATAGATTTTATCCTACGACGTATACGCATTCTGCTTGGAGCTAATAGAAGAACACACTTCTGTGTCATGAAGAAGCCGGATGAACCGACAGAGCAATCGGGTGAAGGTAAAGCCAATCATGAGTATGAAGTCAGAAGGCTAGAATTGCGGATGCAAGACCTCAAACGATATGGCATTCTGACAGTATTAGTCGATGACTACGGTGAAATCCAAGAACTACTTCTTGAATTGAACCGAATAAGTCATCAGCGTGAGGTGTTCATTTCAGGAAGTGCATATGATTACTCGCCATTGGGTGAAGAAATTATCCAAGACCTATCACGAGCCTTAGGGCGAGAGCTCATTCAAAATAACTTGAATATCATCAGTGGATTTGGACTAGGGATTGGTGAACGAGTGTTGGTTGGAGCCATGGAAGCTATATATTCTGGAGAAGCGACAGCTATTGATGACCGAATACTTATAAGGCCATTTCCTCAGAGCTATCCAATTGGTGTGAGCCGCGAAGAGATGTGGGAGAAGTACAGACAGGATATGATTGGGCAAGCTGGTCATGTTGTATTTATCGCAGGTAACAAACTTGATAGCACAGGAAATGTAGCTCAAGCCAATGGCGTTCAACGCGAATTTGAAATCGCTAAGCAGCATGGGAAAACCCTCATCCCGATCGGAGCCTCTGGGCATGTTGCAGCAGAACTGTGGGATGAAGTATATGCTAATCGAGAGCAGTACTTTCAGAGGGTTGACGTTACACAAGAACTTGAGAACTTGAACAACGCAACACTTTCGGTCGCTGCATACGTAGCAGCCATTGTTGCAATCATTCACAAAGTGAACAATAGGTGATCATATGGCAAGAAAGGCATTTTACAGTTTCCATTTCGAACCGGATAATTGGAGAGCTTCACAGGTGCGAAACATGGGAGTAGTCGAGGGTAATGTCCCAGTATCCGACAACAGTTGGGAGGCTGTGAAGCGTGGAGGTGATGCGAGTATAAAGCGGTGGATTGATGGCCAGCTTGATGGTAGAACATGTGTAATAGTGCTTGTTGGATCGGCAACTGCGGGACGAAAGTGGATTAACTACGAGATTCAAAATGGATGGAATCTCGGGAAAGGAGTAGTCGGAATTCATGTGCACAAGCTGAAGGATAAAAATGGAAACCAATCCAGAATTGGAGTTAATCCATTCGCACAGTTTACACTAGATGTGAATGGAGTTAAGAAACCTCTAAGTACATACGTAAAATGCTACAATCCTTCGCCTTCAGATAGCAAGGATGTTTACAATTTTATCAGTAAAAATCTTGCGGCTTGGGTTGAAGAAGCAATCTTGATTCGAAAACAATGCTGAGCATCTGCTGCTAATGAAGAAGCAAGAAAATCATATTCAAGATGTCTTTGCCAATGGTATTCAGCATCTCAATACTGTGGATAGTAAGATGCTACAAAGTGAGATGGATGTTAAGTCTTTCATTTCCGCACCACTATCCGGTGTCCTGCATGGAATTGGCTTTGGCGAGCATGATAATTTCCGCTACTTCCAGACCCACACATTCTTCTGGTCGATGGTGCGATTGTTCGGATGTTACGAGCGAGTTATGTCTGTTCTGGAGTTGGAAAGGTCTGAGCGTCCTTTTCTTGAAGCGGACATCGAGAGCTTCATCATCAGATTTCAGATTGTCCTTAATGACATCGCCTACATCGTCCGTCAAATACTACCAGCAAATGCCCGCAAGATTGCTGGAATCAGGAACAAAGGCGGAAGATTACCAGAGAATCACGAAATGTCAATGAATGACTTGCTCAAGTCCTTCAGGGAAGGTGGAGAACAGTACCCTGAATTCAAACACGCTTTGAATGATGCTTCAGATTGGATGCTCAAACTGCGGGATGACAGGAACAAAGTGGTTCACTACAAGGCGAAGGTTGTTGTGTTCGAGTTTGATTCACCATCGTTTGCCTTTCATGATGCCGCTGGACCTGAACATGTGGAACAGACTAACGAGGGTGGTCAGCGAGTCGTAACGGTCCCGGTAGGAACCTTCATAAACGGCCAGATGCTATCGCTACACAACTTCCTACAGGTGACGCTGGTCGAGGCAATTCAGGGGTATGCCCATCGTACTGGTATTAGGATTGTTGAAGTTGGAAAAGACCACCGAATGAGTGCAATCGGAGTGGCACGATTCAAACGTCTCAATGCGCTTCCGTAGAGCTTTAGATACTCTATGATGAACGTCAGAGAGTTCTAGGAATCAAGAGTTCCGCACTGAACTCTTAATGAACGAAGTGTAGAAACGACACTCTTGAGCAGAACCCTCGGCCTGTACCCGTCTGACACTCCACAACATCCTCCACATAGCCTCTGAGGGTACGCAGGAAAGTCTTCCAATCCGGGTAGTGATCCGGATTATGGAACCCGCAGAACTCCCGGACGGCCGAGAGTATGAGAAGCTCTCGGTAGGGCCGCCATCCGGGGAGACGGGTAACAGGATGTCTAGGACTCCACATGGAGGTAAGACGTCCTACGCAGCCTTCTGCCACATACCAGATAATGTGAGTATCGGGTCATTGAAGGAGTGGGATTCCTCACGAGCCTTCCCGAAGGCGTAGAGCACTTCGACGTCAGGGATAGAGGTGTACGTCCGAAGTTGTGCGAGACTCCTGTGGCCGGTTACCTTGATGATGATCTCATCCGGAATTCCTCGAGCGCGGCATATACTCACGAACGTCCGACGGCCTGTGTGTGATGTCATGACATCACAAAGACGAAGTGTACGCTGAACCATTCTGTCCCCGCGGAATTGACGCACGATTACATCCGATGTCAAGCCAGCGGCTTCAGCAGCCTCCCTCAGATAAGGATTGAAATTTTGATTCGCGATTTCGATGCTTCTCAGACCTGCGGGATATTTGGCAAGAAGTTCTCGTGTGGCGGGGAACAGTGGAATGATGACGCTTCCGCGATCCTTTATCGTTTCGATGTGAATGGCATCGTCTGTGATGGTGGCTTCGTCGATGTGCCAGAAGTTCTCGAATCGAAGGGCGGTCAAACACATGAGCATGAAGGCATCTCGAACACGCTCAAGCCTTCCTTCCGTTGGTAAGAACTGATGGTGATAGAATTTGCTGAGAACCTCTTCTGGGATTGACGTTTTAGGATACCGCTTGAATCTGTAGCTGAGAAGCTTGGTATTCACAGGAAGTATGTACTTCTGTTCCCAGGCCCACTTGAGTATTTGACGAAGTCTTTTCGTGACGTTTTCGATAGACTCTCCCGCATCAACTTCATCGTGAATGAAGTACCTGAACCATGCCTTTGAGAATTCCGGAAGCCCTTCCTCGAACCTGTCGATGGTGAATCCGAAGGGATAGTATTTGTCCAAGAACAGTTCAAGGTTGTGCGCCAAGGTTCGGAAGTTCTTGTAATGGCTTTCCATCTCTACGAGCCTACGGCCATCATTGGAAACGTACTTCCGCATGAATTCACCGAACAAGCCACCGAACTCGTATTCTCCCTCCTTGTCCTTGTGTCGAACGAAGAGAGGAAGGCTACCATGACACAGGGTATTCGTTTTCCCGTCGATGAGAGACTTGACATCATCTTCACCGAGTAGAGCGTAAACACTTCTTCCCACGCGGTTGGATTCGGCTGCCATGTAGGCATTCCTGATGCGGTCCACGATCGCATGCAATCGTGACCGTATGGCCTCCCGATTTCTGTAGGTACTTCGGATGTCGTTCTTGACCTTGTCCCAATACTCCACAGTCATGATGACGCCTGTGGTGTGCCGGATACGTCCTTCCGGATTCTTCTTCGTCGCCCACCTACGGCACGTGGCGTAGCACTTGAACGTACCGTTCGCTGATCCCTGCTTGACCTTGAACGGGAAGGTGATGTGGATGGTATCGTCGCCCGAACCGACCGTGAATCGGGCATTCTTGACCTTGGGCATATGTCTCCAATGGTAGGTGTGCCAAACGGGGTGCCAAACCCGACCACTGTAAGACGCCATCTCTGTCAAAAACCGAAGACGATTCCGCGAGGCGAAGACCCCGAACCCGCATGAAATGGTGATTGCGGGTAAAAACAGCAAAGCCCCGTCAAATGACGAGGCTCTGGATGGTACACCGTACGGGACTCGAACCCGTGTTACCGCTGTGAAAGAGCGGTGTCCTAACCTCTAGACGAACGGTGCAAACGCGCTGCGTTGGTATCAGCGAGCCACAAAGATAGGGAGGTTACCGGAATTGGCAAGGGGTAGGGGGCGAAAGGGGCTTCGGTGGTAGGGAAGTCGACGGATTGGTGGCCTTAGGAGCAGGAGGACTCGCATTCACATTCGTGTCCCTTGGCCTTTTCGAAGCATTCTCGGCCTTCACGTATGCTAAACCAGAGAATTCCAAGTGCCCCCAGGACATCGGCATAGGCAAAATGTGTCAGTTCATAAATGCCCGCTGAAACGAGGACAACCAAGCTCATGTAGACGCATACAAGGGTGCAGTTTGCGTCGGCAAGAATGGGTTTACTTCCAAGTGCACGTCCGACGTGACGTTTTGCCAGGACAAGTGCCGTCATAACGGCGATGGAGACGGCAGCGATCACGACGGCCCAGAAGGTTGACTCGGGAACCCTGCCGGTAACAACATTCACGACGGTTGACGTGGCTAGCATGGCACTCAGTCCATAGAATGACCATCCCGTTATCCGTAAGGCAGACTTTTCGAACTCTGTCCGTTGTGAATCGGCCCCCGACGGAGCAGATTCAAGACGACGGATCATTACCAGGATTCCAACGCCGGAAATCGACTCGATAAAACTATCCAGGCCAAATCCGAAGAGAGCCAACGTTTCATCCTGCACTCCAACAACCGTTGATACAACACCTTCGAAGATGTTGTAGGTAACAGTGAACAAGGCCATCAAATAGGCGAGTCGGTACAGATTCGACGTACGATGGACAAGGTGAACGTCGGCGTGATCCATATCATGAAGGTTGGTGAGAGGACGAATATAGGTGTAGAGGGAGGTGATGGAGTTCGGCTTGTGGATGAAGTTGTGGACACTTTGAACTGCCCACTACGGAATGAACACGTGTGATAGATGCCAATCGAGACGGTCGGAATCGGGCAAAAGAAGTTCGTCTTTGGGGAGAACTGTCAGCGGTTTACCATCCCAAGAATAGTATACTTTACCATTAACGTAAAGATCTCTAATCTGGTTACTTACACGTATCGTTCGGTCCGGTGTAATACCGATAAGACCATCATCAAACAATTTGTGCATATCACTTCGTAAGAGCAGTCCGTTTGAAAGTTCATTCGTACCATTCTCATGAACAGGCTGAATGTGTGCCGCTTCAAGGACAGGAACGATGTTCTCGCCAGTGATAGCACAACGTCGTCCATATGCATCTAGGAGTCCCACCTTAAATCCTGCTTGACCGGGACGTGACTTTCTGAGGTACTCCTTTCCAAATACGGAGGGGACAACTTGTGATGGCGACGTAAACGCTTTCCCACGATCTGCTTCGAGAAGCCCTGAGACATGCTGCCAAAGCTTGTTTCCTTGGGGTGTACTAGAATCGTATGACTTTCCCACGACAACATTTTGCTGAAAGTCTGCTGGTACATCAAACCAATCGTATTCATCGAAGAAAACAGGACTCTCAAGAAGAATACAACCGATTTCCGTCGTTGCAGATACACTACCATGTCGATAGGATTGAATCACATGTAACAACTGATCATACGAACCCCTTCCATTACGAATGGAAAAGGTTTCCCATGCCACTCGTAGAGGTAGCCTCGTGAAAGAATGAAAGAATCCCACCCCGGCGATTTTATTAATCGGAGCTTTGAGTTTAAACAAGAATGGGCAGCCAGGTTGTAGAGCGGCAAAGGCTCCTCCTCCTGGTCGCCAAAAGTTCACTTCGGAGACCGGTGGTTCTTGACCTGCAAGGTGTCGAAACCAAGCAATATCTGTCACCCCTACAAAAATCCGCATAGTTCCTCACGAGATACGATGTTGAATTTACATCCTCGTAACATATCAATTCATTAGCCAACTCGTCGTGCGATCCTGGTGCGCATAGGTTAAGTGTCCTATCAACACGCTTCTGCCTCGTTCCGCGAAGTACGGATCGTGCTAACGGGGTTACCGCAATAGTATCCTGAACGATAGCACGGGAAGATTCAAAGTAGTCTCAAGGTGCCAAGTCACTAGGTGCCGGGGGCCTATAGGTCCCCGGCACCTTCACGTCTGGTTCGGTGGATGCCCCGTTTGCCCCCTAACACAAAGTGTATTCTCCGGGAGATTTCTCCCGGAGAATTGATTTGGTCTTCATGGTGACCCGATCACCGTGTTAGCACTGTACCCAATGATTCGACACGGTTTATTTCTCCTGAGTCAAAAGGTGCCGGGGGCCTATAGGTCCC
>DDUR01000056.1 GCA_002344895.1 Ignavibacteria bacterium UBA2333
TGCCTCCCCATCTGCCTCCCCACCCCATTAAACTTCCCCACCTTTCCATACGTCACAGGCGCTTTCCGTAACCCTATCCTCCTGGCATGTCCTTTCCTCGCCTTCGCTCGACGTGGTTCAGTGTTCTTGGTGTTGTATTAATCTCCCTTGTGAATGTCACTCCAGCGTATGCTCAGTGGACGGTGAAGGGAAGGGTTGTTGATAGTACAGACCGGCAACCAATGACAAGTGCACAGGTTGTCCTTGTCCGTGAAGGTGATAGTCTACGCGTTGGAGCTGTAACGCGAAAGGATGGATCGTTTGTGATGGAAGACGTTGCCGCTGGCCGGTGGTCTGCCAAGGTCACCTTCATCGGATATCGATCTCTAACACGTTCGGTGACCATTACGAATGCTGATGTAGATCTTGGTACGATTGTGTTGGCTGCGGGCGCAAACTTGACCGACGAAGTAACGGTAACAGGAAAGGCTGTTTCTGCTATTCAAAAGGGTGATACGGTTGAATACAATGCAGCAGCATTTAAGGTGAATAAGGCAGCAAGTGCCGAAGACCTTGTGCAGAAGATGCCAGGTGTTACCATGCAGGATGGACGTGTACAAGCTCAAGGCGAACAGGTCCAACAAGTCCTCGTTGATGGCCGTCAGTTTTTTGGTAACGATCCGAATGTTGCTCTCAGAAACCTTCCGGCCGAGATGATTGAAAGTATTCAGGTATATGATCAGGCAAGTGATCAGAATCAGTTCTCGCGTGCTGCTGATGCCAATGCTCGTAAGACACTCAACATTGTTACGAAGAAGTCGATGCGGAATGGTGCGTTTGGACGTGCCTTTGCAGGGTATGGAGGAGAGGACTCGCGGTACAAAGCCGGTGCAACGATGAACGTCTTCGATAGCACACGTCGGTATACAATTCTTGCCCAGTCAAACAACGTGAACGAACAGAACTTTGCCATCGAAGACATCGTCGGTGCCTTTGGTGGTGGCGGTGGTCGTGGTGGTATGATGCGTCGTATGGCCATGATGGCCCCAGGTGGTGGCGGCGGTGGCCGACCTATGTTTCGAGGGGGCGGAGGGGGCATGAGTGACTTCTTCGTTGATCAACGAAACGGTATCACAACAACACATGCTGGAGGTATTAACTACAGCGACATGTGGGGCGAGAGTATCAATGTTACAGCAAGCAACTTTTTTAATTACAGCGACAATGTCGCCGACCAGTCGTTGTTCCGTCAGTACACGGTCCCGACACAATTCGGTAATGTCTACGATGAACGTTCCGACGTCTCGTCGAGTAACATCAACAATCGATTTACTGCACGACTTGATATCCGCCTCGACTCCACACAAAGTCTGCTATGGTCGCCACGGTTTACACTGCAACAGAATGATGGTGTTAACGATGTACTCGGTCTGTCACGATCAGACGCAGATGTACTTGGGTCAACACGAACAACTCAGACTACGGACTATGCAGGTATGACCTTCGGTAATGACCTCCTGTATCGTTTACGTTTTGCCAAACCCGGGCGAACACTTGCCGTCAATGCCAACATCTCCTACACGGCAAATGATGGTACAAATGATCTGTTCTCTTCAACAACATCGACAGTGACATCAATTGTTGACACCCTTGAACAACGCAGCACACTTGATCAGGGTGTATGGACTATTAATCCAAGTGTGACACTCACAGAGCCCTTTGATACGTTATCATCGTTGGCCGTTCAAGCATCTACAAATATTCAGACAACGTTATCAGACCGACTTACGAATCGGGCTTCTGAAACAGACGTCTATAACATCCTCGACACAGCTCAGTCAAATACACTTCGTTCAACGTACGCTGTCCATCAAGTATCACCGACGTATCGGTATGGTGACCGCGACTTTGGTTTTGAACTCGGTGTTACGGGACAAATGGCAGAACTCGATAATGAACAGCAGTTTCCGTTTACATCAACGGTTCGGAGGACCTTCTGGAACGTCCTCCCAAATGCAAACCTTCGATATCAAATCTCGAAGGACGCCAATCTTCGGCTGTTTTATCGTGCGCGTACAAGTGCTCCATCTGCTGACCAGCTTCAGGACGCTGTTACAACATCGAATCCATTACAGCTGACGGCTGGTGATCCCAACCTGCGTCAGGACCTTACACATACACTCTTTACGCGCTACTCAGCAAACGATGTTGCATCCGGTACAACATTCTTTGCGCTGCTGCGCGGTGAGTTCACGTACGACTACATTGCAAACTCCGTGACAATTGCGGAGCGTGATACGGCTATTGCCGATGGCATCATTCTTCCACAAGGTGGTCAACTCACTCGACCAGTCAATCTTGATGGATACGTTAGTCTACGTGCCTTTGCTACCTATGGATTCCCCGTTGAATTCCTGTCGTCCAACCTTAACCTCTTCGGAAGTGTTACCTGGACACGAACACCGGGCCTTGTCAACGGACTCGAGAACATTGCCACCACACCCAGTGCCAATGCCGGATTCGCCCTCGCCTCCAATATCAGCGAAGGTGTTGACTTCACAATCTCCACGAACTACACATTCAGTAGTGTATCCAACAGTGTGCTCTCGGAACGCAACATCGACTACATCAACGGATCCTCTCGTCTGCGACTATCATGGGAATTTATTCCCAAGTTGACCATCGTTTCTGACCTTGTGCATACACTCACGAGTGGATACAGCGAAGGATATGACCAGAGTATCATCCTTTGGAATGCAGCTCTTGCGTGGCGCTTCCTTGCTGATGACCGTGGAGAACTCCGCCTCAGTGCAAACGACATCCTGCAACGGAACACGGCCATCTCCCGCTCCGTGAGCGAGTCCAGCGTTGATGACACACGCGCAACCGTCCTGCAGCGATGGGCTGTCTTGATGTTTACGTATGATTTGAGGGTGTTTTGATGGGGTTAATGGTGGGGAGGTAGGTGGGGAGGCAGGTGGGGGAAGATGGGGGAAGGTGCGGGAAGATGGGGGAAGGTGCGGGAAGATGGGGGAAGGTGAGGGAAGATGATGTATTTCCCGCCAAAATGACATGCGTGCGCCAAAACGGCATACATTCTTGACGATACTTCAGGGCGGTGCTATCAAATTGTCACTTGAAAAGCCCCTTTTTGCCCCATAATTTCGCGCCTGCTTCGTCATTGGCACTCGCCGAAGATGAGTGCTAACGATTCGACGGCAAACAATCGTCTGGCAATACTTCACCTTTCACGTTTTTAGGAGATACATCATGAACTTGACCCCACTGCACGATCGTGTGATCGTCAAGGCATCACAACCGGAAGAAGTAACAAAGGGCGGCATCATCATTCCTGACACGGCGAAGGAAAAGCCGATGCAGGGTGAAATTATTGCCGTTGGTTCCGGTAAGCTCACAGAGGATGGTAAGGTCACGCCGCTTGCCGTTAAGGTTGGCGACCAAGTGCTCTATGGCAAGTATGCTGGCACAGAGATCAGTGTAGCCGGTGAGGACTATCTCATCATGCGCGAGTCTGACATTTTCGCCGTGATCAAGTAAGGTTATCTGGACGTTCTTGTAACGACCGATTGACCTGTTATGCCATGCAAAATGGCTAACACAAACATTCAACTTTCGAACAGTAAACTTTTCACGGAGATCATAACATGGCTTCAAAAATCATCACGTTTGACGTGGATGCGCGCGCAGCGCTGAAGCGCGGTGTTGACCAACTTGCTGACGCAGTAAAGGTCACACTTGGACCAAAGGGACGTAACGTTGTCATCGACAAGAAGTTCGGTGCTCCAACAGTTACAAAGGACGGCGTAACCGTCGCCAAGGAAATCGAACTCGAAGATCCGATTGAAAATCTCGGCGCTTCCATGGTTCGTGAAGTTGCATCGAAGACAAGTGACATTGCCGGTGACGGTACTACAACGGCTACGGTTCTTGCTCAGGCTATCGTAACAGAAGGCCTCAAGAACGTAACTGCTGGTGCCAATCCAATGGACCTCAAGCGCGGTATTGATATTGCGGTAAAGGCCGTACACGCTGGCCTTGCTGAACTTAGCCGCACGGTCAAGGGTAAGAAGGAAATTGCCCAGGTAGGTACCATTTCCGCTAACAACGATCCGACGATTGGTAACCTGATTGCTGACGCCATGGACAAGGTCGGTAAGGATGGCGTGATCACGGTTGAAGAAGCCAAGGGTACAGAAACAAGTGTTGACGTAGTTGAAGGTATGCAGTTCGATCGTGGTTACCTGTCACCATACTTCGTGACAGATGCAGACACGATGGAATGTGTCCTCGATAATCCGTACATCCTGATTCACGACAAAAAGATTGGCGCTATCAAGGATCTGCTCCCAGTCCTCGAAAAGACAGCTCAAGCAGGTCGTGGTCTTCTCATCATTGCCGAAGACATCGAAGGTGAAGCACTTGCAACCCTCGTTGTTAACCGTCTACGCGGTACACTCAAGGTTGCTGCTGTTAAGGCACCAGGCTTTGGTGATCGTCGTAAGGCCATGCTCGAAGACATTGCTGTTCTTACGGGTGGTACGGTTATCAGCGAAGAAAAGGGCTTTAAGCTCGACAATGCTTCGCTGCAACACCTCGGTACAGCAAAGCGCGTTACAATTGACAAGGACAACACGACAGTTGTTGAAGGCGCTGGCTCATCGGACGACATCAAGAAGCGAATCAACGAGATCAAGTCGCAGATCGAAAAGACAACAAGTGACTACGATCGTGAAAAGCTTCAAGAACGTCTCGCCAAGCTCAGCGGTGGTGTTGCCGTCCTGAAGATTGGTGCCGCTACGGAAGTAGAGATGAAGGAGAAGAAGGCTCGCGTTGAGGATGCACTGCATGCTACACGTGCTGCTGTTGAAGAAGGTATCGTTCCAGGTGGCGGTGTTGCTTACCTGCGTGCCGTCTCCAAGCTCGAAGGTCTTAAGGTTGAAAACGACGATCAGCAAACGGGTATCAACATCATCCGTCGTGCCGTCGAAGAACCAATCCGCCAGATCCTCCGTAACGCAGGCCTCGAAGCCTCCGTTATTGCGAACAAGATCAAGGAAGGCACAGGATCCTTCGGCTTCAACGCTTACTCCGAGACGTTCGAAGATCTTTTCGAAGCAGGTGTTATCGATCCTACAAAGGTTTCCCGCGTAGCTCTCGAGAATGCTGCATCTGTTTCATCGCTGCTCCTTACAACAGAAGCAACGATCGTTGAAAAGCCTGAAAAGGAAAAGGCCCCAGCCATGCCTCATGGCGGTGGAATGGACATGTACTAAGTCGTCTCTTGACGATTCCAGTTACTCACAACGCTCAACAGGACGCCCGTCGAAAGATTGGCGTCCTGTTTTTGTATAGTGTCTCGCTAGCGCTCGACGGGATGCTTCGCTGGCGCTCGACGGTATGTCTTCGAC
>DDUR01000029.1 GCA_002344895.1 Ignavibacteria bacterium UBA2333
GCTCTTCCGATCTCGTTGCTCGAAAGCCAGCGCTAACGTCTGCACTAACGCTCGACGTGGCGGACGCAGTCGATCGGCGCGGTGATACGATTATCGTTCCAGCACGACGTATACAACGAACAGTTGATGAAGCACAGGTTGCTCCAATCATCTTCTTCGAACCGTCGTCAACAGTCCCCGTCCGAGTATCAGGTATCGGTAACGGTACGTCAACCACGTCGCAGGAAGACCTGCTGACATCAATTAAGGACTACCTTGTTTCATCACCGTCAACACGCGTGACCGTTATCGGATCACAGACACCGGATGAACCAGAACGTATGGCGAAGGAGAGAGTGCTATGGGTAACCAACGCTCTTGGTATCGATCCGAATCGTGTAACAGTTGACGTTTCGACTGCTGGTCAGGTACGCTATCCGCAACTTGCTGACGAGTACCGTAGTGTACGTATTCTTCTTGGTGGGAATGGACGTGTTGTACCAGTAAAGAATGTCCGTGAAGCAGTTTCATCATCAGCTGTCACACTCTCTATCGGACACGTGTTAACATGTGAAGCAGGACCGTGTGAGACTGATCTTGCTGCACGGATCAACGGATCACCAGTGAATGTTTCAGGTTCTGATCCCGTACATTCCGTAGTGGTACCCGCTGAAATGATTACCACGTCAACTGCTGACATTGACGTAACAGCGCAGGTTATTGACTCTGCCGGACAACGTGTAACATCATCAGGACATGTGGTTGTTGTACGAGCACCGGACCTCATCACAGAGACTCGGAAGGTAGTTCAGACAGACGGACGTCACCTTGATGACGATACGTGGGTACTCGGCTACTTCAACTTTGATGGTGATGAGTTTTCGGCCGTTAACCCCGAAGCAGTTGATGCCGTGCGTGTAGCATTGCGGAATGGTCAATCGATTGTCATCATTCCGCGAACGGATGACCTCGGAAGTCCTGACTACAATCGAGATCTTCTGCAACGTCGTGCACTGGCCGCACGTCGACTTCTTGATGTATCATCCTCAACGTCAGTAGAACCACAAACGGTACAGCCAGGCAATGTTACCTCACCTATGGAACGTGTGGCCTATCGCTCAGTACTCGTTCGAATTGAGCGGTAAGACATATGTTATCACGTGCTGACTTTCAACTTCGAGATGATGTTGTCTTTCTGAATCACGGTTCATTTGGTGCAACACCGACGGTGATGCTTGATGAACAACGGACATGGATCGACCGACTCGAAGCACAACCGGTGCTCTTCCACCGTGAGTTACCACAGCTAATGGCAGAAGCACGCCACGCGTTAGCAACCTTCCTTAGCTGTGATGCCGATGATCTTGTCTTTGTGACAAACTCAACGTTTGGCACAAATGTCGCCGCTCATGCACTGGCACTATCACTGTCACCCGGTGATCGAATTCTCACATGTGATCATGAGTATGGAGCTTGTATACGAGCGTGGAACAACGCGCTTCGCGGTCGCGACGTAACTCTCGACGTTGTTTCGTTTCCAGTACCGCTTCCATCGCACCAGTCTGTTATCGATCGTGTGTTTCAGGCCGTAACAAACAGAACACGCTGCATCTTCCTCTCTCACATTACGGCACCAACGGCCCTTGAGCTGCCAATCGCTGAAATCTGCGAGGAAGCGCGCCGCCGAAACATCATCACGATTATTGATGGTTCACATGCTCCAGGGCAATTAGATCTCAACCTTCGTGAGCTCAATGCAGATATCTACACAGCGAACCTTCACAAATGGCTTTGTTTGCCGAAGGGTTGTGCATTCCTGTTTGTCCGCAGAGAGTTACAGGAGAACTTTCCTCCGCTTGTAACGAGCTGGGGTACCGATGGAACGGGACTTCACGTTTCTGACTTTATCGATGAACATGAGTATCTGGGAACACGTGATGTCTCGGCCTTCCTCACAACACCGATGGCACTTTTATGGATGCAGTCCCATGATCTATCGGCAATTCGACGTCGCTGTAGTAGTCTGCTGCGACAAACCATAGATCGTATCACTCGTATACCTGGATTCAAATCGACACATTCAGACCCAGCCTCATTACGGTTGATGATGGGAGCAGTAACGTTACCGGAGTCATGGTCGGCAACAAAGCTCAAGACATGGCTGTACGATGAACATCGTATCGAAATTGTCGTTCAGGAATGGGGCGAAAGGGGCATCCTGCGTTTGAGTGTCCATGCCTATACCACGTCCGACGATCTAGATGCCCTTGTATCAGCCCTTGAGATCGCAGCAGAACACAATGTTGCCGTCGCCGACTAGGTCGTTTACACAAAGAAGCACGGCAGAACGAAAAAGGCCCGCTGGAGAAGCGGGCCTTTTTCGTTCATGTTAGGCTTCTACGGCCTGTTGACTTTTAACGTCGAGAGGAATGTCCTTTTCCTCACGAATCTTCTTGATAAACTGCTCCATGAAGGTGAGCGAGTCCGGAAGATTTAAACTGAGCTGCACTCCACCGTTGAGTTCGAGATCCACATAGATCTCATTGTCGTGATACCGATACTCCACATTGATATCGTGGATGTCTGCAAACGGTACCGTATGCTTTCCGAAATGAAAGATCGTCATGGCGACCTCCTCGGTTATTGCGGTGATACAAGAGGAACGTCCGCCAACATACACTGTACGGAGCAATGACGCAATGAAAAAAGTCAGGTCGTCCCAAACAGTCTGTCACCAGCATCACCGAGACCAGGGACGATGTAACCATGGTCATTGAGGCATCGGTCAACGGTTCCCACGACGATGGAGACACCGGGATAAGCTGATTCTACGGCAGAGACGCCCTCAGGTGCAGCAATGAGGCTTGCTGCAAGTATCTTCTTTGGTTGTAAGGGAGTTATCACGCTGAGGGCAGCCTTCATACTCCCACCTGTCGCCAGCATCGGATCAAGAATGATGACGGTTGTCGTCGCATCAATCGGTGGAAGATTCTGGTAGTAGGCCTGAGGCTCAAGAGTTTCTTCGTTACGTTTTAGTCCCACGTAACCGACGGAGGCGTCGGGCAGGATATCGAGAAAAGCGTCGAGAAGACCGAGCCCCGCTCGAAGTACCGGAACGAGCACGACGTGTCCGTCGATGACGGTTGCCGTAGTCGATTCAAGTGGCGTGGAAATTGTCACGTCACGGCCTGGAAGATACTTCGTCGTTTCAGCCGCAATGTGGAGTCCGATTCTCCGCACGGCCGCTCTGAATATTGCCATCGGTGTCGACGACGTACGGACCAGGGTAATGTCGTTGAGCAGAGCTGTGCCGGCGAGAACGGTTGCCATTAGAAGTTCGGATAGAACATGAGCGTAAAGCGAGGGATCGAGTAAATCGTTGTGATATCTGCACGATCTTCTGAGCGCACGGTACGACCATTCGGGTGAACAATCTCGAATGGGAAACCCGGATTTGGCTCACCTTCGATCTGATTATACGCAGCAATGCGGCGATTTTCGTCGGTACCGAGCATGAAGTTAAATCGGACGTTAATCATTGGATACAACAGTCCGATTGGTGTTTCAACATTTACACCGAGTGCAAGTCCTGCATTAACACCGATACCTGACTTCGACTCAAAGCCGTCGTCAACGCTAGCATACGTCACACCGCCATTAACGATAAAGTTTACGCGGCTATATGGGTTCAGGTTGTAGTGGATAGCAGACTCAATGACATTAATGATAACAGGATCAAGACCGAACTCATCGGCCGGACCGTTGTTCTTTGTGTAGAGATATGTTGCTTCAAGGGACAAGCGCGGAGAGAAAAGGTACGACAGACTTGCTCCGATCGACATTTGTCCGTCGAATGAGAACACGCGGCTTTCATCCCTGCCCGATTCCTTCGGGAAAGACCATCGAGAAGGCGATGTCATAGGAGGTGACGAACGATCTCCGCCTGCGAAGTATCGCTGCACGTAGGTTTGACCTTCTACAACGGTGTTTGAGCCGATCGTAAATCCAAATCCAAAGGATCGATTGCGATACCACTTACTCCACGCAATGCTGTCTTGTTCATAGAACTCATATGCTCTATCGAATTCATCCTCGAACTCGTAGTCGTCTTCATTTGGTGCAGTCGGTTGAGCGATAGCAGCGCACGTGACCAGAATGAACACGGCAAGCAATCCAAAGAATCTGCGGGCCGTAGCTGTCGTTGTTGTGATAACGTCTTCCAAGGTCATTCCTCTAATCTCCGCGATTTTCTCCGCAACAAGGCGAACGTGAGCAGGTTCGTTCCGTTTGCCGCGAAATGGAACAGGTGTGATGTACGGCGAATCTGTCTCAATCATAAAACGATCTGCTGGTACTTCGCGTACAACATCGTCCAAAGTCGAGTTACGAAAGGTGATATTGCCTGTGAAGGATACATGGAGTCCGAGATCTATGGCTCGACGCAGGACTGATGTGTCACTTGAGAAACAATGAAGGACACCCTGGAGTGACCCGTCCTGTTCAGCCGTCAATATGGAAAGAACGTCGTCATCTGATTCACGATTGTGAACAATCACCGGGAGATTTCGTCGCTTGGCAATACGAACTTGTTCCGTAAACGCCCATTTCTGGACATCTCGAGGTGCAAAATCGTAGTGATAGTCCAATCCAATCTCACCGATGGCTACAACCTTCGTCTCTGTGCTTTCCAACTCAACAGCACGAAGGTCCGCTTCCGATATCTCTGCGACGTTGTGTGGATGTATGCCAACTCCACGATACAGGAATGAGTGTGAGTCGACGACCGACTTCAGATGGGGTCGCCGAGCAGGTTCAATGTCGGGAACAATAATCGCTGTCACGCCCGCTTCGAGAGCACGCTGTAGCATGTCCTCACGATCGCCGTCAAACGCCTTGGCGTCAATATGAGCATGGGAGTCAATCACTTCGCGCCGAGCTCCTCAAGAGATGCTAACACTGCGTCGACGTGTCCAGGTACAGAGACCTTCGGGAACGTTTTGACGATCTTTCCCTTCGGGTCAATAATGTAGGTTGTGCGCTCGACGCCCATGTACTTACGACCATACATCGACTTCTCCTTCCAGACATCGTACTTCTCGCAGATTGAATGGTCAGGATCTGAGACGAGAGGAAACGTCAGATCGTACTTTGTGCGAAACTTATCGTGTGAACGAACAGTGTCTGGACTTACACCAACAAGAACAACACCGGCCTGAGTAATCCTCGCCATATTATCGCGAAAGTCACAAGCCTGGCGTGTACAGCCTGTTGTATCGTCCTTGGGATAGAAATACAAGACAAGCCATGATCCTTTGGCGTCCTTGAGCGAGAATGTTCTATCACCGTCCGTTGCTGCCGAAAAGACCGGAGCCTTCGTTCCTTCAGAGAGTGCCATATGCACAAAGGTACGGACAGCGGCGTCGACCCTTGGCGACATTCACCGGGAGATGTTCAACATTCACCGGGAGACTGGACTATACATCTTGCGAAGGTGACATACCTCGGCGCGCCTTGAAGTGCTCCATGATAGCTCGTTCAACTGGAAGCAGGTCCGCATTGTCGACGTAGGACGCAGAATAACTGTCATTCGCCGCTGGTGATGCAGCTGTTGGCGCAGTGGATGGCGATGATGCCCCATTTGCCCCTTTCTCAGCTGGTTTTTCAGTAGTTATCGATGGCGCAGGGTGAACAAACAGTGCGACAGACACACCGTACTTCGAAGCGATATGGGCTTTTAGCGCATCACACTTATCGCGAAGGCGTTGCCCAACAATTTCTGCTGTGGGACGGAAGGCAATGCCGATATCCGAAAACTCTACTGCGACCATATGTGTACGCACGGCATCGCGGATAAATACAAGGTGCTCAGGAAGAGACTCCAGAACCGACGTCCATCGTGTTGCAAGGTTCCGCGGTGTTAGGGAGCTCACCGGTTGTTCGGCAACTGGCAGCGACCGTACGGTCTTCACAACTGATGTGGGTACAGGAGTAAGACCTTCCGGGCGTTCCGTTCGATGTTCATCACGACGTGGTGATGGCCGATTACCGATTCGTACAGCCAGTGCACCGCTCACGCCACCCACGGGACTCGAGCCCACTCCACGTAGGCGACCAAGGAGTTCTCCTAGATCAACCGTGGAATCCATGGCAGCAAGTTGAACAAGTGTAAACTCAAATCGAATACGTGGTTGTGGAGGATTCTGCCGCAGAACGGCCTCACCCTGTGTGATCATTGCCATAATGCGAAGCACGTCGGCCTTTGTAAAGGCCTGTGCTTCTGCTGCATACCGCTCCAAATAAGCTTTAGAAGCTTCGATCAGATCCGTCTTTCCGGTTGTTATCACCGTGAGAATGTTGCGGAAGTGTTCCAGCAATCCGATAAGACATTCCTGAAGGTCGTATCCACGCTGGATAACGTCGCGCGACATTCGGAACATTGCTGGTACGTCGTGCTCGCGAATAGCTGTACCCAGGTCGAAATAGAAATCTAGATCGACAAGATGGAGGGCCAGTGCTAGGTCGGTATACACAATACTCGTTCCGCAGAACGAAACCACTTGATCAAAAATCGATTGAGAATCGCGCATTGAGCCGTCAGCCTTTTTGGCGATGGCAACGAGGGACTCTTCGTCGATCGTGATACCTTCCTTGGATGCAATGTGTGTGAGCTGATGTACGATGGATTCGATCTCCATCCTTCGGAAATCAAATCGCTGACAGCGTGAAAGGATTGTTGCCGGGACCTTGTGGATTTCTGTTGTAGCAAAGACAAAGACAAGGTGCGAAGGGGGCTCCTCAAGCGTCTTTAACAGGGCGTTAAACGCCGCCGTCGACAGCATGTGAACTTCATCGATGATGTACATCTTATACGTGCCACTGAGGGGCGCGTATTTGGCATTGTCTCGTAGTTTTCTGACATCGTCGACACTGTTGTTCGATGCACCATCAATTTCAATGACGTCAACACTGCGTCCTTCAAGTACGTCGAGGCAGGAAGGGCAAACGTTACATGGCTCGTTGTCGACGGTATTTGGGCAGTTCAACGCACGCGCTAGAATTCGCGCACAGGTTGTTTTGCCTACGCCACGCGGGCCGGTAAACAAGTAGGCATGATGAACGCGACCACTCGAGATGGCGTTCTTCAGAGTTGTTGTGATATGTTCCTGCCCAACAACGTCGCTGAAACGAAGTGGACGCCATTTTCTGGCCGTTACGATGAAACTTTGCTGGTCCGACATGATCTCTGCAATGGAATGGGCCGGAACCTGCAAAACGAATAGAACATGACCAACTCCATCGCTCGAAAACTTCTCCCGCTTTTCCACACCACCCTTGTTGTCCTTGGATGCCTTTGGCAACCGATTCAGGCACAGGAGCTCGTCAACATCGTCGTGGACGAACGCCAGCATGCTGTTGCCAAGGGATTCGTCATTGTACGACTACGTGCAGGTGGCCTTGATCATGACATTGACAGCCGACTGCCCGAGGGATTCCGGAGATTTCATCGATTTGTGCAACCGCGACCGGACATGTTTGGTGCGCAAAAGCCTGTGTCGACTCCAGCGGAACGACTGGCGCGTACCTTTATTCTTCAGTATTCAACTTCGGATTTGCCGGACGTCATAGCACGCCGGCTTGTCCAAAAACACGGTGATGTTGTTGAATATGCAGAGCCGTGGTATGCGGCACAAACGCAGGCTGTACCGAATGATCCATTGTACAGTCAGCAAGAGGCCTTGGCGACGATTCGTGCGTCGGAGGCTTGGGACATAGAGCCAGGTGACACATCCGTGGTGATTGCAATCAGTGACGATGGTATTGATGGACTTCACGAGGATTTGCGTCCGAACATTGCCGCCAATGTATTAGAGCTCCCGGGTAACAACATTGATGACGATAACAATGGTGTTGTGGATGATTACGTGGGTGCAAACTTTACATGGCGCGAAGATGGGTCGCAGCCTGGTTCAACGTTTTCAAATCGCAACGACGGACATGGTACGAAGGTATCAGGAATTGCTGCGGCACGGCAGAATAACGGTATCGGAGTTTCTGGAGTTGGAGGCAGGTGCAAATTCTTTCCGATGAAATGTGCAAGTCGCACGAGCGGTGGTGTTTTGTACGGCTACATCTCTCTTATCTATGCAGCTGAGCGGGGCTTCCCAGTTGTAAACACGTCCTGGGGAGCAGTACGTCCGCCATCACTTGTTGACCGTGACATTATCAACTACTGTTTGGATCTGGGTACAGTTGTTGTAGCATCGGCAGGCAATCATGGAAACGACGCTCCCAATGCATCTTGGCTCGAGAGGAACTACCCAGCTGCATATCCCGGTGTAGTTGGTGTAGGAGAGACGACGCCCTCAGACGTTGTCACACCAAACTCAGCCCTAGGTATTAACGCAGATATACTGGCACCTGGAAACTTTGCCGTTACGACACTTCTTAATGGAGGTTATGGCGCAAATGGTGTTTCCGGTACTTCTTTTGCATCACCAATTGTTGCAGGCGCTGTTGCGCTTGTTCGCAGCCGTTTCCCGAATCTTTCTGCACGAGAAGTAGCCGCCTACATCGCTCGTTGTGGTAAGGACGTATCGTCGAAAAATCCCAATGCTCCTGTCCCACTTCCACTCCGTTTGGATCTTGTTGAAGCCGTACAACGAGATCCTCGAACTGTACCGGTTGTTATTGTCGAAAATGTAGATTATCTCACATCAACAGGAGCTCCGTTACGACGACTACGACAGGGCGATACTATTGGCGTGCAGATAAGACTGAGAAACGTGCTAGCAAACGTTGAAGACCTCTCAACGCAACTATCGACTGTTTCAGGTGCACCATGGATTGTTCGACTTGAGCAAGCCGAGGCTGACCTTGGTAACATCGCGTCAAACGAATCGGTGACCTTGCCAACTGTTCGTGTCATACTTGATCGTGTTGACCCTGTGGATTCGTGGTTACGACTTACGATGGTCGCGAACGGATACGAAGATGCTGCGTGGATTCCTTTGCCACGACCATCAACTGTGACGTTGTTCGAAAACGACTCGATATTGTATGGGATGAGTGACGTCGGTCTCGTGGGGCTTGACGATCGCGACATCTTGGCCGATGGATACGGATTTGCGCGCAAGCCATTTTCGCCCGTTATGCCATCAACGGGATCTGGCGGAGGATTGATTGTTGTTGAGGGTAATAGTCGATCGGCAACGGCTTACGACAACCTTCAGTACAGATCGGACTTCTTTTCGGTCAAGCCATACGACAGTCCAAATGTAAACACGGCCATCCTTCGCGACGGTGCCGTTGACGGTCGACGTATCGGTGTTGAAGTGCGGCAACGAAATACTTTCCCGACAACGACAACTCCGGCTACGGTCTGGTCGATATCAGTAAAAAACATTACGGACGCACCGCTCCAGGATGTGGCTGCTGGTTACCTCCTCGACATTGACATCGGTCCGATTGGAGCAAACAATCGAGTGCGATCAGCTCCAGAAGCGATTCCCACTACCTTTGCGGCGCAAGCAACAACAGCAATGGTGTTCTCGCGGACGTACTTTTCGACGTCAGTCTGTGTGGCATCGTTAGCACCTTCAGATAGGCCTCGTGCACAAATGGCTGGTATGTTGTTGCGCGACATCGTTGATGATGGTGATGGATTCACCGATGCGGACCGGGTAGTTCTGTTTACGAATGATGGAGCAACAATGTCAACGGATTCCGGTGATGCCTGTGGTACAATCGGAATGTTATTCCCAGGACAACTTGCTCCTGGCGATTCCGTGAGCTTTATGATTGTTATTGGAGTAGGTCGTTCAGAGTCTGAAGCGACGTCGATCGTGCGATCAACTCTTGAGAATCCAATGTCGGTTGTAGATAACGGATCCGAGTCATCCGACGGATTGATGATCCGCCCGTTACCAACTGAATCAGAAGTTCTTGTTCAGCACCCCACCGACATTGGCTCTCTGAGAATTGTCAATGTGCAGGGTCAAACGGTGTTAACCGTCGTAACGACAGGAGGTCAAACAACGATTGATGTGACTGCACTTGCGCCTGGCTGGTACAACGTTCTGGCAATCCCCGTTTCGACATCGACAGCAACATCATGGCCACGTACAATTCCACTTCTGATCGTACGATGAGTCGCGTGTTACGAACGCTGTTGGCAGTCGGACTGTTTTGTGGATCGCTTGATCTGCAAAGTGAGGAGCTGCACATTCTCCCGGAACGACCACCCCTTCGACGTGATGCAGTTGTCCATGGATACCTTAAGGTCCGACTTCACAGCAATGACACGTCCTTCCTTGTAACACTTGGACTGCGTCGTGCGCGGCCCCTTTTGCCCCTTACACGGTCAATTACCTGGCAACGAGAACAATCGTTCGACATCGGCTCGAAAACCGATGGGAAACGAATACAACGAATTCTTGACCTTGAGCGAGAACTGCTGCGGACCTACGTCGTACGGTATGACACTGACGAAGAACCGGAACGCATTGCACACCGCCTCACACAATGCGGACTCGTTGATGTTGCCGAACCCGTGACGATTGCACGAACAACGGGAGTACCGAATGATCCCGATGTAGGGCGACAGCCGATGTTACGAACCATACGTGCGTATGACGCGTGGGACGTAGAGCCCGGTGATTCGACCGTGCTTATTGGTATTAGTGACAGCGGAGTGTTTACGGAGCATGAAGATCTCGTGGCCTCGGTACACACCAACCGACGAGAGATTCCGGATAATGGAATCGATGATGATAACAACGGTTATGTTGATGACTATCGCGGATACAATTTTTGTTCAGAGATTGATAGCACACGACCTGGAGATCCACGCAATTACAAGGACACTCATGGTACTGGCGTGGCAGGTATCTGTGCCGCAACAGTAGACAATGGAATTGGTATTGCCGGAGTAACGAGAGGTAATCGAATAGTGCCGCTCAAAACAATGCCTGAAGGTTCTGGTGCAATTCTTTTTGGTTACGAATCAATCCTCTATTGTGCCCTGAATAATATTCATGTCGTTAACTGTTCGTGGGGAGGTTTCTCCTACTCCTGTATTGATGAATCCACTGTGGCCTATGCCATACTGCGTGGAACTGCCGTTGTAGCAGCAGCCGGGAATCACGGTGCACCAGTAGCATTTTATCCGGCGGCGTATGACGGTGTCATAGGTGTTGGTGTAACAGATGAAAGTGATCGTGTTGTGCCAATGACGGCACGCGGACCGCACGTCGACATTATGGCACCGGGACAGTATACGTGGACGACGAACAAGGATGGTGGATACGGAGGATTCTGTTGTACATCAGGTGCTGCACCAATTGTATCGGCAGCGGTCGCTATGGTGAGGTCGAGATTTCCCGAGCTTGATGCGTTACAGGCCTGTGCCGTGGTGCGCGAATCCGCAGTGTCGATCGACAGCGTGAATGGAGAACTCGCACAGCTTCTGCCGGGTCGGCTCGATCTTCTGCGGGCTGTGACGTCATCCGTTGATTCTTTGGTTTCATTACGTTTAGTTAATGACACAACCGTCAAACCATTCCGTGGTGGCGTTCAGGACACAACACCACGATCTGCAATGTGGTCAATTGGCGATACGGTTCTTGTTGTTGCCCAGTTTGTAGCAGATATGGCTTCGATTTCTTCACTACGAGCAGACGTATCTGTGGTAGCGCCACAACCCTCTGCCATTCGTGCGCTTCAGAGGACGATCTTGCTCCCTTCGTTTTCACGCGGTGATACATCGGCGTTGTTTGTCGTTCCCGTAGCCATTGACCGTGCAACAGATACAACGACCTTCCTACAATTTGACGTAGACGCTATAGCAGAACATGGTACAACGTATTCCAAGCGCTTCTTTGTTGGTGTCACACCATCAACGTCGTGGTTAACGATACGCAACGATGTTGTTGTTGTAGGTGTTGGTGATAGAATGCGTACTGGTTATGCGGACATATCACGAGCTCTCGGACCCGGTATTCGGTATCGCGAGTCATGCGGACTTCTTTACGAGGGTGGCTTTATGGCCTCTGAAGGGGGACGGGTTGTAAGTGCTGTTCGCGGTGAACATGCGATTGACGACCACTTCCGACCGTTGTCTGTCTTTGGTGAAACGACACTGTACCGTGCGATTTTAACGGACGACGATGCTCCAGACAGTCTACGTATTGGACTGACGATTGACCGACAGATCATCCCTCCACAGCGTGGACAAGCAATCTTCACGGATCACGTGGCAATTACAAACACGTCGGGACGTGACCTTACAGATGTTGCCGTAGGCTGGTTCTATGATTGGGATATCGGTGCTGCACCGTCGGCAAATATGGTGGACCTCTCTACTACCGATGGTCTGCGTGTACCACTTGCTGTTGTGTACAGCGTAACTGATACTACGGCACCAACTGTTGTCGTACGTCAAGAAACATTCAATGTTGGAAGTAGAGCATTCGTTCGTGCGATGAGCAACCTCGTAACGTATGACGGCTTTAGTATCGGAGAAAAGGACTCGGCACTCCGAGGAAGGCTACCACAGGTATCGGATGCGACAGATGTTGCCGTCGTTGCAGGTGCAGAGTTTCCGGGTATGTGGCGACGTGGAGAGCGACGTGAAATCGTAACGTACATCATCATTGACACGACCCGAACAGCCGCACTTCAAATGGCTGGCGAGCAGACACCAATGCCAGACCGGACGTTAGATCCATACCCCGTACCAACGTCGAATACCGTTACGATGTCCATACCTCAGGATGAAGAGCAATCGTACACTTGGAGAATAGTTGACGCCGTCGGGCGGGAAGTACTTGCTCCCGGATCAATTGTGCACGTTGCTCGCCGTGCCGATGTGACGATTGATACATCAACACTTGCCTCAGGGTCGTACACGCTTCTTGTAACGGCGCAATCATCGAGCGGAAATCGGCATACACGGACGGGAAACTTCGTCGTAGTCCGATAGAACTCCTATCTTCGGCCCTCATGGTAACACGCGAGTATGAGAATGGCATTGGCATCATTACGATGCGGCGCGCGGAGAAGCGGAATGCGCTTGGTCCGGAGCTAGTTGCCGCACTCCACGAAGCAATCCTCGAGTTCGGTTCGTCGAACGACGTTCGAGTCATCATACTCCGTGGCGATGGGCCGGCTTTCTGTGCTGGGGCGGACCTCGCCTATCTACAGCAGATTTCAGAGAACTCGGTTCTTGAAAACCTGGACGATTCGACGGCACTAAAGGACATGCTTCTGAGCATCGTAAAGTGTCCGAAACCTGTGATCGCTGAAGTACATGGACCGGCAATTGCAGGTGGATGTGGGTTAGCGAGTGTCTGCGACATTGTCATCGCAGGTCGTCAAGGCGCATCCTTTGGTTACTCAGAGGTGCGAATTGGATTTGTTCCTGCAATTGTCCTTGTGTTTCTCTTGCGCAAAATAGGTGACACGCAAGCCCGTCGGCTTGTTCTTTCGGCTGAGAATATCGATGCAGACACGGCGCATCGAATCGGCCTCGTAACCGATGTTGTGGAAGATGTTGGTCTGCGTGAATATGTACTTCGGCTTGCAAGTACGATGGCGAAAAATGGTTCGGATGCCATGGCACTCACAAAACGAATGCTGACATCACTTCACGGCATGTCGCTCGAAGCTGGCTTGGATCATGCAACTGCAATGAATGCACTTGCTCGTCAGACAGACGAGTGCCGCGACGGAATAGCTAAATTTGTCAACAAAACTTCATCAAAGGGTAACACGTGATCAAGTCCATATTGTCCATCATTGTCGTTGTGTGTACGCTTCCAACGATACTGACGGGACAAGATCTTCAGTCGCAGCAGAACATTGAAGGCTTCGTCAAGGATCAGTCCGGAAAACACGTCGGTTGCAAGATTTACATCTTTACGCCAAGTGGAAAGAAATTGCAGATCAGCTCTGCCGAAAAGGATGGATCTTATCTGCAAACACTTGCTGAGGCTGGCCCTCACAAGTTTGTCTTTCAGGACTACAATATCTACCGCAAGGAAGAAACCGTAGATATTCCGAAGAGCGCGAAGTTCAAGATCATTAAGCGAGACTTTGCCGTTCAAAGCGTTGTTGAGGGTACAACTCTCATGTCGTCACGTGCGTGGATAAAGAATGCAACCATGCTGACACCGGAAGGTGAAGCGAAGATCAAGGAGGTTATGGACCTTCTAGCAGCAAATCAGCAAATGAGAGTAGTCTTCACTGTGCGTCCTGATGAGGATCAGGTTGCCGGTGTACGTGCAAAAAACGAAGCCGAGTACAACAAGGCAATGGCTGCATGGGAGAAGGCGAAAAAGAAGGTGAAAAAAGGCGCCACGCCACCAGAACCGCCAGTTCGTGGTGCAGATCCAGCCGATCCCAATGTTGAACTCGTCAGAGAACGTGTTGCTGCATTAAAAAAGCTCTTGAAGGATGTTCGGAACGGTGACGAACGCATTACGTACGACACGGAGCCCCTTCCGGCACTCACAACGGCATCACCAGAACCTGTGGCTCAACCGGAAGAGGCGGCAGCAACAACTAAGAAGGGGAAAAAGGCAAAAAAGGCAGCCCCAGCAAAGAAGACATCAGCTCCAGCAGCACCAGTCTACACACATGCCACTCTTGAGGCCAAGATCGGAAAGGTCAAGAAGCTGTTCCCGTAACAGAACGGCCGATGATGGTTTTGTGTTTGCTGGTTAACGTGGAAAACACGGGTCGTATGAGGGCACCGAAGCGCAGTATATTGACGCCGAGGTAACAGAATGCCTCATCAATCGTCTTCCTATCGAATCACTACCCAGAGCGAGCCGTCATCATGGAAGGCAACTTTTCAAATCGAGTTCAGGATGTTATTCGGCTGAGCCGCGAAGAAGCACTTCGGCTCGGACACGACTACATCGGCACGGAACACCTGCTCCTGGGCATCATCCGCGAGGGTGAGGGAATTGGTGTCAAAATCCTCCGGAACCTCGGAGTCGACCTCGGCAAGCTGAAGCGCGCCGTGGAAGACACCGTCCGCTCCATGAGCGGTCCGCTGACGATAGGCAATATTCCCCTTACGAAGCAGGCCGAGAAGGTGTTAAAAATCACCTATCTCGAAGCAAAACTGTATAAATCCGACATCATCGGTACGGAGCACCTACTGCTCTCGCTGCTGCGTGACGAGGATAACATTGCGGCGCAGATTCTCACGCAGTTCAGCGTGAATTATGATGCCGTACGCAAAGAGCTCGACGCATATCTGTCAGGAAAGTCCGGTGCAACCGGTAAACCTGCCGATAAAGGTGGTCGCACAAAGGCAGCACCAGAACGCGTCAAAACACCAGTCCTCGACAACTTTGGTCGAGATCTCACAAAACTCGCCATTGAGGGTAAACTAGATCCCGTCATTGGTCGAGATAAAGAGATTGAACGTGTCGCCCAAGTACTCTCCCGCCGGAAAAAGAACAACCCTGTTCTGATCGGCGAGCCAGGTGTTGGAAAGACAGCGATTGTTGAAGGACTAGCCCTGAGGATTATTGACCGGAAGGTCTCGAGAGTTCTGTTCGACAAACGGATTGTGACGCTCGACCTCGCGGCACTTGTCGCTGGCACAAAATATCGGGGCCAGTTTGAAGAGCGTATGAAGGCCGTGATGAATGAGCTCGAAAAGGCGAAGGATGTTATCCTCTTCATCGATGAGCTCCATACGATTGTTGGTGCAGGTGGCGCATCAGGCTCACTTGATGCTTCCAACATGTTCAAGCCCGCACTTGCTCGGGGTGACATTCAATGTATTGGCGCAACAACCCTCGATGAATACCGCCAGTTCATTGAAAAGGATGGTGCACTCGACCGTCGGTTCCAGAAAATCGTTGTCGACCCACCGTCAGCTGATGAGGCCATTCAGATTCTCACGAACGTCAAAGACCGCTACGAAAAGCATCACGGTGTTCGATATGACGCTGAGTCCGTTCGTGCCTGCGTGATGATGGCAGATCGATACATTACCGACCGTTTCCTTCCTGACAAGGCTCTTGATGTTATGGACGAGGCAGGTGCTCGTGTGCACCTTGCCCACATCAAGGTACCAAAGGAAGTACTCGATCTAGAGGCAAAGATTGAAGACGTGAAGCTTCAGAAGAATCAGGTTGTTAAGAACCAGAATTTTGAAGAGGCTGCTCGTCTTCGTGATCTCGAAAAACAGTATCAGACAGAACTCGAACGCGCGAAGGAAGACTGGGAAACAAAGTCGTCTGATCAGATTAATGACGTGACGGAAGATGACATTGCCGACGTCATTGCGATGATGACGGGGATTCCCGTAAACCGTATCGCCGAGAGTGAAAGCGCAAAGCTCCTGAAAATGGGCGATGAGCTTCGGGGACAGGTCATTGGCCAGGATGAAGCAGTTGAGCACCTTGCCAAGGCAATTCGCCGTGCCCGTGCTGGTCTGAAGGATCCATCCCGGCCAATCGGTTCGTTTATGTTCCTCGGTCCGACGGGTGTCGGTAAAACGGAGTTGGCAAAAGCGCTCGCTCGCTACATGTTTGAATCGGAGGAAGCTCTTATCCGGATCGACATGAGTGAGTACATGGAGAAGTTCTCCGTTTCACGTCTCGTTGGTGCTCCTCCAGGATACGTCGGATACGAAGAGGGTGGTCAGCTTACGGAGAAGGTACGTCGCAAGCCATATAGCATCATCCTTCTCGATGAGATTGAAAAGGCACATCCGGATGTATTTAACATCCTGCTTCAAGTACTTGATGATGGCCAGTTGACGGATGGACTCGGACGTCGTGTCGATTTTAAGAACACGATTATCATCATGACGTCGAACGTCGGTATGCGCGATGTCAAGGCCGGCGGTAAGATCGGCTTCGCGACCGATACCGTGGCCGATGACTACGAAAACATGAAGTCGACAGTTGAAGAGACGCTCAAACGACTCTTTAATCCCGAATTCATCAATCGTATCGACGAGTACATCGTTTTCCGTCCGCTGAAGCGCGAACACATGTTCCGCATCATTGATCTTCAGCTCAAAAAGCTCCTTAAGCGTCTTGACGAACGCGAGATCACACTCGACATCGCAAAGAACGCCAAGGAATTCCTGGCCGACAAGGGATTCGATGAGCGATACGGTGCGCGTCCATTACGTCGTACACTTCAACGGTACGTCGAAGATCCTCTTGCCGAGGAAATGTTAAAGGGCGGATTTACGGACGGCTCACACATCAAGGCCAAACTGGATAAGAAGACAAGCCAACTCGTCTTCAGTCTGGCAAAAGCACGTGGTGGTGACTCGGCCGAAGAAGCTGAGGAACTCGAAACGCACGAAGAGTGATGGAGCTCGATCGTGAATCGTATCGACATCCAATTGCTTCTCTACGAAGAGCAGATTAAACACAAATCGGAAATCGAATCTCAAATTCGGTTTCCGATTAGTGCTATTGTCCTACTCGTCGCTTCAGTAGCGTATGTCCTGGAAAAAACCTCAGCGATTACGACGATGTTATCTGTTGGCGCATGGTTTTTCGTTGGTGAAGCAATTCTGTTCCTAGTGTCAGGTCTGGGTATACTAAACACGCTGTACTATCTTTCAAAGGCCTACAATCGCCACTTTACTGGCTTTGAGTATGCGTATCTTCCTCTTGCGAGGGATATCTACGAAGATGGAGCAATCAATGAAGAGGGATCCATGGACGAATACTTTGAACATCGTTTGGCTGAAGTGTCGACAATCAACGCTCGGATCAACGAGTTTCGTTCAGGTCAACTTCACAAAGCTAAGGTTCGTCTCATCGCAACGATGACCACCATCGTAGTGTTTGAGGTTCTCCTGATCGTTGCTTTCATTTTGAAAGGAGTGAATAATGTCGGAGTCTAAAAAAAAGCCACCGCGACCAAGGCCGCCAGGCCCCCCTATCAGACTCATCAAGGAAGGGGAAGCGCCTCCGCCACCGAAACCGCGACCTGTTGTGAAGAAGTGAACTATACGCAACACAACAACGCCCGACCGGTATGGCAACCGGTCGGGCGTATTCTTTTTGACGGCGTCTCTATCAATCCTTTGTCGCAATCCTTTGTCGTACCCAACTGTCTCAACGTTTATTGTTGAGGAAGGGGCAAAAGGGGCTTACAAGACAAACGACCTGTCGGCGGCGAACTTGCGAATAGCCGTCATCATAACCTTGTCAATTGTCGTCGTTTCATCTTTTGAAAGTTTACGTTCCTCAGCAGCGACAAATGCATTGCGTTGCTGAGATAGCGTTTCGATCTGTGCCTGAAGTTTCTTTCGCTGCGACGCCAACTCCTTGATCTTCGCCTCTCGATCCTTTACGGAGAGACTTTTGAGCTCACTCGGAAGTTCTTGTTCGGGTACACTCAACGCTGCAACAGGGCTCTCGGCATGCAGGTCCACAATATCCCAGTCGCTATTTTTATAGTGTTGTGTGGATTTAGCTTTGGCACGTTGTGCCATCACGGCGAGACCCTTTCCAGATGCGTTTGCATCTTGAGCAACCTGACGTTGTTTTTTTGTTGCTCCAAGATTACCATAACCAACGTACGTGTTGTTGAGCTCCGTATTGAGTCTCGACAGTGTTGTGTCGTACGGCGTTGTAATGTGGTGAACGGGCTTATCCGTGTTCACCGCGAAGTATGCACCACCTGCACAAAACGCAGCTGATTGCCAACCTTCGGATTTTCCTGATGCGTCACTGCCACAGTAGAGTGTCGTGATCGTTATATCCTTGGCGTTTGCCGCCTTACACGCCTCTGCAGGAGTGATCTTCCCTTGTGCAAAGGGCTCATTGCCGGCAATGACGATGAGTCGTAGATCCGTCTTTTGTGTGCTCCAGGCAAGGTCTTGAACGCTGCGGACGATAACCGTCGGACAATACTCATCACCACCGTTGGTTTTGAGTTCAAAAAGGCGTTCTGAAACAAGGTCGAGGTCCGTAGTAAACGCACACACCTGGCGCAAAAAACCGGTGTTGGCCGCCAGCATGGTGTTTCCGTATTCATACAGACCAATCTCTAACGTTGCCTGCTGTCCATTCTTTGTGGCAGTTGAGAGACCGTCGACAATCTTCCATAATTGCGTGCGAGCCTGATCAATGAGGCCATCCATGGAGTTGCTTGTATCGAGAAGAAGGGCAATCTGGACCTTGTCCTTAGCGGGGGAGGCTGAGAGAGGCTGGAGGACGATGATGAGGGCGCAAGCCCAAAGCAGGAGTTTTCGCATGATGTTCTCCGGGTGATCGTGAAGTGAACGGCACTTGGAGACTGGACATATCATGGCGGTTACATTTCGTTTCCTACATTCGTTCGAGTGGATTTGTGATGTAACAAACCATTTTGTGTCTAGCAGACACGTGCCATTCAGGATCTGTGAGTTCACTATGAACCGAATTGTCATCCTACTCCTTGTTGCTGTTACACTCATTGCAGCAACGTGTAATGATGGGTCCCCGTCAAATCCTTCACCAGCACCACAAGTTGGTGCAGTTGTTCGTGGCACAGGTGAGCAGGTTCCAGATTCCATAACATTGAACTGGGGAGAGGGTGAGCTCTTTGTTCAAGGTGGAATTACTCGAATACGACTCGGGAACGACATAGACTGGTCTGACATACAATCAGATCCTTTTTGCGAGATAACCTTGATTGGGTCGGGTATCGGTGTTTACGCAACAGGTGGTCTGAAATCGGCCTCGGTTCGGATTGTTCGTAACGACACTGCCTGGTTGTCTCAAGATGTGACAATTCTCGTCACTCGGTTTGACGCACCTGGAGGTTACATAACGGGCAGCATCACTGGTAGGATGACATATCAAACAGTGGACGGTGACTCACTGGTTTGGACAATCACAGATGGGTCATTTTCCGTGCGGCGTCGACCTGACAACAATGCCAATTTTAACGAAGTGCAAGTTTTTGAGTTTGATGCAAAGGGTAGTGGCTTGCAAGGACGTTTTACTGCAGAGGATGATCTTGTTGTTGGCGGGCTTACGCTACAATTCGAGCCATCCGAGCCATTACATAGAATGGTGTCAGCTTCCGGGCACGTGGGCCGGGCTTCAAGATCATATCGAATAATCGCGTCCTTTGTTCTCGAGAAGAATAGCTCCATCTGGAAAACCGGAAGTACTCCATGGAGTCCTTCATCGAATTCGGAACTGCCAAGTGTGCGGTTCTTCCTTACGGATACAACGACACAGCAGTTGTGGATGTTAGAGTCTGTTTCTGGTACCACCACGATTACGATGGTAGACATGAACAGACGGCGAATGGAAGGAACATTTGAGGGGACGCTAGTGAATGTTGCCACGGAAGAGACTGTAATCGTTACGAATGGAAGATTTGCAGGACCCATCATAGACTGACGTCGTTATCTTCGTGGAATGCCGTCCACCCACGAAGACATCGTCAACTATCTACGTCAACAGCGAGAAGTGTTTGGTCAACGCCTCTATGTCGATACCATCGACGTAGAGGCGTTCGACGTTCCGTGGACGCAAGAGGCGGACATTGATAGTGCTCCGTCGGTCGGTACCCTCATTCAGGAAACACCCATGGTAGTCTCGGACGACGGTTGGAAAGAAGGAATGTCTCTCGAAGAGTATGGCCAGGCAATTTCATCCTGCCTAAAGTGCCCTCTTGGCCATAGTCGTACAAGGTTTGTGTTTGGCTCTGGAAATCCTAATGCCGACGTACTGGTGATTGGTGAAGCACCAGGTGCAGATGAGGATGAAGCTGGACTTCCGTTTGTTGGAAGGGCTGGTCAACTGCTCACCAAGATTCTGGAATCTGTTAACTTTTCTCGAGATGAAGTATACATCTGCAACATCCTGAAGTGCCGTCCACCGAACAACCGTAAACCGCTTGTTTCCGAGACCGATCAATGTGAGCCATATCTGAAACGCCAGATCGACCTCGTACAACCGCGATACATTTTGTGCCTTGGCCTCACGGCAGCGTCAACGTTGTTACGCACAAAGCAGGCAATGAAGGACCTCCGTGGTCAAACGCTGACGTATGAAGGTATACCGACGGTTGTTACGTATCATCCGGCAGCCTTACTTCGGAATCCTGAATGGAAACGAGATACATGGGAAGACATGAAACGTCTTAGAGCACTTGTTGACGCCCACCCTTAACCCCATCTGTCTCCCCACCGGCCTCCCCATCTGTCTCCCCACCAGCCTCCCCATCTGTCTCCCCACCAGCCTCCCCATCTGCCTCCCCACC
>DDUR01000088.1 GCA_002344895.1 Ignavibacteria bacterium UBA2333
CGACCTCGGTTTTTACGGCGTCCGTCTCTACGTACCTGAGTACGGCCGGTTTATGAGTACGGATCCGTTGTGGGGGATGTATATCACGCTGCAACCGTATCAGTATGCGGGGAATAGTCCTATGGGGTCTAGAGATCCATCTGGACTTTTCATCGCGGTTACTCAAGCCGAAACGCAGCAGATCGTTGTTCAAACGTTTGAACGTCATTATGGAGTTACTCCAACTTTTAGTAGTCAAGGCCAACTTCAACTAGATCAGGCAGAAGTCGCTCAAGCACGACAAAATCTATCGCAAGAGCTCGCTCAACAACTTGATGAATTGAACTACATGGCACAGGACCGGTCAAAGGTCATAGACGTGTACAGTGTCCCAAATGGAACCAATGTACCTACTGTAAAACTTTGGGATCAGAACGGAATAGAAGTTGAGTCTCCTGGACTTAACATGGTAGATGGTCCAGAGTATGTTGTTCAACTTCCGACAGCACCGTCAAACATGGCGATCATGCTGAATCGCGACCTATTGGATGCGCAATTCAATCAAAGTGGCCCAAAGACTGATCCATGTGAGACGTGTGTCGTCATTCACTCGCTACTTGATCACGGACATCCATGGTATACACTCGGCTTTTCCGCGTCGAGGATTGAAGGCGTCGATAATCATAATACAGCACTGAGGAGCGTAGGTAGTGGAGTTTTGCGTGATGGATCTGATCATAATCCCGTGAGCGGACGATGAGAATGTTAATGACACTGAACGTAATCTGCATCATAGCTATTACTGACGGTTTTGCGACAAGATGGCAGAATGGCCGTGTTGACACCGTCGATCTGCCGCAAGCCGAAATACTGTGTGTTACTTCGGATGTGATTGATTCCGCGATAACAGTTCAGATACAGCACGTTAAAGGTGACACGCTGAAGTCGATGGTGCGCGCACTCGAAATCGACATGCTCACGAATGGAGGTGGTACTCGATGGTCTGCTGACACGCTCTTTGTTGAGGCATCATACTACCTGTGTCCGCCACGGATCACCGATCCTGATTCATTGTATTGTCTTCGAGAGACGAATGACTCGGTTTGTTATCCGAATCACGTACTTTTACCCGGGAGTCGCTACACATTGTTGTGCCTTCGACGACTTGCGAACACGCCGCACGCCGTGGTATATATTTCACCCTCTCGAGATTTCGAGTTGTATGTCGTCGGAGATAAAAAGCTGAAGTTGCATCGTGATCACAGCCTGGTCCTAAGGAGTTGGATTATTCGCGAAAAACCTCAAACCGATTGTATCATACGGTAGTAATGCGAACCTTTGATTTTCAACTTTCTGCGGAGTGAAGAGTCATCGGCACCCCACAGTACCACACATAATTCCTACGGTCCAGCCCAAAGCCGTATTATTATGCGTCCCGATGGCACGCGAAACGTCGTTATTACGGACCACCTGGGCTCCACACGTCTCACCCTCTCAACCGACGCAGCACCGATGCAATCCCAGCTCCACAATGCCTTCGGAGAAGTCACCAGCGATGTTGGTGAAGGAGCGAGAACGGGCTACATCGGCCGCGAACACGACGTCGAGTCCGACCTTGGTTTCTACGGCGTCCGTCTCTACGAGGCCGAGTACGGCCGGTTTATGAGTACGGATCCGTTGTGGGGGATGTATATCTCGTTGCAACCGTACCAGTATGCACTTAACATGCCAACATCACTCATGGATAGAGGGGGTGATGTCGTAGAAGCTGCCGACAAGTTCTCGGAGTATGCCATTAAGGAAAGCGTTCCTCTTACACATCAGGAATACGTAAAATTTGTTGATGGCAAACTCGATGTCGAGTCATTACGTGAATCAATCGTTAAGCAAGGCGGCAGCGAAAATGTTTGTGACCTTCTGGAAATTGCTGAATCGGATATAACGGTTGTATTCCAAAAAGCAATTGCATTTAACTACCTTGACGAAGAAGGGAACACTAAGGAAGGCACATTGTCAAACAGCGGAGGTTCTCAAGGCTCACCAGTAAGGTACGCTGTAGGTATGACGCTCGTGCCTAAGCCGGATCAAATGCCTCAAGGTATGCCAGATAATGCCAAGATGTTTTCGACCGATCAGAAGGTAAGGGTAGTCCTTTCGCCAACAATATCGAAGTCGGGACTTACATTCCGATGAGGAACAACAGCACATGAATATGGCGCACATGTTGCGTTTTACATTCGAGCCAAGTCAGGAACATCGACATATGGATGGTGGCACCGTTTGCCAGAAGTTGAGAAACGAACAAAGAGTGCAACTCTTGAAGCAGGAGGGAGAGTAGCGCCAAAATGAACCATGAACTTGTACGAATTGTCATCTTGAGTCATTTGTTAGCTTTTCTAGCGGTTGAGTCCAAAGGTCGGCAAGAGTCGCAATCGAACATCACAGCTGCGCTCATTCAAGAGGCAAACTCCTGTAAGCTGGAGTTGACGTTTACCTGTGAACGACCAGACTACCATGTGCGTATTGATGAGATTGTCTTTCCAAATGCAGGAACGACGAATGAGCAGTTTCCTGATATGATCATTGCTGCGACATATCACATTAATGCCGTGGGATTATCAAGGAATCCATCGAACGAAGGCGGTTTGTGGGCCAATGATGATCCGGAGCTCGGTTGGAATCGTGCCGACTACATCACACCAGCAAAATATCCGAATCACACAATAAAAGTAACGTACGTCTTGGAGGGTTTAGAGGAGCTTGTTTCCCGAAGGCTTGACTACGACTCAATCGATGTTACTGTAGCTGAGATCGTTCCACGAGCGGACGATCGCGAGATAGTAGTAGTAAGCGGCCACTTGGTCTTAGATTCGCCTGTATGCTATAAGATCGATGGCACGAGCACTGTGTATAGCTTCAACTCAGACTGCAATGAAACAGCCAATCGAATCGGCGAAGACGCGGTCATTTGCACTCCGCGATACGTTGCAGGTGTGATTGTTCGGCAGGTTGGCGAGTAGGAGCTTCATGAGTCGTTTACCACTAGGTGGAACAGAAATTTCACTATTGTTACGAAGGCCGTCTACTTTCATCATTGACATACGTAAAGCAGTGTCATCACATCAATCCCAGCTCCACAATGCCTTCGGAGAAGTCACCAGCGATGTTGGTGAAGGGGCGAGAACGGGCTACATTGGCCGCGAACACGACGTGGAGTCCGACCTCGGTTTTAACGGCGTCCGCCTCTATGAACCTGAGTACGGCCGGTTTATGAGTACCGATCCGTTGTGGGGGAGGCATCTTTCGATACAACCGTATCACTATGTACTCAACAGACCAATGTTGCTCATTGATCCAAGTGGATTAGATTCTGCAGGCTGGGCTACATTTGGTAAATACATGGATGTAATGGCCGGCAGGGCTTCCGTAATCGGAGGTGGCTTAATGACCGGGCTTGGTGGCGCACTATGCCTTGCGCCAACCGGAATCTCACAAGTAGCTGGTGTTGCACTCATTAGTCTTGGCGTAGGAGCAGTCGCGTTTGGGGGTGCGAAGGCCGTGGACGCAGTTGCCGCTTTGGCTAATGACGAGCCAACACATGACATTCCATCCTCCTATGGCGACCTAGCAGGTTCCGCAATTGATAGATCATTGGGTGGAGATGGTCAAATTGGAGGAATGCTTGGTTCATTTCTTGAAGGCATAGCAGTAGGTAGTTTGGTAAAGACAGGCACCGCAGTTTCCTCAGGAGTTACGAAGTCTCTTGGCCCCGTGTTCTTTTCTACTGTTGAAAAGTCTACGGTCGGCGTCACCTTGATTAGTACTTTAACGACTGCAGCTACCGTATCTAATCTCGTTGACAAGAGCCCCAAAAGTACTTCACCCACTCCAAAAGCCAAAGACGGTACCGGCGGTGGAATGCCTACCCCACTCAAAAGGGAGTATGATTAGAAGGTAACTATGTAGGCATTTGTAGTTCACGTCATAACTTGATAAAACGGTGTCGTATCGCACCATCTGAAAGACACTTCATGAAAAACCTTCGATTTGAACAGCACGCACTTTACTATGCCGTAGCTGCAGCTTCACGCATATTCATAACGGGCAGTACTATTGGCTTTGTTCTCGTGGTGTATAAATGGACAGCTAGAGATGCGAACGACCCACAAGCATGGAAAGCATTAGTTTTACTATACCTAGCTGGCCTCATCCTGTGCCTATACCTAGAGAGAGTGCTGTACCGCTATCGAAAAAGATGGCGTGAACAACAGAAGGAAAAATTGTAAGAGACTCTACATCTGCTACTTACAGCGCTACCTGTGATGCTACTAGCGTTACCAACCTCAGCTTGCCGCAATAACAAACTCGTACCCTCCCATCTTCCCTCACCATCCCTCATCTTCACCCACCATCCCCCATCTGCTACGGTCCAGCCCAAAGCCGTATTATTATGCGTCCCGACGGCACGCGAAACGTCGTGATCACGGACCACCTGGGCTCCACACGTCTCACCCTCTCAACCGACGCAGCACCCATGCAAAGCCAGCTCCACAATGCCTTCGGAGAAGTCACCAGCGATGTTGGTGATGGGGCGAGAACGGGCTACATCGGCCGCGAACACGACGTCGAGTCCGACCTCGGTTTTTACGGCGTCCGCCTCTATGAACCTGAGTACGGCCGGTTTATGAGTACCGATCCGCTGTGGGGAGAGTATATAACACTACAACCGTACCACTATTGCCGAAACCAGCCACTTTTCCGCACGGACCGAGGAGGCATGGGTGACTTCTTTGATGAGGAAGGAAACTTCGTGAAATCTGACGGCGTGAATGATGGCATGAAGTTTATGGCTGAGAAGAGCGTGTATGAGTCGGCAGATCCTAAGGAGAACCTCAGGGAGCAGCCAGGGATGTTTCTATTGCCAACTAAAAACGAAATGTCTGAGATTAGTGACAATGTCGTCAGATGGTCAATAGGGCCAAACTACAATCGCGAATACGGAGGTGTGATTGGTGAGAGTGGAAAATTCTATGAGACTCCGTCAGGACCTAGGATCGATGGTGCAAACTCGTCTGCAGAGATTGATATCAATCCGGCACTCTCAAAACTCGCGAACTCAAATGACAAGTTGAAAATGATTGTGCACAGTCACCCTAACCTCGAAGTAGGCGGCAAAGGAAGTAGCTTATTCTTCACTTCAAGTCCATCAGGACGCGACAAGCAAGCTGCCTTCGAACTGAAGACTGTCGTCTTAACGATTTTCCCGTTCACTAATAAGATGAACGCGAGGTTTACTTTCTTCTCGGGTGTTAAACAGGGGGCCGAACTGAAGACAACAAAAACTGCGATAGAAAAAGCGATTAAGCATGAAACTAAGGAGTAACAGGAGAATGATCATAGGAGAATGGTCTTTGGTGAAGTTCGCAAAGCTCCTCTTGCGATTTGGTGCAATGTTCGTGATTACACTGGCTTCCAGTTCAATCGCATGTTTTTCCGTCCAGATCAACGACAAGTTACATTGGCACGTTGTTACAACAATGTCTGCCTTTGAATATGCGCACGGTCATGGAAACGGCCCACTGCACGAATTCACGTGTGCTCTGGAATACAGCATCGGTGACTCAGTTGCAATTGTAGAGTTGTGCTCACATTGTCGTGAGTATGAACATCTCGAGGCAAAGAGCGGAATGCGATATCACCTTATTGGAGTACATAATGCAAACAAAAGCAACATACCGGATATCGCTCTACTTATCAAACAGGTGGATTTATACGAAGGTGCAAATCTCAGAAACTGCTCGGCTGAGTTTGTCGCAGACTATATCCGTGACGTGCATTCAGATTTGGTTGCACTCACAATCGAACAAACAAAGATGGGAATGCATTGGTCCTCTCTTGCATCATCAGCGAAACTCACCACAATTCGATTGAGAGCGACGGACGATGTTCCCGTCCTGAAGCTTGCGGTCAACCTGCCACATCTTTCTGAGGTTGAAATCACAAACTCGGGGATTGACTTGATGTCCTCTGATAGTGAATTTATCAATACGAGTTTGATCGTGTATTTGGACAGCCAATTTGTGGTAGACGGCGATACAGAACGATGGAGCAATCTTTTTCAGAAAACAGGTATATATATCGTCGCTTACCCATTGCAACTGCCAGATGCCATATTCGCGATCAGTTCGGACAATTTGATCATAAGAACGAAAGAACATACTCGCGTCAAACAATCACGAGCTCTGCATGATTTTAAAGTACAATGTATTTTGGGAAGACAATCGTTCTCCGAACATGAATCGCCAGGAAGTTTTTGTTCCGCGATTATGAAAAATGACCGAGCCAAGCACATAACAGTGGTCAGTGACCAAGAGGTTCTAGTTGATGATACTTTCGCAATTCAAGGAAGTCTGGCACGTAGAGTGATCAAGTATTTGACGGAATAGCGGAGTCGAAACGGACGTGTATCGACAGGTCCAAAGGAGAGCATGTGGCTGCTCAATTCAGACCAGAATGTTGGTTGTGTGCGTGTACAACATAATTCCTACGGTCCAGCCCAAAGCCGTATTATTACCCGTCACGACGGCACGCGAAACGTCGTGAT
>DDUR01000091.1 GCA_002344895.1 Ignavibacteria bacterium UBA2333
CTTCAGCTACGACGCCTTTAACCTTATCGAGGTATATAAGCGCCGTCGTGATGTTGCCTCCGCTACAGGCGGTGAGACATGCACAGCTGACGCCACACTCGTTCCCTACGATGAATGGCGCTATCGTTTTGGTCCACTCCAGGAACGCGAACAAAAGCGTCAGTACGCCAATGCCAACGGAACACTCAATAACGGTTTACAGTGGACGTATACGTTGCTTGGTGCAGATGCCAAGCAGTTGATGACGTATAACGGACTCCAGGCAGACTGGTGTGGTCAACCTGCCGGCACGGTCTGGATCTGGCCCGTAGAACATAACTCCTACGGTCCAGCCCAAAGCCGTATTATTATGCGTCCCGACGGCACGCGAAACGTCGTGATTACGGACCATCTTGGCTCCACACGTCTCACCCTCTCAACCGACGCAGCACCGATGCAAAGCCAGCTCCACAACGCCTTCGGAGAAGTCACCAGCGATGTTGGTGAAGGGGCGAGAACGGGCTACATTGGCCGCGAACACGACGTCGAGTCCGACCTCGGTTTTTACGGCGTCCGCCTCTACGAACCTGAGTACGGACGGTTTATGAGTACCGATCCGTTGTGGGGAGAGTTCATAACATTACAACCGTACCACTATTGCCGAAACCAGCCACTTTTCCGCACGGACCGAGGAGGCATGGGTGACTTCTTTGATGAGGAAGGAAAGCACTTTGGCAGTGATGGTGTAAATGACGGACGTTTGTTCATCCTAACAGCTAAAGACTTTGAGGGTGCTGATCCAACCATGTTGGAGGGGAATTTTGGTGTGTACGAACTGCCTAGTGCTGATGCGTACGGCAAGATTATTAATCAAATTGGCGGAGCGGCAAAAAGAGGTGAGATACGCGAATTCGGTGGTGTGGTAGATGATCAGGGCAATCTACACATGTCACCAGCTGGACCAATCGCTACAGGCATAAGTAATCCGCCACAAATGAATTTGACACCTTCATTCGAAGCAATCAAGGAGGAGGGTACAAAACCTGCAATGACCGTGCATTCACATCCAAACTGGGAGATCGCGCCTGGAAAGATGTCCATGGTTCAAGGGTCGGCTGACCCGAGTGGTGCCGATCACGCAGTAGCAGAAGGGCGTAACGTGCCTGGGATGATTCTGTATCCGCGGAATCAGCAAGGTAGCTTTACCATCACGTTCTATTCAACGAAGAACCATCCAGTGGTGAAAACGAATCAACGAGCGCTGGAAATAATTTATAAGCACAATAAAGAAGAAAAATAATGCGTACTACAATTGTGCTTTTCATTGGTACGCTCGCAGCAATAGTAACAACGTATCATTGCCGGGCACAAGACGTCTCATTAGGCAAGATAGTCATCGATGAGTTTAAGAATGGAGGCACAACCTTTAAACTTGACCACTCTGAAGATGTAAAAAGTCTTTCAATGCTCGTTAAAAGGCCAGCAAGTGTGAATATCATAGGAGTAGAAGCACTTCCGGATAGTCTTCGTAGGCTTGTGGGATCAGTCTGTACTAAAGCATTGTTTGTCGATGTGATAAGCTGCCCGCCAGGGACGTTTGCGCAGATTCTTCCGTACATCGGCAGCGATCCATCCATCAAACACTTAGTATTTCATGACACCGCAGCAACCGTTGATCTCGAGAACCTTGAGAAGTTGAAGAGACTTGATGACTTGATAGTTCTATACGCCACAGCGCCAATTGATCTCGCACTCTTAACCAAGAATACGTTTCTTCGATCAGTGTTGTTTTGGAATGTTGAACTACAAGCTCAGGAATGGCGAACGTATACCGTAAATACAAAGATGGATATTCTTTGTTGGGACATTGATATTCCCATTAACAGTTTAGATTCTCTGCGCAGCGCTACAGGAATCGCTATTCGTCGTGTCGTAACGAAGATGGATTATTACACAGGGGACAGCTACCTCAGTGGATCTGCCTACACGACAAACCTACCGAAGAATATCGGCAAGGGGGTGAAGTATATAGTAGACGACCTAGACATAGAGTGTGCCAGCGGTCACGTGCCATTCGATTCGGCGGGTAACACATCGTGCGAAGAATTTATGCGGCGTCGTATGGATAAGAATCATATGATGTCAATTGTCATCGCTGGAGATAAGGTCGTCTTTGATAATGAGTTTATCGTCTGGGGCTACCTCGCCAAACGACTGATACATAAGTACTACGACGACTGAGGAGACCGTAGAAATACATCGCGGACTACACTGCATAATGTTATATTCACGAGGTAAGATCAGGGTACTCGGTGTACTTTGACCGCAGTTATCGTCATCCATCGTAACCCATCGTAATCCATCGTAACCCATCGTAACCCAGCGTAACCCAGCGTTTTGATGCAAAGCCAGCTCCACAACGCCTTCGGAGAAGTCACCAGCGATGCTGGTGAAGGGGCAAGAACGGGCTACATCGGCCGCGAACACGACGTCGAGTCCGACCTCGGTTTTTACGGCGTCCGCCTCTATGAACCTGAGTACGGCCGGTTTATGAGTACCGATCCGTTGTGGGGGATGTATATCACGCTGCAGCCGTATCAGTATGCTCTTAACATGCCAACATCACTGATGGATAGAGGGGGTGATGTCGTAGAAGCTGCCGATAAGTTCTCGGAGTATGCCATTAAGGAAAGCGTTCCTCTTACACATCAGGAATACGTAAAATTTGTTGATGGCAAACTCGATGCATCCTTACTTCGGGAATCACTTGAGAAAGCAGGCGCGTCAGAAAACGTATCAGACTTGTTGTACCTAGCTGACGCCGAAGAAACAGTCGTCTTTCAAAAAACAACAGCATTTGAGTATGTCGACGAAGAGGGAACCTCGCATGAAGGGCGGTTAAGACATGCAGCAGGAAATGGAGTGCAGGACGGAGTACCTCAGAAGATGGCCTTTGGCATGACTCTTGTTCCGAGACCGGAAAGAATTCCAAGCGATATCGAGCCGTCAGCAAAGATGTTTTCACCCGATAGGAATATTCGAGTCCTACTGTCTCCGGCAATAACAACTCACTCGAGTAAGCCACGTGGTTCGATTACCGCTCATGAATATGCAGCCCACGTTGTCTTCTATCTGCAGTTCCGCAAGAACTCATCACAGTATGGTTGGTGGCATAAACTTCCAAGAGTTGAGAAACGTGCAGCAGAAGCCGAAAAAGAAGCTGGAAACAAGAAACAATGAAGAGCATCAACATAATACCAAAAACAAATGTCAGATCATCCATCTTCACATGGATACTTGCCATGTTTTTGGTCTTGAGTTTGCCGAATGTGGTAGCGCGTCCACTCGACACAATCGATCCAGTCATTACGGCCTACGTCGTAGCAAAAAATACTACGTGCCATTTGCACATTACCATTATGTCGCCGGATACCAGTTATCATGTACGTATCGACGAAATCCTGTTTCCAAACGAAAAAAACACCGAGATCTACCCTGCAATGGTTATATCGTCGGGCTATCAGATCAAT
>DDUR01000059.1 GCA_002344895.1 Ignavibacteria bacterium UBA2333
GTAACCCAGCGTCACCCCGCGTCACCCAGCGTTGGCCAGCGTCACCCAGCGTCGGCCAGCGTCACCCAGCGTCACCCAGCGTCACCCAGCGTCACCCAGCGTCGGCCAGCGTCACCAAAATCCCTTTGTTACACCAACAACACGTCCGACAAGTGTGTCGGCATCGGAGAGTATGGTGAGGTTGCCGATTCTCCGGGAGACGGTGACAGGGGTGTGGACGTAGGTTGTTGGATTGATGCGTATTCGAATGAACGATGTTGTGCCGCGTGTGATGATGGCGTCAGTTGGGACGATAACAGCGGGGTGGGCTGGACCGTTGATGTTGGCAATGATGCGGATGCCGGGCAGGGCCCAAGATGTTGATGGTGAAGTGTGAAGGTTTCCGTAAACACGGACGCTACCGTCGTTGGCGGCTGAGGGGACAATACGATCAATGACGCCCATAAGGGTTTTTGTGGAATCCGTTGTGAGTTGCACGGTGAACGGTGCACCAATGGTTGCCATGTCGATGTCGCGCTGGAAGACGGTGAAGGTGGCAAAGAGGCCGCTGCGGGAGACGACAATGGCAATGGTGTCCTGGGGGCTGACCCATACACCTCGTGTTGTGGGGATGCTCGTGACCCATCCTTCAAGTGGTGATAGGACTCGAGCGGATGTTGTGATGGTTGCCGACGTGAGTGTTTGAGGTGATATACCTGCAAGCTGAAGTTGTTCTTCACGACTGCGGAGTTGTGCCGTTATGGTTGCCAGTTCAGCTTCAGCAGTCTCGTACGAACGTCCTACACCAGCATCACGCGAGCGTAATGTGGTCTGTCGTGTGAGTTCAGCCTCAGCCGCCGTTTTACGAGCACGGAGAACAAGGAGTGATTCTTGTAAGGTGGCGATGTCGGGGTTGTTAACAACGGCAAGTAATTCGCCCTTGCGGACGTAGGATCCGGGACGGACGTTGATCTGTTGTAGCCGTCCACCGAGTACAGGTGCAACGGCAGCCCTGTCCATCGCGTCGACGTCAAGAGTGCCGTACACAGTAACGGTAGGGGAGACGGTGTCGGTGATGATGGTGACGTCACGGAGGTCAAGCCGACGCCGGCGTGCATCGTCAACAACGATGGTGTCGGATGTTGTTGATGGTGGTGTTGCCGATGTGTCAGCTGTCTCTGTATCAGCACCGGAACATCCGGTGAGCAGGGCGATCACGACAACAATGGCTGTGAAAGTTAGGGTCGTTTTCATGGTTGTGTTAGCGTGCGGAGTTCGGTGATGGAGTGAGCCAAGCGGACACGTGTATCGATGATAAACAGTCGTGTGCTGTGAAGGCCTTCAAGTGCTGCGGCAACGTCGGCCCATGATACGTCGCCACTGGACCATGCAAGAGTTGCGAGGTTGACAGATTCTTCGGCATGAGGCAGGACGCTGTCTTGTAGTGACCGAAGCATCGTGATGTATGCGGTAATGCGTTGCCGTGCGGCAAGCTGCCGACGGTCCATACAGCGCAGTGTGCGTTGCTGCTCTTCACTGACCATCATTGTTCGCACATCAATCGCTTCGAGCTGTGCCGAGATATGTCGTTGCCACAACGGTACACTGATTCCGAACGTCACACCACGGAAGCGATCACTTCGATCGTACGTTGTGGTTACACCGGAGATGGTTTGATCACCCGATAATGACTGGTCAAACACTCCAACGATGATGTCGGGAAGTCTGTTTTGTGTTACGACATGGCGTTGTGCACGAATACTCGATAGTGCCGTTGTAGCTGCATCGGCATAGGCCAATGACAGTGTTGATGAGCCTTCGATTGTCGTTGAGAGTTCTTCGAGTTCACGAGGACCTGTGATAAAGCTCGCCTCGTCAACATCAAGCAGAGTACGAAGTGCAAACTCCGTTTCGAGAATGTTGTTCTGTATTTCGGAACGCCGATATGCGAGAAGGTTTGTTGTGCGCTCCACCTGCAAGACGTCAAGTCGCCGAAGAGCACCGGCCTGTTGTTGTGCCTGAAGTGTAGTGGTGAGTCGTTGTGCGATCACAAGCAAGGAGTCGATTTCTTCCTGCTGCCTCTGAAAGCCAATCAGGGTAATCCACAACGAATCGTAGACGGCACGAATGCGCCGTTGTTCAAGTCGAAGTTGTGACGCTGCCGCGTCAGTCTCCGCATCAATTGCATCTACACCAGCTGCCAGTCGAGTGGGAAACGGAAAGGTTTGTTCAACAGTGATGTTGAGGTCGTTAACAGCGGTGTTGTACTGACCGTACATAGCTCGGAGCACCGTTGGCCCGAGGTCGACGGCTGACAGACGACTTGCAGTCAACTCGCTCACTCGAGCACGAGCACGACGAACAGAAATGTCAACACTATCAAGTCGTTCATGCGCACGACGTCGGTCGTACTCCGGTGCTGCAGCAAGGTCGTTTGATGGTAAGAGCATCGATGACACAAGTACCATCAGGAAGATTGCAGCGGTTGCTGATGGTGTTGTGCCGGATGATGATGTTGATGATGATGTTGTTGATGATGATCGGCGTTCACGTCGTTTCCAGAGGAAGACGTAAAGGATCGGCAGGACAACCAGCGTGAGTAATGTCGATGTTACAAGTCCACCAATCACCACCGTAGCCAGTGGCCGTTGTACTTCCGCACCATCACCCGTGCTGATGGCCATGGGCAAAAATCCCAGTGAGGCAACAAGAGCTGTCATTACGACGGGACGGAGGCGAGTTGACGTGCCTTCAATGACGATACGGTAGATCGACGTTCGACCGGCTTGACGTAAGGAGGCAAAGGATCGTAAGAGGACAATGCCGTTGAGGACAGCAACACCAAACAAGGCAATAAAGCCGATACCTGCCGATATCGAGAACGGCATGTTTCGTGACCACAGAGCAGCTACGCCGCCAATCGATGCAAGTGGAACAGCTGTGAAGATCAGGGCCGCCGTGCCGACGTCATGAAACGTCCAGAGTAGAAGAAGAAAGATGAGCAGTAACGACAAGGGAACAACGAGTTCAAGTCGAGCCAGTGCACGAGAGAGGTTCTCAAACTGTCCGCCATATTGTAACGATGTACCCGGCGGTATTACACCCTCGGCAGCAATCCGTGTCTGAACATCTTGTACAACACTTTGTACGTCCCGACCTCGGATGTTAAAACCAACAGCAATACGTCGTCGTGTACCCTCACGTTGGATCTGATTGGGCCCCTCAATCTCTCGCACGTCGGCAAGTTCTTGAAGAGGCACAATTCCCTTCGCTGTTGGAATTGGCAACAAGCGTACATCATCAAGTCCACGACGTTCCGTACTGTCGAGTCGGACCACGACGTCAATACGCTGATCATTAGCAAACATCCATCCAACCGTAGTGCCGGCGAAGGCAGCAGAAACGGTTCGGTCAACGTCATCAACGGTTGCTGAGAAGGCAGCGAGCGCTGGACGTAGTGTGCGGATGGATATCTGTGGTAGACCTTCGACGGGTTCAACCCAGACATCGGTTGCTCCAGGAACGTCGGCAGCGATACGACCAACCTCGCTGGCAATCTGTTGAAGGGTTGTCATGTCATCACCAAAAATCTTTATCACAACATCCTGACGTGCGCCTGTGAGCAGCTCATTAAATCGCATTTGAATCGGCTGCTGAAATCCAAACTCAACACCGGGTAACTGTTGGGAGAGTTCTCGTTCCATAGCGCTGGCAAGGGCCACACGATCAAACGCTGTTTGCCACTCGTCCTTCGGTTTGAGCACAACGATGAGATCACCCACTTCGATTGGCATAGGATCAAGCGGAATCTCACTCGTGCCAATCTTCCCCACAACACGTTCTACTTCTGGAAACTTCGTTGTGAGAATGCGAGATGCTTCCATGGCAACATCAACCGTTGCCGATAACGATGTGCCTGTTGGAAGACGGGTCTCAACGGCAAAGTCACCTTCGTCGAGTTGTGGTATAAACTCTGCACCAAGACGGGTGAAGAGGAATACTGCCACACCAAGGGCGAGTACAGACATTACGACTACGATAGCTGGTTTGCGAAGGGCGACGTTCCGTGCAGGTACGTAGGCACGACGTATGAGATCAACAAACTTTTCTGCAAACGACCAGGTTGAGTGCGACCGACGCAGAAAGATTGATGCCATCATGGGCACATATGTTGTACTCAGAACAAAGGCACCGATGATGGCGAAGATGACGGTCTGTGCCATCGGTGCGAACATCTTGCCTTCAATTCCTTCAAGGGCGAGGATGGGTAGATAGACAATGAGGATTACCACTTCGCCAAAAGCCGCACTCCTCCGTATGTCTGTTGCCGCAAAGCGTATATCGTCCTTCGTTGCCTGCCGTTTCCCATGGAGTGCATGTAACACGTGTTCTACAACAATCACTGCGCCATCAACGATGAGACCGAAGTCGATGGCACCGAGTGACATGAGGTTGCCGGAAACACCAAAGAGATCCATACAACCGATGGCAATCAGCATCGAGAGGGGAATAACACTTGCTACAATGATTCCTGCTCGCATGTTGCCGAGCATAAGAACAAGAACACCGATGACTATCAGTGCACCTTCAACAAGATTCCGTGTTACCGTCGAAATCGCCCGATCAACAAGGTCCGTCCTGTCAAGAAAGGGTTCAATGCTAACACCGGCTGGAAGAGACCGTGAGATCTCTGTCATACGTTCTTTTACGGCATGAATCACGGCCGAAGAGTTTGCACCCTTCATCATAAGAACGATTCCACCTGCTGTCTCACCAACGTCATCAACCGTGAGAGCACCATACCGAATTGCAGAGCCATTCCGCACGTCGGCTATGTCGGCAATGGTAATAACTGCGCCATCCGATGTTGTATCAACAGCTACGGCACGTACATCATCAAGCGACTCAAAAGCACCCTCTGTTCGCACATAGGCAAGGTTCCGTCCACGTTCGATATAAGCTCCACCGCCATTGCGTGAGTTACGATCCACTGCCGTTGCAATGTCGGCAATGGTGATACCGCGTGTTGCAAGCACATCAACACGTACCGCGATTTCTGTTTGACGTACATAACCACCAAAACTCGAAACGTCTGCAACACCGGGAACACCGAGTACACCTCGACGAACGATCCGATCCTGAATCGTTCGTAATTCCATGTTGTCGTAAACATGTTTATGGGCTTCGTCAACACGCAGGACATACTGAAAGATCTCGCCGAGGCCCGTTGTAATCGGAGCCATCATCGGCACACCGATCGTTGTGGGAATTGACTCGGCAACATCGGCCAGTCGCTGATCAATTTGACTGCGTGCCCGGTGAATGTCAACACCGTCGCGGAAGACAATTGTCACAACGGACAACCCAAAACGTGAGATCGACCGAAGTTCAACGATGTCGGGCACGGTTGCGACGGCCAGTTCAACGGGTACCGTCACGTACCGTTCTACTTCTTGCGGAGCAAGTGATGGAGAGGTGGTAACAACCTGAACCTGGTTGTTGGTGATATCTGGGACTGCGTCAACGGGCAGTCGCAGCAACGCAAAGGTGCCCCAGATAATGATGGCCAATGTGCCAATACCGACCATCAATGGATGTCGGATCGAGGCTGAAATAATACGGTCGTACATGACGACCCTTTCGCCAAAGGTGAACGTACTGTCTGGTAAGGTAGACGGTAGGCCGTACCGTCAACGGCAGGTCAGACAGTCCTTTTGCGAGGGGGATGGAACACAGCGCCCGTAAAACCAAGGGCGGGGCAGCGTTCCTGAGCTGTAATGTGGATAACCGCGTAACTACAAGGAATTGCAGGAACTTCTACGGCACGAGAAGTAACATATGGTGGTGCTGACGTCACAAGGGTGCCGCCAAGTATCGGTAAATCATTGTGTTCAGCGTCTGGCTGGTTCGAAGCTAGATGCTCCCATACAAACGCCAGGACGTTACCACTATCACCATGGTCTACCACATGGTGTACGTAATGTTGCGCTAGTCCGGCGAATCGCTGTAATTCTCTCACGTCACTTCGAGGTATCATTGAAGTGACCGTCATGGAGAGAAGAATCACGATTGCCAGTAATCGCATACCGCAAATTACGGAGAACTGTGTAGTTTTGCACCCGACTATGAACGCGGTGTCAACATTTCTGCACAGGTTGCGCCACGATTCGCGTTCTTTGACAATTCGACTGAGCGTTCTTTTCTGTCTTGTTTCCTGTGTTGGTGACAAACCTACATGGGAGCAGACGAAGGATACGTTTCGGTATAATGAAGGAGAAGGATTAGCAAGCCTCGACCCAGCTCTTGCGGGAACGCGTGCGGCCGGGTGGGTAACGGGACAGATTTTTAATGGTCTCGTTGAGCTTGATTCACAACAACGTATTGTGCCCTCGTTAGCGCAGTCGTGGTCTGTTGATGAAAGCGGTTACGAATGGACCTTCGTTCTGAGAACGGACGTCTGGTTTCATCGTGATCCCTGTTTCGGAGAGCGGCAGACACGTCGGCTTGTTGCAGATGATGTTCGATATTCCATCGAACGTATCTGTGATGCCCGCACAAAGTCTACCGGTCTCTGGGCCTTCCGAACCCGTATCGACGGGGCGCAGGAATTTTTCCTCGCTTCGAAGAAGGGGCAAGGGGGCTCAATCCGAGGTTTGAATGTTGTTAACGACTCTGTCATCCGTATACGATTGACAGCCCCGTTTGCCCCCTTCCTGGCAGTAATGACAATGCCGTACGGCTACATCGTCCCACATGAGGCGGTGCGCGCGTACGGAGTTGATTTCGGACGACATCCCGTTGGTACGGGCCCGTTTGTTGTCGACACCTGGGTGCCAGATGTGAGGTTACGGTTGGTTCGTAACAAACACTATTTTAAGACAGATGACACCGGCCGACGTCTTCCGTATCTCGGAGATGTTGTGGTGACCTTCTTGCGAGACCCTAAAAACGAGTTCCTTGAATTTGTTCGCGGTAATCTCGATGCAGTGTTTAATGTCGATGCCTCGTTCGCGCCCGCCGTGTTCGAAGCAAATGGCAAGCTCCGGCCCCCGTATGATCGCTTTCGCGTCTACCGGACATCCGGACAGTCCATAGAGTACTACGGCATACAACTCGATACAACATTTCCTGTTGCGAAATCCGTTCCCCTTGCATCATCCCGAAAGATTCGGCAGGCATTAAACTATGCCATCGACAGACACCGAATCGTGACGTATTTACTGTATGGACGAGGAATTCCGGCACGACATGGCGTTCTGCCACCGTCGATTCCCGGATTCTCCGATACCGTGCGTGGATATCGATTTGACCCCGAACGTGCGCGACAACTTCTGGCTGAGGCCGGTTATCCAAACGGAAAGGGGATTCCGAAACTACTCCTTCAACTCGGTACGAGTCAGCGGACAGCGTCCGTTGCCGAGGCCGTCCAGGAGATGTGGCGGGATATCGGAGTTGACGTTGAGCTCCGGCAGATTGACTTCCCACGACACCTTTCTATGGTTCGTAATGGTGAACTCACGCTCTGGAGGACAAGCTGGATAGGGGACTACCCCGACCCGGAAAACTTTTTGGCCTTGTTCATTTCGGCGAATCGATCGCCGAACGGACCCAACACCACACACTTCACATCTGCAGCTGCAGATTCCTTGTACAGACTGGCCCTTCAGCCACGTCTATCAGAGTCGGAGCGCGCCGCGCTCTATCACCAAATGGAACACATTGTCCTCGAGGAGGCTCCTTGGGTCTTCTTGTACTACGACGTGATTCTACGACTCACACAGCCGAACGTTCACGGCTTCATCGTAAACGGATCGGACAGGTTACACCTTGAGCGCGTGTTTAAGGTTGGTAACTAAGGAAAAGCTTTTTCCAAAGCTTGTTTAAAAAACTTTTTTCAGCACAACAAAGGAGATTGCGTATGAGCAAGATCCCCGGCATGACGATGTTGTGCGTATCGATCGTTGCACTTTTTGCCCTTTTGACGCTATCCCCGGTTTCAGCCGAGGCCCGTCCGAAGGGGAAGACCTATCAAACGGTCAGCAAAAAGAAAAAGCGCATCGGCCGACGCGCACGCCGCAGCAAGTGTACTCCTGCTGCACGCGCCGAGGGCAAACGCCAAGCGATGGAACTTGTTCGCACACAGAGCACGGAGCTCTGTAAACTGGCAGGTATTCAACCTGCAGTTACGGACAAGGAAGCCACAGAAACGGCAAGACGCCTCATTCAGGAAGATGGCGAAGACGCCACTTCGACACAGGACGTCGCAGAAGAGTTCGATGAAAGCGAAGACCTCGCAGAACTCGAACAAGAAGACGACGTAACGGTTGACATTGACGGGTTCCGCACGTTATGGCTTCGATATGTTGACGATGGTGGCGCCGACGAAATGACGGAGGCCGGCATCGAAAAACAGAAGGTCATGGACGTGATCATGGACTGGCTCGGTACACGGTATCACTTTGGTGGTATGACGCGTACTGGTATTGACTGCTCTGCATTTACACGGATGGTCTTTACCTCAACGGCAAACATGGAACTACCTCGGACGGCTGCGATGCAGATCGGCGTTGGTGTTCCTGTCTCACGTCGTGATCTCCAGTTTGGTGACCTTGTCTTTTTCCACACGCGTCGCCATGCCCGCGTCTCCCACGTTGGTATCTACCTGGGTGATAACCTTTTTGCTCATGCATCCTCACGGTATGGTGTGACGATTTCATCACTGGAGTCGACATACTATTCCAAACGCCTACTCGGAGGCCGCCGCATCACAGAAAATGATGTTGTGCGCCTCGCCACGTCAACGGATACGACGGGGCATTGAGGTGGGGGGCACCCTACAACTGAACCAACCGTTGAACCAAAAAAGCGCTCTTACGAGCGCTTTTTTTTTGCCCATACTGCCTCCGCATCTTCCTCTCTACCTGCCTCCCCATCTTTAACCCCATCTGCCTCCCCAC
>DDUR01000087.1 GCA_002344895.1 Ignavibacteria bacterium UBA2333
AAGCAAAGCTGAGCCCCCCGCGAAGCGAAGCGGAGCACCCCGCGAAGCGAAGCTGAGCCCCCCGCGAAGCGAAGCTGAGCACCTCGTGAGGCGAAGCCGAACACCCACTATCTCGCTATTACCGTTCCTCCAACACCGCGTGGTGTTGTGATTACAACCATAACCGGTGATCCATCTGGGATGTCAGTGATCGTGAATGTTGGTTCGTTGGTGGTGTACGTTGTTGTTGTGATCAAACGACCGTTAACGTCATACCAGCGGGCGGTTGCCCCTTCTGCCCCTTGACCAAGCTCTACCACAATACGTGGCCCAGATGGTGTAAGGGTGGAGCTGACGTTCAGCATTGTGAGTGCTTGCGGTGAATCTACAGTTACGTCGGAAATGACTTCGCGATAGTCCCAGATACCACGACCGTAGGTTCCAAATCGGGCTGTTTTGAGTGCAGGGATGTAGTCAACCGACCAGTATTCCTGATCTGGACCGCCAAGTTCCGTTAGATCTGTCCACGTTGTTGTGGTGAAATCGTACACAAAGGCACCAACGTCCGTTGCGGCGTAGAGTCTGGACTTGTCACTCGACAATGCAAGGTCCAAGACAAGACATGGAGGTAGGCCATCAATTGGGGTAAATGATACACCTCCGTTCGTGGAATGGACAACACCCGAACTGGCATAACCACTTCCACCAACGTAGACGACGTCGGCATCGTCAGGGTCGACACTAATTGTATGACCAGCAAAGTAGTGGCCACCACCAACACGTGCACGACGTGTCCAATAGTCGCGATCCTCTAGCGATTTCCAGAAGTAGAGATCTTCCGTGATTGCGTACATCACTGACGGATCAGACTTTGCAATTGCCAATGCCATAATGGAGTTTGCAAAGGTTCCTTCACCAAAGTCATGACGGATACTGTCAACGTAAATAATGTTACCTGCTGCCCGATACTCGTAGATGTATCCACCCTTGAGAGAACCGATGCTGGAACCACCGCCAAGGAAAACACGGCTCGGATCTGTGGGATGGGCAACGAGTGGTGGTAACCAGAGGTGTTTACTATGCGGGAATGTCTGTAACACCGGACGCCATGAGTCCTCAGCGTCAGGAATGTACATCACAAATCCCGGATAGACGGTCCACAGTGTATGTCCCTCGTCCGTGCTCACAATGTTTGCATAATCACCACTAATCGTTTGCTCAAAATCCCGTGGCCCACCCTCTTCTATGCGTGATCTCTGAAATCCTTGATCTTGTGATCCGGCATAGATAACGTTAACGTTGTCACGACTTGTGTAAACACTGTAGTACTGAGATACGTTAAGGCCGTACGTGGAGATGTTCTTTACGGTTGCGCACTTATCGTACGAGACGTAGAGTCCACCATCCGTACAGATAAACATGACTTCTCGACCGTCACTGAGGAAGTACGATTCAATTGCCGGTATGTCGGCATGAAGTTTTGCTTCCGGATTACCGTAATACTCGCCCCATGTGTTTACGATTGTGAAGTCATATCCTTGATTACCACTTCGATGAAGTTCAACTGCACCGAGTAGGATCATATTGGGGTCGGTGAGGGATGTGTGGAAGGACCGATTATCGAAGGGACGGGAATTCATTTCTGTTGTTTTGACCCATCCGGTCGCGACATCGTACGAGTATATGTCCGTCGGTGTCCATTCCCGAATTGCAAAGAGCTGTCCCGTACTGTTCATCACGATACGCCCACGAAAGTACCCACCTGCATTTGATGGTACGGTTGTAATTGGCGCAATTCGCGATTCTGCATCGATGGAGTAGACTGTGTCGTTTAAGGAGAGAACGACCTTATCATAACCGTTCGACCAGATGTCGATGAAGGAATAAAGATTGTTTCGTTGGAAGATTTTTTGAAAACTCTTCCCACTGTCGCGACTTTCGTAACAGACCATCCACGACAGACTACGATCTCGGTCGACCTCCATGCCAGCCACGTAGGTCGTTATCTGTCCGTTTCGCACTGAGCGAACCGCTTTCTCAAGGTATCCAGCACGCTGTATCTCTGTGAGTCCTTGAGACTCTTGCCACTCCCCTTCTCCATCTCGATACCACATATGTCCATCGCGGCTGGCAGCGAGTACGCGGTCCGTACCATCACTCAGTCGTATGTATTGTAGATGTCGAGGATAGTCGATTTGCCGAAAGTCGTTCAGACACTTCCAATCATAACCTTCAATATCACCTTGCCATATTGTTCCGCCGGCACCAGCTACCCACACACGATTCGTCACGGAGTCAAATGCCGTACACAGGACACGTCCAGCCTGATTAATACTTCCCATTTCAAACCACGCACCATCGCGCACATCTGCCTGAACGGACTCTGCACGTTTATTTGCTCGACGTTCACGTCGAACATCACGTACAGCCTCACGCACATTCCGCCATTGATATCCCGGCGGTACAAGGTGCAGACGCTCAACGTATGCTGCCGCTGAATCTGCATGTGCCTTCCCCTCTCGCTGGAGATCAGGAATGGATGTTTGTGCAGTACCATGTGACACAGCCACGAGGAATATCAAGACACCAAGGATGAAGGTCGGAGGCATGGGGAAGATGGGGGATGGTGGGGTTAATGGTGGGGTTAATGG
>DDUR01000084.1 GCA_002344895.1 Ignavibacteria bacterium UBA2333
CCATTAACCCCACCATTAACCCCACCTGTCTCCCCACCTTTAACCCCATCTGCCTCCCCATCTGCCTCCCCAAATCACCCGCGTTCCGTATTTTGCGCCCCTTCGGCGTATAGCGCAGCCCGGTAGCGCGCCACTTTGGGGTAGTGGAGGTCGTGGGTTCGAATCCCGCTACGCCGACGGAAGCCCGTTGTATGGTCACAAGGAAACGTGGCTGTGTAGCGGGTTTTGTTTTTTGCACGGCAAGTCGTTGATGATAGTTGTTATTCATGTCGTGAATAGTTATTATTCACGTCATGAATAGATTCCCAAACGACAGGATGGTCACAAAGGCGCTGGCTGAAAGGCTCCGTGTCATGCCAGCAGTTGTGGTGACTGGCTCACGACAAACGGGGAAAAGTACCCTTGTCCAAGAGCTTACTCCTGGTAAACGTTCGTACTATTCCCTCGACGATCTTGATGTGCTTCACGCGGCCAAGAAGAATCCTGAAGCACTGGTAGGGGGCAAGGGGGCAGTTACGATCGACGAGATACAGCGTGCACCCGAACTGCTTCATGCCATCAAGCGCGAGATCGATCGTAACCGAACGGCGGGCAGATTTTTGCTTACGGGTTCGGCAAATCTGCTGCTCTTAAAGAGTGTCAGTGAATCACTTGCAGGCCGAGCAAGCTATCTGACGTTGTGGCCAATGACGAGATCTGAGGCGTTGGGAGATGGACGTGCCGGACACTGGGAACAGCTTGTTGGGTCCAATGATGAAGATTGGTTAGACGTCCTCAATGGCGCTCCCATAAGAGATGATTGGAAGGGGCTTGTGAGACGTGGCGGATACCCGACACCAGTGCTTGAGATACAGAAATCCAGCGATCGATCGATCTGGTTTGATGGCTATGTGCGAACGTATCTAGAGCGCGACCTGCATGACATTGCGGCGATAAGCGATCTTGTCGACTATCGACGCCTGATGGTTGCGTCTGCGCACCGACTTGGACAAATGATAAACCAAACGGAGCTCAGCCGAGACATCAGTGTTCCACAGGCCACGGTGCACCGATGGTTGAACATCATGGAGACATCGTATATGCTCGTGCGTCTGCCGGCATATTCTGTGAACAAAACAAAACGTCTCATGAAGACACCGAAACTATACTGGTCTGACACCGCGTTAGCCCTACACTTGGCCAATAACACGGAACCGGGGGGCGCACATCTGGAGAACTTCATTCTTCACGACCTCATGGTGTGGCGTGATGCACGGATCGGTCGGCCGGAACTCTTCTACTGGCGCACCCAAACAAACGAAGAAGTAGACCTTGTAGTTGAGGTAGATGGCAAGCTGATCCCAATTGAGGTCAAATCCACCACGCGTCCACGACTTTCAGACGCTACTCATCTGCTCAGCTTCCAGGCAGAATACGGCAAACGATCTCGTGCCGGACTATTGATACACACCGGCTCGCAAATGGGGTGGCTCACTCCCACTGTCCTTGCAGTGCCATGGTGGCGTGTTGTGTGATACACTCGTGTGGTATTTTTCGACGTTCTTGTTACCCGTTCTCCATGCACGATCACCCTGATCAAACTCTATCCTCAAATGAGCCGATCATGGAATGATTCTCCGGGTTCGATGCCTAAAAGTGGTAGTTGCACGACGAGGTTGTCCGAATGCTCATTAAAATTCGAAGAGGCTCGCCGGAGATCGGTAGATCGGAAAGAAGTACACATCCATCCATCTGCAGTTAGCGGGCCAATGCTATCGCTACTACAAAGAAGCCGGGAAACCACACACTACATCTCTCGGTGGACGACGGGAGACTAACGAATTTGATGGTGTGTCATGGCACTCCTTGATGCGGAATCAAGCTCGAGAAAAATTCATAGATTTCAACGACTACCGATGTTGCAACGAGCCGACTCTAAGGAAGCCCAACAACGAATTCAATCTCACACTTTCGAGCAATCACCTTCGTGAATTTCAACTACGAAACGGACATGATTAGATGTCGAGAGAAGTTCCACAATCACATAACATTCCGCGATTCCGTTTACGAACTGTGCTGGTCGTTCTGTTCGTACTGTTCTTGTTTGTTTTGGGAGTTGGTGCTTTGTGGAAGTATTATGTAAGTCGCCATCCTTGCCTTGAATTCTACTTTGCTGCGCCGATCGTTGTAAGTGCGGTTGACTCAACGATTGTTGTTGAGACTAACGATGTAGTAGTGCCACTTGTCATTCAGGGTAACCCCTTCTGCGTCGATTCGAGCGCGACTGTTACTGTTCTCAACGGCGAAAGTAGGGGCGCAGGCGTCATCGCACGGACGAAGTACTTCGAAGTGGGGCAGATAAAACTTCCAAGACCGGCAAACGAAGAGGTGCACGCGCGCGACACGTTCGAGTTCACCCCTATCGTCTACATTCGATATCGCAACAAGCAAATTCCCCTCATAAACTTCGAGCAGTACTCTCTAGGTAAGATCCCAAAAAGGGTTGTTTTGGAGATTACAGGGGTCCGTCACGAGGAATTTTTGATGCGATTCGAGTATTGATGTTTGATCTGTATCCCATTTGGTTGTCAGTGTCCTAGTCTCCAACTTGTTTCAAAGAACGGAGTCGGACATGTCATGCAGATCAAACAATCGGTATGACGCGGGTTTCAAGGTAGCGGTCGTGGCGAACGTAGTGGATGAGCAAAAGTGTTCTTCCACGGTTTACCTTTTCGAGCAGCCATAGTTGCATAGTAGGATAGGAAATCCTCTTCAAGCTTAAACACAGGTAGCTCGACTCCAGTTTGCCGTGCTCGGAGCTCTTGAAGACGGCGAGATCGGATTTCCTCAGCTAGTAGTTTGGCTTCTCGGTCCAGTTCGCGGTTGCCTGTGAGGTACAGTTTCAGGAACTCCCTGCGGCGCACTCCTCGATCGTGGATGTCCAGGTATAAGTGATCACCTTTTTTGCCTTTCTGAACGCGTAAAATGACGCCAGAGGCGCGTGTCGAAGGAGATCGTTTAGAACTTGGCATGTTGAAACTGCTGACGTTTTACTGACGTTGTGGTACCAAACTTGTCGAAATCTAACGAACGCGGTCGAAACCATAATCGACATAACCCATTGAATTGTCAACTGTTGTTTGGATACGTTTCGATTCCATTCGTCTGTGTTGGATACTGGGTTCGAATCCCGCTACGCCGACGGAAGTCCGCTGTATGGTAATTGCGCCAGGGCGAGCAGAATCTTGTGCACTCAAGACGTGTGCTTTATAACAGTCCGAATCGGAACTCCTGTCTACCTAGAGAATGATTCTAACGAAAATCGTTGCGTGATGTAACATCATGAGTCCGTTGCAAAACGTTACGAAGGCTTGCGGCACTTCGTAGTATCTTAACATCAACTGATAGCTCATTGTCCCACATTGAGAGACCTGTACGTTTTAGGACAGTGTGCATTGTGTTGATACAATCTCGGATGTCTGCAAACACGACCTTGAATTCCGCGCGAACTCCGACATTGATCGTATGTAGTCATCTTGTGCAATACCTTGATTTCTCGCAGGTTGGCCCACATTGAATGCGTTTTACGGTAGTATGCATGCAAAGCCGAGAACTACGTCCCAGCAGCCTATTCATTTTTGCCGAACGAACGGTTGTAGATGATATCGGAATATGACGTATGTTGCCCTATTCAAAAATGTTAAAGTAGCGTTGTCACGTGTACTTTCTCATGATGATTTAAATACGTTCGTTGGAAGAGTACTAGTCATGCAAATACATCTTGTTCTGGCAGTGATCCTAGGCACAATGCTGCTAGCATGCTCCAGTGAAACTGGACCTACATCCCAAGACGACTTACCTGAAATGCGACTTGGCTCTGTTCTTTGGGAGTTGCCGACCAGTGGACAATTGTTTTTATCCGACGACGGAACGACGGTTGTCGTTGGCGGTTTCTATGATTCCACGATTTATGTGGTAAACGCAGCTACTGGTCAAGTACGGACGACTCTCCCCGAGAAGTACCGAGCAGGCAGTAATCAGGAGGGCTTCACTGATTTGGCCGTATCGGAAGACGGGACGAGGGTGTTTGTGAGCCAGCATGACCTTGTGAATGGAGATCGCTGGAGTCTCTATGATGGTCAAACCGGTGAACGACTCCTCTCCGATTCTGCA
>DDUR01000027.1:0-4610 GCA_002344895.1 Ignavibacteria bacterium UBA2333
CCCCGGCACCTTTTGACTCAGGAGTTATTCTCCCGGAGAATTTGCCTGGCTTCGTAGCCGTACTTACAGTTTGGTTGGCGAGTCAAGACCAATCTGCCACGCATCCAAGGACTCAATTGTTGCAGCTGAGATGTTGCGCAAAGCCTCAGCCGTAAGAAATCCCTGATGCGACGTGATCAGGACGTTTGGGAATGTCATCAATCGCGCAAGTACATCATCGAGAAGGATTTCATCTGAACGATCGTGAAAGAAGACTCCGTGTTCACGTTCATAAACGTCCACTCCGAGGTAGCCAATCTTCCCGGACTTTAGTCCACGTATAGCAGCAGCCGTATCAACCAAGCCACCTCGGCTTGTGTTAACAATCATCACACCCTCTTTCATGCTATTGATAGCATCGTCGTTGATGAGATGATGCGTTTTGGGAGTGAGCGGCATAAGTATGGCAATGATATCTGAGTTACGGCATACTGTCTCAAGCGTCGTGTAGGTGATATTGGTTTCATTCATGAGTTCTTGACTCGGCGTCAGATCGTAACCAAGTAGCGTACAACCAAAGCCACGGAGAATTCTTGCTGCGGCTGCGCCAATTCTGCCTACTCCGAGTATTCCAACAGTCTTGCCATACATATCAAAACCAACAAGCCCATCTAACGAGAAGTTGAGTTCACGAACGCGTGAGTGGGCACGCACGAGTTTTCGATTGAGAGCAAGCATCAACAACACCGTATGTTCTGCAACGGAGTATGGAGAGTACTCTGGTACATAAGCAAGCCTGATTCCAAGCTTTCTACATGCATCAATGTCCACGTGATTATATCCCGCACTTCTGAGAGCGATATTACGGATCCCAACATCATACAGTGCCGTCACAACGTCGGCTGAGGCATCGTCAGAACTGAAGATGGCACAGCTATCGCTTCCTTGAGCAAGAATGGCCGTAGAGGCTCGAAGTTCGACGTCGAGATATCGCAGGTTGTGTCGACCGGAATTTGCTTCGTCAAGGTACTTGCGTTCGAATCCGTGAGAGCTGAAGATCGTGCAGTTCATGTTGTGATTTCACCCGATTCTGGTGTTTGATTAACTGACTGTTCTTGGTACCGTGCTGGCCGCAAAGCATGCAAACGCTCTGCTAAAGCCCCTTCTCGCCCCATACCATCGGGATTATATAGAACGAGATCAGGAATCTCATCAGGGAGATAACGGACATCGACGTAGTGACCTGGATAGTTATGCGGATACTTATACTCCTCACCATATCCAGATTCTTTCATGAGTCGAGTTGGTGCATTACGAAGATGGAGAGGAACCGTCCAGCGAACATTCTTGCGGACAAGGTCAAGTGCCGTATTGATTGCGACGTAGGATGCATTGGATTTTACCGTTGATGCTAAATACGTCGTGCATTGTGAGAGTGGAATACGTCCTTCGGGCATTCCAATTCTCTCAAGAGCTTGAAATGTTGAAACTGCAAGAGTAAGTGCATGTGGATCGGCGTTTCCAATGTCTTCGCTAGCGAAGATGATGAGACGTCGAGCTATGAACGTTGGATCTTCCCCGGCATCGATCATCACAGCGAGGTAGAACAGAGCAGCATCTGGGTCGCTACCACGCAGCGACTTTATAAATGCCGAGATCGTATCATAATGCGCATCGCCAGTCTTATCATATCGCGCGATTCGCCGCTGTACGGCCATCGTGATTACATCACGAGTGATATGCCGTACACCTTCTGCGTTTGTCTGTGCGAGAAGCACGGCTGTTTCCAGAGCATTCAACGCTGTGCGTGCATCACCGCCGGCCAGTTCAACAAGAACATCGAGATCATCGACAACAACATTCTGAGAACGTAGAACTTGGTCAGTTAAAAGTGCATGTTCGATGATTTCGCGGATATTCTCGTCTGTCAACAATTGTAATGTGTACACCTGGCAACGAGATAACAAGGCAGCATTTACTTCAAACGATGGATTTTCCGTCGTAGCACCGATGAGTGTCACAACACCTCGTTCTACGGCATGAAGAAGGGCATCCTGTTGGCCCTTGTTAAACCTGTGGATCTCGTCAATAAACAGCACAAAGGGTTCGCCGGTGCGACGGTAAGCTTCGGCTCGTTGCAGTGTTTCCCGTAGTTCCTTTACACCAGCTTCAACGGCACTCAGGCGAGTCATCGGCCAACCCAACGTCGTCGTAACAACGTGTGCAAGTGTTGTCTTACCGGTGCCTGGAGGTCCCCAGAGTATCATTGACGGAAGAGTATTTCGATCGAGAAAGGAGCGAAGGGGGCCTTGGGGTCCTAGTAGATGTTGTTGTCCGAAGAGACCTTCAAGTGTTGATGGTCGCATTCGCTCCGCTAGTGGTGTTCCAACGGGACGATCGTCTCCGAAGAGCGTGTTCATATGTGTTCCGTGCTAAGTTGTCCGAATGTACGCGCAATTGATGTTGGTTCTCGTAACGGGAGCTTGTTGCATTCTCCGGGAGAGTCCTCCCGGAGAGTTTACCAGCGACTTCATTCTCCGGGAGAGTTTTCCCGGAGAGTGTACCAGCGACTTCATTCTCCGGGAGAAATCTCCCGGAGAGTTTACCAACGACTTCATTCTCCGGGAGAGTTCTCCCGGAGAACTTATCAGCGACTCGATTCTCCGGGAGAAATCTCCCGGAGAATCGCTCAGGCCAATTGTTCGCTTACAACCAGGTCCGATACCTCCAAACTGGTCGACGGAATCGAAGGGAGACTTTAGTGGTAAGCTTCAGTGGACAGCGTATAAAGGGGCCAAGGTGTTTGGGCCTTTCGGAAATCAACAGGTGACACTCGTCGTGACCGGAATCGTTCCTCACGATAGTGTTACTGTTGCTCTTGAGCTCGTCACGTTAGGGTCATGGGATGGCGCGAAGGATCATGATTCCTGGTCTTGTATCCTTGATGGTGACACTCTAATAACCACGACGTTTTCGACAACGACATTTCGACAGAACTATCCAGATACTACTGGTGGGAAATTGTATCCAGCGCGCTCAGGAGCAATGGCAAACAATTCTGTTGGCTTTCGTTTCACAGAACCCGGTATATATGATGGCACCTTGGATGCATGTTATCGCCTTGAGTTTCGACGTGCGCATACAGACAGAACACTTACCATCACCATGATTGGGAGCCTGCGTGACGTTCACCCAAACCTTCGTAACGAAGCATGGGGACTACGTTCGTTCGATGTTTCGATACATTCGGTACAACGTCCAGCATTCGATGCTCCAACTACTCCTGACATCGTGCCTGGTAGGTAGCCCCTTTTACCCCTTGCCAGATAGTAATCGGAAACTGATAGTTACCGAGTGAATAGTTACTAGGTGAATAGTTACTCTGACGACAGTTACTCTGGAATGGATTACTCTTTGGACCAATAGTCATCACGTTGAATCTTCTGAAGAGTCATTTGTCTTCCATCGGAGTGTCGGTATCGTACGAGATAATGCATCGAATCCATGCTGAACCAATACGAGGCAACAAGAGAGTCTGCCGACTTCATATCTATTCTCCAACATGAAGTACGTCCGACATCGGACATTGTCTCGGATGATGGGTCGTAAACATCTTCCATCACCGAAAAGGTATACGTCTGTGGTTTTGCGATTTTAGCCTTATTTGTGATTATGGATGGAATCACACGAGCACTAAACGTCATTCCTTGGCGAAATGAAATTGACCGGAGTGAATACAAGAGTTGATCCTCAATCACAAGATCTCGACTGATGATCGTTGCGCCATTACCTTCTCCATCCCAGTATGAATCGTACATGACAACGAGAGAGTCACCTCTTCCTGAGAACCTTTTAAATGTTGTTCCGCACCATTCTTGTGATGTTGAGACAACCTTGTGGACCGAGGCTGCATCATCTCGTCGAAAGAACATTGAGGTAAGGTAGTGATAAGGATATGCATCTGTTTGAATCGTTGAGGCAAGATTAATCTTCATGACAGCAAGGAGATCACGACGATCATACGTATCTGTCTTAACATCAAACTCACTGTTAAAATCTTCCTTTACCGTAATCATCGTCGTTGTGTGGCGACGTGGTTTGCCGTACACAACTCGCACAGCATCATATGTTGCTATCTCAGCCTTACCATCATTCCAAACCTCCTGCTGCGCGAATTCCTTTGTTGTAGGTAACGCGGCTGGTAGTGATGAAGAAGTCGGTGTACATGCAAAAAGTGTTACACTGACGGCGAGAAGGACAAATGAAGGAAGGCTCATGAATGCAATTTCGCACCTTCAGGCTAACCGCAGGCATCCTCCTATCCCGTCGATGGCAAGTCTGCCCGGTTCGGCTGCCATCGCACGACGTAGTCGTTGAAGCGGTTCAAATACAGGTTCTTGACTTTGTTTAAATGTGCCGTAATGGATGGGGACAACGTATCGTGCCTTCATCATGTTCGTCATTGCCAGTCCTTCCTCTGGAGTACAATGATCTTCAGAACAGTGACGATAAGCTCCTATTGGCATCAAGGCTACATCAATGTTTGAGCCTACATCGCGGAACGACGTGGTAAATGCCGTATCACCGGCAAAAACAACCTTTACTCCTCCAGCAACAATCTCGTAACCGTT
>DDUR01000027.1:4817-5318 GCA_002344895.1 Ignavibacteria bacterium UBA2333
TCCAGCAACAATCTCGTAACCGTTATATGACCTGCCTCGTCGATGTCCGTCAGCGCGGCAAGGCTCACCGGGAAACCGACGTCCGTTGTGTTTCACCTGCAGGGCCCGCACATCAACGCCATTGATGGAGGCACGGTCATCCCAGTCAAGTTCTCCAACACTCTTCCACGGTAGTTCTTCAACAACGTCCTGCGTGTTAGACGCGCACACGACAGTTAGCTCATTCGGGAATCGATTGGTGAGTGCTTCGAGGGTTGGAAGATCTGTGTGGTCTAGATGTGCATGAGACAAGAGAACCAGATCAGGCTTTGGAAGATCATCCACGCGTAGTGCAGGGCGTGAGTATCGGTGTGGTCCAAGAGTGAATCCAAGGACATTTATACCATATCGGTCAAACATGACCGGATCCGTCAGAATCCAGGACGAGCCGAGACGCATTAGAACGGTTGAGTGACCGATCCAGACGATAGAAGCACCATATTCTCCGGGAGAATTCTCCCG
>DDUR01000090.1:0-4360 GCA_002344895.1 Ignavibacteria bacterium UBA2333
GACCTTTAGGTCCCCGGCACCTTCTCCCGGTGAATCCGTAGATTCGCTGTTCCTTTTCTACGGGAACCACCCCACACATGTCGACTGTTCCCCGGTGACTATTTCTGCGAGACACCAATGACGTCATTCGAGATTTCTGAAGATCAACGCGCACTGCGCGAACACATTCGTTCCTTTGTGGAATCGGAAATCATTCCGGTTGCCCTGGAGTTTGATGAGTCGCAGGAGTTTCCAACGGAGATCTTCCGAAAGCTTGGTGACCTCGGTTATCTCGGTATCGTGATTCCATCGGAATACGGCGGTTCCGGTATGGGCTACATGGAATATGCCCTGGTCGTCGAAGAGGTGGCCCGCGGTTGTCCATCGATCGCCCTTGGTGTTGCTGCGCACAATGGTTTGTGCACGAGCCACATCTTCCGGTTTGGTTCTGAATCGTTACGTCAGAAGTATGTGCCGCGTCTTGCAGCTGGCGCAACCATGGGTGCATGGGGTCTAACCGAACCGAATGCCGGATCTGATGCCGGTGGCACTCAAACAACAGCCGTGCGCGATGGTGACAATTGGATTCTTAATGGATCTAAAAACTTTATCACGCACGGGAATGTCGGCGATATCTGCGTTGTGATGGCCGTCACCGATGCAACAAAGGGCAAAAAGGGTATCAGCGCCTTCGCAATCGATAAGTCGATGGCCGGATACTATGCCAATAAAAAAGAAAATAAACTTGGCATGCGCTGCTCAGATACCGCAGGCCTCGCCTTTGATAACGTTCATGTACCAGGTGATCATCTTATCGGCAACGAGGGAGAAGGTTTCCTCCAGGCCCTACAGATTCTCGATGGTGGCCGTATCTCCATTGCGGCGTTAAGTGTTGGTCTTGCCCAAGGCGCATTCGAAGCCGCTCTGAAGTATGCCCAGGAACGACGTCAATTCGGGAAGTCACTGGCAGAGATGCAGGCAATCCAGATCAAGCTGGCGCGCATGTCGATGGAGATTGATGCGGCCCGTATGCTGACGTACAAGGCAGCATGGTTACGTGATGAAGGACGCGACTTTACCCTTGAAGCATCACAAGCAAAATTGTTTGCTTCTGAAGTTGCCGTTCGTACCGCCGAAGAAGCAATTCAAATCCACGGCGGATACGGTTATATCAAGGAGTATCCCGTCGAGAAGTTCTGGCGCGACTCAAAACTTCTCACCATCGGAGAAGGCACGTCAGAAGTTCAGAAGATGGTTATCGCCCGTCAGTTGCTGTCCCGATAGTCACCGGCAGCACCTTACCGTCCACAGGCGGCATTGTAAGCCGTAACCAGGATGCAAGGGTAGGTGCAATGTCAGCAGGGGAGACGGTCTTCTTGATCGTTGCTGGACGTACGTTCCAGCCAAACAAATAGAGTGGCACGTGGCGGTCGTAGTCATATGGCGTACCATGAGTAGCCACGTTACTCCCAAAAATCCAGTACTGACGTGGATAGACAACTACGTCACCGGTACGTCCTGCATGGAAACTCGCAGAGATGTAGGACCACGTTGTAGGTTCCATCTTGTCCGGTGCATCACCCGCAGCTAGGTCGTCATACGTAATCACGTACTGTAAACCCCGCACCTTTTGTAGTGCCGTCACAATATGTCGTCGCGCTTCTCCTAGGTCGATGCCCGCACGTCGGAGTAGTTCACGACGAAGGAAGATCGACGGCTCGTCGATACTACGAATCCACGTTGTGTCTGCAACGTCGGACAAGCGTGTTGTTGGACGACCATACTGTACATTCATAACAGAGTCGATCACATTAGCAAGTACACGCTCTGGTATTCTTCCGGCATCAACTTGAGCGTTCTGAGCTTCAGCAGCTCGTCGAATAATCTCCGGCACGGGTGCAACGCCATGGTCTGACGTCACAACGAGTAGATAGTTCTTGCGGCCATACTGAGCGTCGAGCGTGTCGATAAACTCCGCAAGTATTCTGTCGCACGCTGCAAACATCTCTCGCACTTCGCGACTATCGGGGCCAAACGTATGTCCCAAAAAGTCCGTTGTACTCACTCCGATACACAACACATCTGTAGTTGGCCCCTGCCCCATTTGCCCCTTTTTCAGAATAAATCGTGACGCTGCAAACAGGTCTTCAACGGAAACAGGATGGCGCACATAGTCATTCACATAGTCACGTCCTACAACTGACGGCAGTTGATAGGGGAACGTGCGTCGGCCCGATGTAAACGATCCTTCACCTTCAACATCATCGGCAACTTCGGTATCTGAGTTGTCAGCTTCCCACACAGCGTTAAGGTGTGACTCGGCACGCACCGATTGATTCAGATCTCCAAGCCACGATGGTTTTGGATAGTAGGTTGACGTTGCCCACTTCAAGCGTCCGAAGTCCATCCAGATCACGGCCGACGGGTCGTGGCCAGCCATCAGAATTGCAGCCCGATCTTTCTGGGCAATACCGATCACCTTTGATTCCGGCGATTGTGCACGTAACACGTCACCTACGGTAGGCGACTCGAGTAACATTGGTGACAAGCCGTGAACCGTGTCCTCGGAACAGTAGAATCGTCGACCGATGTTCTCGTCACAGAAGTCGTTTGCCGGAATTCCAGATCGATGAGGATAACAGCCAGTTAGTAACGTGGCATGGCCAGGCCCTGTCATCAGGTTTGCATGGTCGAAGTAACATGACGGGAACCAGACCCCTTCGCGGCGTAGCCTGGTAAAACCTTGGGAACCGAGGTAGGAAGAGAATGACGTTGGATAGTCACCGCGGAGCTGATCAAAACTTACAACAACGATCAACCGCGGGGGTGCTACATCAACGTCACCGGCACGTCCAGCAGAACTGCCGAACGTGCCGATGAAAAAGAGAAGAACGGCGAGGGTTAGAGCTGACCGATGGCCCGCATCATTTGTGCGCATTCGTATGCCTGCTTCTGATTGTATTCCGAGGCAAGTTTTCGGTAGTTCACCAGATCAACAATTGATCCGATGAGACATAGGCCTGCGGTAAAGAAGTACAGCAGCCCCATACCGATGTTACCCACAACAAATCGTTGTAAACCGGGCACGGCAAACAGACCAACAACGGACAGGATCAACATCATTTGTGTGTCCTTCCTCCGCGAACGGTACATCATTGTGAACTGAGCGGCCTGTTCGTCTGTCATCGACCTGAACAGCTCATTTACGTACATGAACTCATCTGCTTCGAGCTCAGGAAGAAATTGTAGCGTGTTAGCCATGGGGTGCTCCCGCGAAAGTACGTGAACGAAGAAGAAGGGTGGTGATACGATAGAGCAATACGACTACGGCCGGTATGGCCAGAGGATGTGCATTCCAGGAGGCCTGGAAATCACCCCGGAAGAGATAACCAATGGCTCGTCCGAGTCCACAACCCCAACATCCGTCCAAACCCAGAAGGCTGGGGACGCAGATGGTGAAGTGACCGTCGAGGGACGGACCAAGTATGGCGAGGCCGGCAAGGCCGGCTGTCCATACTATGGCTTCAGTGGGAATTCGTCGCATGGGAAGGGGGCTACGAAGGGGCGAAAAAAAGGTTTCTGTTTGTGGCCGGGTTCTTGTGGAAAATCGCATAAGGTATTTGGCCGTGTGGCCTTTGGGCGGTATATTGCAAGTCCTTTTTTCCTACACAGCCAACTCAGACACCATGTACGCAGTCGTCGAAATCGCTGGCACACAGGTCGCCGTGGCACCGAAGCAAACGCTTCGAGTACCACTGCTCGAACAGAAGGCCGGTGAGACGGTCGAATTCACTAACATCCTCCTCGCTTCGGACAATGGCAAGGTAACCGTTGGCGCACCCTTTGTAAAGGGTTCCGTTAAGGCTACTGTCAATGGCGAAGTGCGTGGAGAGAAGGTGCTCGTCTTCCACAAGAAGCGTCGTAAGGGCTATCAGAAGCTCAACGGCCACCGTCAAAGCTATACGAGCATCACCATTACCGACATCAAGATCTAAGGGGTATCGAAATGGCACACAAAAAAGGCGGCGGTTCTACCAAGAACGGTCGCGACTCCAATGCAAAACGACTCGGTGTGAAGCGCTTCGGCGGTCAGGCAGTTCTCGCGGGCAGCATCATTCTGCGTCAGCGTGGTACAGCCATCCACCCGGGTAATAACGTCGGCCTTGGCAAGGACTACACCATCTACTCTCTCATCGATGGTACGGTGAAGTTCGAGCGCAAGGATCGCACACGTCTCAAGGTATCGGTTTACCCGAACGCCAACTGATGACGTTCTGACTTCGATCATAAAACGCCTCCCTTGAGAGGCGTTTTTTATTCTGACCATTCCATCACCAATTATAACCACACCATGAAGTCACCCGTTCGTGTCGCCGTCACC
>DDUR01000090.1:4539-4876 GCA_002344895.1 Ignavibacteria bacterium UBA2333
ACCCGTTCGTGTCGCCGTCACCGGCGCAGCAGGCCAGATTGGCTACAGCCTTCTTTTCCGTATTGCCAGTGGAGAGATGTTGGGGAAGGATCAACCCGTCATCCTTCAACTCCTTGAACTTACGCCAGCACTCAATGCTCTCCGTGGCGTAGCAATGGAACTCGAAGATTGTGCGTTTCCACTGCTGCATGGCATTGTAACGAGTGATGATCCGATGGTTGCCTTTGCTCAAGCTGACTATGCACTTCTTGTTGGTGCACGTCCACGTTCAAAGGGTATGGAGCGTAAGGATCTTCTCGAAGCAAATGCACAAATCTTTACTGTTCAAGGCAAGGCA
>DDUR01000090.1:5179-5313 GCA_002344895.1 Ignavibacteria bacterium UBA2333
CTCATCACACAGAAGAGTGCACCAGACCTTGATCCCCGCAATATCACTGCGCTGATGCGCCTTGATCACAATCGTGCACTGTCACAGATTGCTGCGAAGACAGGCATTCATACGTCGGCACTGAACCACATGAC
>DDUR01000074.1 GCA_002344895.1 Ignavibacteria bacterium UBA2333
CCCTACCAATCCAATTCTCCGGGAGAATCCTCCCGGAGAGTATCAGAGAGTATCATGGTCGGAGGTGTTTCCACACCTTAATTTGGACTTGGTCTGAATAAGCCTTAAATTCGGACCATTCTTGTCCCACTTTGTTCGTCAGTGTTCACATGAAGTTTCGCCTTCTTCCAATCCTCATAGCTGTTGCACTCCTAACAGCTTGCTCTGATGACCCGTCGAGCCCTGCTCCGGGGCTGCAGGTTCCGTCATCATACGATACAACAATGTTTGCAGCTTCAACAGCGTTTGAGACGGATCTGAAGGCTGATATCAACGGAATCACCGCCGTCCTAAAGTCTGCGCGCGTTTCTGGAGTTACAATTAATCAAGGAGACATCTCCTCATTTCGCGATCGTCTGCGCTCGTCCCTCGCTCTTGACTATCGCCAGCGCTTTGATGACTACATCAACGAAGCCGTAAGAGCAAGCGGCGGTTCATATGACTGGTCAAACTCTCCTGCTGAGAATGGCAATGGCGGTGTCTACGGTGCGTATCTCTTCGAAGAACATGGTCTGGAACTCGAACAAATCATAGAAAAGGGCATGTTCTCCGCTGCACTGTATCATCAGGCTGCACAGTTGATGGACGGAGATGTCACTGCCACAACCGTCGACCGTATTGTATCTCTCTGGGGAGCTCATCCGTCGTTCCCGAATTCTGACCGCCGCACAGTCAATCCAGATCGGCTTTCGGCCGCATACGCAGCGCGTCGTGACAAGGCTGACGGGAATGGTTTCTATTCAACGATTTCGCGAGAACTCATCCGGGCTCAAGCTGCAGCCAAGGCAGGCACTTCGTTTAATGCTGAAAAGACTGAAGCACTTGCAAAGGTTCGGCTTGCATGGGAAGAGGCTATCATGGCTACAGTTATAAACTATGGTTATAGTGTCATCTCTAAACTTGCTACGACAAATCCATCCGATGCAGATCGTTCATCTGCTATGCATGCCTACGGCGAGATGGTTGGCTTTATCACAGGCTGGCGTGGAATTCCTCAGAAGAAGATTTCCGATGCACAGATTGATGACCTTCTGACAAAGTTGCGTGCACCGGTAAGTGGTAGTTGGAAATGTTATGAATTCTGGCAGCAACCATCAACGACACTCACCGATATTCAGTTGGTGATGAACTCTCTTCAGTCGATTTATGGTTTCAGTAACGCGCAGATGGAAGATTTCCGTCAGAACTGGACCGCTCTTCAGGACCGCAAGTGATTCTTACACGATATCGACATCTCATGATGAAAAACCTCATCATTCTGGTTGCCGCCGCAGTCGTTCTTACGGCCTGCGGCGGAACCGATAACGGCCCCGACGATGGTTTTGACCGCACAACAATGTTGACGTCTCTCGCCGACGGCCTCATTATTCCCTCTTACAACGAACTTGATTCAGATGTAGCAGCACTTGAATCAGCTGTGACGTCACTAACAGCGGCCCCCTCACCTGCAAACCTCAATGCAGCACAAGTTGCCTTTGTAGCATCAGCCATGTCGTTCCAGTGGGTTGTGTCTTACGACTTCGGTCCAGCTGATAACGTTTTTGGAGATCTCGATGATGTTGTTGGCACCTTCCCTGCAAACTCAAGTGTCATTGATAGCCGCATTTTAACAGGCGATACTACAACGGCAGACTTTCAACATGACGTTCGCGGCTTCGCTGCTCTCGATTACCTGTTGTTTGGCGGCGACAATACTGCTCTCGTTGATGTCTTACAAGGGGCAGAAGGGGCTAATCGTCGGGCCTACCTCAACTCAATTGTTCGCCACTTGCGAACCAATGTTCAACGTGTTAGCACAGCATGGTCAACATATCGTTCGGAGTTTATCAACCGCAACGGTACGGATGTTGGTAGCTCATCGAGTGTTCTGTTTAACAGCATGAACATGTCTCATGAACTTGCAAAGAACTTTAAGGTTGGGCTTCCGGGTGGCTTCAGAGCTGGACAGGTGAGTCCAGAACCGCGACGCGTTGAGGCATACTATTCAGGAATTTCGACGGATCTCCTGCGTGAACACGTAAAGGCAATACGAAGTATCTGGGAAGGTCGTAATAAGGATGGACAGTCGTTAACTGGTTTTCGTGCATGGTTAACGAAGGTACCTGGGGGTGATAGACTGATTGTTGATACAGAAACACAGCTGGATGTCGTACAAACCTCTCTTGAAAATCTTGGATCGTCGAAACTCGCCGATCTCTGCGATCAGCGCGATAGCCGCGTGAATACACTCCATACAGAGCTCCAAAAACTGACGAGATTTTATAAAAGTGAACTCTCGTCGTTACTAGGCCTCTCAATTACGTACAGCAGTGGTGACGGCGACTAAGGTACACTCGTCTATACGACGGTATTTGAGCGCGACGTGGCCTGTTGCCACGCTCGCGCTCGGTCGTATTCTCTTTGGTGCCGTCATGACAATCTCATGTCTGCGATTCCTAATTCTTGGATGGGTAGAAGATCAATACGTCACGCCAAAAGTTCACTTCCCCTATTATGGATTTGAGTGGGTTCAGCCCCTTGGTGAATTTGGGATGTACGCTGTCTTCATTGTCATGACCGGTGCAGCCCTCGGTATACTATTGGGCTACCAGTACCGCATCACCTCGCTTACCTTTGCGCTACTGTTTACGTACGTCGAACTCATCGACAAAACATACTATCTCAATCACTACTACTTCGTTTCAATCGCCGCCTTTCTCTTTACACTACTTCCTGCGAATGTTGGGTGGTCGATTGATGCATTGCGTCGGCCCAGTATTCGACGAGATCACGTTCCTCGTTGGACCGTTGACGCTCTGAAGCTCCAGCTTGCTCTTGTTTACATCCATGCTGGCTTGGCTAAGATCTCGTCAGAATGGTTGATTGATGCCATGCCGCTGCGCATATGGCTTCCAGCTCACGACGACCTGCCCCTTCTTGGCCCCTTTCTCACAATTTCATGGATGCCCTGGGTTTTCTCTTGGGCAGGCATGCTGTTCGACTGTACCATTCCATTCTTTCTTTTGTCACGCCGAACGCGCCTAGTAGCATGGCTCGCTGTTCTTGGATTTCATGTCGTGACAGGCATGATGTTTCAGATAGGCGTTTTCCCACTCGTCATGATCGCCATGACGCTCATCTTCTTTTCGCCTGAAGCGCACCTTCGATGGTTACGAAGAACTACTGAGCACATTCCGTCGAATATTCTCCGGGAGAAGTCTCCCGGTGAATTCACTTCGCGACAAACAGTCTCAGGGAAAACTCTCTCGGAGAAGTCTCCCGGAGAAGTCACTTCGCCTCAAACAGTCTCCGGGAAAACTCTCCCGGAGAATTCTCCCGGAGAAGTCACTTCGCGACAAACAGTCTCCGGGAAAATTCTCCCGGAGAATTCTCCCGGAGAATTCGTTTCCCCGTCCTACCTCGTCCCCACCGTCCTCGCCATTCACTTCTTTCTCCAACTGCTCATCCCCTGGAGGTTTCTGCTCTATCCAGGTAATCGACTCTGGACAGAACAAGGGTACCGTTTTGGTTGGCGTGTTATGCTCATAGAAAAGGCCGGTACGGCAACATTCTATGTACGTGACGGTAAGGATGGTCGCGAAGGTGTTGTGTATAACAGTGACTTCCTGAATGCCCATCAGGAAAAACAAATGTCCATGCAACCAGATATGATCGTTCAGTTCGCAGGAATTCTGCGCGATCATTATCGACGTCAAGGTATGCACGATCCGCATGTGCGTGCTGAAGTATGGGTCACACTCAACGGCGCGCCAAGCAAACTTCTCGTCGATCCTCAGCGTAATCTCGCTGCCGAATCAGATGGCCTTCATCACTTTGACTGGATTCTTCATCATGACTAGAATGATGAAACTGTCCTCACTGTTGATGTTTGTTGTCCTTTGCTGCACGATTACCTACGCGGCAGAAGGACCACGGAAGAAGGCGCGTCGGAAACAACAGGACTCGACAGCTCTCGCTGTTGATACGGTGACGGTAAAGGATATCGAGGTCATCGGTGATCGGACAACAGTTTTTTCCGTGTCGAGACCCGAAGATGTCTCTGATGGGGCTATCTATGCGAGTAAAAAGGCAGAACGTATCCGTTTGAGCGAGCTCACAATTAATACTGCTACCAATAATGCCCGCCAAGCGTTCTCGACTATCGCCGGACTTAACATTTGGGAGAGTGACGGTGGAGGTCAGCAGCTTGGTATTGGTGGACGTGGCCTTTCGCCAAATCGTACGTCGAACTTTACGACACGACAGAATGGTTATGATATCGCTGCCGACCCTCTAGGTTATCCCGAGAGTTACTACACCCCACCACTCGATGCCGTAGATCGTATAGATATCGTCCGTGGTGCTGGCTCGCTTCGTTACGGTACGCAGTTCGGTGGTATGATAAATTTTGTGATGAGGAAACCTACAGCTTTTGATCCGCTTGCTGCAAGGGTGCGCGTGAGTGGTGGCTCGTTTGGTTTCGCTTCACTGTACACAGAGGTCAGTGGTACAATGGGTGACATTGGATACCTGGCGCTGTATCAAGGTCGACGTAACGATGGCTGGAGACCGTCGTCCGGTTTCGTTTCACACACTGCCTACGCGTCGGTAGTTGTGACTCCCTTCCCAAGTCTTCGACTGATCGTAGACTACACGCATATGAGTTCAACAACTCAACAACCAGGTGGTCTCACTGATCGGTTGTTTAACTCTCATCCCGATACGTCGTTACGATCACGGAACTGGTTCAGTGTTGACTGGAATCTTGCCTCTGTTAATGCCGAATGGTTTATTGACGAGGGTCTGCTCTTCCAATCACTTACCTCCGTGAATGTTAGTGGACGTTCGGCACTGGGTAACCTTGACCGTATCAATGTTGCTGATCGTGGTCAGGATAGAACCTTGATTGATGGCAGATTTACGAACCTCACGAACGAAACAACACTACAAGCAGATTTTACAGCATTTGGCTCGTCATCCTCTACGGCACTCTTTGGCGTTCGGTTATTCTCTGGCCGTACCAGACAGCGTCAGGGTGACGGGACAAATGGATCAGATGCAGACTTCACGTTCCGCAATCCGGATTCCGTAGAAGGTTCTGACTATACATTCCCAAACTCCAATATTGCTGTATTCGCGGAATCTGTGATTCGCCTTGGTGGCGGTTTTTCCGTTGTCCCCGGAATACGTGCGGAATACATTCGTACGGCCTCCGACGGTTACTATCGACAGCGTCTTCGAGACCTGGCAGGTAATGTGGTTGTAGACTCGACAATCTCCGAAACTCGCTCTCGCGAGCGGAGTTTTGTTATCGCCGGACTCGGACTAACATATCAACTTGATACACTAATTGATCTTTATGGAAACGTATCCCAGAACTATCGCTCAATAACCTTCAGCGATCTTCGAATCGACAATCCGAATCTCGTCATCGATCAGAATATCGGTGATGAACGAGGCTATACGGTTGATCTGGGCATTCGTGGTCGACTCGGCACCTATGTAGCCTTTGATGCCAGCGTCTTTTACCTTCGCTATGATAGCCGCATCGGTGAGATTTTAAAGGCCGACGCTCCACCACTCTACCTGCCATATCGCTATCGGACAAATGTATCAGATGCCTGGACAGGTGGCATTGAGTTTGTCGCAGATGTGCATCTCGACGAAGTTCTTTCGTTTCCATCTACATGGCCACATGCACACTTTATCATAAATGGCTCCTTGCTCGACGGACGTTACGACGGAACCGGCGATGCTTCGGTACGTGGCCGAAAGGTTGAGTTTGTTCCTCCCTATACGTTCCGATCAGGAATCACAGCACATACCGATAATGTAAAGTTCAGTTGTCTTTGGTCATTTGTTGGCGCACACTATACCGATGCAACAAATGCAACGTACACCGCTAGTGCCATTACCGGAGAGATTCCCGCCTATTCTGTTCTTGATGCCACAATTTCGTGGTCAATTGATAGGTACACAGTGGAACTGAGCTGTAACAACATACTCGATAGCCGCTACTTTACACGTCGTGCCGAGTCATATCCAGGACCGGGCATCATTCCTGCTGATGCCCGATCCTTTACACTGACTGTTCAAGCAGCATTCTAAGCTGCCTTCAAATTACTCGAGCGGCGTTTCAACGGTGATAAGTACTGTTCGACAGTACAAACGGCCTTCAGGTGTGGAGTTGTCATACAACAGTGCTGAGCTTCCGAAACCTCTTGACCGATCTGCAGGAAGGCCGAGTGCCTTACCCGTCGCGTCAGCGCGTCGTTGCGATAGTCGCAGGTTATAGTCTACTTCGCCGGATCGGTCCGTATGTCCTTCAACCGTAACCGTTGAGTTCTTCGCAATTCTCTGCTTAATGAGGGCAATGATACGTTGGTGCGCCTCAGAGAACTTCGCATCATCAAAACCAAAGATGATAAGTGAGAACTTGTCGATTCGCTTGTCACTGCGAATAATCTGTTTCACAGGGAAACTCTTCTGTCCGGTAGTTCTGCGCTGATCATCAAGGTCAACAATCTCCAGTTCATATCGAACAGGGGCTTCATCAGCAGGCAGCGTCTGCATGTTGTTGGCAATATCCCAGTCGAGTTGAATCTTCGGCGAATTTTCCGTCGATACAAAACTTTTCAACTCTCTGTTACCTTGCATGGCCTTAACACGAACTTCGCGAACACCAGCTTCCGATGTGACGTTCCCCGCAAAACGGATAATCGGTGCATTACTCGTACGTGTTGTATCCGTAAAGAACAGTGGTTCGAGGATCGACTGATCCGTCGTTGTTATCTCAACACGACGGTTTTCTTCCATACCATCCGTGCGCGTTGGATTCGATGGTGTTTCAGGAAGATTACGTGCCTTCACTGCGATGCGCGAAGGATCAATGTTCCATACGTTAACAAAGTAGTCACGTACTGCTTCTGCACGTGCCTTTGAGAGTTCGAGAGCATTCTTTTCGCGACCGTCGTTACTGTTACAGCCAGTTAAGGTAATCTTCGTTGCAGGAGATGCCTGTAACTTTTTACCAACAATGTTTAGCATGTGATAGTAGATCGGCATCGTTCCACGGCCGTTGAGGTCACCAACCTGGAATCGCGCGGCTTCATCGCGCGAAAGAAGCGAGTAACGATCCGGTATGACGGCCGACGAGTCGTCGAAGAAGACGAAGTTCAGGAGAGCGTAAAGGTTCGTCGACACAATGTTTGTGACACGAAAGACGCTATCGCCAATGGGCTTTCCATCAACATCAACAAACTCTGCCTTGAAGTCATTAACAGCAAGAGTTGGTGGTGGTGGTGGCGGTGGTGCCTTCAGTCGTCATGGTT
>DDUR01000072.1 GCA_002344895.1 Ignavibacteria bacterium UBA2333
CCCCACCATTAACCCCATCTGCCTCCCCTCTTCCTATGCATCAACGACGCAATGATGCTTACGGCAAGGGTCACGGCGATTACACCAAGGGCAACGTCGATCGGGATTTTGTACCAATGCATAATGAACATCTTCACGCCGATAAACGTGAGGATAAACGACAGCCCGTATTTAAGGTAGTGGAACAGGTCCATCACGCCGGCAACGGCGAAGAAAAGGGAACGCAGTCCCATGACGGCGAAGACGTTCGACGTAAAGACAATAAAGGGGTCGTTTGTGACGGCGAAGATGGCCGGTATACTATCAACGGCGAAGATGAGGTCGGTAAACTCAACAACTAAGACAACAACAAAGAGTGGCGTGAACCAACGCACTCCGTCCTTCATTATACTGAATCGCTCTTGATGGTATTCCGGCGTTATACGCAGGAATCTCCGTGCCAGCCGCACAACAGCATTCTTTTCAAGATCCTCGGCTTCTTCCTTGTCGAGCGCCATCCTGATCCCCGTAAAGATGAGGAAGGCGCCAAAAACATAGAAGATCCAGTCAAAGGCATGGATGAGTGCACTTCCAAGGGCAATCATGGTTCCACGCATCACAAGTGCACCAACAATGCCCCAGAAAAGGACCTTGTGGTGATACTGCGGGGCGACCTTAAAGTATCGCAGGATGAGAATGATCACAAAGATGTTGTCAACCGAGAGCGATTGCTCCAGGAGATATCCCGCAAAGAATTCCTTTGCACGGTCAACACCAAACTCCCAGTAGACAAAGCCATTAAAGGCCATTGCAAGTGTTACCCAGAAGGCTGACCAGCCGAGGGCTTCACTGAGTTTGACCACGTGAGGTGTCTTGTTAAAGACGCCCAGGTCAAGCGAGAGCAAGATGAGAACGAGAACGATAAAGCCGGTGTATAACCAGACTTCGGGTATGGCATGGAGCATGTGCGTCCGAGGTGATTCCCGCAAACATACGGGGCCGTATCTTCGCAAGCCCCCTATGCCCCATCCCCTCATCCTCATCGATGGTATGTCCCTGGTCTTCCGCGCCTATCACGCGCTGTCAAGATCAGGTATGGCCTCACCCAGCGGGGAACCGTCGTTCGCCGTTTTTGCCTTCGCAAATATTCTCCTGTCGCTGCTCGAAAAACACCGTCCTGATGCCATTTGTGTGGTGTTTGATACGGCTGAGCCAACGTTCCGGCATGAGATGTTTGCCGACTATAAGGCCCATCGTGATGCCTTCCCGGAAGATCTTGTCCCTCAGTTGGGGCGGATTAAGGACCTGATATCACTTATGGGGCTGCAACGCCTTGAATTGCCTGGGTTTGAGGCCGATGATATTATCGGGACAATTGCACGTCGTGAGTCGGAAGATGGCCATGAAGTGCTCTGTGTAACGTCGGATAAGGACTATTTCCAGCTCGTAAATGACAGGGTAAAAATTCTCCGTCCAGGTAAGGACGTTGGAGAATACGATGTCTACGATGCTACTCGGGTAAAAGAAAAGTTCGGAGTTGGTCCAGAACACGTTATTGACGTTCTTGCCCTCATCGGCGACGCGTCAGATAATGTCCCTGGCGTAAAGGGTGTCGGCGAAAAAACGGCCATACCGCTCATTGAACAATTCGGATCGCTGGAAGCCCTTTACGAGAATCTCGAAAAGGTGGAACGTGCGTCGGTAAAAACAAAGCTTGAGACGGACCGTGAAAAGGCGTTTTTGTCCAAGACCCTCGTCACGATCCACACCGATGTTCCTATTGATGCAAAACGTGTAGCCCTTAGCCGCGCAGAGATGAACTTTGATGGTATTGATTCTCTCTGTGAAGAGCTCGGTTTTCACACGTTACGTCGCAGGTTCAAAAAGATCGCCAATCCAGGCGGTGAGAATGATTCACCGAGTAATGCTCCTGCTTCGTCGGCATCAACGTCTTCCGCTTCCGGAGAGTGGTCGGCCGAGTCATCAGCACACGCTGAAGCAGTTGCCATCTCGTCATCACTCGCTACACTTGATTCTACACCACACACGTATGTTCTCGTTCACACTCCTTCAGGTCTGGATGAGATGGTAAAGGGGCTCAAAGGGGCAACGATTCTGAGTGTTGACCTTGAGACAACGTCATTACATGCCATGACGTGTGGTGTTGTTGGGATGAGCCTGTGTGCCGAAGAGGGTACGGCCTACTACATTGCCATTGACGATCCCGCCGATACATCCTCTACCGTCCTGTTTGGTGACGATGAACGCGGTCCTCGCGAGTTACTACCTGTCGATGATGTAATGACGGCCGTTCGACCGTTACTTACAGATACGAAAATTGGTAAAACTGGACAGAATCTTAAGTTTGATGCCCTTATCCTCTCACGATACGGTATTGATGTTTCGCCGGTAGCGTTTGATACGATGTTGGCGAGTTACATCCTTGATCCCGACAAACAACACAATCTGGATGCACTTTGTGAGCGTTGGTTGTCGTACCGACCAATTCCGATAACACAGCTTATCGGCGAAAAACGTGGTGCCCAGAAGTCGATGCGTGATGTTGATCTCAGCATCATCACAGACTATGCCGCAGAGGATGCTGACGTAGCGCTAAAACTCACAAACATCCTCAAACCACGACTTGTTGACGAGGGTTTACTCGACCTTGCAGAACGTGTTGAGTTTCCGCTGATCCCCGTCCTTGTAACCATGGAGCGGAACGGTATTCGTATTGATCGTACGGCTCTGGGTGACATGGCCGACTTTATGCGATCGGAGGCGATTCGACTCGAAGCTGAAATCTGGAAAGAAGCCGGCCAGGAGTTTACCGTGTCAAGCCCCAAACAGCTGGGCGAAATCCTGTTTGATAAACTCATGTTGCCAGCAGGCAAAAAGACAAAAACAGGGTATAGTACAGACTCATCAGTACTGACTGAACTCGCCGAAACATATCCAATTGCAGGACTTGTTCTTGAATACCGATTGGTAGAAAAGTTGAGAAGTACGTATGTTGAGGCACTACCGAAACTGATTAATCCGACGACGGGACGTGTCCATACAACATACAATCAGACCGTTGCTGCAACAGGCCGACTCAGTAGTACCGATCCTAACCTCCAGAACATTCCGATCCGTAGCGAACTCGGACTGCGTATTCGTAAGGCCTTTGTTCCGCAGGCTAAGGATGCCGTGATTCTGTCTGCCGACTATTCGCAGATTGAACTCCGTATCATGGCCGCCATTTCCGGTGATACAACCTTACGTGAAGCCTTTGCTGCCGGTGCCGACATTCACTCTGCCACGGCCGCAGTCCTGTACGACGTGGATCTTGCCAATGTAACATCAGATCAGCGACGTGTGGCGAAGACGGTAAACTTTGGGATAATGTACGGTCTGGGTGCCTTTGGCCTTGCCCAACGTCTTGGAATTCCACGCGGTGAGGGCCAAGCCATCATCAACAACTACTTTGAGAAGTATCCTGGTATACGATCCTACATTGACACGACCATCGCTGAAACGCGTGAACGTGGATATGCGGCTACGTTACTTGGACGGCGCCGGTACTTCCCAATGATTCAAAGTAACAATCGTGGTCTTCGTACAGCTGCTGAACGAGCAGCGATCAACATGCCCATTCAGGGTACAGCAGCGGACATGATGAAACTCGCCATGATCCGTGTACATGATCGGATGAAACGGGAAGGATATCGATCACTCATGATGTTACAAGTTCATGATGAACTCGTCTTTGAGGCCTTCACAGATGAAGTGGAGTCACTCCGCGCAGCCGTTGTCGAAGAAATGCAGAATGCCTTACCGCTTGATGGAGTGCCAGTGATTGTTGAAACGGGTAGTGGGGCCTCGTGGTATGAAGCCCATTGAAGCACTCCTCCTTGGTGTAATCCAGGGAGCAACGGAATTTATACCCATTTCAAGTACTGCCCATTTGACAGTGGCTGCAGCAGCTCTTGGAGTTATCGACCCCGTTCATCCGGAACGCTGGACGGCCTTTATGGCCACAATACAGCTCGGGACGCTTGCTGCCGTGATAGCCTACTTTATGAAGGACATCGTATCGATGACAAGGGCCTTTGTTCGCGAGAACATTGGTTCAAGCCGAAAGCCCCTTGCCGAGCAAAGCGAGGCAGCCCGTTTATCGTGGCTAGTTATCATCGGTAGTATACCCATCGTCGTGATTGGCCTTGTGTTGAAGGACTTCATTGAGGGTGCTTTTACAAAGGACCTCGACGTCATTGCCGCAAGTATGATTGGAGTTGCCCTGTTATTGGCATTGGCCGATCGACGTGCAACATTTACGCGAACAACAAAGGACATGACGATTACGGATGCCGTAACGATTGGGGCGGCACAAGCACTAGCTCTTATTCCAGGATCGTCGCGGAGTGGCACAACCATTATGGCCGGCCTGTTCCGTGGGCTCACACGTGAAGATGCAGCACGGTTTAGCTTCCTTTTGTCACTGCCAGCCATACTGGGGGCAGGTGTGTTGCAGTTTGCCAAAGAAGTTCATCACATTACATGGGACGATGGAGGATTACAGCTTGTAATTGCGACAGTCGCAGCAGCCATCAGCGGGTACTGGTCCATCGCCTTTCTGTTGGGATATCTCCGGAAAAAGTCGTTGATGATCTTTATCGTGTACCGACTGTGTTTTGGCGTTGCGATTCTCGTCACGTCATGCGCACAACCCCAAGACGATCCGAAAGCCATCATCAATAAGCCTATGGAGCAACCGGCAGCGTCGGCACCCGGGACGGATTCCGTTGATGAGATTGCGGATAGGACCGATACAGCAAGTATTACCCACTTTGCGACCATCCGCACGTCCAAGGGTACGATTGTGCTGGGCCTGTATGGCGATGATGCTCCAAAGACCGTGGCGAATTTTGTAGCTCTAGCACGATCGAAGTACTATGATGGCGTGCTAATCCATCGTGTCTCAAAGGGCTTTATTGTCCAGGCTGGCGACCCCACAACACGCAGTTCGCAGAATCGACAGGAATGGGGCAAAGGGGGCACAACGGCTGATGGGAAGCCACTTCCCGAAGAACTCGACCCAGCTCTACCGTCGGCGCGTATTGGTTATGCAAAGGGTGTTGTAGCCATGGCTCGAAAACAAGCATCGGGCACAGGAACGAGTCAATTTTTCATTTGTCTCGAGAAAGCTGTGCAATTGCCGTATCAATACACGATCTTTGGAAGAGTTCTGGAGGGAATCGAATTTGTCGACGACATTGCGTCGGTTGACATTGAGCCCGGACCTCTTGGAGAAACGGACGGTGTGCCAAAACAACCAATTGTGATCTCGTCCGTCAGAATCTCGTCCGCTCCGGCGGTTTCACCTCGTTAATCACTCAATTTTCTGGTGTATGACCACGATGCACAGCAGCACAGCACACATGTACGTGAGAACGATGTTCTCCACCACAACGTTGATGGCCGCCATTGTCTTTTTCCTGGCAACCGTCACGACTTCAGCGCAAAAGTCTACCAAGTCCGATAAGAATCAGCAATCATCAACTGCAGCACAAACGAAAACGGAGAGCAAGAAGATGCCAGAGTACGTCATCACCGTCCGCCAGGGAAATAAAGAACTCGGAAAGATGACGATCCGCCTTTGGCCGGACGTTGCACCGAACCACGTTAAACACTTTGATGCACGTGTTCGCGAAGGATATTATAACGGCACGGCCTTTCATCGTGTCATTCCTGACTTTATGATTCAAGGTGGCGACCCAAACAGTAAGTCGGGTGCGCGTGAATCATGGGGCACAGGAGGCCATCCTGAGAAAGTAAACGCTGAGTTCAGCGACAAGAGCCACGTTCGTGGTGTGATTTCTGCTGCTCGCACACAAGATCCAAACAGTTATGGTGGCCAGTTCTTTATTTGTGTTGGCAACCCAACATTTCTCGACCGTCAGTATACAGCCTTTGGCGAGGTCGTAAGCGGCATGGAAGTGGCTGATGTTGTTGTCAATTCACCGCGTGATGGTCGCGACAATCCTCTCGAAAAGATCGAGATGACGATTGCTCCGAAGGAATAATCGCGGAATGACGCAGGCATCTGGGGACATAGGGGGATTTGTGAGGCTGATTGCACTTTGTTGTGCCGTCGTCGTTTGTTCGACGTCGGCACTACCACAAGGCCAGATCACGTCGGACTCGACGTATCTGCCGAAGAATCTTGGACCGATGGTAAACAGTCCGTACGATGACATCCTTCCGGTGATTTCACCGGACGGACGGACGTTGTACTTCTGTCGTAGTCAGGATCCAAAGAACGTCGGCGGTGCTGGACGTCAGGACATCTGGTATTCAGAACTTCAGCCCGATGGCACGTGGAGTCAGGCACAGAATGTTGGTGCGCCATTAAACAATCGCGACAACAACTACCTCTGTTCGATTACACCCGACGGCAACACCATCATCGTTGGTGATTCCTACAGCGACGCACGGCGTCGTCAACGCAGTATTGCCGTGTCAACGCGGTCATCGGACGGCTGGACTGTTCCAAAACCGATTGACATCAAGGCATTCTACAACAACAACCGCTACGGTGAGTTCTGTCTGGCTAACGACGGCAAGAACATGATTCTCGCCATTGAACGGACCGATTCTCGAGGTGGAAAGGATCTGTACCTTGTGCGACGTATCGACGATAGCACATGGACGGAACCGCTAAATCTTGGACCGGTTGTGAATTCCGAAGGTCACGAGGCAACGCCGTTTATCGCTTCTGATAACTCGTCGCTCTATTTCGCCTCCGATGGACATGGCGGGTATGGTGCCTTTGATGTATTTGTGACACGTCGACTCGACTCAACGTGGACGTCGTGGTCAGAGCCTGAAAATCTCGGACCAACGATCAATACAAACGGATGGGACCTGTATTACACGATTCCAGCTGCTGGTGACTATGCCTATTATGTTTCGTACAACAATTCGTACGGAGCAGGTGACATCTTTCGTATTCGACTACCTGAGAATGTTCGTCCACGTCCTGTAGTCCTCATCACAGGTCGTGTGTTGAACAAAAAAACTGGTGAGCCGATTGAAGCTGACATCTTCTACGAACTGTTGCCGGAAGGAAAGGAACTTGGTCGAGCTCACTCGGCTCCGGTGACAGGTAACTACAAGATTGTGTTGCCAGCTGGTAGTAACTACGGCTTCCGAGCAAGTGCGCCAGGATTTCTTAGCGTGAATGACAACATCGATCTGACGAAGCTGACGCAATACACGGAGATCAAACGAGATCTGTACTTGGTTCCAATCGAAGAAGGAACACAAGCTGAACTCAACAATCTCTTTTTTGACTATGCCGTGGCGACACTTCGCCCCGAGTCGTTCCCAGAACTCAATCGTATCGCGCAGATGCTCGTTGAGAGCCCTACGATGACAATCCGCCTTGAAGGTCACACTGATGATCGTGGAGGCGACGAATACAATCAACGACTTTCTGATGCACGTGCTCAAGCCGTGCTCGAATACATTCAAAAACGCGGCAACATCGATCCATCTCGTCTGTCGAGTAAAGGATTTGGTGAAACAAAACCTATCGACACAAACGAAACCGACGAAGGTCGACAAAGTAATCGCCGCGTGGAGATCATCATCGTTACCAAATGACGTCAGACATCATTGAGCGCGAACAGGCTGCGCTCTTTCAAACGTATCGACGCCTTCCCCTCGTGATTGAGCGAGCGGAGGGCGTTCGCATCACGACACAAGATGGTTCCGTCTATCTTGACTTTCTCGGCGGTATTGCGGTAAACGCCCTGGGCCATTCTCATCCACGTCTTGTTCAAGCTGTTGTAGATCAGGTGCATCGATACATGCACGTGTCGAACTTCTTCTATCAAGAGCCACAAGTCCAACTAGCAGAACGGCTCAAGAAGTTTTCCGGGTTTGATCGTGTCTTTTTTACAAACTCTGGTACAGAATCAACAGAAGCTGCGGTAAAACTTGCACGCAGATTTGGTTCGCAAACTGGACGTTACGACGTTGTGGGTTTTACAGGTGGCTTCCACGGTAGAACCTATGCAGCCCTATCCGTGATGGATAAGCCGCTCTATAAGGAGGGAATGGGCCCCTTCTTGCCAAACACACTCGTGTTGCCATACAACGACGTTGATGCATTGGAGGCAAGAATTGATGACTCCACGTGTGCCGTGATGTTGGAGTGTATTCAAGGTGAAGGCGGTATTAGTTCGGCCAGTGATGAGTTTATTCAAGCAGTCCTCGAACTGAAACAGCGATACGGATTCCTCATTATTGCTGACGAGGTTCAAGCCGGCATTGGCCGAACTGGCGACTTCTTCTCGTATGAGAGGTACGGATTCAAACCTGATATTGTCACCATCGCCAAGTCTATGGGCGGTGGTCTACCTCTCGGAGCCGTGTTGGCTACAGAATCCGTAGCATCACTCTGGGACAAAGGAATGCATGGCACAACGTATGGCGGAAACGCTGTTGCCTGTGCTGCGGGAAATGTTGTGCTTGAAGAGCTTGAACATGGACTGCTTCAACATGTTCGTGAGGTTGGCGACTATCTTCACACACAACTTGTTGACGTTGCTGCTTCGGCACCAGACAAGATTCGCGAGATCCGTGGTAGGGGTCTCATGAAGGGAATCGTTGTTGATGGTGATGCTGCTCCGTACGTGACAGCTCTTCGCGAGCGGTTTGTTATCACAAACGTCACCGCAGGAAATGTTATTCGGCTTGTTCCTCCCTACGTGATTACAACGGCAGATGTGGATGAGTTTATTTCTGTTCTCACAGAAGTTATTCGTTCATTGTGAGCCCCCTTCGCCCCCTCATCGAACACGTACGTCCTGAGGACTATGGAATCGGTATGCCCGGAGATCGGGTCGTACTTGCCGCCTATGACGATCGATGGCCACAACTCTATACGGCAGTGGAGCAGTATCTACTGTCTTTGTTGCCAATTGTAAAAATGTATCATGTTGGCAGTACATCGATACCAAATATGCCAGCTAAACCAATACTCGACATTGTAGCAACGGCGACGAACCTTCATGAAGTTGAGGATATGCGTCCAGCATTGGAGACGTTAGGTGGAGAATGGCGAGGTGAGTTTGGAATCGTCGGCCGTCGCTACGTACCGTTCTCCTCTGATGGTCTCAGTATGATACATCTGCATCTCTACGGAGCAGATCACGCTGATCCTGATCGGATGGTGCAGTTTCGAGACTGGATGCGAACACATGATGATGATGCTGCAGCATACGCAGAATTAAAGCAGGCATGTGCAACAAGGTTCGGTTTTGATCGGCTGGCCTATACCGAAGCTAAGGGACCATTTATCGCGTCGATTTTTACGAAGATAGAAGGCCAACGTGGCTGAGACCATCCTTTGTACGTGCGCACGAGCAATCCCTGAGATTCTCGCGCGAGAACTAGAAGCACTCGGATTCCCGATTGTTGCAATCCATGCCGCAGGTGTTGAGACTCGAGGAACGTTTGAGGACTGTCTCGTTCTGAATCTGCGACTTCGTACAGCTCACAGAGTGTTGTACCGCTTGGGATCATGGAGAGTACGCACACCCGACGACATGTATGAAGCAGTACGGAACCTACCGTGGGAAGATTGGATTGATGCCGACGGTTACGTCTGCGTTGTTGGTAGTATCAAAACGTCATCCATTGATAACTCGCAGTATGCTCACCAACGCTGCAAGGACGGAATTGTAGATCGTATTAGGGGGCGAAAGGGGCGTCGCCCAGACGCCGGTCCTGACACGACACAAACCGTTGTATTTCTGTTCTGGCAGAATGATGACTGTATGGTCTATATCGACACGTCGGGTACGCCACTCTCTGAGCGCGGATATCGCCTTCAACCTGGGCGAGCGCCGTTACGCGAGACCCTGGCAGCAGCCATTGTCCTCTCCACACGCTGGTCCCCTGGTGAAGCCTTCGTAAATCCGATGTGTGGAAGTGGCACTCTCGCAATAGAGGCCGGTCTCATTGCTCAGAACATTGCACCAAGTGTAGATCGGGACAACTTCGGCTTTATGCATGTGTTGCCGTACGATGATGGCAGGTGGCAGGACCTTGTCGAAGAGGCGAGATCAGAGGAACACACAGATCCAGTATCAACCATCATTGCTACAGACAGAGACAATAGAGCGATTGATGCAACGCGTGCCAATGCTCGTCGAGCTGGTGTAGTACTGGAAACGCGAACATGTGACTTCCGTGGCACGCGCATTCCTGATCCTCCTGGTGTTGTTGTGCTCAACCCCGAATACGGATTACGACTCGGTGATACGACGGTGCTGCGCGGTGTGTATAAGGAAATTGGTGACTTCTTCAAACAATCTTGCCTGGGATACACTGGTTACGTCTTTACCGGTAATCTCGAACTCGCAAAACACATTGGTCTACGTTCGTCACGCCGAATTCCGTTTTGGACAGCAGATATTGAAAGCAGACTCGTAGAGTTCGAGTTGTATGAAGGAACACGGAAACAACGATCTGGTGATGATGTGTGACCGAGGTTCACTCAAACCAATCATCACAAACTGGTATTGGGCGAACCTTACAAGAACATGCTGTTATTTATGAAGATGGTGAATCATTCTCGTTCCTGCATTGTCAAGAACGACGAATAAGGTTGCGGGCATACTGTGCCGATCCACACGAACAAACGACGTACATTCACCCGTAAATACCGTACGTCCGAGAACATCAATCAAACGATACTGCGTTATTGATGCACCACCGCGGATCTCAATAATGATTTCGTCGACACTGTAAACAGCTTGTGAGGAAACCTCGTCAAACAAACGAATTGGGCGTAACAAAGACGCGCAACCTATACGTGCAATGATGCCTGTTGCTGAATCTTCTTCGGCGCAGTCGACATTCGGTGTGATACGGGCGATAACATCGAACGACTGTGAAAGATCCAGGAAGAGTTGGCCACGCACCTGCAGAGTCTGTCCAGAAGTTGTAGCTAGAACAGGTATAGGTACTGTATAGGCAGGGTCAATTCGTAAGCTTGCTGATGATGACGTGATCGTTACAGTTGCTGGAATGTCTACGTCGACAGATTGTATCGTAATCGGAATATCGAATGGCATGGTATGGTCTGCTTCAAAACTTGGAACAGACACTGAAAGTTGCTGGCGATCATAACCCTGCACCGTGATGACAAAGGTGCCAGAACACTCTGTGCCATTACCGACACTACCTTCAACAACCGTACGGCCAGCGACAGGAATCGAAACGATGCCACCAGATACCGAGCCAGTTCCGGCCGTGATGTTCGGAGTTCCATACGAGGACATGTCAAAACGAGCAACTGACCCATTACATGCTGCCGTGTCAATTGTGACATGCTCTCCACGCTGCACGGCCGTTATGCGTATCGTATCGAACTGCTGACAGGGTGCCGGTGTTGCGGCCACGAGTACGGTGTCCCATTGAACATTTATCAGCGACGATAACGTTGTACCCGATAAGTCCGACCACGTAACTGGACCATTTGACAGTGCTCGAAGACCAATATCTGATCCAACACAAACCGTCGTATCATTCATCGCCGTCAGAAAACGGTCGATAACGTTAACAACAACAGTATCCGTAATTGTGCATCCAGTTTGTGTTGTCGCCGTGATAATATAGGACGTGGCCGTATCGGGAAAAACACGAGGCGTGTTTCCGGGACTACCGGTGATCGAAATCGAGAGTGTATGATCATCTGTAATGAAGAGAACGACACTCTCGCCAGAACAGATGGTAGTATCTCGTAGCACCATGATCTGAGGGCGGGCTACAACAGCAACGGAAACAGAGATAGTATCGGAACAGGTCCCATCGGATACAACGGCATAATACCGCGTTGTTGTCCTTGGTTGAACAGTACGAACGTGTCCTGTAAACGTACTATCATCAAGCCACCGGCATGTTGTGCCCCCTTCGGCAACCAAGGTTGCCGAGCCCCCTTCACAGATTGTCGTGTCATTTGAAAAACGCCCAACGAGTTCGCCGAGCGATACGTTGACGGTGTCGGTCATTACACAACCTTCTACATTCCATCCGTAAAGAACATACGTCATCGGTTGTGTAATGCCGCTTACCACGGGCGAGTTAGATGTTGAGTCACTTAAGAACGTTGCTGGCGACCATCGATACTGCGATGCACCACGCGCTTGTAGTCGTGTTGTTCCACCAAGGCAAACAATACGGTCAGGCCCTGCGTTGACAGACGGCATTGGATGAATCGTCACCGTATCATAAGCCGTGTAACTGCCATTGGTGTTCGTTACAAGAACACTGATGATGTAGGTACCAGGAGAGTCAAAACACACGGTATCTGGCGGTGTAAGTCCAGACACGACGGATGGAACACCACCCGGGAAACGCCATGTAGCGCGAAGAGCATCCATACTCACACTTCCGGTAACACGAACACAGGAGCCTGCACACGTGTCATGACTCTGTATTGATGCACGCGGAATCTGGCAGAACTCAGCTTTATACGATTTTAGGAATGTAGCTTCGTTACATGAGGGTAATCCATTACGAATTGTTGTAACAGACGGCGCAAGTACGGCTCTACTGACGTAGTTCGGTGTTCCTGAAATGGCATCAGGGTCAACAATTCGACCTAAGCCCTCGGGATGAGCATGCAGAATGGAACCGTCGGGTCCTAACTGCAGCATACCTGGCCACGTAAGTGGCCGAGACGTTGCACCTACAAAGGACAGAGACGCTGAAAACTCAGCATTGTCACGGACGTTCGTAGCCAGCCGGACAATGGCGGCCTCGTTTTCAACACGTGATCCTGCACATGCAACGTAGAGAGACTCTCCGGACATCGAGAATGAGAGCCCGTATGGTGCAAAGAGTCTGGTAAAGGGGCCAATGGGGCTAAGCGATGCAATTGTTGGACCGCGAAGTTCACCCGTTGATTTGTTGAAGGAATAGAGAAAGACCGATGACTGAGCAACGTCAACAACGGCAAGGAATCTGCCATCAGGTGAAAACTTAACGGCTCCAGCGGGTGCTACGGGATAGGTCAAGGGCGTTCGCAGGACAGTCGGCTCTAGGCCGCTGGCAGTGATCTTGCGCAAAACAATATCGGACTGACTGTATTGCGTGGTTACCATCGCAATCCAAATGTCCTTGTTGTTCTCAGCAAAGGTTGCAGCTATTCGTTCCGAGCCCGAGTCTGACGCCATGATCGACGATGCTCCTGGCATTGTCATCGGAATATCGCGCTGCAAGAACTCGCATCGGCCGTCTGGACGCAGGCGGACGTGATTTGCGGCATAGGCAAAGGGGCGTCCGTCTCCGAGATCGTCCGTGAGATCTGGCGCAACTATGAACCACAAACGGCTTGAGTCGCCTGGGTCGCCAACAATTATGCCTGCCTGGGCAGAACTTGTTCCACCGGTCAGGTCAATGTCGCCCGCAACGCGAGAACCATCGGTGTTAAATGCCATATTCCCACTGGCGTACATGATTAGGTCGCCCGTGCATGCATTAGCATACACAGCAGAACCTTCGCGAGAGAAGAAGTTCTGTGTTGGAGCGATCATTCGCGGACCACCGATCGACATTCCATCGGTTGTCACAAATGTGAGGCGCACATCCGATCCCAATACCCACGTTGCATACTCCCGCTGTGCCTGCGCGGAGACAGCTACCAAAAGCATCACCAGGAGAATACAAACCCTTTTCACGTCTACTCCAACCACAATTGCAAAAGGAAGTTACGCAGCCCGCAGTTAACCTCTCGGTCAGTAACTTTGCCCCTATGAATATCACGCTGCCAAATGGCGATGTACGCGTCTTTCCAGAAGGAACGACGGGGATGGAGATTGCGAAGAGTATCTCCGAAGGACTGGCACGAGTTGCCATGGGAATCTATGTTAACGACACTCCGTACGACCTGTCCCGACCAATACTGGGTGACGCGGCAGTACGGATTGTGACGTTTGACAACGATGAGGGGCGGGAAATCTTCTGGCACTCGTCTGCCCACCTTCTCGCAGAAGCTCTGGAGTCGCTCTACCCGGGTGTAAAGTTCGGGATTGGTCCGCCAATTGAGAATGGCTTCTATTACGACGTTGACCTGCCCGGCGAGACAAAACTCAGTGTTGAAGATCTGCCGAAGATTGAAGCAAAGATGGCAGAGCTTGCAAAGCGTGATGTCCCATACGAGCGTATTGAAATTTCGTGGGAAGATGCTGTTGCATACTTCCGTGAAAAGGGTGACGAGTACAAACTTGAGCTACTTGATGGTCTTAAGGGACAGGACGTGACGTTCTACCGTCAGGGTAACTTCACGGATCTTTGTCGCGGAACCCACGTTCCATCAACGGGTGCTCTCAAGTTCCCTAAACTTCTTTCTGTTGCCGGTGCGTATTGGCGCGGAGACGAGAAGCGTAAGATGCTCACACGTATTTACGGCATATCCTTTCCCAAAAAACAAATGCTTGAGGACTTCCTTAAGCAGCGGGAAGAGGCGGAAAAGCGTGATCACCGCAAGCTTGGTAAGGAACTTGAGCTGTTTATGATATCGCAGAATATCGGCGGAGGACTGCCGGTATGGTTACCAAATGGAACAATTGTCCGTCGGCGGCTTGAAGACTTCATCAAGGAAGAACTTGTAAAGCGCGGATATGTTGAGGTGATGACACCGCATATCGGCAACCTTAACCTCTACCGTACATCGGGTCATTATCCATACTACGCTGAGTCACAGTTTGCTCCAATTACCGTTGAGGATGAAGAGTATCTCCTCAAACCGATGAACTGTCCTCACCACCATCAGATTTATTCCAGCAAACCACGATCATATCGTGATTTGCCGGTACGTCTGGCTGAGTTTGGCACAGTGTATCGGTATGAACAATCGGGTGAATTAAATGGACTCAGTCGTGTTCGTGGATTTACGCAGGATGATGCGCACATCTACTGCACACATGACCAGTTAAAGGCCGAGCTCACAAATGCCATTGAGCTCACACAGCTTGTGTTTACGACGTTCGGCATGGAAGTGAAAACACGGTTGTCGATTCGTGACCCGAAGACTCCCGAAAAGTATGCAGGCGATCCTGCGATGTGGGATCAGGCAGAGCGCGAGATTCGTGAAGTAGCCGATGCGATGGGACTTGACTACTTTATTGGTGAAGGGGAAGCAGCGTTCTACGGACCGAAGTTTGACTTTATCGTTCGCGATGCGATTGGACGTAAATGGCAGCTCGGAACGGTTCAAGTTGACTATGTGATGCCCGAGCGTTTCCAGCTTGACTATGTTGGTGCTGATAATCAGAAGCACCGACCCGTCATCATTCACCGTGCTCCGTTCGGATCAATGGAGCGGTTTATCAGTATTCTCATTGAGCATTATGCGGGCAACTTTCCATTCTGGCTTGCTCCAGTTCAATTGAATGTTTTGCCAATTGCTGATGCCCATCAATCGTTTGCCGAAGATGTTGCCGCTGAACTCCGGGCTCGTGGAATTCGTGTGAACATTGATCTTCGGAATGAGAAGATTAACCGCAAGATTGCCGAGAGTGAGCAGAAAAAGGTTCCTTTCGCGCTTGTGATCGGTTCGAAGGAAATTGAGGCCGATTCCGCTGCAGTGCGTCAGCACGGTAAGGGTGATCTCGGTCTTATGAAGGTTGCTGATGTCTTTGCGATGGCTCAGAGACTAAACGTGCCTGGAGCAGAGTAAGGACGCCCATGCCTCTCGCCCTTGCCATCGTCATAGCCCTTGCTGCCGCCATCGTCGGGATGCGCGTTGTGCAGGCCGTGACGTCGTGGGTAGTGCGGAGAATCTTTAAGCGTCTTGGATGGGACGATCCGGGACACGATCCATGTCGGAGAATCGGCAGGGCAACTGGACTCTTTGTGGCAGCAGCTGGACTTGAGGCGGCTCTACCTTGGTTGCAAGTGCCAGATCCGTACGGTACAAAGTCAGGACTCGTACTCGACGTTTTTGCCTCTCTCTTTGCAGTCATCGCCGGCTGGCGTCTGGTTGATGCTGTTGCCGAACATCTTGCTCACACAACCACAAAAGGGTCTTCCACAAGTAAACAACTTGTGCCCCTTTTGCGCCGTGGCCTCAAGATTCTTGTGGTGGCCATCGGAATTGTTGTCACCCTGCAACGATTTGACGTCAATATCGCAGCCGTTCTCGCGGGACTGTCGATAGGTGGTGTGGCTGTCGCACTCGCTGCCCAGGACACCATCAAGAATCTCTTTGGTGCCTTTACACTCATGACGGATCGCCCATTCGTGGTGGGTGATTGGATTATTGTTCAAGGGGCAGAGGGGGTGGTGGAGGACATTGGTTTACGTAGTACGAGGTTACGCACCTTCAATGACTCTGTGGTAACCATTTCGAACGGACGTCTGGCTGACATGACGATAGACAACATGGGGCTGCGTGTTATGCGACGCTACCGTACGTTCCTCGGAATCACCTATGACACACCAGTGGACTCCATACAACAGTTTATTGATCGACTACATGCCTTTGTCCGTGACCACGACCGCATCGTGAAGGATGACTCGAAGATATTTATTGCATTCTTTGAGTTTGGTGACTATGCTTTACGAATTGTTTTTCAGGTTTACTTCGATGTAATGACAGGTGTGGATGAACATCGAGTGCGGCAAGACGTCAACATTGGGATAATGAGAATTGCTCAGGAAATGGGAATTGACTTTGCCTTCCCAACACAAACAATTCATTCGCCGGCAGCATCCAGTCCGTTCTCGCAAGCTACCGAAAGTTGAGTGACAGCCATGAACCGTAAACTCGTCGTCATCGGTGCAATACTCATACTGGTGGGCACCGGAACGTTTATCGTCAGTAGAGACGTTGCCGTCATGATTGTTGCACTCTTTGGTCTTGTTGCCATTGTTGTCTCATCCTTCGTTCGGAGACTTTCGCCTACAACGTCGGCTATCGTCGTCCTTGTGTTTGGACTCGTCCTCATGGTGCTTGGTGCAACTGCCGTACCGGCATCAATTCGACTTCTGTTAGGTCAGGAACTACCTCTACCAGCAAGGATTGTAGCATTCTCACTCCAAGCAATTACAGGCCTTGTCACGGCAACCATTGGAATTCGAGTATACCTTATGAATCGACACAGGGAAGAATGATGATACGCGTAATACTCATAATGATTGTTGCGAGTGTCACGAATCTCTCAGCTTGTCTTCACTGTGCATGGACAGAGGTCCATACTGTGCAAAACACACTCGTCAGTGTGTTTTCGCCGGTGCCGATGTTTGCGACGGGAGAACACGATGTGTTAACGAAATCTACGTCGGCAACAAAGCCATACAGCTTTGGCCCCGCTACACTCTGGGTGGATTCGACGAAGTGGCGTTCCTCAAAGATGGAAATCAATAAGAACTCACCGTTTCACCTCGTGAATTCAGATGGTAATATCGTTGTCACTGGAATGGTACATCAGAAAATAGACTCTACAACGTTTAACGTTGATACCTTGGTAGCGACATTAAAGCTGAGTGCTAATGATCATCCCGTTAAAATTGACCGTATTGATACCATTCTAGTCAATGGTCGTTTATTCCGAGAAATAGTCATCACGATGTATCTGGGTGACTTGCGTGTGGCCATGTCGTGGTTTGTATCGTTTCAAGATACCAGCCTCATTGCACTCATTACGATAACGCTTCATGGTCTCGAAGTTGTACACCGAAACGATATTCGAAACCTTATCAGTGGGTGTGTGTGGCCTTCTTCACCAGAATCGAAGTCTATTAAGCAACCCGATACTAAACCGGATGTCCGCGCTCCACAAGCCCCACAACGCAAGTAGCTTGGCCTCCGCCTATTCGTTTGCTGGTTCGTCTGATGGCGTCTATTCCACACGAATCCAAGTCTCTCGGCGTGACAGCGATTCGTTCGTATTTTCGACGTCGTAACAAGGAAACACTATGATTCGCATCATTCTCATTTTGCTTCTTGTCAGCGCAACGTCGGCGTCGGCCTGTTTGCATTGCGCTTGGAACGCCGCAGGTACGGCATCATCTGCGCTAACCAGCCTCTTTGTTCCCGTCTTGAACGCTCCGGTATCGGAAAAGCCGGTTAAGCTCGTAAAGCCTAAGACAGCAAAACAGCAATACGCCATCGGATATGGCACATTGTTCGTGGATAACAAACGCTGGACGAAGTCGCCGGAAGTCATCATTGAAGACGCTGCTGTTAATCTTGTTCATGCTGATGGCAATGCCTACATCGCAGGAATGACAAACACTCAATTTGTTCCGATTGATGCGTTTGTTGAGCAGTTTCTTGCTGGCCTTCGGTCAGACGAACAGAACAAGGACGTTCGGTTGATTGAAAAAAGAAATGTCGAAGTGAATGGCGTTAAGATGACCGAGCTTGTGATCCACGTCACGATTAATGACACACCCTTCATGTATGACGTACTTGTGCATACAGGTAGTAAGGGTATGATCATGATGATGTCATGGACACATTCTGAAATATTTGAAGAACTTAAAGCAGACATGATGTCAGCTTTTAGTGGTCTTGTTATCAAAAAATGACCGACGTTCTCCAAGGGTCAGAAGGACCATCCGAGGGATCTATGGCCGGCAAGAAAAAAATGCGTGAAAAGGCCGCGGAACTTGGTGTGGGAACACATCAGCGTCACATCTTTCTGTGTTGTGACCAGTCTAAACCCAAGTGTTGTTCACTTGAACAGGGTCTTAAGTCCTGGGATCATCTGAAGTCTCGACTACATGATCTTGAACTTGATGTACCAGGTAAGGTATTCCGAACAAAGGCAAACTGTCTGCGTGTTTGTGCAAATGGGCCAATTGCACTTGTGATGCCGGATAATGTTTGGTATCACTCGTGCACACCAAAGGTTCTTGATACAATCATCGACGAACATCTTCTCCAAGGTAAGCCCGTCGAAGAGTATCGAATTATACCGCAGCCCGACAACCAGTAGAATATAAACATGGCCCCATAAAGAGATATTCTTTACGGAGCCATGTAGTGAGGGAGGAGGAGTAGTTGCGTTTGCTGTATTGTTTACGGTCTGCTTTCGCGGGTAACGACAATGGCTACGGCCGGCCAGGACAGTGTTGATAGGTGCTGCTCGGAGGTGATTCTATACGCAGCGTAGTGTTTACCGTGAAGATCGAACACATCAACAACAAGGGGAGTTGTTCGATCAGTCGATGATGTCACTCGAAAGTCAGCTTCCCCTCGAAGGTGTAGTCGTGTGTTGGATCGTGTCGGCGCCGTGTCATCAACGTCATCTGTTGATGTAGTTGCTTGCCGGACATAGAGGTGCCCATCTGTTGTACTGATGAAGATTTTCCCCGTTGAAGATGCAGCGAAGGATGACATCGACCGTTGCGCGAGGAAGATGTCCGTTGTATGGCGTGTCCAGGTCACTCCGCCGTCATCTGACGTGACAACGTACGGTCGTGCACCACCGATCAAACCCCAGGCGGCAAGATATTGCCCACGTAGTGGCTTAAATGTATGCATCCGTACAAGGCTGTCAATTCCATACGAAGCCATTGACCATGTATGCCCACCATCCGTAGAACGGTGGACGTAATCGTAATCAGGCACCACAACTGTATGCGCGTCAACAGCATGAACGTAGGGCGTATATCGCCCGCCTGAAATGGCTGTTGTGTCCCACGAGAGTCCACCATCCGTAGTGGAATAGGACATAGACGTAAGTAGGCCAGATGTTTCTACATGGTAACCAACACCAACACCATTATCCTTCGTCAGGAAGTTCATCGACAAGACAGTGTATCCTGCGGAAACAGGGAACTGAGCATCTCGCCAATCGACACCTGCGTTACGTGTTACGTGAACGGTGGACCGGATTTCCTGGGGTGTGTCGCCAACGTGGACAACACTAATCCATGCCGTAGATGCATCCCACGCACCGAGATCGACAATCGTACTTGGTTCTGTTGCAACTTCAAAGATCTTGGTCCATGTCTGTCCACCATCCGTTGTGCGTTCAATCGCATTTGCGTCTGATGAGATTGCGTAACCAACAAGAGCGTTCACAAAGGCCAGTCGTACGGCAGCTCCACGAGACGAAGCTGCATGTGTTTGCCACGTCTGTCCATTGTCGGGCGAATGTCGCAGAACATCTGGTCCAAGGTCATTAGTGGCTGAGTAAAACACGTTGCTCCCAGCCGTTGTGATGTCGAGAATACTCTCGTGTTCGATTGATGGGTCTGGTGACCACTGCCCCGTCGCCGGTACGACAAGCGCACCGGCGAACAAGACTGTGGTGAGAGATAGGGAGAGGAGGGTTTTCATTGATGTTTAGTTGTGAAGGACTGTCGTCGATGCTGTGGTTACATTGTTTGTGACGCGGATGAGATAGAATCCTCGTGGAAGATTCTCGGCTTGTAGCGTTGTCTCCATCGCGTCGGCAGCAATCGTCGAAGTGTGGTGAAGTGTTCCTGTGACGTCGACGAGTGATACAACAAGGTGTCCTTGAAGCCAAGCTGGTCGGTGTACGGTCAGTTGACCTGCGAAGGGGTTTGGCGAAACGCTAAGGTTGTTGACGGTAAAATCATCAATAGACGCTGTCGGACTCTTGACAAAGACGTCGCCGTCTGAGGTGCCCACAACTGCATGGCGGTCGTCAATCACCCATGATGCGCTGACGGCGCGGTCAGTACGAAAACCATCTACGCTCTGTTTCGTCCATGTAGCACCTGCGTCACTCGACATCAGGATGCATGCCTTCGTATTCGCGTCAGTTAATCCCCAAGTAATAATGTGGTTCTGTTGACCATCTCGTGGTGCGTATACTCGCGAAAGTCCTTCAATGCCGTATGGTTCTTGGGTCCATGATGCACCATGATCCGTGCTGACGTAGATACTGTCAAATCCGGTAGCCAGGAAGCTCCCATCTGAGCGGCCGAGTATTCCGTTTATAAAACGTACGGTTGCAGGTGGAATCTTTGACCACGTATACCCGCCGTCAGACGTACGATACCAGAACCGTTCGCCGCTCGTGTTTGACGGATAACCAATGGCTATTCCATCAAGTGTTGTAGCAAACGATACGTTCTGCATTGTATAGCCGGTGCGATCAGGCATTCCGGACGATGCATCAAACCAGTTCTGTCCACCATCGTACGTGGTATACACGATTGGTTGAACTGTCGTGGGATCATGTGTGTCGAGGAATCCAGTCACATAACCAAAGTTCTCATCAACAAACCGTATCGTCCGTAGGTAGACAAGTGATGGAAGGTTCGCTAGGACCGTGTCCCAATCGGAACCGCCATTCGTTGTTTTTATAACAGTAGTTCCTGCATCACTGATGCCAAACCCCGTAGCAGCACCCGTAAACCATAGAGCGGAGAGTTCTCGCTGCCACTGATCAAACGGTTCCACCGACGTCCACGTGCGCCCAGCATCAATGGTACGGTGCAGCGTGTGTGCTGGACCAGCCAGGAGTCCACGCGACATGTAGCCGAGTGAGGAGGTGGGGAAGTGGACGGCCTGGACCGGAATTGTCGAGAATCCCGTGTGTTTCCACCACTGAGCTTGGACCGATGGTGATGTAAACAGTGTGCTGAGGGTTAGCACCGCAAGGATGTAGAGGTGTTTCATGATGTTCACCGAAGTGTGGGCTGTGTGGGTTGAGGGAACAACCGCAAATTCGGTGACATGAAGTACGAGCTACCTCAGTCAAAAGGTTGAATCGTGTGGTGGGGGGAAGTGGTGCGTTAGGAGGTTGGGGGGAAGGTGGGGG
>DDUR01000070.1 GCA_002344895.1 Ignavibacteria bacterium UBA2333
TAATGGTGGGGTTAATGGTGGGGAGGCAGATGGGGAAGACCTTTATCAAGCTTTAGATGTATTAGTCCTTTTTAAGTGATGCAAAGACGGCAAACTTTGCGCCTTGTGGATCCTCAATTACGGCAAATTGACCACTTCCCATACGTCGAGGTCCGTCAATCACCTTTCCTCCAGCAGCAAGAGCAGCGTTCGCGGCTGCATCCACATCATCAACAGGAATGTAGATTAACCACACGTTCGGGACATTTGCATTCGTGCCACGTGCATAACATATCCCAGCAACTACTTCTCCTTTTGCATCCTTCATGTCATAGTCTGAATAGTCCCCCACAGGATGCTCGGCGGCCTTCCATCCTACAACGTTCTCATAAAAGCCTGTCAGTGCTGCGGCATCCTGAACGGTTAAATCTGTCCACATAGAAGTCTCTTGTGATTTGGGAATTGTGCTGGAATATAGTGTTTGGTGGGGAAGATGGGGAGGCAGATGGGGTTAATGGTGGGGAGGCAGATGGGTAATTCCATGACATCATTTCCCGGCGGTTTCACCGCCGGCTGATATATCGTTGCCCCTCCGAGGCAACCAAATACCCGTCAGATCTCTGAAGCACCCCGGAGGGGTGCCGTATATCAGCCCGGGGTAACACCCCGGGGTGACACGTGTTCAAGAACACAAAACATGCATACAATGTGCACGCGTAACCCCGCGTCACCCAGCGTAACCCAGCGTAACCCAGCGTCACCCCGCGTCACCCAGCGTAACCCAGCGTAACCCCGCGTATCTTCGCGGTATGAAACATCATGCGGACATGGAAGCCTACTGGCAACGCCGGTGGGCAGAGGATGGAGTGTATCGTACGTCAACCGACACGTCGAAGCCGAAGTACTATGTGCTCGATATGTTCCCCTACCCCTCCGGAACGGGCCTTCATATTGGCCACCCCGAAGGTTATGTGGCAACAGATATCGTCAGCCGGTTCTATCGGATGAACGGATATAACGTCCTCCATCCGATGGGCTTTGATGCCTTTGGTCTGCCTACAGAGCGTCAGGCCATGAAGGAGAATATTCATCCGGCCATTATCACAGAACGGAACATTGCGACGTTTACTCGACAGCTCGACGCCATTGGATTTGACTATGACTGGTCTCATAGTGTAAACACTACGACGGCAGACTATGTGCGGTGGACACAATGGATGTTTCTGAAGATCTATGATTCGTGGTATGATGCTGAGGCAAAACGAGCCCGGCCAATTGCCGAACTTCCAATTCCAGAAGAACTAACTGCTGCAGCGGATATTGAGGCATATCGTGATTCATTCCGCCTTGCCTATAGCGCATCCATCCCTGTGAATTGGTGTGAAGAGCTCGGCACCGTCCTCGCCAACGAAGAGGTAGACGAGTGGAAGGAAAAGGGATATACCGTTGAACGTCGTCCGATGCGTCAATGGATGATTCGCATTACAGCCTATGCTGAACGTTTGCTCGAAGATCTCAACGGTCTTGACTGGCCGTCATCAACGCTCGAAATGCAACGTCACTGGATCGGCCGTAGTATCGGCGCTGAGGTACAGTTCCCCGTTGAGGGCTCAGACGATGTGATAACGGTGTTTACAACCCGTCCGGATACACTGTTTGGTGCTACGTACCTTGTCCTTGCTCCCGAACACAGATTCGTGGAAACACTTGTTACGGAAGAACAGCGCACGGCTGTACATGCCTATCGTGAGGCTGCTGCACTGAAGAGTGATCTGGAACGCACAGAACTTGCCAAGGACAAAACGGGGGTGTTTACTGGTGCCTACGCACTACACCCTGTGACGGGAAACCGTGTCCCGATATGGATAGCGGACTATGTATTAGCCCATTATGGCACGGGCGCAATTATGGCTGTGCCTGGACATGATGAGCGTGACTTTGCCTTTGCCACAGAGATGGGGTTACCCATTGTTCGTGTTGTTGCGCCCTCGGAAGCAGATGCCGATAGTGCTATTACCGAACCGTTTGTTATTGATGGCGTAAATGTCAACTCTGCAACAAACGATGTCTCGTTGAATGGTCAGCCAACGGCCAAAGCGAAGGAGACGATGATCTCCTGGCTCGTAAGCCGAGGCCTGGGTCGTGCAACGGTACAGTATCGTCTTCGTGACTGGTTGTTCTCGCGTCAGCGGTACTGGGGTGAACCTATTCCTATCATTCACTTTGATGATGGAAGCCGCCGCGCCTTTGACGCCGATGAATTGCCCCTTCTCCTGCCCCCTGTCGAGAGCTTTATGCCAGCCGGTACTGGCGAATCTCCGTTAGCAACAGTGGAGACATGGGTGAATTACGATGATCCAAAAACCGGACGTCGGGGTAGACTCGAAACGAATACAATGCCACAATGGGCAGGATCATGCTGGTACTATTTGCGATATCCCGATCCGCAAAATACCAGCGTTTTTTGTGATCCTGATAAGGAACGATACTGGTTGCACAATGGTGTCGATCTCTACATCGGTGGAGGTGAACACGCTGTTCTGCACCTTCTTTATGCCCGCTTTTGGCATAAGGTTCTGTATGACTATGGTCTTGTGACAGCCCATGAGCCGTTCCGACGTCTGTTTCATCAGGGACTAATTCTCGGTGAAGATGGTCGGAAGATGTCGAAGTCGCTCGGGAATACGATTGATCCTGATGACGTTATCCGAGAACATGGAGCTGATGCATTACGGCTCTACGAAATGTTCCTCGGCCCGCTGGAAACGTCGAAGCCATGGAATACCCGAGGTATTGATGGTATTACGCGATTCCTTGGACGTGTATGGCGGCTCGTTGTGGCTGACGATGATGCATTGTCTGCACAACTGGTTGATGCCGAACCAAGCCCAGAGCTCCGCCGGACACTCCATACAACCATCAAAAAAACTCGTGAGGACATTGAAGCACTGAGCTTTAACACGACAATCGCCCAGTTTATGATGTTTGTGAACGACTACACGGCAGCACCGCAGCGTCCTCGTATTGCTATCGAACAGTTCCTGCAATGTCTTGCCCCCTTTGCCCCTCATATAACCGAGGAGCTGTGGCATCGCCTGGGTCATACCACGTCCATTCATCTTTCTGCTTTCCCGCACTACGACGACTCGGCCCTTGTCCTTGATGAGGTCGAGATTGTCCTCCAGGTTAACTCAAAGATTCGTGGCAAGATTGTGGTTCCGGCCAACGCAGATGCAGCAACACTCGAGTCAACTGCGCGGAATGACGACAACGTTCGGAAGTATATCGAAGGCAAGGACATCAAGAAGGTCATCGTTGTCCCCGGTAAACTTGTCAACATCATCGCCTGAACTGTGGTTGTACCCCTGATCGTTTTCGCCCTCGTCACAGGAGGTTTAGCCTGTACAGCGCAGGACCCGTCGGCTTACTACGTTGGCGGACCGTTTGACGTTGGACGGCTTCCCAAGGGACTTGAAGAGATTTCCGGAATGGTAGCCAGTGTTCAACACAAGGGGCTGTTGTGGTGCCACAACGATTCGGGTGATGAGGCCGTCCTCTATGGCCTTCAACCCGAGGTTGGAATTGTAACGCGACTGAATGTTTTTGTGGAAGGGGGCGAACGGGGCACGGCGGTCGATTGGGAAGACGTTGCCTACGATGCAAACAAACGCATTCTTCATGTTGCAGACATTGGTGACAACAATGCTGTACGTCCGTACGTGACGATCTATTCGTTCGACGAACCAACGGTATCCAAACTGGCATCCAAGGATGCTGTTGATGTTCGTGCTCGGCGTCGGAACCTTGTCTATCCGGATGGACCACGTGACGCTGAAACACTGCTGTGTGATCCACGCGATGGTACGCTCTACATCGTGTCAAAACGCGAGAAGCGTAATCGATTGTATCGTGTTCCAGAAACGAGTGACACGTTAATCTTCGAACACGACTTTCCATTTTTTTCGGCTACTGGTGGTGACGTTTCTTCTGACGGACATCACGTGCTGATTCGCACCTACCTCTTTGTGTTTCATTGGTTTCTGCCACCCGGCGTGTCTCTTGCAGAAGCCACAAAGGTTGCACCTGATACAGTACGGTATGAGCCGGAACCACAAGGTGAGGCCGTGGCATTCCGTGCGGATGGTTCAGGGTATTACTCAACAAGTGAGCGCGAAAATGGCGGAGATGCCGCACCGTTGTGGTGGTATCCACGAACATCAACCGCGGACTCAGCAAACATCCTTCGTGATGTACGTCGGCCATCAATGGCTGTGGTGCCAACGGATACGGCAAATGTTTATCTGTTGAGATATACCATCCTTGACCGACACAACGTCAACATTAACGTTCACAATGTTCTTATGTGGAAAATTGCCACACTTGTTGAGGACACGGTTGAGTCTGGTGTGCAAGAACGAAAAATTGATCTTCGGCCGTATCGCCCAGGACCGGTTGTTGTAGTGCTAACAACATCGGGCACAACAACGTCCATTGTTGTGCCCGAATAGATTCTGAATGCTTGTTTGTGTGTTGATCTACGTTGCTTCCTGAAGAGTTCCATTTCGTTGAGCAAGGATGACCGTGAGAATAGCGCCGCTGCCGATGATGAGTCCTAACACACCGATGGACGTTGGTACTGACGTAACATCGGCAAGTATGCCAAATGCAGGAGCCATCGCAATAAAGACGATCCGCACTCCAAGCTGGCGGACACTTAGGACCGTTGCCCGCTGATCAGATGTTACGCGGGAGTTGATGGCCTGCACAATGACAGGAATTCCTGCACCTCGTGCAATGTAGAAGAGTGAGAAGGCCAACAAACCAATTACTCCCGGAAACCATGCGCCAATTTGTGTCGCCACAACAACGGCAATGGTGAGGATAATCAAGAGCTTTCGTCGTCCAAACCTGCGCTCGAGTGTATGACTGCGTAGGGCCGTCATGCCAGCAATCACGTTTGCTCCCGCCCACAGGATGCCAAAGTATGCTAATGGAATTCCAACCATCGTCCAATAGTGTCAGATCACAAGATAATTTGGCGCAATCACAAATTCGAGATCGCAGACCGAATTAACTTAGTAGCGACAAGGGCAGGTTGCATCTCTCACGTCAAGAGTGGCGGCGAATCGAGCCGCGAATGAGGATGTTCGTGCCGACAACGTGTGTCTGTCCAGTGTCGGCTAGCACGACGAGCCACACGCTTGAGTGGTTGCTGTGCGCGTCCATGTGCATACCAGGGTAGACGTATGCCTCAGATCGAACCGCAGTGATGCGTCGATAGCCCTGGTCAGGTGCTGCGGCCGTGGCCACGCCATCCTTGATAAGCACTACACCAATCAGTTTCGTCGTGTCGGCATTGTATGTAGCTCCCTTGACGGCACTGGTTGGTTGCTCACGAAACACCAGCACTCTCAGCCCGCCGCGTACAGCAGGTGTGGCAATTTCCAATGCTCTGAGCTCTTCCAGCACCGAATGGCCTCCTGTTCCGAAGAAAGCACACGGGACCTCATAGGAATCGTCGTGCAAAGCTTCGTCCTGGGAGAACGTTGCCGCTCCTGGGATAATTGGTTGAGCAATCTCGAATCGCTCGATGTTGTGGCCTATACGGCCGAGATACTGTTGGTCGCAGTCGCAGGACATGGTAGTCTCCTAGAGTACGTCAGGTAGGTTGTAGGCTTGAGGTGTGAGATCAGTACGGCGGCCGCGGCATCCCTTCCAATCGACGTCGACGTAACCGTATACGGAGCCCATATCACCGATGTCGAGAAGGTTTGTGTTGTTGTGATACAGCGCAATCACAATGGCTTCACCGCACGCGATTGGAACGAGGCACGTACCGCCGAGCACGACCTTCTCCAGATAGCCATCGTCGTTTACGTCGCCATACTCGAGATACTGCTTGTCGAGCACGCGCCAGAGCGTAAGTGCGCCGGTGTGCAGATTGTACTTATGTAGCTCCAGTCGCGCGGCCGTCATGAATGCCAACATGCCGGTAATGAACTCCAGGTATGACGATACCCTGTAGATACCGCCGTACTCTGGTGGAGGTGAGAAGATCCAACGGTTCGGAGTGACGAGTAGTCTGACACCATCACCACCAATGTTCTCGTTGTTGAACGGAATGATCGTACGCTGTGGACCAGGTACGATCTGGAATGGCGCGGTCAGCTCCCAGCTCAAATTGTTGTCGCGGCGGAATACCAGGTCACGTACGGACTTCCACAGTCGCAATACCATCGGACTAGTACCGACTGGAGAACGCTGTAACTGTGCCGGCACGCTGGCCGGATCGCTTGTCGTTTGTGATACGTCGCTGGCCTCGAACGTCCGTACGGCCGTCGAATCGCGCGTGTGGAAGAGCGAGCTGCGGTGGATGCTGTGAGCGTCAACTGGTTGCTTCTGTGGCATTACAGTGGCCCCCTGGACCCACGTAGGAAAAACGCACACTTGACCGTCTCAGACTCGAAGTCGACGGTACTTTCGACGAGTATTGCCGGCTCGTCGAAGATGTTGGCATATAGCGTGTTCAGCTCAGTAGGATACTCCAGCTCGAACTTCCTCCCGATGTTGTGCGGGAACCATCTCTCATTCCAGTCCAGGGAACACTCCAACCGAGACTGGTTACGCCTGCCGAATGCGTTGTAGATAGCCTTAGCAAGCGTACCTGGTATTCCGCCGTGCTCAGTCTGCAACTTGAGCATCTGTATCGAGTGTTGCGTGGCCGAATTGAGGACATTTAACGATACGGCAACAGAGGCAGGACCTTCTGTGTCTACGACTCCATCGTTCAGCTTCACATGGTGGTGTATGCGCTCTGGCTGGCCGCCACTGATGCGGTACAAGAGATTTAACCAAATGCGATTCTGACGTCGGATGGCACCCTCCGTACTGTCATGTCCACGCGCTTCCGGGAGGTTGTCGAAGAGCACTTCCTTAACACCCCACTCATCAGATGCTATAGAGAGTTTGCTTCCGTGAACCCACTCCGTTACATCGGTCTCGCTGACGCCATCCTGCTGGGTGTTTCGCTCGAATGCCAATACGGCCGCGTCCTTAATCACCTCATAGCCAGTCGTGAGCGTTGCACCCTCATGAATGAAGGTGTGGTCTATTGGTTGGACCAATTCGCCGAAGTCACCAAATGGCCTGTCAAAGACAATCACAGGGAACGGATTCGGTGAGCTCGTAGCTGGATTGATCCAGCGAATGGCACCCTTGGCAAACGCCGATTCTGAGAGTAGTTGCAACCAGTTCCACCAGTTGTCGGCACGTTTTGATGGGCTGTAACGTGAGTTGCCGGATTCGTAACCGGTAAGCTGGCCGTCAGGCTCATAAACACGGATACAATACTTGACGTCAGCTCGGGCCAGTGCAGCCTTTGCGTTGAGGTCCGTACTACCAGTATAGCTGTAGAACTGCCAGCCTTCGTGGTACGGGTCCATCGTGAGGCTACTGGCAAACGTTGTAAAGTCGCTGTATCCAATCGTACGGTTCCGCATGGCATAATAGGCCTTCGCACACACGCGATACACTGCCGTGCGCATACCGTCCAGGAGACCGCGATACTCGAATGATGATCCTTGCCGGTGATAGATGCGCTTGTAGTGCGCTAACCACCACTCAGCAGGTCGCCATCCGCCGGTGATCGTACCGACCTGTGGAGATGAACCACCGAGGTCGCTTATAGGGTCTGTGATAGCCATAACCTCAGCCGACACCTTCAGCGCGTCAATGAGCTCGAGGTCAAACGAAATGTCGGGATCGTCCAATGCCGTTTGCCGTTGCAAATCCGGCTTCTGGACACACACAGCCAGCGCGTAGAACTGTGATTCTGCAAGGAATCCGTTGCCACAATCACTGGTCAAGATGAAGCTGTTATACCAGACGGTATCTCCCGCAATCACGCAGGATTCTATCAATCTGTCACGGAGATATTCAAGCTCAGCGTCACCCGTTAATGCCGTTAGATCGATGCGCACGGACATCGTAAGGGCGTCAGGCATCCCGAAAGGCTTCTTCGGATACTTACAGGAGATTTGCAAAACACGTACTGCCTCATACGGTAGATCGTACGTGGTGTATGATGTCACGTCATTACCTGGAGCAGGTCGGACGGTGAGCACGAATCTCCAGCCAGTGCCACTGGTCCAGGAAGTCTGATATTGTGTGTTAAAAGCCATCAGAATTGGTAGTAATCAACCGAGGCCAGTACGAGGCCATCAACCGTATTGACCGCTCGTTCAAAGTCATCGCCGAACGACGGCATCTCAAATACAGCAACCTCAATGGGCAGCGTTAAACGACCGTCTGTCACAAGTCCTAGCGTTGCGTCCGTGATGCGCGCGAAATGGGTACCTACTTCATGAATCCACATGTACCGTTTGGACATCAACTCCATGAGCGCGAAGTAGTCCCTGGAGTCCTGCCACGTTGCCGATCCTGGCGTAGCGAAGTCGTTGAAGACGATGTCAAAACCGAGCCGAAAACGGCCAATTCGTCGATACTTGCCGCCGTTATATCTACGCTCAAGAGACTCATCGATCAGAAACGTTTTGACTCCGAGAGCTTCTAGTGTCACAGCGGCGGCCGTTGATTCGTTGTAGGTGTCAGAACCGCGGATTTCGATGGTCATACTCATTGAGCAGCCCTTTGGAGTTTGGCGTACCACTCGAGCGCGATTGTGATGTCGCGATTACTGATTTTGGTGCTGGTCTGACGGGCAGAAAACATCACTCTATCACGTACACTTTTCACCGATGCCGCCACCTCATGGACCGCCTCGGCCAGGCGTTCGATCTTCGCGTCTACTTCCGCTCGTATGGGAGCTGCGTAATGCGTCTCGAAATACGATCGCTCGTCACCGCCACGGCTGAAATGCTCTAGCGCGCGCCTGTTACGGATTGTGGCTTCCTTCGACGTGATTGTTTCTCCTTCGGCAACCATTATCGGAATGGTATCAGTCGCTCCAGGGGCACGACTGTACGACTTCGTGATTGCGACAACACCTTTTTCGGCTCCTATTCCAGCGCGGGCCTCAGAGAGCTTCGTCAGCACAAACGCAACGGCCGTCGTGGCTGCAAGTGGACCGACGATGGGTCCGAGAAGACCAATTGAGGCCGCGTAAATCTGAGGCAGGTAGGCCGTAATGGACTTGGTAACGAGGTCGAGCATGATGCCGGTGAACTGATCCTTGAAGGACTCACCAGCAGCCCCGATCGCCGCGAAGTTGAAAGCGGCGGACGCGGCCAGTTTCTCAAACGCCGTCTCGCCGTTCGCTGCCGAGTCGATAAATGCGTCGGCCTGCTGGTCTGCGGCCTTACGGAAGCTGTCAGCGACGGCCGCACGGCGTTTGTCCTCTTCCTCCCTGGCCTTTTCAGCTCGTTCTGCCTCAGCGTCTGCACGTTGCCTGTCGAGGTCGTCGATCTGTTGCTGGTAGTCCTCCCAGAGAAGCAATCCGGCGTCGAGACGGGCCTTCAGAGCGTCCTGTTCGGCCTGAAACTGATCGAGACGTTTCTGGTGGGCCTCTTCCTCTTTTGCCGACTGCTCTGCGGCACCGGCATCATAGACGCCAGCCAGTGCCGACTGCAGGTTTTGTGCGGCCGCGAGACCAGCGGCGAAAAACGGGGCTGTCTCGCCGAGATATTCGAGCTCGATGGCCCGTTTAGCCTTCTGGAACTCGCGTTCCGCGGCCAATTCTGCTTCTCGATTACCCTGGGCAGACTTACGGGCCTCTTCCAACGTTTTTTCGGCTTCGAAAACGGCCAAATCACGCTTACGGACGCTCAAATCCGTGATCTGAGCAATCTCTGCGGCCCGTTTTTCTTTGCGATTCTGGTCTTCAAGGTCCGTTTCGGCCTTCAACTGCCGTTTTTTGACCTCCAGCACGACGGAGTCCGTGTCCAGAGCTGCCGATTTTGCCTTCTCCAGGGCCTCACGTGCCGCGTCAATGGCAGATGTGGAGGATTTCTCACTCAAGGCCTTGTCGAGGGCTTCCTGGGCCCGCACGACGGCAAGATTCTTCTCTACGATTGCATCGAGCTCGGCACGGTTTGCCTGGCGAAGCTCCTGGAGTCTAAGTTCTGCCAAGTCCTTGACGCGGGCTAGTGCGACGTCACCGGCTGTGACGTCCATCTGCTCGAGATTCGTAATACGAGCGGCGCGGAGGGCTACCTCTTCTGCAGTCGCCTGGTCTTCCAGGGCTTTCTTCTTGGCAAGAGTTTCCGTCGTCTTCTTGGCGTACGTTTCGACGTCGAAGTCTGCGCGATCGGCCTCCTGCCGTTCAATGATCGCATTACGTTTGTCCGTGAGTGCGACTTCCAGTGCCTGACGTGCCTGAGCCGATATTTCCTTGTCCTTGCGTACGCGCTCGATCTCGTCATCGATCGTGCGCAACTCGGCCGTGGCTGCACGTTGCCGTTCGGCGATTGCACGTTCGGTTTCGTCCTGGATACTCCGTTCGGCGATCTGTGCACGTGTCTGTGCAGCATCACGCTCGATCTGCAGGATTTGGTCCTGCACATCCTTCAGACTCTTGAGTTTCTTTGCTTCACCCTGGCCGATGAGTGCTGCCGCTGCCTTTTCGTCAGCCTCAATCTGCTTGAGCTGTTTGGTGGTTTTAAGGCCATCCTGGCGGATACGACGTATATCAGCGTCGGCCTGCTCTCGTTCTTCCTTCGTGCGAGCTTCACGGCGCTGCTGCAAGAGAGCGGCAAGGTCCGCCTTCTGCTGGGCATTGGCTTCCTGAGCGGCCTTCTTCGTTTCGTTGAAGGCGTCACCGATCTTCTTGACTTCCTCCTGCGTCGACTTCGCTGCGGCAACCTGCTTCTCTTGCTCGGCGACCAGTTGGCGTGCTTCGTCAGAGGTGCGTCCGTATTTGGTTGCAATCTCGTCGACTTGCTTTGCCGTGAGAACACCGGCATCAAGGGCCTTGCGAATCTCTGTCGAGAACGCGGCCTTCTTGACTTCGGCCTCAGATTGACCGAACCTCTTGGCAATGTCCGAGACAGTCTCGGCCGTGATCTGTCCCTCGGCCGATATTTTCTTGAGCTCACCGTCGATCGCGGCTTGGCGCGCGCGGTCCTTGGAGATGCCGAACGACTCACTGATTGAGTTAATCGTCGTGGTCACGTCGCGGCCTGCCTTGGCGGCACTCTGGAAGGCATCCGAGATCGCCTTCTCGCTAGCCGTCGTGAGGTTTGCGTCGTTCTTCTTGAGTGTTTCGAGCTCAGACTTGCGTTTCTGGGCGAAGGCCTTTATGCCATCGATCACCTGCTTTTGCGCGGCCGGATCGAGGTCCATCTCTTCGGCGTTGAGCTTCACCTTCGAGATCATCTCCGACTGCGCCGCGGCTATCTCTTCTGCGGTCTTGGCATTGAAGACGTCGTTCTTGAAACTGGCGATGAACTCTTCGCCGATCTGCCGTGGCGTCGATGTACCAAAGAGCCAGTCTGTAGCGTCCGAGACAACGTTGCCCATGACATCCGTGAGCGTGTCTTCGAGCTCTTCAGCGGCGACCTGGACTTCCAAATTGAGCTCAATCTTCTGCGCCTCGGCCAATTGCTGGTCGAGTTTATAGACCTGACCAGCCAGTGCAATGAGTTCATCGGAAGATTTGAGCGAGGCGGCCTGGATCGCGGTGAGATTTTCCTCAAACGTCTTGCCTGCCGATACAGCTCCTGGATACTGCTCAGTAAGGTCGGCCGTCGCCTGTGTCAACAGACTCGACGCCTCTTGTGCCGCGCGCTGTTTTGCGGCCCGTTCGTCGATCGTCAGCCCTTCGGCGCGTGCTGCCGCCTCAGCGTCGCGGACGATCTTTACCTGGTCAGCATAGGACTGTGATGCGTTCACGCGTGCTTGCGCTTCCTGCAGTCGTGCCGCTGCTGACTCACGCTCTGCCTGGATCATCGCCGTCGTCGCCTGAGCGTCTTCGAGCTTCTCCTTGGCGGTTTCATGGAGAGCGTCCGACAAGAGCTTCGTCACCCCGATCGCGGCTGTTATCGCCACGATAATTGCACCGATAGGACTTGCCGCCAGAGTCGCGTTGAATCCCTTTGTCGCAGTACCGGCCGCCGTCGTGGCTGTCGCCTGACCGAACAGTCCAGGTACGACAGACTGTAGTAAGGCTTTGCCAAAATCGAGAGCGTTCTTACCGAGGCCTTCCGGCAAGATGTTCTTGAGCTGAGCGACCGTCGCCAAGGTCGGTGCCAGCTTCGCGGCCGCATCCGTCACCGTGAGGAATCCGTCGCCCAAGGCACCGAGGCCCGAGCTCACGAAGGCCTGGACGTTGTTCAGTATTACGTTCGTCTGCGCCGCGATACCTGTTGCCGCCACTTCGTAGGCCTTTGTCGCGGCACCACCTGCGATTTCGTTCTGCACCTGCTGGAAGGTCAGGTTCATACGTGCCGCGTTGTCGCCTGTCGTCAGAAGGGCTGCACTTGCCGCCTCGGATGACGAGAACACCTGCGTCATTGTCAGGCCCATGCCCTTGGCACTTTGCTCAACCTGCTGCAGCGTCTTTGTGAGGCCCTGCTTTTCGAGGACCTTGCCGATGTTGGAGGCGTTGAGTGTTTGCGTGACACCGTCTATCTCGACGCTGACACCTGCCATCACCGACGCCAGTTGTGCACCTGGTTTCTGCAGCTCGATGATGGCCGCGCGGACCTGTGTCGTAGCCTGTGCCGTCGGGACGCCTAAGGCTGTCATCTGGGCGATGACGGCAGATACCTCCGCAAAGGAAATCTTGGCCGCACTGGCCGCAGGTACGACGTTTGCCAAGCCCGCGTTCATTTCATTGAACGAGGTCTTGCCGAGCTTGATGGCTGCGAAGAACGTATCCGAGACGCTGGCTGCACCAGCCGCGCCGAGCTTGTAGGCATTCAGTACGGACGTCAGGCCGTTGACTGCCGAGTTCGTATCGGATACACCTGCTACGGCAACCTTACTGGCCGTCTCTACGAATCCGATGATCTCTTCGTTCGTGCCTGTGATACCGGCCGAAATAGCGTTGTACGCACCTTGCGCGATGGTGGCCGCAGAGTCGGGTACTTTTTTACTGAGGTCCAGGGCAAGGTCGCGGAACTCTTCAAAGCCTTCGACACCGAGCGTACCGATATTCTTGACTTGCGTATCGAGGCCAATGAGCGGGGCCGCAAGTCCCGATATGGCACTTGATACTTGCTGTACGGCCGTCACCGTAGCCGTGAATTTCAGTGCCTTCTCGAACTCACGTGCACGGTCGCGATTCTTGTCGAGCTCGTCGCCGAGCTTTTGCGTCTCGGAGGCCGCACTTTGCAACGACTTTTTCCATGCCGCTTCGTCGATGGGCTTTATACCCTGGCCGAGAGGGCCTAGGGCCTTCCTTACGAGCTCCAGTTGTGCATTCAGCGCAGGTGCGTTGATGACTGGATTTAGCGATATGTCGAGTTCAACTTTTGCCATCTGCGAGGAAGCCCAGCCGGAGGGCCGGTTGGGCTTCGATTAGTCGGGCGGGTGGTAGTCGTACGTCGATTTCAGAGCGTAGAGCTCTTCAACCTGGCTTGCTGGCAGAGCGGCATAGAGCCTCTCGAACTCGTCTGTACGGCCGTTGGCCAGATGCCAGCAGAGCATCTTGTCCTCGTACTCAGCCTTCACGTCGTAGCCGTATCTCTCGGGATGCGGCAGCATGTCAAACGGCGACCACTTCTGCTTTTGTGTCTTCTTTTCGTTGCGCGTGATGTGGAAGATTTTGAAGCTCCGCCGGATGAACTCAATCTTCGCGTTGTCACGTTCCAAGGATTTGTCGAAAGGAGTTCACCGCATCGGCGACATCCTTGATTGAAATCCACTTGTCGTTGTCTGCGTTTTCGAAGAGTTCGACATCCTCAGCAGTCATAGCCGCGCGTACAGCGATAGCTCGAAGAATCGCCACATTCATCTCATGGACGTAGTCGGATGTGGCGTACAGTCGCTGTAACTCGAGTTGCTGCGCTCTACGAGAGCGATCGATCTCGTAACCATCCGTTGGCAGTTGCAGCTTGAGTTCGTTAAACTTCGTGTCGAGCTCGACGCCGGTCCGTGTCCACTCCTCAACGCACGACCGCAGCAGGCCGCGCACGTGCATCGTTGGCTCAGGCAAGACGACGGTAACCAGTCTGGTTTCCGTCGAACCATCGTCGCCGATGACTGAATAGGTGATGATCTTGGTTTTCATGTCCTGTGTCATTGTTCCTTCTCCTGGTGAAATAGAATGCAGGGGACCGGCGTGGCCCCCTGCGTGATGTTACGCTGCTGGGAGTGCCTTTACTTTTTCGTAAGCACCTTCAGGAATTGTACGGTCTGCGGCCGTCGAAATCGTGCCCCAGACGCTTGAGTCGAAGAGACCCTGCACAAGCTCGAAGCCGCCAGATTTCTTGCAAGAAACGGCTGTGCATTCGATCGGCACCATCAGTGTGTCGCCAGCCTTGCGTGAACGAGCTCCTGACGAACGCTTGATTTGCACAATGGCCATCAAGGTGATGATCGTCGAACCGCTCACACTCTCGGCCTGCACCATGAGGTATTTCGGATCGCTGGTGCCGCCTGACGCACCACCGATCTTGAGGCCGTTTTCGGAGGTCTTCTCGTTCTTCGTTACACCGCCGCCGCCGCCTTGTGTGCGCGGGGCTGCGGTTTCTAGGAACGCCAGGATGTCCAGATCGTTGGACACAATCTTGACCGTCGGGATGCCTGCCTCGTCATAGGTTGCGTCGGAGGTTTCGACGATCACTTCGTTTGTTGTGTCGTCCTTCAAATGCAAGGCGACATCTGTGAGGGTCGGGCTGGCGATGTCCACACCTGTTGTCTTATTGACAATGCCGGTGTGGTCGTCCTTCATCCGGTAGAAGGCGATGTTTGCGCGACCTCCCCATGATGCTGGTGTTGATGACATGATGTAGTCCTTGAGAAAAGTTTAGTTGCTGAGTAAGCCGTCAGGACTTCCTGGCATCAGCGGCGAAGATGCCGAGCACGGCCATCGCGATGCTGATTATGCCGTCAGTCCATTCCGGTGGAATGACTATTCCGAAGTGCGCAAGGATGACGGCGAGGCCGCCAACGAGACCGGCGATAGTTGTGCGCCAGTTGCGCTCTGCACCGTCGCCCATGAAGAACGACAAGATGATTGTGCCGACGCCGACAATAGGAGCCGTCAGACCTTCAGGAATGACAACGCCAAAAAAGCTTGCAATGGCCACGATGGCCATGACAACTGCTGTGATGATGGTGCGTGGGTTACGCATAACGAGGCCTGCCAGAAACTGTGGGAGATACCTGAGGATGATCCAAAACAACTTGACTTTCGTCCAGAGTGTCATCTCGGATTCCAGGTCGTCGATGACGAGCGGTGTGGCCTTTGGCGGCTCTTCCCGCGTCATGCCGTCGCGATGACGGCGTTGCCTCCACTCGAACGCACTTGGTGCGGTTGTGATCGGTGGAGTACGATCACCGTCGTCAGAGCCGGTCTCTTGCATGTCGTTCACCTTCCAGCCGTGCGATTCTATCCGTGTGTTCGTTTTGTCTTAAGAGGATGGCATTGAGCTCCTGTTGCTGGCGACTGATGTTTGCCTCAGCCGCCTCGCCTCGTTCCGACAGGCGCGCCATTGCCTCAATGATTTCGTCGAGTTTGTGGTAGGCGTTCTTCGCGAAGAAGGAGATCATCCCCAGCAGGATCATGATGATGGTCCCGAGGGCCGTCATGATGTGTTCGGTACTCATGCGTCAAGCCTCCTAACACGCATCCAGGAGCCAGCGCGGACTTGCGTTTGCCCACCATCCGACCCGTTCTGTGCCCATTGAAGCTGTAGAGTTCCGGAGGCACTGAAATCAATCGTCATCTCTTCCTTCACGAACCGGACAGCAGCACCGAGTGTCACGTTGGACAAAGAGTTAAGTGAGTTTACGGTCGTGCCGATAACGTTGTGGCGTGCGATACTGTTTGCTGCTGGACCGGTCCAGCCGACGCGAAAACCGGCTGTCGCATTCGGTGTTGCCACGGATAGAAACGCCTCAACATGATACTTGCCGGATTCAACGCTGTACAGCAGGTGATCATCATTTTGCGGCGTAGTGGTCGACGAAACTGATTCCGTCGAAGGCTTTATGATTTCGTCGTAGGGCTTATCGAGTAAATCCGTCCACGACACTTCAATAGGGCCTGTAGAAGGCCCACCAACGCTTACGATCGCCATTAGAACGATCCTTTCACACTGAGCGTCCCGGATGAGATGTTGTTCTTCGTGTAGACTACGCGCACGAATCCTACGCGGTAGTTCAAGTCCCACATGTGGACGTTGCCGTTATTGTTCGCACCGGCAATGACTTGACTCGATGCCTGGACCCACGAGTTAACGTCAGTGGGATCATTCGACACCTGGAGCGACAATGTGCCATCAATCGTACCTGTCACGCTCGACCAGTGACACGTTACGGCGACGCGCCCCTCAGATGGCATTGCGAACCAGGAACTCGAGATATTGGCAGACATGTCGCCTGCCTTGATGATGTCGATGATCTGCATGAGCGTTGTCGTTTCCCCTCAACCGAGGCGCGCCACGTGTGCGACGCGCCTCAGAGGTTGAAAGGGAGAAGGAAGAAAGACCAAAACAAAAGGTGTTTATCAGTCGATGCGGAGACCTTGCAGCTTCGCGACCGCGAAGTCGTTCTGCAGCATGTTGGCGACGTCCAGCTCGAGGGTCGTCTCGTAGTTCGTGCCTACGAGGCCGTGATCCTTGACAGTCACGCCCACATTCGTCGGATGTGTCCAGTTCTCGCCTTCGCCACAGCGAACGGCATAGATCGAGCCGCAGTCGTTAGACGAGCCTACAGTCTCCGTGAACGGGATGATGCGCGTAGAACCGTCGGCCGCGAATCCAGAAGGGATGATCGGGATACCGCCAAAGGTTTGCATCTGCCAGGGCTGACCGAAAGCATCGGTCACGGAAGCAACCACGAAGTGGTCACGGGCAATAGCGCGCAGACGCTGGATGAGCTGCAGGTCCATGATGAGCATCGTGGCAGGGCCGTTCAACTTGCCGAGCAGCTCCTCGATCTTGGCGACGATCAACTGCTGGCTCTTCTTCGCCGTATCAGAGTTGCCATACGAGATGATGAGGCCGTTCGGGGCGATGTCGAGCTTCTGGCCAGCAGGCACAAGATTCTTCAGGCCGTTCAGGTTCTGCCCGGTGTTGTCACCGTTCATAATCTGGTTGAACAGGTGGCGTGCGATACTCCGCGCAAGAGTGTTAAAATCCTGCGCGCGCTTGCTGGCTACGTTGCCGCCGCGACGCTCGATAGCCTGGTCGGTTTGCAGGCGATCTCCAATGACGCGAAGAGTTGCCGTCACGTCATTGTTCTGAGATACGTGAGCCGTGTAGCCAGAGCCGATGGCTCGGTTTTCGCCGGCGCCCGTGATCGAGTCTCCCTTACGCAGTGAGTCGGCATTACCGCTCACGGGATAGAATTGCGCAAGGTTCAGGTAGGGGACCTCTTGCGTCATGTTCAGCAGGGCGGCAGAGCGCATCCCAGGGTTTTCTGATCCCTGGCCGTCAGACCCGCTGAGTTGGGTGAGTAACATGGTAGTGGTGCCTTTGTGAGGTTGTGGAAGCCTTAGTTGGTGGAGGCTGCGAACTCAGCGCGCGCTGCCGCCAGAATCTGCTCTGGTGTCTGCGTCGTTGTTGCCGGTGTCGTCGTGCCGCCTTTGCCGTCTTCCTTCTTCCCTTGATTCGTCGTTGTGCCCTTCACACTCGGTGTGGCCGCCAAAGCCTTCTCAGCCGCGTCGAAGTTGCTCTCAAAGAGGTTCTTCCAGGTCGTCTTTGCCTCGTCGTTCTGCGCAGGGATGCGGCCTTCCTCAACACCCTTGGCGATAGCCGCATCGATACGCTTGGCAGTCTCTTGCTTGGCCTGGTCGGCGATCGCCGCCTGTTGCTTTTCCCGCTCCGTGCGCTCCTGGGCTAGTGTCGTCTTGAGCGCTTGAACCTCGGTCGTCAACTGCTTCACCTGGTCAAGGAGGACGTCGCTCGAGAGACCGCCAGCGTCAGTCTTCTTGTCTGACGTCTCCGTAGACTTCGCCATCTCGGCTTCGACCTCTTGTGCCAGGCGTTCTGCTTCTGCCTTCTTGTCATCAGGCACCGTGCCGAGCATCAGTGCCAGGAGTGCTTTCCATGCTCCCATGTCAGTTCTTCCCTTCCTCAGGTGTTGGTGTGTCGTTCTTCTTTGCACTCTTGGCATCGTCACGGATCGTGGCATCGATAGCAGCACGTCGCTGGTCGATGTGAGTGCAGATGTCAGGCTCGATACCTGATCGCCGCAGGATGTCGACGATAGCTGAACCTGTGATAGTTGCCTTCATGATGATCTCGTCGTTCGTTGCGTGCGCCACTTTGGCGTGTTGAATACATGCAAATTCGTGTTCGTAGATCACTGCATTCCGGCAAATGCGGTTATGGCAGAAAAGCGTAGGGCACGATAGCGAGTTTGCATGTGAACAACGGAGGAATACATGCCAAGACTCGTCGCACAAGCGGAAGTGCAGGGACTACTTCCAAAGTCCATTCTTAACCTTTTTGCGCAATCACTCGTCAACTTCGACGACGTGGAGCGTGAAGCGTCGCGCATTATCGCCGACGAAACAGGTATAGAATTACCTACCGCTCCAGCACAGCGATCCGCTCTGTATGACTGGACAATTACGCCAATGGCGTGGATCATTACATACCTCGCCAGCGCGAAGCTGGAGAGTGCCAGCGACGACGCCTTACGCACCTTCCACGCCCGCTATCAGGAGGCACTGCGCATCGTGCGCGCACGGCGTAACCAGCCAAAGGCATCGAACCCATCTGTCAGCCAGCACACGGGCACCATTGAAGGACTACTCGAATGACATTCGACGAAATCTGGACAGGCCTCGTCGCGCACCTTAAGTCGGAGGCAACGTATCTCGGCGTCCATGCCGATAACATTTCACGGCAAACACGAACGGAGATCGGGCCACAGATCACGCCTGCCATCACGGTAGGTGTCGAGCCTGTCGACTCATCACTTGTTAGCGAGGCAGGCATTCGTCCTGCTCGTCACGCCGAGGTCATCATCTGGGCATGGTCCGATGCAATGGTGACGGCCAGCGAATCTCTGACTTCTGCGATGCAACTCTGCGAACGCGCAGAGAAACTCGCTCAGGCATGGCTTATGTCACAGAACGCATTCCCGACGAACAAGGGTTTCACGCTCGAGTTCGAGTCGTCAGATCGTGCGGCTGTCTCCGTTGCTTTCCAATGCAAGTATTCGAGTAGTGCACCATGAAGCGTCCCGCTATGACACGGACCTTGATACGCCGTATCGGTCAATACAAGCAGAAGAATCCGAAGGATACGATCAAGGAAATAGCCAGGCTTTTCGACGTATCGTACCAGCAAGCGTACGATGCTGTCAAGAAGTTTAACGATCCCTCGTGGTGGAAGAGTCCGAAACGGCGTTCGGTAAAGAAGCCACTGAACATTGCCGCTGAAAACTCTGACGATCAACTTCTTTCGGAAGAGTACACCTACGCACTGGCTCAGATCAGTGCTGACAAATCCATGCAGGTGCACGACAGAGTGAAGCTCTTGGAGTCGCTGACATTCATTCGCAAAACCAGGCAACAGCTCGAGCTCCAGCAACACATGAAGCGCGTGGATGCGGATGTCGTCGCCACGATCGTTCGCATGTTCCAGCCTGAAGCGACGGATGAAGAGGTCATCAAGATTTACCTGGAAGCACAACGACGGGTGCAGTCATGACAGGCCGTCAACCGTTCTCAGCGATCCAGCATTCGATAGCCAAACTCGTCGACAGGGTAGAACGTGAGGCTACCGGTGAGCGGCAGCGTGTGATACCGCCGTTCCCGTCGGAGATGCTCTCGAAAGAGTCTACAGAGAAACGTCGCGCGACGGTGAGCCAGGATTTCTGGGCCTTCGATCGGACGTACTTTCCACCGGATATTTATCCAGACGGATACAGTACGGCATGCTCGATGCACAAGGACATCGTGCGTCGCATGTCCACACCTGGTGTACACATCATCGTCGGACCACGTGCCCACGGTAAGACTGTCAGCGCCTTGAAGGGTCTCGTATGGCGGCTGGTAACAGGCCGCATCGTCGTAGCAGGCACGTATGCGGAGACCTTGCTGAAGTCGAAGAACATCCTTGAATCGATTAGCATCCTCATAAAGGAGAACGACCGCCTCATTCACGACTTCGAGGTCGAGGTCGTAAAAGACAACGTAGACCAGTTCGAGTTCCGTACACGTGACGGCCGCCTGCGAACCGTGGCAGCGTTCTCTGAGGATCGATCAGTAAAGGGCTTCACGAAGCTCTTCGGTCGTCCTGAACAGGTCGTCGCCGATGACATTGAGACACTCACATCGTCGATGTCCAGGGACTCTGTTATCACTCGTATAGACAAGCTGAGTGAGACGCTGGCGTCACTCGGCCGCGACGGCAACGTCACGGTACTTGCCAACGACTTCGACGAACGGTCCGCAATACATCGCCTGCGGGAAGACGCGCGCCTTGGGCTTCTGGCCGACGGCTGGCATATCTACGAGTATCGAGCATGGACCGGACGCGGACCACTGTGGAGGGCGAGGTATCCAGCTCGCACGGAAGCAGAACTCAAAGCCCTGGTCATGGCACGTTCTGAGGCCGACTGGCAGACAAACTATCAGATCAATCCGACGAGCTCCGAAGGTGAGGTCTTCACGCGGGATTACCTCCGCTGGGGACCCGTGCCGCAGGGCTGCCGAGGGGTCATTTATGTCGATCCGAACCTTGCCCTCAAGGGCCGCGGTGACACGACGGCGATCGTTCGCATGATGTGGCACAAGAAGACCGGCAAGTTTCATGTCACTTTTCGGTGTCGCTCGTACGCTAGTCCACAAGAGCTCCTAAACGACACGCTGCTCATGCGTACGGCCGGTGTGCGCGGCATAGCGATGGACGGTCACGTGAGCCAGGAGTCACACTGGACACACCACATCCGAGCATGGTGTCAGGAGCACGACGAGGCATATCCGGCTGTCGAGTTCAAACGCTATCACGTCGACGAGCTGGCGACGAACCTGCAGACCATCTACCAGCAAGGCCTGATCGTATTCGACGAGGCCATGCAGGGCACGGAAGAAGGGCGCGATTTCATTGCACAATTCGTGGCCTTTCACAGCAAGAAGTCGAAGCGGAAGGATGATGCGCCGGACGCCGTGATCTGCGCGTATGAGTTTTTGCTCGAGCGACGCCTCGTATCGCGGGCATCATCGCGCGACCTGACGCCGGTCGTCATCGGAGACTACTACTAACGTAACAGAGGCACCTCGTATGTACCGTAATGCCGCGTTGACAAAGCGCACATTCCCGACGTTGAACCAGCTCAAACAATGGGAGGCACAGGCCGATCTCGACGACGAACGATCACGCGACGTCAGGCCGCTCATGTCGACGCTCATGCGCGTCGCCTCAGACCCTCGTACACGCGGGCATATCACGACGCGCCGTGTAGCAGTGACGGCGTTTGGGTGGAGCATTGTGAGCGACGACCCAGCAGATGAGGATCGTATCATTCAGGTCCGTACGCGCCTGAAAGCCGTGATCGCGGAGATACTCCAGGCGCACACACAGAGTGTTCTCTTCGACGTTATGTGCATCGGCCTGGAGTGGCGGCCCGATCCTGTGCTCGGTCAACGTCCGTTTATCCTTCGTCGGTACAAGCCCACCGAGCTCGAAAAGGTCGACGACTTTACGGCGGCGGTTCTGGCACCGACACAAGACCTCCGGCGAATTGCCACCGTATCGACACAGGAGACGTCAACAGACTATATCGTCGACATCTCCGACGACGACGACCGCGGCGGCCTGATGCGATCGATCGCCGAGAAGATGATCCTGGGGTATGAGAACCTTCTGGAGTGGAGTAACTACAACCGCAAGCTCAAAGGTATCCTCCAGGGTATCTACAAAGCTGGAGCTGACGACGCGGAAATCAAGGCTGCCCAGGACGCTCTGCAGACGGCGACCAAGAACAACTACTTGTTGACGTCCGACGAGATAGAGTTCAGGGTCAACGAGATAGTGAAGGGTAGCAGTGACTCTTTTGAGAAGCTCATTGGCCGCGTACAGGCCGATACCTGCATAGCGATCCTCGGCCAGGCGAACACGGCAGAGATCGCTCCAGGTAGTGGGTCCCGTGCTGCACTCGAGGTCCTGAATCTCATCCGTGCAGACATCCATTACGACGACATGGACCGCGTGCAGAAGATCGTCAACGACCAGCTCCTGTTGCACGACTACCGCCTGAACTACGACCCGAACGCGCCTGCGGCACCGTGGCGGTTTCAAATCGACATTCCGGAGGAAGAGAACCGATCCGAGCGTGTCTCCAACATCGTCGAAACGTATACGGCTGGCATCCCGCTGGTTGCATCTGAAGCGTATCGTCACATGGGTATGCAGAAGCCGGACACGGTACCAGATGTGCTACAGAAGTCTCCGTCTGAGGTCTTGGCCTGATGCCATCGAAGGCCATCATGACGGCGGTTGGTTTGCGTGTCATCGAGATGATCGAAGACAACATCCGGCGTGGCGAGAGTTACGACGGCACAAAGTTCCGGTACAGCGAACGGCCGTTTGCCATGCCTGCTGGAGCCACGCGCTTAGGGCCACGCATGAAGGCCTTTATAAAGGATGGACGCCTTACGGCTTACATGGCCAAAGGCAAGCGATTGTGGGTGGTGATTCCCAAGGGATACAAGGACCTGCGATCGATGCGTGGCCAGAATGCCGCCGGCGACTTCCTCACGGCCTCCGGTCGCATGCTTCGGAATCTTCAGATACTCAGCGTGACGGATACCACCGTCAAAATCGGGTTCAGTGATCCGGAGCAAGAGCAGAAAGCACTGTGGTTGAACGTCACCGGCGTTGGCCGGTCGCGTCGGCTGTGGCGGTTCCTGGGCTTAAGTCCTCAACAGCAAGATGAGTTGGCAGCAATAGCGGCATTCGAGATGAATCGTGATGAGATCGAAAAACTATTCGCTGGTGTGTAGGCATGTATATGTTGCGCGTGCAGATGGAGCAAGTCAACGATGAGGATGCTCTTGGTGAGGTACAAACGAAAGAGCCCGTCTGGGTAGACGGGCTCATAGATCTGTCATTAGTCGAAGCTGTGCTCTCCGATGAAGACGGTGAGACCTACTGGATACACACGTGCACAGGCCACGCCTATCATGTGCGCGGCGTGACGTTACCGTACCTGGCCGACGTCCTTCGCGTCATCTAGTGGATGACCTAGTTTGGCTAGTATTCTCTTCATCGACGCTTCCGATTCGGCGATCTGTTCCGCCGTCAACGGGTTGCGTTCTCTGCACATGCGAGAAATCGCGGCGTCTTCGTCGTCATTCCATTCAATGCCGTGTTCCAATCGGTCAAGTGATGGCGTGTTCATCGTGGATGGATTCATGGTTTCTTCCTTACGGCTGGCGGCGTACCTTACGCCGGATGTAATCGTCAATATAGCGTCGTGAATCTGGATTGTCAAGGTCAACCTTTCCGTGCCAGCCGTCGGGATACTGTGTCTCTTTCCACTCCGAGCCACTGAATGTGCGGCCGTTTGGCAAGGAAAACTTCAAATTCATGAACTCATGGGGCTGCTGTAACGGACTCAGCCGATCGAATGTTTCGCGAATACTCAATCCGCGGGACAGAAGCTCCTCGGCTAGATGTTCCTTCCAGACATCACGTTCGTCTGGAGCCGTTTCCTCGTCAAACTCGAACCCCATCTTTGCCCAGCTTGCATGACCTCCTGAAAGTGCCGCCTCCACACGAATAGTCTTCACTCCAACGCGGTCATATAGCGCGATAGAGTTTTCCATGATACGTGTCGCAGAGCCTCGTCCCCAGTTCACAGGATTATTGAACTTGAGAAACTTGTGCTCTACCTCGTAACCACGTTCCCCTTTGCTGAAGACACGATCTACGAAGCCCACGAGTTCGTCGTCGTTGGTCAGCAGGAACGAAAACGACGTGGAGTTTCCACCAACTTGCACCTTCGGATGTACCATCGTAACACCAGGAAGACGAGGGTCGAAGGAATCAACAATATCTCGTCCTGTTATTCCGGACGGCATACCCTTCGGAGGTGTTTCCTCCATCTTGGCATCAAGCACTGCGGCAATCTTTGCTCGATGCGGCTCAGGATCGTACCGAAAAGGCGTCCAGCGATGGCGGCAGTTATAGCCTCCGCAGTAATGGACCACAGGCAGTCCTTGTCCGTTATCCATCTTCGCGATTTCGTCTGCATGAAAGACAAGGCCTACGCGCTCTCCACAAAACGTACGTACGTTCACGGTCGGTCCACTGTAACGGAACGTCGTAATTCCTGCTACTCTTGCCGCATCGTGACGGCCGATGTTGTCAATGGCAGAACGAGCCGCGTCGGCTTCTGCCTTCGCATGATGTCGCGCGATGCCGAGTTTCTTCAAGGCTAAGGCCGCAACGCGCCTGGCATTCATTCCCCTTGGAGCACGATCAAGGACGTCTGTCACGATGCGCATTGCATCCTCGGATGTCTTCAGCTTCACCGTTGCCATGCGCTCACTTGCCACCTTGCGGGCCGCCTGAGCCAGTTGTCGTATCTCGGGCGACGTCGCACCCGCTTGACGACCAAACTCTTCACCCGCGGCCTTATCGCGGGCACGCAGGGCGTTGTGGATCATGGAGTTGATCGACGACGTGAGGTCTGCCGTGAGGTCAAACGGCGAACGCTGCAATGCCAACGCCACTTCGCGCTTCGCCAGCTCAAGAGCACTGTCTCCCGTTTTCGCTGTTGCGTAGGCGCGTTCAATTGCCGCACGGATAAGTCTGTCAATACGAGACATCATTCACCTCCGAACAGGCTTGGCTGTTGTGGCGGCAGATTGTCTCGATGTGCCCATTTGGCCCGATACTCCGGCAGAGAAACCCTGACCGTCTTGCATAGGTCAGGATCGTAAACCTTGATACTGTGCGCTCGACACTCGACGATAAGGTGTTGATCGCAGTCTTTGCAGACATACTCTCGCATATCTGACTTCAGGTTGAATTTGCTGTCACCAGTCACGTTGCGTAGCGTGTTGATGACGCCGAAGTTTTCCGAACCGCACCGTTCACACTGCATGGCTTCTCTCCCTAATCCTATCCGGTAACCAGTAATGCGGCAGGTTGGGGATCGTGTCGTTCAGGCACGTCACCAACAGATTGTCAAACCACGGCGATGAGTCCGCCAGTTGTGTTGCTCGATTGTGGCACTGTGGCCAGTCGATATAGTCCGCCAGATACTTCTGCAGTTCCGCCTGCCAAATACAAACCGCGGTCGCCGTCCAGGCCAGGGCACTCATCGTAAGTGGTGACGCCATGCAGTACCCAAGAGCCTGGTCGGCATACCGCGGTCCATTGTATCCGAATCGCTGTGCGACGTTGATGGCAACGATCTCACAAATGCGCTTGACAGATCGGTTCGCGGGACGCACGTCGTCAACGAGCCCAATGTTCAAGTACGTACGAACAGTATTTGCGCGCGAAGTCCACGATAAGGTCCTCGTATTCTGGGTCTAGCTTCCGCGGCTCTAACTCGTAGTAATAACTCCGGATATTATCAGGCTCCAAGAAGTCGTCGACCGTTGTTTCCGCGGCCTCGTCGAGCAACTTGACCTTGGGCGTCTTTTCCTTAGCAGGTTTTTCCTTGCCAGCTTTCTTCGCGGCTTTACTGACAACAGATCGTTTTTCAGACGTGATTGCATCGTAGGCCTGCCACATACTGACCTCGCCTGCAAGAACACCTTTACGAATCTTATCCCACTGGCCGATGAATTGCTTCAAGCCACCCTTGCTGAACGTTCGGCCTGTGGCTTCAATGTCCTTGATGTACTGTTCGCGGTAGTCGTCCATGAAAATTCCGCGAACGGCGTTCACGAACTTCTCCGATGCACCAATTTTTAAGGCGACATCCTGCAACGTGAGACCCTCAAATTGCTCAATGCCGTCGAAGCCGCGGATTCGGGAATCGTCATTTTTTTCGCTGGCGTCCGCATCACCACTGCGTTGGCATAGTGTTTGATAGGATTTCAGGAGTTGCAGAACTTCGAGAATCAGTATACGTGTATCCTTTGTGCGTGTGGCGTTCGACGCAATGAAGTCATAGATTTCCTCATCATCGTCGGCATAGTCCTTGACGATGACCTCTACCTGCGTTTCTCCGAGCTCTTGCAGGGCCTTGATGCGGCGGTGTCCGGCGATGATGCGATACGCTTCCACGCGACTCATATCGTCGTCACGTCGTATCGGCCAGTACGTCGAGTCTAACGGCGTCACGATCGGAGGTTGCAGTATACCAGCTACGCGGATTGAGTCCAGGAAGGGACCATCCACGGTGATGTCTCCGTAGAACTCACGGTTGCGCGGATGCTCAGTAAGATCGGCGATGTTCACGACCATCGTATTGTGTTGCGTCTTCATGCTGCTGAAGGTTGGAATGATTGGTTGGAATGAGTAGCTTTGACCGGTTATTTTGATCGCCAGAGACTTCCTTCCTCAGGCGAGGTTCATGCAAGCGGCGACCGGCAACGGCCGCCGCTTGTCGTTTCCATCAGTTCGTGTCCACGGCGTGCTTGATCGTGTAGCCGAACGTCTCGTCTTGCTCAACCGTGATGCCGAACTCCGTCTTCAGGAGTGCAGGATCGAGGCCCTCCTTGCCAACGGAGTTCTCGAACGTGGCCGCGTTCTGCAGGATGGCCTCCTTGTTGATCTCGGCCTTAACACGAACGAACGCCTTGAACTTGTCACCTGCTTTCTGCATCAGCGATACGATGCCGTCCCAGGTAAAGCGTTTGTCTTTCGCGACAGAAGGATTCCCTTTACGGAATGAGACCACGCCGTGCGTGAGCTCCTTCGACTTCTTTGCACCGAGATCGACGCGGTTGTCCGTGACGTACCGCTCAATGCCGAGCTCTAGTTCTTCAATGCGCTCCTTGAGTGGCGTGAGCTTGATCGTCAGCCGCTCACGACGGGCCTGCTCCTCAGCGTTGTACTTCGCCTCGTCAGCATCGATTGTCGCCTGCTTGATGGCGATCTCTGCGAGGGCACGATCGACCTCATCCCATGAGTTAAGCTGTTCGATTTTTGGCGCGACTTTCTTTCGCGCCGTCGATTTTGTTGCCATTGTCAATCCTCCGGCCAGGTGATGGTGTTTTGTGCGTTGCGTTCGATGATGCGGCCTACCGTGAACATGAGTGCTCCGTAGATGAGACCGCAGGCTGCGAGTACAAGTGCGTCCATTCGTTCCTCCTGAATGTTTGTGTAGTTTGTTAGCGTTAATTCCGTTCGACGATTCTTGCGTCAGTTGTTAAAAAACCGCATGGGTTCTTTCGCCGTCGCCTCACGCTTGTCCACGCTTTCGTGAATCTGAACCCAGCGTTGGATGAGATATTGAGCCTCTTCCTCCTGCACGTGCTGCCAATAGATGCGTGTCGTTTTGACGAGGTCTGGACGCTTGATGAAGCCTCCTTCGATCAGGAACCGTTTTGATACTCTGTCGATGTAGGCGAACAATGCCTCCATGATGACATTCGGCAGTTCCATCTTTGCGTCCATGCGCGCTAGGACCCAGTTCCGGAGGTCTTCGCCGGAGAGCGTGACAGCACCAGCGTTGACCGATGGCAGGTCTGCGTAGACCGCAGCACACCGCAATGCGTGATACCACAGCTTCCCCTTCTGTTGGGCTGTCATGTAGCGGATGGTTTCCTTTGGAGCTCGTGCCAGGTACACCTTGATACCAGCCGCCTTACACGCTTCGATCCATGCCGCCGTGAGCTCACCAGCTTGATGGTACTGCAGCTCCTTCGTGGAGGCTACGATCTTGTTGTCTGGTGTCTTGAACTGACTGAGTGCCAGTCGATACGTCTCGTCGTCGAGGCCGAGAGCGGCCTTCAGGATGTGCAGATTCTTGATCTGGTAAGCCTCTATCCAGCGCGTTCTCATGTGCGCCTCCGAGGTAGCCGACGTTTGTCCGCTGGCAGTTCAATGGATTCGTCCAGGAACTCAGCCAACGACTTGCCACGACTGGCCGGTGAGGCCGCGAAGAGCTCTTGTGCCAGAGCTGACAAGATGACGTCCTGCTCCTTCTCCAGGGCTTTCATCATCTGCCGTTTCTTGCGGAGCTTGATGAGCTTCCGGTAGGTCGCGGACTCTTCCAGCAGTTGTTGCTCAAGCACGGCCTCCTGTTGAGCAAACTGGCGTTGAGCAACCTTCGCTTTGTTCATCTTCATGTTCGCGTCGCGAAGCCGCGCCTGTTGCTCTGTGGTGATGTTGTCCGATGTGCCAACAACGCCAAGGGAGCCGTCCTTACTGATCTCGAGTGTCTTTCCCATTTCCTTCTTCCTTCCGTCTGGTTAGAGGTTCATGATCTGGTCGAAGTCGTCATGCTGTCCGTCGTCTCCGTCGATCACGGCGTCGATGTCATCGACCACGACATCTGCCTCGATCACTTCATCTGCTGTGTCTGCGTCCGCCAGCTCTTGTACAAACGCTGGCCCTCCTGGTAACTCTTGCATCTCTACTGGCCGCGATAGCGTACGCGACTCACGTACTTCGCTGTCGATGGCGGCGTGTATCTCTTGGCGTACGCCACGGACAAACGCACGGTCTTCGATGGCCTGCTCAATGGTCTCAGCCGTACGGTCCTCGCAGATGCCGACGAAGCGGTCTACACGTTGTGACGATGGCATCATGAGCATGAGAATCCACTCACGCGGTGAGCCTGGTACAGGCACAGCCGAAACCGTCCGGCCGACACAATCCGGCGTGATGGATGCACTGATCAGGTTGACGATGCGACCTTCAACCATGACCGACACGCGGCCTGCAGCCCTGCACTGCGCACGACGTCTCCGTGGCGATGCCTCGTAGATCACGCGACACAATTGCTCACTCGGGATGCTCACACCAGCCTCACGACGGCCGCCGTAATACTCGACCATTGCACGGCGTGTTGGAGCGAGACCGTGTTCGCGCGCCCACTGCTTCAGCGTATTGCGTTCGCGGTCCAGGTATGCACCCTGTGACCAGGCATACAGCGACATGAAGTAGTCGTCGACTGTTGGTATCTCATCACGCCTGGCGATGTCATGACGCGGATGTGACAAGCTGGCGAACCACCACGGCTGGTTGTTCCTGTGGAGCTGGACGGCTTCTGATCTGTCGCCGCCCTGGAACGTCATTGGAGAAAACGAGGCATCGTGTTCGCGCTTGATGACGCCGAACCCGCGTTCTGCCGCGGCCTTGCCGAAGTCACGTGCGATGTGTGGCAGGTTGCGGAACACCGGACCATGTTCGCCGTTGGTCAACCGCTTGATATTCGGATCACCGTAGACCCGATCGATGTCAGCTCGGCAGTACAGCGACCTCAGGAGGTCCTCGATACGAATAGACTTAGCGGCTTTGGCATTCTCAAGCATGACAAGTGGCGCGAGCTCAAGAGCATTGAACCACCATGCACCGACGATAGCTCGTACGTAGGCCTGTGTCGTGATTTCTGTTGTCGGCTCGATCCACATGAGCGCGCCGGTTAGGGCATCCCACACGTAGATCGCATTCGGCATCTTCAGGCCGTCGTCAGTCGTTGCCCAGACGTCGGCCGTGCGGTCATCCAGCACCAGCATCCAGCCGAAGCCGTGACCCTTGCCCGCCCATCCAGCCGACTCGAAGATCTTCCACGTTGAACGTGCGGCGTACGGTCCTGTCAACGCGGCTTCGTGTTGCCGCCATGACTGCCGATGGAGCTCTTGCCAGCCTTCACTGTAGACCGGCCCGACCATGTAGTCGTCCTTCCGCATCAGCCATCGTTTGTAAAACCACTCGATGCGTATTGCGTCAACGCACTCCACGCTAATCGGTAGTCGTCCCGCGACGACCTCAGCGCGTGTCATGCGCAGGGCCGACTCAGCCGCGTTGCGGACGTCCGGCATAGCCGACGACAAAAACAGGTCTTTCGTCAGCGCGACCACGTGAGCCAGGACCGCGGCGTCCACCTTCCGTGGCAAGCCGCGGTCTGACCGCTGACGCCTGATGGAGATGGCCGCGACGTCGCGCTTCTTGGCCTCCAGGATTGATCCCCACACCGGCACACCCTTAACCTGCTCCAGGTCATACAGGTGCCGACGGCCGTCACGCTCGACAGGACAGACGCCGTTACGCCGGAGTGTATCATGCACATGGCGCGGATTCTTCATTCCAAGGAGGGGAGCTAGATCCTCCACCCTGACGAGCGTGGAGATCATGCCGCATCCTCCATCTCTTCAACGGCCTTGGCATACTCACGGTTGATCCGCGCGATTTCACGTGCCGCAGCCATGACTGCCTTCGGCTGACCACGCTTGGCCGCCAGTCGGAAAGCCATTGGAGAAACGAATCCCGCGCGCTTATAACAGCGATGCCACAGGCGGAAGTATGGGAACCTGTTGCAGTTCACCTCGGCGACGATTGCCTTTGCGCGCTCGAACTCTTTAGAGTGCACCCGAGCCATCACTCACCTCCAACAATTCGTGTTCCGTGAGAAGTAGTATTCGGCATTTGATGCGAGGTGTGGACGGGCAGACCAACGCCTTAAATACATCGGTCAAATCCGAGGACAGACCTGGATCTTCAGTCGTCAAGACAGTTCTCAACGTCATCTGTCGCAGGCCTTCGTCGTAGGTTAGTTCTTGATAGCCAGAGACCGCACATACATCGACCGCCTTCACGACAACTTCCTTTCCCATTACTCACCTCCAATTCGGTCGATGGGAATAATGAGTGTTACATCCACGGCCAGAGACCGCATATCGCCACGCCACGGATGCTGTGAGAATCCAACCAGCGCGCGGACGCACATTCCATCTAGCATTAAACGCTCTGTCAGCTCTTGAATCTGTGACTTGAGGTCAAAGTGCTCAGGGCATGAGAACGCGCCGTGCACACTGATTAACTCGCCATCGTCGGCGGTTGCATTCAGATCCAGCGGCATTAATCCGACATTGTTGGCGAGATAATCTTTCGCCACTTTCTCACGTGCCGACTGCAACGCGATGGCGGCATCTTTGGCGGCCTGAGATATTGACTGCGGGATCGCGTTGTCTCCGCCCTGATCCAGAGCCGTTTTCGCTGTATCCATCTGACTTCCTCCGAATGGGTTATTTTGAATGCCGCTCGTTCGTCGAGCGAACATCACGAACATAACTCTCAAACGAGAGATTGTCAAGAACTTTTCACGCAAAGAGGTAAGTGTGGAAAAAATATTCGTAGGCGATCGTTTCCGAGAATTCCTTCATTTAGCAGGGATTTCCAAGGCCGACCTTGCCCGTACACTTGGCTGCAGCACTGGTTATCTTAGTGACGTTCAGAACGACAAAAAACAACCAGGAGTAGAGCTTCTAGGTGCTCTCTTTAGAGTGTACCGCGTGAACATTAACTACATGGTTGCCAATTATGGACCCGTGTTTATCAGTGAGACGTCCACGGAAATAGCGCCGCCACTTTTAACTGTCTCAACTCCACAGCACAACACAGAGCACGAAGAGCGGATAAAAGAGCTCGAAACGGAATTGGCCTACGCGCGAGGACAAGCCCAGGCGTATAAAGCAATGGCGGAGCAAGCAATGAGTTTAAGTAAGACAGGAGGCACTCCCGTCAAGGGAATGGCAAAGGGTTTCCGCTGATACCTAGAATCACAAACAACGTGCGGAATATGCGGAAGTAACGTGCGGAATATGCGGAATATGCGGACGATAAACTGTGATCGAACTCCGACTCAATTCATATTTATATGGACTTACCAAGCCGACCGACTGGTCACACACAGGCCGACGGTCTGTTAATTTGGGATCGTGATTCCGTAAGTCGTTGAAATAAAACGGCGCAAAAATCTACCTAATTTGGGATTTGACAATAGGGTTGCGCAAACCACACCATCGTCAGCGTAATGCTGAACAGTAAGGACGAGTGGAGAATAATCGTTCGCAGTTCCTTGTCGCGGTGAACAACACGAACAACAATGTCGACAATCTCCTTCCACGATCCACGACGTCCATCACGACGATGTTGAGCCGGTTCGGTGAGGGCAAGGGCGCAGATTGGCAGTCCAACGAAGACAACAGCTTGAACAACAAAGGGAAGAGTCAGCGAGATGCCAGCAAGTAGACCGCCAACAATTGAACTTGCTGCTTCCGCAAAGGCCTGGAGGGACATCTGACCACCCTCTTCATGGATTGCTCGTTCCGTTGTTCCCAGTTCCAGCATCGTATCGTACAACATGGCCGAGTCAGTACCGCTGATAAAACTCAGGCCCAGGCCAAGGATGATTTCAGCAACTAGGAAGCCAGCAAATGCATCTGCAAATGCATACGTCACCCAACCGATCCATGCCAGAGTGGTGCCGATAATCATCGTCGTCCGCCGTCCAAGAACGTCAGAGAAATATCCCGTCGGGATCTCAATAATGATGATCGCTCCGGCAAACACACTTTGCAGCAGGAGCACATCGGCCATGGTCATTCCATGATTGAGCCAATACGGCACGATGATTGGCAGGGAAAACATGAGCATTCCCCACAATCGTAATGTTCGTAACAGGGTGATGTTGCGCAGCAACCTTCGTCGTCGTTCCTCTTCCATACAAACCTCCGTGAAAAAAAAACGAGGCGGCCTCTCCTCGTGGAAAGACCGCCTCGTTGCGCGTACTTGATGTCGACGTTACGTTATGGCACGGTCTCTCCAATGTATACACGGGCAGTCAAATTCCGGGAGGAATCCGATCGCAAGGTGTTTCACTGTAGAATTCACGTAGGCCATGATGTATGCTTCCAAGAAACAATCGTGCCATTTTTGTGCGATATTCATGAACAATCGTTCACCGCACCTGGAATCCATGAGCCCCTTTTCGCCCCTTACCATCGCTGTCAGAACCATCGTTGTTCTTTCCGTCATTCTTGGCATATCACCGAACCTGTGGTCACAATCGACCGACGTCCTGCAGATGCGCATCAACGACGTGCAGACATTGTTATCGAAGAAACCACTTGATGTAGACACGATCTTTACAAAGGACTTTCTTACGCAGGTACCCAAACCACGCCTCATGATGGGGGTGGCACAGCTCATGGCTGGTGCTGGCACTCCGGTTTCGTCACGGATCGTCTCGCAGCAGGGTGCAGGGTCTCTCACACTCGAGTACACAACGGACTCGAACTTTGTTGTGCCTGTGGATCTAACACTTGATGCTCAACCCCCTCATCGAATTGTTGGTCTGCTTATCAAACCGCGTTCACGACTGTATACAACGTTTTCTGAGCTGGAAACTGCAGTTCGTAAACTTGATGGGGAATCTTCATTATGTGTTGTTGACCTTACATCGAACAAGGTCGTTGCCGCCGTTAATCCGGACACACGCTTCCCGATTGGATCCACATTTAAGCTGTTTATTCTGGGAGAAGTACTGCGGCAGATTCAGGCGGGCACATTACGCTGGGATGACGTGGTAACGTTGGACTCAACGACGTACTCACTTCCAAGTGGAATCTTGCACACATGGCCACATGGTGCACCTATCACCATTCACACATTAGCGTCAAAAATGATCAGTGTGAGTGACAATACGGCCACTGATATCCTTCTGCACAAGGTTGGTCGTGAAAATGTTGAAAACGTTCAAGGGGCAATGGGGCATCAGCATCCGGAATGGAACGTGCCATTTCTGGGAACGCGCGAAATGTTCCTCCTGAAGTTTATCAATCAGGGTACACCTGGCAGAGAGTATGCGGCTGGTAACGTTGAAGCACGTCGGCGATACCTTCAAGAAAAGGTCACACGACTTTCAACGAATGACGTTGTCCTCACAGCATCACCAATCCTTACAGACTCGGTTGAGTGGTTTGCGACAACACGTGAGTTATGCTCCGTGATGCAGTGGTTTCGTAACACTGATACTACCGGACGCGCCACGCAGTTTGGAGTACTAGGAATAAATCGAGGTCTGCCGATTCCCAAGGAAACCTTCCCAGGTGCCTACTACAAAGGCGGATCGGAGGCTGGTGTCATTAACATGACGTATCTCGTACGGCGCAAGGACGGTCGCTGGTTCGCTGTATCATGTTCGCAGCACAACACGTCGGCCGCCCTTGATGAAGATGCCTACACTGCAATTGTCGGTAGCGTTTTCCGGCTTCTGGAACGGTATTGAGTAGCTTTGCCCTATGCTTTGTCTGCAACGAGATTCAAATCCCGAGTGGATTGTTGTGGCATCGGCCAATCTGGATCGTATCCTTGTTGACCATGCCCATTGTGAAAAAAAAGCTGCGACGTTTGCCCTTGCGATGATGAACCGTTATCCGCATCACGAACGACTCGTGGCGGATATGGTTGATCTTGCTATCGAAGAACTTGAACACTTCCGTCTTGTGTTGGGAGAACTTCAGAAACGCAACATTCCCCTTTCACCGATGGAGGCAAATCCGTATGCGCAGCAGTTACATGATCACGTACGAACATCTGAGCCAGAGCGGTTGCTGGACTTGCTGATTGTTGGCGCCTTCATCGAGGCACGGTCGTGCGAACGATTCTCGTTACTAGCAGCCCATGCTCCCAACGATGACCTTAAGAGTCTGTATTCGTCGTTGCTGGCCAGTGAGGCGGGCCACTACCGTGCCTACACGGACATTGCACGCGAATACTGCGGAAGTGACGTTGTCCGTGCTCGTCTACAGGAATATGCCATGATTGAATCCAACATTGTGGCCAGTCTTCCGAACCAACCAACAATGCACGGCTGATGGCAAACATCATCTTTATGGGCACGCCGGACTTTGCAGTTCCAGCGTTACGTGCGCTCCACACTGAGTTTGGTGTGACAACTGTTGTAACAGTTCCGGATAAACCTCGCGGTCGAGGTCTTCAGATCGTACCGAGTGCTGTGAAGGTTGCGGCCGAAGAACTTGGCATCACTGACATTCTTCAGCCGGTATCACTGAAGGAAAACAACTTTACAACGAGTATTTCGGAACGCAATCCCGACATCATCTGCGTTATTGCCTTCCGTATTCTGCCTCGTGCCGTCTACTCACTGGCGCAACTTGGTTCGTTTAATGTTCATGCCTCACTTCTTCCCGAGTTTCGTGGTGCAGCGCCCATCCATCATGCAATCTTGAGTGGTGCAACGGAAACTGGTGTAACGTCATTCCTTCTCAATGACGTCGTTGATACGGGCACAATTCTCCGTCAGACACACTACACCATTCCAGACGGTACAACAACCGGTGAACTCTACCAAGAACTGATGCCCCTGGCAGCAACGTGTGCCGTGGAGACATGCAGAGACCTGATCAATGGCACAGCTCGGCCTACACCACAGGATGATTCGCGCGCTTCATTGGCACCGAAGGTATATCGTGAGTTTGGTAACATTAACTGGCGACAAGATCGGAAAACGGTTCGCCAACACATCCTTGGATACTCTCCTGTACCGTGCGCTTGGACTCGGTGGAATGACGAAACGGTAAAGATGTACCGCGCTGAGTTCTCCGATGCTACGCTTGCACCTGGTACCTGGGAAGTGCGCGACAACACCCTTCTTGCTGGATGCCAAGACGGAGCTCTCTCGATTACGGAGATCCAGTTACCAGGTAAACCTCGGCGTCATACTGCTGATGTACTCCGCGGATATCGTGGTGCTCTACACGGAGAGTTTTTATGACGCCCCTTGTAGACTTTGTTCGCACTACACCGTTCTTTGTTGTTGCCCACCGGGGAGCGTCGGGTGATGCACCGGAGAATACACTTGCAGCCATTCGAACGGCAGTTGACGGTGGTGCGAATATGGTTGAGATTGACCTTCAGTTAACGCTTGACCGTAAACTTGTTGTCTTTCATGATCACGTACTTGGTCGTACCACGAATGGTCACGGTAAAATCGCAGCCACGTCGTTTCATGACGTACGTAAACTTGATGCCGGTTCATGGTTTGCGTCGTCCTTTGCCGGAGAGCGTGTTCCCACCTTCGCCGAAGTTGTTGACGTTGTCCGCAACCGTGCCTACGTCCTTGTAGAGCTTAAACCCTTTGACGCACAGGCAACCGTAGATGACGTACGTGCAGTTGTTACGACCGTTCAGGAATTTGGACTTGGTCCCTACATGGCCTTTGCCAGTTTTGACCACCGGACCATTGCCTTCGTTAAACATCTTGATCAAACACTTCACACTGTCGCCTTAAACGTTCCCGGTGATCTGCGTCAACCATCTGAAGTATGTGCAGCCGTTGGTGCTGATGCCTACGGATGTTCCATCCACGAACTCAGCCGTGACCGTATGGCAGATGCCCGACGTAACCGTATTCCTGTCGGCGTCTACACCGTAAATGACGAAGCCTCATTACGACGGGCTTGTACCTACGGTGTCCAAGCCGTTGTCAGCAATTTTCCAACCGTCATTCGTGACGCAGCTCTTCGAATCTGTCAGCAATGAGTGAAATTGATATTCTCGGTCTGGCTGCCGGCAGCTGCAGCACGTTTGCCTTAGCGCCTCAAGCAATACGTGTGATTCGAACACGTGAAGTGCATCAGCTGAGTCTGGCTATGCTATGTCTGATGATCGTTGGCGCTGTACTCTGGTTATCCTACGGCCTTATTCAGGCTGACGTGAGCATCATTCTTGCCAACGCTATAGCACTGGTCTTCCAGATTACGATGATGACGGTGAAGCTAGCAGATGTTCGGCGCCGAACTCGTGCCTAAGAACGTAGATTTGTGGTATGAACATAGCCGTCCTTCTCAGCGGATGTGGAGTGTACGACGGATCTGAAATTCACGAATCCGTCTTTGTACTCTACCACCTCACACGCCTCGGCCACACGCCGATCTGTGTAGCACCCGATACCGAACAGTATCACGTTGTGAACCATCGCGACGGTTCAGTATCTGATGAGCGTCGTAACACACTCACGGAAGCGGCGCGTATTGCGCGCGGAGCTATTCGGTCAATTGAAGCTCTCACGCCCGGCGATTACGACGCACTCGTCATCCCGGGAGGATTTGGTGCGGCAAAAAACCTCACGTCGTGGGCATTCGACGGACCGAATGCTTCAATTCGTGACGATGTACGCACACTCGTACGGACAACCTATCAGGCTGGTAAACCCATTGTTGCGCTGTGTATGGGGCCAACGGTTGTTGCCAAGGCTCTCGAAGGTATGGATGTACATGCACGCCTTACCGTTGGTACCACTACAGCGGCATCGCCGTACGACATACCGGCGATCTCGTCTGGCCTGACACAACTTGGTGCCATAGCGGAATACGTTGATACGACGGGCATCATTGTTGACAATGAGCATCGGATCATCAGCGCTCCGTGTTACATGATGGAGGCTTCTATTGTTGACGTGCACAACAACATCGGCATGGCTATTGATGCCCTTGATGACATGTTAGCAACCGTGACCCCATGAACGAACTGGTTTCCTTACCCACCCTACACTTCCCGACGTATCCAGCACGGATCCGATCCAATACACTCTCGCTCGAGATCTATGATGAGGTGAGAGCACAGTGGGTAGCACTCACACCAGAAGAATGGGTACGACAGAACTGCTTGCATTGGTTATTGTCAAGGGGCTTTCCAAAGGGGCGATGCAGCGTAGAACGTCGGCTTGGACGAACAGGAATGCGATACGACCTGTTGTGGCTCGACTCAAGACTCAGTCCCTTCCTTCTCGTTGAGTGTAAGGCCCCATCCATCGCTGTCAGCACCGACACCTTGCGTCAGTCACAATGGTATAACCTCACACTACGAGCACCCTACGTACTGCTCACAAACGGGCTTACGACGTACTGTGCAGCAGTTGATCGTGAAGGTTACGTTGACATTTTGCCAGACATACCCAACTACCCATCGTCATGACCATCACCCTCCGATCCCCTCTCGACATGCACATTCACTTCCGTCAGGATAACATGTTGCGTGTTGTGGCACCATTAACGGCTGCACACTTTGCTGGTGGGGTTGTAATGCCGAATCTTATTCCACCTGTAAACACTCTTGAAGCCCTGCATCGTTATACGGGCGAAGTGAATGCTGCCACGTATGGATATGCATTTGCTCCGTATATGACGCTGTTCTTCCGTGACTACAGTCGAGAAGAACTCGAAGCTGCCAAACCACACATTATCGGTATCAAACTCTATCCAGCTGGAGCTACAACGAATTCAGAGGCAGGAGTTCGTGAGATCTCGGCAATGGATCATGTGTTTGCCGAGATGGAGAGCCTCGATATTCCCCTGCTTGTTCACGGAGAAACACACGGATTTGTGATGGATCGCGAACGCGAGTTTTGTGAAGTGTATCGTTACCTGGCAAGAACATTTCCGCGACTTCGCATTACGATGGAGCATATCACTACACGTGATGCATTGGACGTACTTGAAGAGTTTGATAACGTGGCGGCTACGGTTACAGCTCACCACCTTGTTATCACTCTTGATGACGTTGTTGGTGGCCTCATGAATCCCCATCTGTTCTGTAAACCCATTGCAAAACGTCCGGAAGATCGTGACGCACTTCTGGCAGCCGCATTACAGGTTCATCCAAAGATTATGCTTGGCAGTGATTCTGCTCCTCATCCCGTCGACAAAAAGGAATGTCCGGGCTGCGCAGCAGGTGTCTTTACCGCACCAATTCTCCTACCCTTACTCGCCGACCTCTTTGAGCGTCATGGAGCACTCGACAAACTCCAACAGTTTGTGAGTGACAATGCCATTCGGCATTACCGACTCACACCTCCATCAACAACTGTCACCCTTGAACGCACTCCGATGACAATTCCACCTTCATACGGTGACGTCGTACCTATGTGGGCCGGACGACAGCTGCCGTGGTCTGTGACAAACGTTGAAGCGCATCACACGTCATGAACGTATTCCTCGTCGTTGTTGCCGTCGTTACCCTGCTCCTTCCCCAGGAGACGTACCGACGCTGTCCACCGGAGGGTAATGCAAAGCGCTCCAACGCAAAGGAACTCAACGTCAAGAAGAACCGCTACGATGTTCCGCGAGAACGCGACGTTGTAACGGTGTCCCTTGCAAACCTTCGCGCAATGGCGGCTCCACCAGACGGTCGGTATGCCGAGGGCCAGGCCATTCGTACAACAGGATATGTCGCTGATGTTCGTATTGGTGCGATTGAAACATGTAATTGTAAAGAAAAAGACCATTGGTTACGTGATACCCATATTGAACTCACAGACGATCCCATGCGCACGAATGACAAAACAACATTTGTTGTTGTTGAAGTCACGCCGCGATTCCGTGAACGCAAAAAACGAAACGGACGTGACTGGTCGCAGCGTGCTCTCCGTGACGCGTTTCTCGGTCGGTGGGTAACCGTAACTGGCTGGCTCTTCTGGGACGACATGCACGAAGACGAATCAGCTGGAAGTGGTAACCGTCATGTATGGCGTGGAACCGCGTGGGAAATCCACCCTGTTACCGACATCGTCATCACCACACGTCCACGCGACACGATAACATCCTCCCCTACCCGCCAATGTTCAGGCCTCACAGCCGACGGACGTCGATGCAGTCGTAACACCACCGCACGTGATGGACGGTGTTGGCAGCATAAGAGATAGGATGGGGAGGCAGATGGGGAGGCAGATGGGGAGGCAGATGGGGTTAATG
>DDUR01000002.1:0-17867 GCA_002344895.1 Ignavibacteria bacterium UBA2333
GGGAAGCAGGTGGGGAGGCAGGTGGGGAAGCAGGTGGGGAGGCAGGTGTGGAAGCAGGTGAGCTGAGTGGAAGGTTACTGTGTAAGCTTCAGATCGTTCTGAAGACTCAGAAACTTTTCAGGTGTTGTGAGAACACTGAACTCAGCTTCAAACGTTTCTTTACGCCGGGGATCCTGTTCGAACGCCTGCTCCAGATATGGTACTGCAAGATCAAGCTGGTCGAGGGCGACGAGTGCCTTAGCCGATGCCCAATAAGCGCTGACGGACTCGGGATCAATCTTGATGACTTCGGTAAATGCCTTAAGAGCTTCAAACGGTTCACCTGCTTCGAGATACGTCGATCCAAGGTCAAACCAGCACTCCAAGTCAACTTCCTGAAGTTCAACAACCTTACGATAGCATTCGATGCTGTCTGCGAGATTCCCTGAATTGTACAGCGCATCACCCTTTGCATACCAAAGATCGGCATGACCTGGATCAAGGCTTAGTGCTGACTCGTAATCAGCAAGTGCAGCTTCGTATTGTTCAAGAGCATCATAACACGTGCCGCGTCCATACAGTGATGGCACGTGTTCGGCGTCAATCGTCAGAACCTTGGAGAACATGGCAATTGCCTCGGCAAACGATCCGCGTTCTTCAAGTGACGTTGCGAGATTATGCACCACCTGGAGATCCAAAGGATCGTGACGATGGGCTTGCTCATAGGCCTCAATTGACGCATCGAGTTTACCACAGGCCGCCATGGCATTACCCATGTTGTACCATGCGTTGACGAAGTCAGGTTTGATCGCGACAGCAAACTCGTACGCCTCTACGGCAGCGCGGTGAGCACCCTTACGTCCTTGAATCACGCCCTTGTTAAACCAGGCATTTGCATCAAATGGATCTGAGTCAACGAGCCGCTCATACGTCATTAAAGCGTCGTCGAACTTTTCCTGATGTTCCTGGCAGAACGCGATCTCAAATAGAGCATCGCGTTGATAGGTCTCCAAACGCGACAGATACGTGAAAATGCGAACGGCTTCATCAAAGCGTTCACGTTTCTCAAGTATCATCGCCTTCGTAAAGAGGGCATCAGGATTTTCAGGATCCGTACGGAGAGCACGCTCAATGTAGAACGTTGCTTCATCGAGGCGACCAAGCTGTTCGAGCGCAATTCCGGAGTTAACGACAATCTCGACGTCTACGGGGTCGAGCTCTGCGGCACCGATATACGCCGTTAGGGCTTCGTCCCATCTGCCGAGGGAACCAAGGGCGATACCTTCCTTGTGCCATGCATCTGCTGAATACGGCGCTACTTCGCGCCACATTCGTGCAAACGTGAGCGCATCCTCGAACTTCTGTGTGTCGAGGCAATAATGGACGATGGTTTCCAGTGCTTCCGCGGTCGGGCGGCCCTGTTGCCAATTCCCGCTGCGATAGGATTCACGGAAGCGTCGGAGCGTCTCATCCAGTTCCTGACGATTAGGTTCGTCAGCATCATCATCATACTCGAACTCTAGCATGGTCTGCTCCGAAAATTGGTGAAGCGCCTGTGCTCCGACGACACAATGATACCGAATTTCGCGACTACGTCCCGACGATGTCGAAAACGAGGAACTTCAGATACTGTGTTTCGGGCATGGCCAACAGGATCGGATGGTCCGGTGCCTGCTCACCGCGGTGCAATAGACGCAGTCGGCGCTTCAATCGTGCAGCTTCGCGATAGAGAATGTCGAGGAGCATCGATTCCGAAACAAGCTGTGTACAGCTTGAAGACACAAGGATTCCTCCGGGAGCGAGTAACTTCATCGCCGTGCGGTTGAGTTCGGAATAACCAGCAATTGCTCCCTTGATTGCAGTACGAGATTTCGCAAAGGATGGTGGGTCAAGAACTACTATGTCCCAGGTTTCACCAGCATCAACTCGTTGACGGAGATCGTCAAAGACGTTTGCCTTGACAAATCGGGCATTCGTGAGCTCATTTCGTTCGGCATTTGCCATTGCAGCATCAACTGCTGCCTGAGATGAGTCAATACCAATAGCCTCGGCTGCGCCTTGTTGAGCGGCGTTGAGAGCAAAGCCACCAACGTTGCAGAAACAGTCGAGGACTCGTTTGCCGGGAGACAACGCCCCAACAACGCGGCGATTGACCTTCTGGTCCAGAAAGTATCCCGTCTTTTGTCCCGTAGTGATATCAACACGAATCTTGATACCGTTCTCAATGATGTCAACGAACTCCGGAACGTCGCCCCATATGCCCCCTTCCCGTAACTCCAAACCTTCCTTCTTACGCGTCTGCATCGTATTCTTTTCCACGATGGCCTTGAGGTTTGGGAACACGGTTCGAAGCGCATTGACGATGTCGTCACGATGTCGGTCCATACCCGCAGCCAGCATTTGGACAACGGCAACATCCGCATACAGGTCGATAATCAAGCCGCTGAGTAGATCTGATTCTCCATGGATAAGTCGAAATGCCGATTCGCCCGGCAGGACTCGCGCACGGAGTGTGAGGGCAGCCGTAAATCGTTCGACAAAGAATGCTGTGTCGACCCGCTCAACATCACCACCTAGCAGGCGGACGGCAATCTTTGAGAGCGGGTTGTAAAATCCGGTGCCAACGACGTATCCGTCGCGTGTAACAACACGGGCAAGTGTGCCGGGCTCAGCATCAGGAATCTTCGACAGTTCATCGCGGAATACCCAGAGATGACCTTCAAGCAAACGGCGTTCTTCACGGGGACGAAGGAGGAGTTCGAGCATGAGGCAAAGCTACGGGCAATTTCGTGGTAACTTCCCGTAGTTATTGTGGTTGTTGAGGTCATGATGGGGATTCGTCTACTTGTCGTCATAAGCTTGCTGTTCGTCTGCAGTTCTCTGAGTCATGCTCAGAAGGAAGCGGAGAACTGGTACTTCGGAAACTTTGCCGGGCTAAAGTTTTCGCAAGCCGATCCAGTACCATTACTCGATGGTATAATGCAGACAGACGAGGGCTGCACGACGGTTTCGGATACTGCAGGAAACCTGATCTTCTACACGGATGGTGTTCGCGTCTTTAACCGCCAACATCGAATGATGCCAAGTGCCAGGAATCTCGCCGGAAATCCATCGTCAACTCAGTCATCAATCGTTGTTCAGTGGCCAACGCGCAGTGATCGCTTTCTGATTTTTACAGCAGACGCAAACGAAAACAACTATCGATTAGGGATTAACTATACCGAAATCGATATGCGCGCGGATGGGGGTATGGGTGACGTTGCAGTGCTCAATACACCTCTTGTTGCACCGGCCACAGAAAAACTTACAGCCGTGCGACACGCAAATGGTGAGGACATTTGGATCATCGGTCATGCCATGGAGTCTGATGAGTTCCTGATTTTTCTTGTGACACGAAATGGTGTGCAAACAACACCTCGTCGACAAGCGATTGGGCCGAGAATTGGTTTTGGTGATGCAGGCGTCCTTAAGGCCGATCCTCAGGGACGAAAGGTCGCTATGGCTACGAGTGTCCCGCTCGCCGTTACCCTCCTCGATTTTGATCGTTTGACAGGCCAACTGTCGAACCCGATTTCTTTGCCTGTAAATGGTCCATACGGCCTAGAGTTTTCTCCGAACAGCAGATTCCTCTATGCAACATCATTCCTTGTTCGAGAGATATTCCAATTTGATCTTGGTGTTTCCTCAGATCGTATTGCCTCGACGCGTCAGACGGTTGGCACAACAGCCGCTGGTACAACTGGTGCTATACAGATGGCTCCGAACTCCCGGCTATATGTCGCACATTTTAATGAATCCCATATCAGCGAGATTCGATATCCAGATCGTGCTGGCATTGCCTGTGACTATCGTGATTTGTCGGTATCACTAGGTGACCGCACTTCGAGATATGGGCTTCCGAACTTTTATCCTGCTGTCTATAGCAAGGAACCGGAGTTTGAAGTTGTGTCAACGGGATATTGCGCAGGTGATACGATTTGGTTTGAATTGCGACCTCCAGAGTATGTTGAGAATGTTCGGTGGACGTTTGACGATCCTGCGAGCGGAACGGCGAATAGGGCTACAGGCCAACGTGTGTTTCACATCTTCCGTGGTGCAGGTTCCTACACTGTGGAAGCCAAATTTGAAGCCCTTGGTGTAGTTGATCGTAATCGATTACTTTTTCTTGACGTGAAACCACGACCACGAACGAACGCTGGTCAGGATCTCACAACGTGTCCCGGTGAGCCTTTTCGACTTCGTGTTGCGGGCGCATCGCGGTATGAATGGATACCTCAACAATACCTTGATAATCCTGAATCGGCGTCACCACTTGCACGTGTTGATTCAACCACAACATTTGTTGTCAGGGGGTACAATGACTTTGGCTGTTTTGCCGATGACACAGTTGTCGTTCGTGTGTCAGTACCTGCAATCACCGTAACCAGTGACACAACAATTTGTCCTGGTGAATCCGTGAGTCTAACGGCGTCCGGAGCTGATAGTTATACGTGGTCACCGTCAGATGGACTGCTCTCTACTACATCGGCAACAACAGTGGCGTCGCCAGCAACAACGACGCGGTATATGGTAGTTGGCCGAACAACAGGGTGTCTGGATACCTCCTATGTCACGGTTCGAGTTGCTCCTCCCGTTAATGTTGTCGTATCACCCGATGTCGCTTTGTGCGAGGGCGGAACTGCGCGCCTTTCGGCGTCAGGCGGCGTACAATTTGTGTGGCTCCCTACCGACGGTTTGTCCAATCCCACAAGTCCGATAACGGATGTTACTCCTCAACGAACAACACGTTATACGGTGACAGTAACAACGGCAGATGGGTGTAGCGATACGGCAAGTGTACTTGTTTCCGTCGGCACAAGCCTCAACGTTGTAGCACCTCCTGACACAGTGGTCTGTCGAGGTGCAACGCTAAGTTTATCAACAATTCAATCTGGAACAGCTACGTGGCTGGAACGAGCATCGGGTGTATCACTGACGGGATCAACAGTATCGATCACGCCAACAACAACATCGTACTGGATCCTTACGATATCGGATGGACAATGTCGTGGTGTAGACAGCGTGCTTGTAACAGTTGATGAGCCCGCTCAACTGGCATCCCCATCAGACACGACGGTGTGTGAAGGAGTAGCAGTGCAGCTCAGTGTCACCGGCGCGCAGTCCGTACGATGGGAGCCAGCGACGTTTCTCAACGACCCAACGTCGCTAACGCCAGTATGTACACCAAGCACAACAACACAGTATACGATCATCGGTGGTACTGGCTCTTGTCAGGATACCACGACGATGACGGTGACGGTGATTCCGAAGTCGTTTCTTCGAACGGCAGTTGACGATGTGAACGTCGTACCAGGTGCCGAGTTTAAACTTCCGGTTCGTTTGTTAGATGATCCAGCAGGCGCTCTTCCTGCGCGGTACACGGTAAGTTTTGATCGCCGCGTTATCCGCCCGTCGTTTGATACAAACAACGTCATTGAACTCGATACAGCAGATGTCGGTGATCGTCGGTCAATTGACGTAATCGTGTTGCTTGAAGAGTCCGCTAATGAGTTGTTTACGATGAACGTTAAAACGTTCCTTGGAACCGTACTTGAGACTTCCATCGACGTTGTGCCTTCGGTTGATGGATGTACGGATGCAGCGGGCGGTAGGACAACACTGACTGTCGACTTTGATCAATGCGGCCAGACAATACGGCCAGTACGATTTGGGCCCATGGCTGAACTGACGCTCACGGCGAGCCCTGTTCCCGCTGAAGACAACATTACCGTTACGTGGCACTCTGGCGAGATCGGCAGGCACGAAGTGAGGCTCGTCGATATAGCAGGGCGTATCCTCTATCAACAGGAGTTCGGTAGGACAGTTGAATCGCCAACATCAGGGTCAATTGAGATACCAATTGATATGATTTCGACGGCGGTGATGAGGTGTGAATTGCGTACGTTGACCTCCGGTACGAGTATTCCAGTCATCCGACGGTAACCGATCTGCCGTTCGATTGTCGGAGTGAGAGGATGAACCTCCGTTTGACCATCGTCGTTCTGCTTGTCCTCGCCACTACCGTGGTGAAGGGTCAGCGCGAGTATGACACGTGGTACTTTGGCCGAAGTGCCTCGCTGACGTTCTCTGCAGGAATTGTGACGGCCGGACAAGGTCCACTCCACACGGAGGAAGGCACGTCGTTCTGGTGTGGCCCAGATGGAAGACCCCTACTGAGTACGGATGGCCGCACCGTGTATGCTCACGATGGTCAGCCTATGCTCAATGGAAGGGGGCTAGAAGGGGGCTGGTCAAGTACACAGAGCGCACTTATCGTTCCTGATCCCGGGAATAGTCAAAGGTTTTATGTATTTACGGTCGGCGACCTGAGCAATATCCTTCCGCCTAACCCTGGCCTCCACTACTCAATTGTCGACATTACAGCCGACAATGGACGTGGTGATGTGGTGGTAAAGAATCGGAGGTTATTAGACAGTTGTGCCGAAAAACTCACGGCAACAGTTCATTGTGATGGACGCTCATGGTGGATCCTGGCTCACTCGGGATCTGAGCCCGTGTTCCATGTGTATCGACTGACGGCTGCCGGTCTGAGCTCGCGGAGAGACATCAGGATTGGCGCGCAGTACGCACTTTTGGATATGCGTAATCCAGGCGGACCCTACGGACTCGGATATCTGAAATTCAGCGCGTCGGGATCTAAACTTGTTATGTCGAGTGCACATGCTCATAAACTCGAATTGTTTGATTTCGATACGTATTCCGGCGATATCACCAATGCACGGTTACTCGACGGACGGTCTTCACACAAGGACAGTCCAACGTGGTACGGCACGGCGTTCTCGTCTTCTGAGACGTTCCTCTATGCGACGACCTTTACACGACTATATCAGTTTACTTTGAGCGATCCTGACCCGCTTCTAACGATGCGCGATCTTGGTCGTACGGTGCCAATTGTTGACACTCTTGATACGCTACAGTTTACTGGAGGTGTGCAGTGTGGCCCGGACGGACGATTGTATGTAAGTGCGCTCAGTCATGTTGGCATTGTTGAGAATCCTGACGATGCACAGGCCTTCCTTATCCCACGCGCCCTTCGTCTTGGTTCAATGGCGAATACACTAATCGGAATGCCGAACATCATGGACTGTGTGTATCGGCTGCGTGATCTTGAGGTCTGTGCTCCACCTACGGCAGATGTCGTGTATGACTCTGTGGTCTGTGTTGGATCGTGCGTAACATTCCGAGATTCGTCAAGGCATTCCCCAAAAACGTGGTCGTGGTCCTTCCCTGGCGGCAGTCCGTCAACCTACGACGGTCCGACGCCGCCAGAGATATGCTATTCAACTGTTGGCTCGTATGACGTAATTCTCATTACGACGAATCAGTATGGAGCTGACACGGCTCTTCGATCATTACGTGTCGTAGGACCGCCAACGGTCAGTGCTGGTGCCGATATTGTGAAATGCGATACGACACGCACCTTTCTGGAAGCTTCCGGTGCAAGCCGATATGAGTGGTCAAATCATCCGGGAATCAGCAACATCTACGTTCCAAATCCATGGATTCGTGTTTTTGAAACAACTACACTCACAGTACGGGGCTATTCAACAGAAGGCTGCTGGTCGGAAGACACGATTGTCATTCACGTGCTCCCAATAACGCCTACAATTCAACTGACGGGTAGTTATTCCCTGGTTCGTAAGGGCACACGAGCACGCATGAATGTGCGTGCGCTTCATGTTCCCGACCGAATGATCAACAATGATAGTATTGACGTGGTGATTACGATTGATGAGATGATCGTGCGCGACGTTGTTGTGACCGTTGGTAGGGAACTTAGCCGACAGCGCATTGCGCCCTTCAGATTCGATCTTCATGTTCGCGCTGTGGTACGAAAAGAGACTGAGGCTACTGTCGAGTTTATGGCGACAGCTCTCGCAGATGAGTTTGCGCCGAAGGCTATACCGGTACAACCGGTTAATATCCCACAATGTGTGACGATCCTTCCGTCTCAATGTGAGGTGGCCGTCGAGGGATGCGCTTTGAATCTCCGCCGGTTTACGATGATTGATCGACAGCTCCTCGTAACATCATATGTGGCTGTAGATGGACGAGAGTACTCCGAACACGATGAGCTTGCACCCGGAGTCTACGTTGCCGTCGTTCGATTACGTGGATCTGTCGTTGAGACGTCGCCAGTTATTGTTACCGGCGAGTAAGTAGGAATCCAGCGATTGTAGGTTACGTTCTTGTTGACCTATAACCGCCACAAGTATCCAAGCACGAGATAATACCGTTCACCGAGTCTAAGGCGATCTGGATCAATTTGTCCGCGTGCTCCAATCGTAAAATCACCACTTCCCATGGAGATGTGCGCTGCGACACCGAGTGGAACGTAGAAGTATGATGACTCTCTTCGATCAGATGTGGAACGCGGATCTGCGAATGACACCATGATGCCAGATTCCACACCAAAGCGTATCCAGTCATCGAGGGTCCATGGCAGCACACGCGCAAGTAATCCGACACGCAAACTTGTTTGCCATGATTCAGACGAATCACGTTTATAGCCAAACAGAGTGGCCTCTATACCTAGGAACGTGTTGTCCAAGCGCGACATGGCCGAAAGACCTGCTCCGCCTTCGGTGATTGCGTTTACCGACGTTCCTGAATGATCATATAAGGGCGAGATCGTAGGTCCAATGAAAAACTCACGCCCTTGTTGCTGTGCAGTACTCGGAAGAGTAATACCGAGGACAAGCAATACGACTACTGTACATCGGCCAATTACGAAGCTACTACCGCTGGCCATAAGCACACGAGAGGAATGAAAGATTCGCGATGTTGAACGTCGCAGAGCCGACGACCGGACTTGAACCGGTGACCTGCTGATTACAAATCAGCTGCTCTACCAGCTGAGCTACGTCGGCATAGGCCGCAAAGATATTAAGTCTTCGCAGAACGAAAAGGATCTTCGTTAAAACAATTCCGGAAAAAGTGCTTCCTCGATCATTTCACACCAGATGTGACCGATGAGGATATGGCTTTCCTGGATACGTGCAGTGATGGACGAGGGCACGACAACGGAGGCATCACAGAGTTCACGGAGAACGCCGCCACTTCCACCGAGAAGACCAAGAACGGAAACATCGGACCTACGTGCCTGTTCTACGGCGCGAACAACGTTTGACGATGTACCACTGGTAGATATGGCGATCAGAACGTCGCCTGACCCACCAAAGGCTTCCACTTGACGTGCAAAGACGTTGTCGAATCCATAGTCGTTACCTCCAGCCGTGAGTACACTGCTGTCCGTCGTAAGTGCTAACGCTGCAATGGCCCTTCGTTCAATACCACCTCGAAGGCGTACAACGAGTTCGGCTGCAAGATGCTGGGCATCGGCTGCACTGCCGCCATTTCCACAAAGCATAATTAATCGTCGTGATGCCGCAGCCGTAACGAGAATCTCTCCACAACGACGAATGTCGTCGGTATGATCGTTAGCAAGCATGTGTTTTGTAGCTGCTGAGTCAATACACCGTGCAGCAATGCGGTCATTGTCGAATGGCTTTCCCATGCACAAAACTACGGTAGATCACGGCCCCAACAACCAGTAACCCCCCAATGACGGATGTTGAACTCGGAAGTTCTCCAAACAGTACTGCAACCCAAAGTGGGTTTAGGAGTGGCTCAAGAGTTGTAAGAAGTACGGCTTCAAGTGCTGTTACGCTAGAAATGGCTCGTGCATACAGGATGTAACTCACACCCAACTGTAGAGAGCCCAGCGCTATCAATCGCCATGTTACGTCGAATGTAAACGTAACGTCGAGCATCCAGGGTAGACAAATGAGGGCCGTGATGGTATTCCCCAACAGGATACTTTCGGTTGTACTTACGCCCCTTTGCCCCTTCATCGACATAGCAACCCCTGCAAATGCAATGCCGCTGAGCACCGCTATCACATTGCCGATGGCTGATCCACCACCTGCCCGATCAACAAAGAAGACGGTCATACCGGCACCAACTAGGAGGACTGTGAGAATATCTGTTGAATCTGGCCGCTGACGAGTGAGAACAACATTCCCGATCACAACCCAAAATGGAGCTGTGTACTGCAAAAGAATGGCATTCGCAGCCGTTGTGAGCTTAGTTGCCGCAACGAACAATACAACAGTTAGCGTGTAACAAACAATGGTGGAAATTTGAGCCCCTGTCCAAATGGGTTTGGGCCGCTGTAACCAGACCACCATCACCACGGCAGCAATCGCACTCCTCCAGCCAGCGATGGCAAGGGGCGAAAGGGGCAGAGACTTAATGAAGAAACCGCCCGTACTCCATAGTAGGGCGGCAAGACAAAGTGCGAGTACGGCCAGACGGTGCGTCATATGTAACGATACGACGTTACCGCTCAAAACCCGAATCAATGGTCACACGAGTCTCGGACCAGAGCGTCAAGCTCGCACCTTGTTTGGCAACGGCTTCGGTTGTCTGGCGAATGTCTGAGATGGCGCGTAGGGTAGGATAGCGCGAATCGGACGGTACGACAAGAGTGATGTCTGCTTCTGTTGTCATCGACCCTTGTTCAAAGTTCTCAAAGGCAGGTACACGGTTCGTCACCTTGGCAATGCCCTGAACAACAAGACCTCTGCGCTTATACAGCGAGTCAACGGCGAGAAACTTTACCTTTCCACTAGCTTTCGGCTTCAGTGCCTTCGGAACTCCAAGATTCTCAAGCAGAGCCTTTGTGTTTACAGGCCATGTGTCTCCAATCTTACGGCGATTCTTTTTTGCTGGTGGATCGAGAATATCACTTGTTTTCGTTCCGCCTTCACTTCTGATAAACATTGATAGTAAGGCTTGGAGACTATCGGGAGCTGGTTTCCCCTCGATGGTGTACACCGAACCAGAGTCACTGAACCATGCACGAATTTTTGTGCCCGTTGGAATCAAGTCGGTCTGTTTCCCATTTTGTTCAATCATACAATTACGCACGCTGAGGTACTTGTCCTTTTCCTGACCGTCTTCGGTTGTTGACGCAACATTAACGAGAGCATCGAAGGAAATCTTGAACGTAACTGCTGAGTCCATAATGACGCCGCCTTCATCACGAAGTACTACACGTCGAAGGTCCGTATATGTCGTGTGGACAACATATTCGTCCCTTGCCTTGAGGGCTCGTCCAGTTTTAATCGTCCAAAGAGTTTCGGGTGATTCCTGGGCAGACGCCGACGTGAGAAGGGAAACGAGTGTAAGGACGGAGAGGAAGAATCGGCTCATCGGGAAAAGAGTGCGTTGGAGGACTGACTGCGAATGTAGGCCTTGACGTCGAACTTTCGGGCGCATCCGGCTGCATTCATGTAGCGGATCTTACCGTAGACTGGACGTTCGAACCATGGCCTATCGTGCAATCCTCCAATACTCCACGCCACACCGACGTATCCATTTGGATCGCGACCGTCGAGCTCGTATTTGTCGTTGAGATAGATGGCAGTGGCCATTGCCTCTTCTGGGCTTGCTGACCACTCGAGGATTTTTTTGGCCCAATACATCCTCATATAGCCGTGCATTTTCCCGGTTCGAATCATCTCATGCTGGGCCGCATTCCACAATTCGTCATGCGTTGATGCCGCTTCCCATTGGTCCGGCGTATAGAGGTAGTCACGGCGATCGCTGCGATGCTCATCCAGGGTTTGCTGCGCCCAGGAGGGGAGTCCATCAAAGGAATCATAACGATCATTATAATGTGTAAAATTATCTGCAAGCTCTCGTCGGACAATTAGCTCTTCAAGGAAGGCCTCGGACGACGCGGATAGTTTGGGGTCCGAGGCAGTTAATGTGCGTACCTCACGAACAATTCGACCAGCAGAGATCTGGCCAAAATGAAGGTATGGTGACAAATCACTTTGGGCGTGAAGTGTTGGGTCGTTTCGGCCTTCAGCATACGTTTCGAGTCGACGTAAAAACTTCTGTAAGGCCCCTTTTGCCCCCTTCTCTCCGGGAGATAACCAGTCAACCTCTGCAACGGATGTGTCGACACGTAGGGAAGACCATACGGTACTCCAGTTGACTGCGGGAATCTGCGATCTACGGCCTGTCCATGGCGCATCAGAGCCCTCTCCCATGTCGTCATACCAATCATCAAGCAATCGCCGCAGTTTTGGACGGAGTGTAGCGGCGGCATATTCCTGTTTCGGAGAGGCTACGGTGACGGGTACAATGTTGTGAGAATCAACAACGGCAATCGGACAGGGTAGTGCTTCTGTCACCTGACTAAGCCACAGACGTTTGATTCGCAGAGGTTCGAAGTCCGTGATCACTATTGAGGGTCGGACCTCGTGCAGAAACGGAATCAAAACTGCATCAGGTGTTCCAAGCAGCATTCGAAGGCCAAGTCCGAGCTCTCGTAAGTCTCTGTCTACCTCTTCGAGTCCGCGAAGCATAAATCCGTACTGCCGAATCGTTGCGTCGAGGAACGTCGGTACAAGGCAGAACACGATGTGAAGCTCGACGTTTCTCTCCAGAGCGAGTGACCGGGCGTAGAGTAATGACGGGTTATCTGCTACGCGGCGTTCGCGGCCCATCCAATACACAACGGGACCCTCAATTTGAGGGTCCCGCACGTTATAGACGTGATGTAGTCGTTCTGGTCTCATGGACTTCAGGTGCGGATTTCAATACCGCCAAGAATGGCGTTGGCGTCCACAACAAGAGTTGGTCCGATGACGTTCGCGTCGGTATGTTTTACGGTACGATCGTCAATACCTCCAAGAAACGGCGAACCCTTTACCGTAACGCTCCAATGCGGTGGTACTCGTAACTCGATAGCTGCCATTACGGCTGTCAATCGTAGGACGGCCGTATCACCGTGAATCTCGGCGTTACGAAGATCAAGTTCAATTCCGCTAAACACTGCGCTGACGTTTCCGCCACGAAAGTTCTTACTCGTTATGTAGATCTCTTGTCCGCTGAAAACAGCCGTTCTGTCGATGACGTCATCCGAGTGTGCTCCGCTCCATGCTCCGAAGACGTCGGGGATGGGAATGTCGTTACTGCCATGTAGTGGAGCCACTTTTTTTTTACGGCCTAACAACATAGACAGACCGATGCCTACGAGGACCAGGGGCCAGAAAGCGCTCCAGAAGCCACCAGGAAGGATGCCGAGTTCGGATGCTTGAAGAATGGCACCCACACCAAACAGAATAAATGGTCCGGTATATCCCGACTTCCGTGTGGCAATTTGAGCGATGGCGATGATCATAAGGATCGACGGCCACCACGTGTCAAAGATGTCACCAAACTCAAAGACGTTAATCGCATCGAGAAGTAATCCACCTCCGATGATGATCAGAAGAATGCCACCCCACAAGCGAAAACCACCATCACTTTTTGGTGGAATGTTCATGGTAAACGTTGAGCGAACGTCGTTCTGCTGTTCCGACATGGTTACCTCTCTCGATTCGTGAGGATCGGATTACGCGCAAGTGGTGCGTTGGTTACGGTAAAATAGCCAACGGCTTGGTCACGCCGTTATCCACGTACGATTTCGCACACGGCAGTTACCACCTCGTCAATCTGTGCCGACGTCAGCTCGGGGAAGATTGGGACGGAGAGAACAGTGTCAGCCAGAGCGTTTGAGATCGGGAACGAGGCATCAGTATATCCCAGCTCAGCAAAACATTGCTGCCGGTGAAAGGGCACGGGATAATAGATCTCGGTTCCGATACCGCGCTCAGCAAGTTGTTTTCGTACAGCATCGCGATTCTGAACTCGAATCGTATACTGGTTGAAAATATGATGATTTGGTGCTTCAGCGGTAGCGTTTACTGATGCAGGAAGGAGAACCAGTTCCGACGACGTGAACTCTGTGACTCCGGGCGCGCTGCTTACACCAGCCTCGATAAATAGTTTCTCATAGGTGGCGGCATTAGCACGACGTGCCGCATGCCACGATTCGAGATGAGGGAGCTTGACACACAGAACGGCAGCCTGAATGGCATCAATGCGGAAGTTGCCACCAACAAATGCGTGATAGTACCTCGGCTCCATACCATGATTGCGCAGTTGCTTTAGTCGTACAGCAAGTTCGTCATCATTCGTCGTAATCAGTCCTGCATCACCAAATGCACCAAGATTTTTTGTGGGATAGAACGAAAAACAACCCATGAGGCCGATACTACCAACACGCCGTCCGTCACGCCATTGTGTTCCAATGGCTTGAGCAGCGTCTTCAATGATCGGGATTCCTGTGCGTAACGAAATGGCCATCAACGCATCCATGTCTGCACTTTGGCCAAAGAGGTGGACGGGCACAATCGCCTTGGTGCGAGGCGTGATAGCGCGCTCAACAGCAGCAGGATCGATGTTCATGGTCACCGGATCAACATCTACAAAGACGGGACGTGCACCAACACGACTCACACAACCGGCCGTTGCAAAAAACGAGAACGTGGGCACGATCACTTCGTCGCCTGGCCCAATGTTGAGTGCCATGTAGGCGAGAAGTAAGGCGTCGGTTCCACTTGACAGTCCAATGGCATGCCGTACACCTAGGTATTGCTCACATGCGCGTTCAAGAGCATCAACCTCCGGACCGAGAATACATGCTTGTGACGCTGCTACCCTCAGGAGAGCTGCGTCAATGTCAGATTTCAGCGTGTTGTATTGCAGTTTGAGATCGAGTAGCGGGACCATTCGGTTGCTGTAAAACGTGCGTGGGCGGAGTGAGTTCGACACAAAACTATCATGAGAGGGATGATTCGGAGGCAATGCCGTTTAGTGGCGACACCGTTGAAGGCTGTATTGGATCGTTTCCCTTGTGTTTGTCGACGTCATGTTGTCATGACATCAAGGCAACGGCGTACCTCGCTGATCCCGTCGTAATTTCCGTTCTATGACCGAGAACAATGCGGAAACACAACAACCTGATATGGGCAGGCGATCGTGGTGGATTACGGCTGGATCACTTCTCGGTGGTCTTGTTGTCGCCTGGATCTTTCGTGTGAGCACTGAACGGCGAGATGTTGGTCGTTCACGAGTTCTTACGGTGAACCTCTCGGAGTTCCCGACACAGGCAGGTGGTGTACGCACATTGGCGGGCGGTACGGTGTATGTTCGAGCAGAAGCACGGTCAGACGGATCCGTGCATCACGTTGTACGCTCGCTTTCGTGCACACATGCCCGGTGTCCGCTTCACATCGACGGAGAACGTATCGTATGTCGTTGTCACGGAGGTGTCTTCGACCTATCGGGTAAGCCCGTTTCTGGGCCACCACAACGTCCGCTAGAAGTATGTGACACGGAGACAGATGGTGACGTCTGTTACATACGATTACCATCATGAACACTCCACATTCGAAGAACATCAATACATCGATTGTTATCGACATTCTTCGTCGGTATATGATGTTGATCCTGGCTGTGGAGACGATGACAGGAATAATCCTCGCCTTTGTATTCGTACCTGACTATTCTCCGGCTATCGTTTCAACGCAGATTGATTCCAGCGGACGCTCGTACGCCGCGTACGGAGCAGTAGCAGATGTGCGCGGTCCAGTAACCTACGCCTACGGAACAGCTGCTGATGGCAGTGCACTTATGATTGACACGGTGCGGCACGTAGCCGGACGAATGCTGATTCCGCTGGATCAACTGCCGAATCTTCGTCAGCAAAACATCGATACTCACTCGAGCACTTCGAATGGTGTTAACGCCGACAATATCAGTGTTGTACGGCATCAGTATGGAGACAGGGTGGGACAGCCAATTGTACCAAGTGTTGCATCGGTAAGCCTTGAAGTGCACCTGGCCGATACGACTCTTGGCACGTCGGTGCGTCGTCTTCACTTTGCATTGACGTCTCTGCTTGTTGGTGCCAGCATGTTTCTGATTGTGCTGCTTGCACTTCAATCTGTTTCGATACCGTTTGCACAGTGGGCTCCGGCCGTTGCTGCAGTGCCAGTTATACTCCTTGCTGCCTGGAGTGGCAGATTGTTACCGGACGATCTCTACGCTCAGGCGTCGCGCAACATTGTCACATCCGAGCTTGGTAACATCCCATTTGGGACAATGTTTTCCGCTCTGTTCGGATTGGACACTCTTGTCCCAAGTCCGATTCGTACCTATACAATGCACTGTCTTGTACTTCCAGCGGTGATTTGGTGCTTAAACCGGCAATCATGGAAGACGCTGGGGCACGGTAGTAAACGCTGGTTGATGTCTGCTGGACTGTTTGTGGTAACAACGACGTTCATCGTTGCTGTAGCACCGATGTCGATTGATCCGGACGCGACTCTTTTTCGCGATGCCGTACAGCCACAGACAATGTCCCACGATGTTCTTCCATGGTGGATCGTTCGTCCAGCCTCGACGTGGTCCGACGTCCTCGGCGCTGATCTTGTCGGATACCTCGGCGTAGCGTCATTCCTCGCCGTTGTCACCATACCCCTTTGGCGAAGCCGGGCCCCTTACCGCCTTCCACTCCTGCTGATTGGCGCTCTCACAGGTATCTACATCGTCGGAATCGTTCTCTAGTGCCGATTCGGTAATTTCGGGGCCATTTCCCCTCACCAACAAATCGAAGACAGAGGAACCCATGCTCATCGGCGTGCCGAAAGAGATTAAGAACAACGAAAAGCGTGTAGCCCTTACACCGGGTGGCGCAGAAACTCTTGTAGCTCATGGCCACAGCATCGTCGTGGAAACCAATGCCGGCGTTGGCAGCGGATTTTCTGATGACATGTACATCAAGGCTGGAGCAAAGATCCTTGGCACAGCTGCTGAGGTCTATGGAACTGCAGACATGATCATGAAGGTGAAGGAGCCGATCGCTCCTGAGTATCCCTTGATCCGTAAGGGACAAACCCTGTTCACGTACTTCCACTTTGCTGCTTCCCGTGAACTCACGGAGGCAATGGTTGCAAGTGGGTCCACATGTATTGCCTACGAAACAGTTCAAAAGGCCGATGGATCCCTTCCGCTTCTTATCCCGATGTCGGAAGTAGCTGGCCGTATGGCACCACAAGAGGGTGCTAAATATCTTGAGCATCCAATGGGTGGACGTGGCGTTCTTTTGGGTGGCGTACCAGGTACCAAACCCGCAAACGTTCTTGTCCTCGGTGGAGGAATTGTTGGCATTAATGCCGCAAAGATTGCTGCCGGTTTTGGTGCACACGTAACCATCTTCGATACCAACCTCTATCGTCTGCGCTACCTTGATGACGTTATGCCAAAGAACGTTCAGACGCAGATGAGCACGTCGTCAAACATCCGTGCCGCACTGCCTGAAGCCGATCTTGTGATCGGTGGAGTTCTGATTCCAGGCGCAAAGGCACCATACCTCATTACACGTGACATGTTGTCGCTCATGAAGACGGGCTCCGTTATCGTTGACGTTGCCGTTGACCAGGGCGGATGTGTTGAGACAACTCGTGCTACAACACACCAAGAACCAACGTACGTTGTTGATGGTGTTGTTCACTATTGCGTGGCAAACATGCCAGGCGCAGTGCCATACACATCAACAATTGCATTAACGAATGCAACACTTCCGTATGCCGTTCAGCTCGCAAACCTTGGCTGGAAAAACGCTGTTAGGGCCAACGCTGAACTCGCCCCTGGAGTTAATGTTGTTGATGGTAAAATTGTGTACGAAGCGGTCGCCGAAGCATTCGGAATGCCGTACACACCATTGGAAGTCTAACGGCTGACGCTGGCCTTGAACGGCTTCGCGGGGTGCTCGCTTCGCTTCGCGGGGTGAAGCTGGCTGATGCAGAATATACTGGGCCACGCTGGGTTGCGTTTACGGACGCCTGCCCTGCGTGGCCCAGATGCGTTATGAGGGCCACCCCATCTGTCTCCCCACCTGTCTCCCCACCATTAACCCCATCTGT
>DDUR01000002.1:18162-18642 GCA_002344895.1 Ignavibacteria bacterium UBA2333
GCCACCCCACCATTAACCCCACCTTTCTTACCTTGCACCATGCGCTTGACAACTGCACTGTTCCTGTTCGTGACTGCACACATTGCAGTTCACGCTCAGAGTCTCGTAGGCGCTTGGATGCAGGGAGCGGGGAACTCCGTGGCAGCCGTTTCGGCCTTCCAAGAGTCGTATTCATACTATGCCGTGGGGGAGAGGCCAACCGACAATACCGGTCTAGGCGTTATCACGGCGCGAGGGGCGACGCTGTATGCTGCGTCGGGAGTTACGGACTTTCTCGACGTAATCGTCAACGTGCCCTGGATTTCTACCGGTAGTGATGCTGGTTTCTGGGAAACGCAGACGGGACTGCAGGACGTATCAGCCGCACTACGTTTGCGGCCGTTGTCGTTAGCTCTTGGTTCGCAGCGACTCGACGTTGTTGTGGCTGGAGTGTACTCAACGCCAATGTCTGACTACGTCCCAGATCTGCCTGTCACGATC
>DDUR01000002.1:18823-19787 GCA_002344895.1 Ignavibacteria bacterium UBA2333
GTCCCAGATCTGCCTGTCACGATCGGTCATCAGGTTACGGCTGTAGAAGGTCGGGTTTTACTCCACTACGTCACCACATCAGGTTGGTCGTTTACCGGTCAAGGCGGATATCTTGGACGTGGAACGGTAACCGTTGACCGTGGATTTGATGTGGATGCTCCGGATCAGGTTGAGTTCTGGACAAAGGCTGCATGGGGAGACAGTGATTGGTATGGCGACGTTTGGCTTCAGCACGTTGTCCCACAGTCCGGAACAAACATTGGTCCCGGTGTACCGTTCCCGTCGAATGCCCAGGGATTTACACGGATTGGTGCAACGGTTGTGCGCCATGTCTTTGCTGACTGGAGTGTTGTTGCTGGATTGGCCGGAACACTCGATGCTCGTAATGTCGGATATGCAACAAGGTTTAACATCGGATTTGTTCATCGTTTGCCATCGTGGTCAGGAGTTCAACTGTGAGACAACTTCGTTACACTCTGAACACATCGGTTTTTGTTGCTCTTTGCCTTGTTCTTACGGCCTGTGACGGACTCATCGACACACCAGCCGTTCCAGAATTAAACGTCACGTCGGCTGATTCGGCCGCAGCTCTCTGGCAACCGATCTACGTTGATTCCATTGACGTTACGGGCCTGCCCGATCCATCAGATCCGCAGGAAGGACTCGACGAAGTACGTACTCTTGCAGGCTCAAATACCTCCATACGAACATGGAACGTTGGTGCCGTACAAGCTTGGACGGAGATAACCTGCAAGATGGTAGCAAAGTATAATGTAGCTCCATTTGCTGAACGTGCTCCTGATGGACGCTACACGGGAAGGTTCCTGCCCGACCCTCAGAAACCATTTACGAGTCCGCCATTTGCTGCACGACTCTATGCCATGATTTCCGTTGCGCAGTATGACGCACTCATTCACACATGGCGATTAAAGTACACGGCTAACAGACCAGAGCCCGCGACGGC
>DDUR01000002.1:19993-20193 GCA_002344895.1 Ignavibacteria bacterium UBA2333
TAACAGACCAGAGCCCGCGACGGCAGACGCATCCATTCGTCGAGCTGCTCCGGGTGTAGCAATGCCATCGTGGCCAAATGCTGATGCCGTAGTAGCGCGAGCAACAGTTGAGATTCTCGCTACGCTGTATCCAGGTGAACGGGCCACCCTGGAGAGTCTCTACAAGGAGGCCGTTGATTCACGTATTGCTGCAGGCATAG
>DDUR01000002.1:20577-21207 GCA_002344895.1 Ignavibacteria bacterium UBA2333
AATCGTCACAACGTGGCCTAGGTGGGCATGTGAAGAAAATCCTCTGCGTCCTCCGATGTTACCCTTTTTTGGTGAAGTCCTTCCGTGGCACGTCGCCGACATTTCGAAGGTTGACCCAGGACCACCACCGTCCGAAAGTGATCCGATCTTCAAACGGGATCTCGACGAGATGCGGAGTATTAACGACAACCGTACTCGTGAACAGGTGCGAATTGCAGCGTTTTGGGAAGATGGCGCGGGAACGGCTACACCACCGGGACATTGGATGCGGATCGCCGTTGAACAAACGCGTTCATCAGGACTGAGTCCAGTCCGCAGTGCCCGTGTCCTTGCCTACCTGGCCACATCCCAACACGATGCTGCCGTGGCGGCCTGGCATACAAAGTATCGTTACATCACAGCTCGTCCGTGTACGGTTGACCCATCGTTACGGATGTCTGCTGGACTGCCGAACTTCCCTGGATATACAAGCGGACACTCAACGTTCTCATCGGCCGCTGCCGAAGTGCTTTCACACTTTTTCCCGACACAACGAGCCTCGTATATGGCCATGGCCGATGAAGCCGCCGAGAGTCGCATTTACAGCCGTATTCACATGCGAATCGACTGTGAAGTTGGCAAACAACAGGG
>DDUR01000002.1:21500-22531 GCA_002344895.1 Ignavibacteria bacterium UBA2333
ACGTGGCGCTACAGCGTGACGTCAGACGGTCGTAACTTCGTGGTTCCTTACCGTACCTCAACGTTTTCGTGAGACCATGAATCTATCCGAACTTGTCGGCCAACACGCAGAGACTCTCCAATCCGCCGTACGCGCCAATGCTGAGCGTACCTTCCATGCTCATTGGCCTGAAGCACCGAGTGGTAAGATCTACGGTGAAACGGCGAATGATGATGGGCTTGCTGCGTTTATGGGGCAAAAGGGGCAACCTTTTGTTGGCCTGCTGCAAACGTCCGATGGGCCAACCGTAGGACAGGAAGTATCACCATACGGCTTTGACCTCGGAGTTACGTATCCTGGGACAAATGTTGAAGCACTCATCTCGAGAGCCAATGACGCACGACTGGCGTGGACGTCATGTTCTCCCGGAGAACGTGCATCTGTACTGATCGAAGCTCTTGAGCGTGCATCAAAACGATTCTTTGAAATTGGCTATGCAACGATGCATACCACGGGCCAGGGATTCGTGATGGCCTTTCAGGCGTCGGGTCCTCACGCCTTCGACCGTGCACTCGAAGCCATAGCCATGGGGTATTCAGCACAGTCAATGTTTGTCGAGTCAGTTGACTGGACAAAGCCGATGGGCAAAACATCCGTTACGATTCAAAAATCGTATCGTATCGTTCCAAAGGGAATCAATCTCGTTATTGGTTGTAGCACGTTCCCGGTATGGAATACAACACCAGCAATGTTTGCTGGACTGGTGACAGGGAATGCCGTGATTATCAAACCACATCCCGGCGCTGTCTATCCAATTGCCATCGTTGTTGCTGAAGTACAGAAAACTCTGCGTGACTTCGGATTTGACCCCCATCTCTGTCAACTCGCTGTTGATACGATTGAGCGTCCGATCACTCTCGACATTCTCCGTCATCCATCCGTTACCGTTGTTGACTATACTGGTGGCCCACAGTTTGGTGCCGTTGTTGAACGCGAAGCTGCACAAGCCAATAAGGTTGTGTTCACTGAAAAGGCCGGAGTAAATAGTGTTG
>DDUR01000098.1 GCA_002344895.1 Ignavibacteria bacterium UBA2333
GGGATGATAGGGGAAGATGGGGGAGGATGGGGAGGATGGGGAAGGATGGGGAAGGATGTCTACTGTTTTCGGAAGTAGAACATTTTAGGACCTTGCTCAAGAAATGTCAGTGGGTCTGTATGTGATTTTCTGTCGGCTTTCGGATCGGGTACAATCTTGCCGGACCGCACGGTAAAAGCATAGGTATCCTTCCAATTCCGTTTCTCCGTTGTATCGCGGAACTGAACTTCGAGCCGATAACTACCGTCGGAGAGGTCTTCCTTTGTGAGAAACGTATTTGTTCGAACACCTTTCATAGTCGGGAGGGATGAAGAACGATAGATACCAAACTCGAGCCGTTGCCAATAACCATTACGGGATCGGATGTTCTCGAAATCAGGAGCATCCAGATCATGAGAAGTTTTCATGCTTGACCAACCAATCGCCTTGTTGTCACGGTATAACGTTGCGAGATATTGATAGTCTTTTGGTTTATCAGTAACGGACTGGTTAATAACGTCCATCGACCGGACGGTATGGTAGATACTCAACCGAAGTCCGGCATCTGAGTTAAATCCAGCTCGACCCCACTCCTCCCATGGTCCACGCAGAAAAAGCAGTTGGCTAACTGGTGAATACGGATCGTCGGACGTGAGTTTTTCGACGTTAAAAGGAAAGGTGAAGACGTGATGTCCACCCACATACCAACGTAGTTCATAGGTCCCCTCAGAGAGTCTGGTTGTTTGAGAGTGAATGTCATCCCGCGTGAGAGTGTAGATCGGCAACTCAAGAGGAGCAGCCGTGAAGTACTGTCGCCCAACAACTTCGCCTGACTGCGATACAGCATCAGCCCAGATTCGCACATTGGTTATGTCAGAACTGCGTGTATAGTCGATTCGCTCACCATCCGTTGTTTTTTGCGGAAGAAACGTCATCCATATCTCGTTTAACGTCAGTGTCCCTTCAACTGAGTGAAACCGCAAACAGTCTCCGCTCAACATCGACGACCACATGACTCCAGGACGAAACGGTTGTGAGTTCCAGTCAACATCAATTGTCGGAGGTGCTGCGGCTGGAGAAACGTCAGACGCGGTCTTTGACTGCGAACTCGTCCGTTCTGCCTCCTCCCGGGTCTTCCGAGCTTTTTCAGTCTTTTCAAAGTCAATATCAACACTCGTACCTTTTGACGTGCCTTCTCGTCGATCAACTTTAACTCTGTCCAACCCAAACTGAGCGATCATAGGTGACGTAGAGACGAGAAGGACGACAAGTGCAGAGAGTAGGAACTGGTTTGACATAGTTGCCTGTCGAATGGTCAGTGAGACATGGAGCGAAGTTCCCTCCAAGTCATACGTCATCTAGGTCTGCGGTAATACTCGACGGCGCAGTCTTGATAACTGTTGGCGTCTAATGAATAAGTGTAGGATGTAAGACCGTTTGCCAACGGATTCGATTGACTTCGTTCTATGTTTGCCGTATGCGTTGGAGCACACTCGCGATGGTCTATGTCGTAGCTGCAGTCTCGTTAACTGCGGCCGATGATTGTTCGTGCCCGTCCGAAGAGCTTAGTCGAACCAAGATTGAACGTGCCCTGGATGAACGAAGACTTGCCGATGCAGAGCGTCTCATTCTTTCAATAGACTCTGCATCGACGCAGTGTAGAGCACTACGAGCCAAGTGGTTCGCCGCTTTAGCAGTAAAGAGGTATGACGGTAAGGAAGCCAAGGCACAGTCAGCTAACATCACCACGGGTATATGTCGGCGGCTTGATGCCTCACGAGAGCTTCACGCTGCACAGGCGCAACTCCTACTAAACAACTATAAGGAGTCCGCCGAGCTGTTTCTCCGTTCTGTTTCGCTGGCGACCTTACCAGACCATGCCGACCTGCGTGTGATGTCCTACGTAGGACTCTCTGCAGCATATGCGGAAATGGCTGAGCGACATCGAGCCGTTGAAGCTGCACGTAAAGCGCTTGACGTGGCACGTCAGTATCCCACGGACCAGTCACTTGGTGCAGCTCACAACGTACTAGGCTCTCGGCTTACACAGCTTTCGGCAAATGATACAAATGTCTCCCTTGTGCATGAAGGAAATCTCCATCTCGATTCATCAGTTCCGTATCTGCGAAAAGCCGGGTTGTATCAGTTTCTTGCAAACACCTATGCGATCTATGTGTATCGTGCATTACAGCAGGGTGATACTATTCTTGCGTTGGCATGGTGTGATTCGATACTTGCATTCCGCGAAACGATTGCATTTGCCTCGCAGCGTTCACAGACATTCTGGTTTCGACATGAGATTGCTATGCGTCAAGGCCGATTCCCAGATGCCGTGCGCGAGGCTGAGAATATGATACTTGAGGCAGATAGAGCAGGGTTCTTGCTTATGCAAGCAAATGCGCGCCGATGTCTTGCAGCAGCTCTAGAAAAAATGGGCGATTATCAAAGGGCACTACATACGCAACGTGATTACGAACGACTCCATGATAGTGCCGTTAACATGGAACGGTTACGAACGGTAACCGAACTTGAGGAGAAGTATGATCAGACACAAAATGAGCGAACCATAGAACATCAACGTACGCAGGCTAAGCTTGACAATATGCGTTTCTGGTGGATTGCTGCCATAGCCGTCGTCTTGTTGTTAGCTCTCACGTTTACCGTTGTGTTGATACGTCAGCGATCATTGATTGCTCGAACGAGAATTCTTGAGGCAGAACAGAAGCTTCACAGAGCAAGAATGAATCCGCATGTGCTGTTTAATCTCATTACGTCGTTACAAGCAAAGGCGTTGTCCGAGAATCCAGCATCCGAGATGCCGCGTTATCTTTCGTCTCTCGCTACTCTGATGCGTTCCACATTGGAAAGTACCTATCTCGACACAGTAACATTACATGACGAGATTGAGAACGTACAACGAATGGTCGAGCTACAACGTCTTCGTTTGGACGGTGAGGTGAAGCTGGATCTCCACATCGACAGTGACGTGGATGTAACGTCGTTACGCGTTCCTCCTCTGCTTCTACAGCCTCTCGTCGAAAACGCATTGGAACATGGAGCTGCACCGTACAACGTCAAGGTGACCGTTACCCGTACTGAGAATCATTTGCACATTGTTGTTGTTAATGCCGTACAAGCCACGGACGAAAGAAAGGAGCATCGTCATCGCAGTCGAGCATCCGATATTCTTCAAGATCGACTGGCACTTCTGGATCGACTCTATAACTCAACGTCAACGTTTTATGCCGAACGTTCTGATACTGAATACACCGTGCGAATTGTTCTGCCGATTCTCGAAGCTCAGGAATCATGAGAGCCGTCATCATCGATGATGAACGTAATGTTCGAATGGTCATTCGTTCGATGGTACATACGTATGCACCATCCGTAAAGATTGTTGGCGAAGCATCTACGTGCCTGCAGGGGATTGACATCATTCGAACAATGGAGCCCGATGTTGCCTTCCTCGATGTAGAACTTGGTGATGGAACCGGGATGGACGTGATCGCATCGGTTAAGGACCTATCATGTCTCTTTGCCGTCGTAACAGCACATTCATCGTATGCAGTAGATGCCTATGCTCATGATGCTGTCTCATTCCTTTTAAAACCGGTCGATCCAGATGCGATTGTAAAGGCCATTGCGAAATTATCAGCGGCATTGGAAGCCCGGCAGATATTGGCTGAGAAATCGCAATTACGAAGAGTTACACTTCGCGATGCCGAGAATGATTATGTCGTTCGTATTGCTGACATCCTGACGTGTACAGCAAAAGGCGTCTACACGGTTATTCGGATGACGGATGGATCATCACTACTGCTCTCGAAGAATCTGAAAGAGTATGAGGATATGTTCTCGCAGTACGGATTTCTGCGAGTTCACCACGGCCACCTCGTGAATGTCCATCATATTCGGCGTTATGATCGACGACATGGACATGTCCTTGTTCTTTCTGATGACTCCGTTGTGCCCGTTAGTGTGAGAAAACGAGAAGTGGTACTACGAACACTCCATAGTGTTGTTCTCGGAAATTCTCATGGCGGACAGTAGCGCCGACTGTGCAGTTGCTGATCCTCGACTAGCCGTATCAAATTCCATAGTTACCATCGTGAAATGGTTCGTTTCCACGAACTCATGATTTGGCTATGGAAGAAACTCTCTTGTTATTCCTTCATAATCAAAACGTCAACGGTAGAGTTCGTCTCACGATTCGTAATCGTCACAACGTACACTCCACGCGGTAAGGAGTCCGTTCGTACAAGCCACGAGTCACGTTCATTGAGAACAGTCTCGCCCGTTACTGCATGGATCGTTACTGTTGGTGGAGTTGAAGCCAAAAATTGTTGGGGTACGTACTGCGAGACATCAAACATGTCATCCGTGATGAGCACAGATTCAACAAGATGAAATGGTGCCGGCCGTTCCGGATACTCACTTGATGTAATTGTCTGCTCCTTGTAAACGAGGTAACGAAGCGATGAATCAGTGAAGACAACATACGGATCTGAGACAAGGACCTCAGGCGAGCTTATGCGCGTCGTGTATAGTCTCAGAATACCCGTCGTCGGTGACCAGCGGAAAGGTACGCTTTCGGAGTCAACACCATAGAGCGCTTGATGAGTGTTTTTCAACACATAACCCGGAAGGATGTCGAGCTCTTCACGGAAAATCCAACCGTTATCATGAAATTCATAGACGCTCCCGTCACGAATACTGAATGTCCGGTTGTCGATAACGTGGAGAGTGTACGTACCCACACCGGGAGGATGCGTTGTGGTGATAACCTTCAAATCACGTTTGCAAAACCACAGAGTATCTTGCCTACGAATAAAGATCACATCGGCTGTATGAGAGTTTTCGCCCAGTTGTAGTCTCGGAAAGCCCACGACTGTCTTCCACGTACGACCGTCGTCCGTTGATACATGGAATGCTGTATCATCACGAACGATATACTGACCAAACAGAAAACCATTAAAGCCTCGATTTTCACTAATGACGATCACTTCTTGAAAGAGACTGCGGTTGGACGTAACTCGCCATGAGGTGTCTACTCTAAGAAAGTATTCTTCTTCCAGAGCAACAAGTGAGGTGTCAACCCAACCTAAGGCTCGAAGCTGCCGTGAACGAACGGAGCGCACTCGTAGCGTTTGTACAGCCGAGTCAAATTCGACCACAGCATCACTGTTGTCGTAAAGGTGAACTCCAGTGGGCGTCGAAACAATCCACTGCCAACGAGCTCCAGTGTTTCGCAGGATGGTACTCCATGTTGTTCCACCATCAGTGGAAACACGTTCCGTACGATTACTCAGAATGATGGTAGTGTCGTTGTCAACAAACAGAGACCGCGCGCCAATGTGATAACGTGTCGCAGGCTATCTCCTGCTATGTCGAACTCATACAATCCATCCCGCAGAGAAATCACATCTAGGTTTAGTGGTTTGGCATCCACGTGGTCATTGCCGACTTCAAAAAGTTTGATGAGACTGTGGAACTGTTTGCGAAAGACAACCGTGGTGTAACGCCTGTGTACCCACTCGTCGTACTCCGCAATGACGTAGTCGCCACGACGGTACAAAGCGTTGATATTACCTATGAGTTGGATCGGTGACTCGGCATATACGTCCCACGTTAAACCGGAGTCCAGTGACCCGAGGACCTGATCACCTTCATAGGTGTACATCACATCATCAAACACAACTATACTGGTTGTCCAAGAGGATATTCGGGGCCGATCCTCGACAAATGTTGTTCCACCGTCATATGATGTTTTAAACGTATTCGTTTCAGTATCACGACATACGATGAATGGTGGATCAATGAGGATGGCTTCTGTATTCGATACTACGTCCCATGTGTGACTATCTGTATTCAACCTCCACGTCCCAAAAGGTCCACTTCTCCATATTGAGCCATCCGAAGACTGATGTGTGTATCCTCGAAGATCGTCAATAGGCAAATCAAACACCTGTAGCTGCGCAATACTGGTAACGAAAGTTAACAGGCCATAAACACAAACAAGTATCCAGAAAACTGGTCTTGTAAGGGGCAAAGGGGCAAGAGTTCCGCTCGACATAACCACCTCGATGTAACGTGACGCAGATAATGTACGAAATGGTGGGGGAAGATGGGGGAAG
>DDUR01000028.1 GCA_002344895.1 Ignavibacteria bacterium UBA2333
TAACCCCACCTGCCTCCCCACCGTAGTAGTACTTCCGTCGTAGTGTTCGTGAATAGAAGCAGCACGATGTTTGTGCCCGTAACACTTTTCGTATGATTTCTCGCAGGACAACATGACTATCTCCAGCACATATGTGAACAATGTAGGTCGATTGCTCTTGATATCGGTGATGGCAGCCCTCACCGTCGTCATGGCACCTGCACAGGAATGGCAAGCTGTATCCACTCGCACTCTTGGTGTAACGTCAAAGATTGCGGTTGGGCCAACGGAGATTGTACTCTATGATAATGATACACTGCTCGTGAGCCGGGATAACGGTAGTACGTGGCAGGAACCCCAAACGGACTTGCCCGGAAGAGTGAATGATGTAGTATGGACAGGATCGGCCTGGTTGGCAACGGGTGAAACACCGTCTGGTAGTGAGGTCTCAACGGGATTCTATGTGTCAACGGACGGCTGCCGTACCTTTTCGCTCAGTGGGACATGTAATGTACCAGGTGGTGTGATACAGCAGCTCGTTGTTGATGGTAATACCATGTATGGATGTAGTAACCGTCAACTCTTTGTAAAAAGTATTGATGGAGGAGTGACGTGGGTGACAGGATCACTTGCTGACGGTATTGGAAATGCTATCGAGATTGCCGTTGCGGGCGATACGTACGTGGCTGTTGGTACGGGTGGAACCTTTCGTTCGACTGATGCAGGTACAACGTGGACGCCCCTTTCGCCCCTTCCCGGAACAGGTGGCGGAGTAACCTCTGTTCGTATGCTGGATGGAAGGATTGTAGCGGCAGGTACGTTGGGTGCATATGAGTTTGCAGAGAATCGGTGGACACAACTTCGAGGGTTACCAGTTGTGGCTACACTTCCTGCCGTGGTTCAATCCATGTACGTGTTTCAGGGTTCTCTGTACGTGGTATGTGTTCCATTTGGTGGTACGGTGCAGGTGTACCGTCTTACCGGTACTACATGGTCCAAGATTGGTAGCCGTGAGTGGTCTGGTCAGCACGGCGCATCACGACGTATGATTGCTGTTCGAGCGGATGCAGTCTTCCTACACTATCATGGATTAGGGCAAGGGGAAAAGGGGCTGTATCGTATTGAGAATACAACAAGTTTTGTAGACGAGAATACAGAAGAGCTTTCGGTTGTTTCACCGAATCCTTCATTAGACTTCGTAAACATCCAGGTTGCCGAGCAAATACCTGTTGTTGTACGAACAATAGTCGGTGAGGTGGTATACGAAGGTGTTGGATCAACAACCTTGTCAGGACTTATGTCAGGGACATACACATTGCACGTTGGCACGAGGACCACTGTGTTTGTCGTGTCACGGTAAGTGCGGAGGTCGTGTGGAGAACATTGGTGAATTCACCATCGTAATCAACGACAACAACAACACAGACACTTGAGGCGTTTATTGGCGACATAATACGTCGCATACTGCAGGAGTTTTGCGGAAAACAATTCCCATAAGGAGGTTCCGTGAAATACATTCCTACCATGTTTGCCATCGTTACCCTCGTGTCAACTGCATGTATGACAACGAAGGTTCATCAACACAATCTCCCGTGCCATACGCGTACAAAGGCTGACGTAATTCGGTCATCGATGGCACTCCTTGTTCAACATGGATTCACGGTAACGTTATCCGACACCATTACTGGACTAATCCAGGCGGAAACGGCTGAGAACAGGGACGTATGGACGGGTAACATTGAGAAACGAGTATGGCAAATAGGAATTAGACCGGAACTTGACAAGTCAGTACTGGCAGCCGAATCCGGTCCGATAACGAAGCCCGCTGATGGACCGTCGATGTATGTGATTGCTACGGCAAAGACGGTGAACCGTACACAGAATGCCTTTGGGGCGACACTCGCAACGTCGGAGGTGTATTATAGTGATGCAGCCCATGAAGACTGGGAATGGTACTGGGATATTCGACGTGGCCTCGAATCCGTGTGTGGTGCAAAAGTTGTAATATCGACCAAGAAACTGCACTGAGTGTATCGTGAGCATATCTCCACAGATTGTTCGTATTCTGAACATTCTTCGAAAGTTATCGAGTGGCGGCGAGTACTCTACATCAGAACTTGCCGCCTATGCTTCTGACCATGATGTTCCAGAGGTAAGTCGACGTCAGATCCAACGTGATCTGCGGGCGATTGAAACAAGCGGTATTCCACTGCGCGAAGTCACCGTAGGACGAGAGATCCGCTGGTCGATACCGAAAGACTACCGTTCAATCGCCATGTTGTCGTTTGGTGACAATGAGCTACTCTCGCTCTATGTGCTAAAAGGACTTATCACTCGCCTGGAAACTACGGTGATTGGACGCCATGTTGAGGAACTCATCCGCAAGCTTGAGCACTTTGCCCCAGGCAGTCTCTTCTTGCGAGGTGATGTGTCAACGGAAGTAACGCCAGGCAGATTCATAAACTCGATTCCTGATGATGTTATGACGGCTATTATACATGCCATCATTGATCCACACTGGGACCGCGTAACGTATCGACGAATAGGCGCTGATGACGTTAAGACTTTTGTTGTGAGTTTTTGTCGTCTCGTAGACCACTGGGGTCGGCTGTATGTATTGGCGTGGCACCCACGATATGAACACTACATATCACTTGCTGTTGACCGGATAGAGAGTGTTGTACGTGCCAACGACATTTCTGATCCTCTTCACCAGTTTGATGAAGATCAGTTTCGCGCCTCACGATTCGGTCTCTTTGAGGGTACTGCGGAGGACATCACATTACACGTCCAAAAGTCCGCGATTAACTACTTCCAATATCGGTTCTGGCATCCAAGTCAGAAAGTGAGTATTCAAGATGATGGATCTGCGCTGCTTACGCTACGAGTTCCGATAACACCAGAGCTTGTATCGTGGATTGTTGGCTGGGCCGATGTGTTACGTGTTCTTGAGCCGACTTCACTTATCTGCGCATGTCAGGAGAAAGTGAAGGGTGTTGAGTTATGGGGGAAGGTGGGGGAAGA
>DDUR01000011.1:0-205 GCA_002344895.1 Ignavibacteria bacterium UBA2333
GGTGACGCTGGGTGACGCGGGGTTACGCTGGCTGACGCTAACGCTCACGGGGTGTTCGCTAACGCTCACGGGGTGTTCGCTAACGCTCACGGGGTGTTCGTTAGCGCTCACGGGGTGTTCGTTAGCGCTCACGGGGTGCTCGCTAACGCTCACGGCGTGCTCGCTGCGCGAGCGGGTTTAACCTCCCCACCTGCCTCCCCACCAT
>DDUR01000011.1:425-16702 GCA_002344895.1 Ignavibacteria bacterium UBA2333
CCTCCCCACCATTAACCCCATCTGCCTCCCCACCATAAACCCCACCACTAACCCATCGCTCTCCTCAAGATCTCCACGCCTTCGGTGAGTTCGTCGGCGGTGATGTTGAGGGCTGGACGGAACCGGATGCTGCGTGTGCCGGAGCCGACAATAAGCAGGCCGTTGTCGTAGGCCTTGGTGAGTAGGGTATTCCGTGTTGCGGTGTCCGGTAGGTCAAAAGCGCGGAAGAGGCCTTCACCGCGGACGTTTGAGATGCGCTTGTCAGCAGCGGCAAGGTCGGTAAGTGCCTTGTGCAGGAATCGACCCATCTCGGCGGCGTTGCTGACGAGGTTGTCTTCGTCGATGATTTCCAGGTACCGGGTGACGCGGACCATGTCGACAAGGGAGCCGCCCCAGGTGGAGTTGATCCGGCTGGAGGTGTGGAAGGTGTTGTCCGGGACGTCGTCAACACGAGGGCCAACGAGGATTCCGCAGACCTGCATTTTTTTGCCGAACGACATAATGTCCGGCTCGACGCCGTACACTTCGTGTGCCCACATCTTGCCCGTCATACCCACGCCCGTCTGCACTTCGTCAAAGATGAGCAGGGCGTCATATTCATCGGCTAACCGACGTAACGTCTGGAAAAACTCTTTCCGGAAGTGATTGTCACCACCCTCACCCTGAATGGGTTCGATGATAATAGCACAGATGTCGTCCGGATTATCTGCAAAGGCCTGGCGGATCTGGGCCTCGGCGAGACGTTCCTGCTCCAGGACACGCTCACGTTCGGCATCGGTTATCGGAAAGGTTAAGAATGGCGATATCACCCGCGGCCAGTCAAACTTGGGGAAGTAGGCCGTCTTTGAGGGATCGGTGTTGGTGAGGGATAAACAGTAGCCGCTCCGACCGTGAAAAGCACGTTCAAAGTGAAGCACCTTTTGCCCCTTTTCCGCACGATGGCCCTTCCGGAAGTTTTTCCGCACCTTCCAGTCCATAGCAACCTTGAGGGCATTTTCCACGGCCAACGTTCCGCCGTCAATAAAGAAGGCATAGCGGAAATGGTCCGGAACGGCAAGGGCAAAGAAGGTCTTGACAAAGACCGACATGTAGTCGTTATAAATGTCGCTGTTGCTGGGTTTATTTAATGCAGCCCATCCGAGGTATTCCACAAAGGCCGGATCGGTCATCTTGGGATGATTCATACCAATCGGCATCGAGGCAATACACGTAAAAAAGTCGAGGTATTCCTTGCCCGACCGGGCCTCCACAAAACGAGATCCACGGCTGCGCTCAAGGTCGATAACATGGTCAAAACCATCAATGAGCATGTGTTTCCGGAGCTCCGGAATCGTATCGGCAGGGGATACGGCAAAACGTGGACGGTAGCTGGTGGTGATGTCTGACATGAGAATCCTCGTCGTTTCGTCGGGAGAACGTATGAACTGCAAAGCTACGGCAGATGGGCCGAACGGGTTGTTGTTTCCGGCGTCCATGGTAACGGTGGACAACGTTGCGGGAACATCTAGGGAACGATGTTCACGCCGGAATCGTATATTCGGCGATTCATTTCAGTTGGACGTTTCCTCTGCCACACGGTACGAGGTGTACAACGGAAATGTCGACAACTTTGCAGCATAAACGGTTTTAACCAACGGGGACAGGAGTCTGGTATGACAGCGAACGGGCATAACGCTCACGCGAAGGTTGGAATGCAGCACTATTTGCTCTTTCTCGCACTCGTCGTAGCCTTTTCGTATCTCACATATTCATTCATCGTACCACGGGCCGTTGAAGGTGCCGTGTTAGCACTGTTTCATCCTCATGATGAAAAACAGCAGCAGGCCTTTAAGGAAGTACAGCCTGGTACGTTTGCCGTGGTGACGGAGAAGTTCCAGGGTGAAGTTCCCAGTGGTACTCCTCTGAAGACGTACATCAAGACGGACTACATTTTTGACTTTACGTCAAATGTGCGTTCGGAAAAGGAAGACGGTTACTCCAAGGGTGCCGGCGAGTGGGTCGTAAAGGCCAACGGTGAAGGTGGTCTCGGTGAGGCTGCCATCATCCTCGAACCGGTCCTCGGCTTTACCGTTCTCTCCCTCGTCCTAGGTTTTGCCCTCGCCATCTTTGCTACGTTCTTTATGCCATCCAGCATCGGCTATATGGCCCAGAAGGTAGAACGCGAGATTCACCATACACGCGCAAAAATCCGTCTTCAAACGGGCTTTAGTGATGAGATTGTGGATCTGCTGACAATGCCAAATGGCCAGCTGGATCAGCTGGAAGCTCATCAGGTTCGTTCGGCCTTCAAGTTTGTCTGGGATCGGACGTCCACAGAGGACGAAGACACGGCACGGACACATGGACGCCGTATCGTTCGGTTCGAAGAGGTCTTTACGCCAGATATCAGTCTGTCCACGTTCCGCGAAGAGGTTCTGAACCTGCGCATCAAGGAGTTCTTCTCGGACTTCGTGGTGAAGGAAATGGAAGACACCAAACGTGGTATCGAGTGGAGCCGCAACCGTCTGTCGTTCTTTAAGGGTCTGCGCCTCTACATGGCCCACCACTTCACCGAGAAGTATTCGAACAACGTTACAGGTCTTGCCTACTTCGGCGCCGCTATCCTCATCGTGATCATCGGTGTTCGCGGTCTGAAGTTTATTCCGGCTACAAAACCATCCCTCATTCTTGCCGCTATCTCGCTCGAAGGTTCGCTGCTTGCCCTGCTGGCCTTCGGTCTTGTCTACACGGAAGAAGAAGAGCGTATGGATAAGCTGATGAAGAAGATGGAAGATGCCAACAAGAATCAGCTTGAGACGATGAAGGACGTGTCCGTCGACATGCACAAGCTGGCCGATGCCCTTGTTGGTGAAACGTCGGAACTCATCAAGAAGAAGGTCGAAGAAGCCATTGCCGAAGCCCTCGCCAGCGATGATAACGTGAAGCGTGTGGTGTCCGACAAGGTTGCCGAAAAGATCATTGTTGCCATGAGTGAAACGCTTCCGCGTTTTACCCAAGGCAATAAGTAAGGTTACGCGGTAACGAATCATACACGAAGCAAGTCATTACGCCGTGATACCCCTCGTATCACGGCGTTTCTTTTTTTGATGGTAGGCAGACCATGAAGTTTGTATCACCGCTCACAACCTGCACACCTGTACACTCTGACAATCCGACGCCGTCGTCGGCATTGTCCGTGTACCGTCGTTGGACGTCATATTGTGCAAACGTTGTGGATGCTTGTGATACATCCGTACCTCGTTCTGCGACACGTATAACGCTTCTCCTCCTGTCACTCATTGTTTTTGCCGTTCAGGGTCGTGCAGCAGAGATCACGACGGAGGTGTCGGCTACGGGGCTTACGCTGCGCGTAAAGGGGCTTTCCGGAGACGTACGCCCGGTTACGGTACATCGTTTTACGTCTCCCTACTGGGCCCTTCGTACACCTGCCGGACGAGGTTCTGCCGATTCCTCTCGGGGATGTGATGAACTCGCCTGGGCCATTCGGATTCCACAGGCTGGTACCACAACGGCTACACTTTCCGTGACGTCATGGCAGGATGTTGGTGTCGGACATGTTGTATCCTCCGAGGCATCGGCCCAGGTGATACGAACCGGCTCCTATGCCGGCCAAGTGATTGGAGACGTTGTTGTTGTGCCGTTTCGGACCGTTGGTGGCCGCCTTCAGGTTGCCAATGACTTCCTGGTCACCGTGCGTTTCCCGACGCAGCTTACGGCACGGTCTGCAAATGATGGACGGGGGACAGGTGGACCACAAGTACTAAATGCAGCCTATATCGATTCTCAGCGCAAAACGAAGAAGGATGATGTGTGGCCACAGACCGACGTCGTGCAGCCACAGTCCTGGTACGTTGCCTCCGCACCATACGTACGCGTAAAAACAGCATACGATGGTCCAGCCCACATTCTTGCCGCCGATGTTCTGGCTCTTGAACCAACGTTTGCTGGTGCCGATCTTGGGAAACTGGCTTTGTTACGACGTGGATCTGAAGTTGCTCTCGGTGTTATCGATGCTGATGGATCAACAACCTTGACGGCACGTGATACGCTAGTGTTTTTTGGCCGACGTGCCTATGGGGATACAACGTATTGGGATGACTATGATACTGTTTGTGTTCACTACCTCACGCTGCGTGATGGTAGTCGTTTGCGGTTAACACCGAGAACTGTATCGGTCGCTGGACAGGAACGTCCGTTCGTGCGTCGCACATGGCGTATGGAACTTGATACCGGACTCTATAATCTTGGCAATGGTAACAATGGTGTGTATTATGAATACAACACCGACCGTGTTGAATACGAAGGATTTTTCTGGGTATCTCTTCGTGCTCTTGCCTATACACGATCGACTCTTCCGGTAGAGGTATATGCTGCACCGAGTGGCATGGTAAACATTGGACTCGACATTACGTCGACAACAAACCATCCGGTAAATCCAGATCATCGTGTTGACGTTACGGTGAACGACAGTGAGCCGAATTTTTTTGTACGTGACGGTTGGGGAAAGGATACCGTCCGGTTCGAATTTTCCGGCTCGTCCCTCCCGGGCCCAACATCATGGGTAAAAATGTTTGCCACTGGTACACCGGAAGGTCGGGCAACAGATACCTATTTCGCTGAAGAAGCTCTTGATGGAATTGACATTTCGGCTGATGTTCTACCCGTCCTCGTCGATGGTCGGCTAACAGTTCAGGTCCCGCGGTCCGAAACGGAGTCCTACGTTTCTGTTCTCGGTGCATTGACCGACAACCTTTACGTGATCGATACTACGACGGCAACATTTGAGCGTCGGAGTGGTGGACGTCGTGGCACACTCATCTCAGCAAACATTACGGGCTGGGGACGGAACTGGCCAACGGAGTCTGTCACAACCGGTGCTCGAGCCTCTGTACGCATCGATAGCTCAATTGTCCGCCTCGATACACTTACCTCCTACACGCTCGTGTATCGTACGGGATCGTCGACGATAAACGTTGCCGTAGGTGCTGCTGTAGACCAGGCACTTGGTTCTATTCCAATCGGAACCCCAGTTGTTCTGGTAGCACGTGGTTCCGTTCCATCATCAGTGCTCGATGCAATTCTTGGTCGACTACCGGGAGCAGATCGACCAACAGAACCATCGTTCGTTCTTGGTGGTGTTTTGGGTCGACGTGGAGTAACGTCACAAGGTCCGACAACAGCCGGATGGACGTCGTTTATCGAACACGCCGAGGGCCAAACCTATTCCGTTCGTGTAGGCGTCACTGCAGGAACAGAGCCAACACTTGCAGTGGCAGATTCGAAGGGCTGGGAACGTGCCCGACTTGAACGAGCAGCCTTTGCCAATCTTTCAGCCTCCACGCAGCAAGCACAGTATGTCATCATTACACATTCAAGTTTGCAACAACAGGCTGAGCGGCTTGCACAACATCGAGCAAACCACTCCAATGTCTCCACGATGATCGTTGACGTTGCGTCGATAATCGACGAGTTTGGAGCAGGACGCCGATCTCCGTTTGCCATTCGCGAGTGGTTACGACATCTCTATACAACATCAGCAGTTCAACCGCAGTGGTTACTGCTGGTAGGGAATGCATCATGGGATCCGCGCCTTGCAGCTCCAAAGGGAAATGTTGGTTCTGTTCGACCCGACCTCGTACCGACGTATGGACGCCCATCATCAGACTACTGGTACGGACTGCTCGACGATCCGAATGATGCCATCATCCCCGAACTCCAGGTGGGGCGGATTCCCGCCGTAGACGCACAGGAAGCACAGAATCATATCGATAAGATTATCTACTCCGACACAACCATGTTTGAAACATGGATGCGTCGTTGGCTCTTTGTCGGTGGTGGTAACGAATCCGAAGGACTTTGTGATATCTACAACGACCTGCTGACGGACCCGTTCGGAACCGGTATTACCTTCACTGATGCACCGATCTGTCTGGATACAACAACACTGTGTAAGTATCGATCTGGAATAGCACCTGGATTTCAACTCCGGCGTACGATTTCCGACGGTATCCAGTGGATGAACTTTATTGGACATGGTGCGACAACAGACTTTGATATCGAAGGTTGGAATGCTTCGGACCTCACGAATCAGGGTCGATACGGTATCCTGGCTACCTATGCATGCCAAACAGGATCGTTTAGTAATCCAAGTCGGCGGTGTAAGAATGCTGACTATCTCGTAGAGCCAGGCAAAGGTTTTGCAGCCGCAGCCGGTGGTACAGGCTGGGAGTTTATCGAAAACGTCAACGCCTTACACTTTGCCAATCACTTTGCTGTACGAGACGGACTCCGGAATCTCGGCGACATCGTGTATTCAGCGAAGTATTCGCTGGCCTCTCGTGGTACACGCGATGGTCTCAACACAGCGTATCAATATTCTATCCTCGGTGATCCGCTTACCCGTCTTCGCATCGATACCGTACCACAGCTCTACGTGCGTAATCGAGATGTTGTGGTTACCGACGAAGATGGTAATGAAGTCCTCACGTCAGAGGCAGAAAACTTTGTTATTACTGCACTCGTTCGGAATGCGGGCACGGCAACACAAGAGCCCTTCATTGTGCGTATATCATTTACCCTCGCTGGACAGACGGATTCGGTCGACATTGAAGTACCGTCCATGTGCACCGATCAGGTCGTGCGTACCGTGTTTCCGTCGAAGGGGCGAATGGGGCGCGCTACGGTGCGCGTACTCGTTGATCCCTACCGAATTACGGGTGACGATGAGTCAGACAATCTTTTGACACGTTCATATGATGTTGTTGATCGAACTCTTCTTCCTGTAAAACCACTTGCCTTTGGTCCCCTTGATCCGTCAAACATCCGTGTCCGTGTTCTTGATCCGATGGGGAACAGACCATCGGCCAAGGCCCAGTTTGTGATTGCGACGTCGAACACGATTGCTTCAGCCATTCTGATGTCGTCTGAAACGGAGGTACGACGTTCCGGAAGTGTTATCGACTGGACACCAGGGGCCGTTGATCTGGATACGGCAACAACATATTGGGTAGGCGCTTGGACCGACGATGGTGCAAGCAGATCGGCAACCATGTGGATCCGTGTGTATGCACATCGGTCTGCCCTTGATACCATGGAGCGCGCACGAATTCCTGCTGAAGCCTTCACGATTGATGATACAACATCTGCCGACGTCGTGAACGGCGTGTGGAGATTCCGCACAACCGATGTGCCGATCTACATTCAGTCAGCTGGCCGTCAGTTTGAAGGACAAGACAATGATCCCACGATGGTCTTCCGTGTTGGCGACATTTCATACGTGGCAACGTCATGGCAGCGGGGAATGAACATCTTCCTCATCAGTCCCTACGATAACCGTCCCATCATACGTTGGTATGACACGTGGCAAAATCCGCAACCAGCAGGTAGACCGGAAATGTTCGGTACGGCTCGTGAATGTTATACATTTTTACGAGACTCTGTTCCGACCGGATACCGGTTGATCTTGGGAACATCGGATGAAAGTGTGACAGGATTTATCGTCGAAGGTCTTTATGATTCTCTCGTAACCCTGCTCAAAGAGTTTGGTGCGTCGTATGCAGATTCCCTGCGCGCAAATAGCTCCTACGTCCTCATAGGTCAACGCGGTATTGGTGACGGCAAGGCTCTGGAAGCAATCAAACAGGTGCCGGACTTTATGGTACGTGTTGACACGGTACTTACGATTCGAGATAGTGTTGCCGTATTGTCGTCACCAGAGGCCGGCGTTGCAAAAACATTCTCGTCGATAACGCTACCGCAGCCATCAGCAGGTACGTCCGTGGTAGTGTATGGACGTCGAGCCGACGGAAATGAGTCCGTTGTAGCTACACTGTCATCCAGTGAACCTTTTATCTCCTGGCCCGACGGAGCAGACATTCGATCAGTACGTTTTGTGGCGGAACTCCAGGCAGAACGTGATGGAACATTGGGAGACATACAGCTGACGTATGACCCAGCGGATGAATACCTTGTGGAATCTGATGCAGTTGTTTTGTCCACCAACAATCTCCTGCGCGGTGATACACTTACGGCCGTCACCACCGTGCGTAATGTCCGTCCAGATCGGTCAGCTGCAGACGTACCAGTGTCGGTGATGATTCGATCCGAAACGGTAACAACACCCGTGTTCCGTGTGGACAGCGCGACAAACATCACAACGGATGGCACAAGAATGTCAACATGGTTATTACCGACATCGAATGCCGAACCTACGTCACTTGTCACCGTTACGATCGACGCAGAACGCCGAAAACGTCAGCTCTATACCTTAAACGACGTTGCCCAGACATCGTTTACCGTTTATAACGACACAGTAGCACCGTTACTCGACGTCTTTGTTGATCAACGTCGTGTGGTTGATGGCGACTACGTTCTTCTGGAGCCATTCTTCGACATTCGTCTTCGTGACTCATCAAGACTTCCGATTACGTCACCGGACAATCTCACCATCTTTATCAATGGCGTCCGTATACGCTCGGCTACAGCATCAAACTTCGTTTTCCATCCATCGGCTACGGCAGTTCAAGAAACCGGTGACAACCTGGCACGTGCTGCAGCACAATTCAGTTTCCCGCTGGAGCTTGGCCAGAACAATCTGTTGATTCGTGCACAAGACGCATCAGGGAATCGTGTAGAGCAACTGATTGCACTGTGGACAACAAATCGACCGGAACTCCGCGGAGTGGACGTAGCGCCAAATCCTTCAAACGGTCCAATTCAATTCCGTTTTACTCTTCGTGATTCGGCCGCAACTCGTACGGCACTGCTTGATATCTACGACATTCAGGGTCGGAAAATCGATCAACTCCCGGTCGAACTCACCATCGGATCCGGTGCCGTTACCTGGAATGGTCGTGGACAGGGTGGAACATCGTTACCGACGGGAATCTACGTCTGGAGGCTGGCTGCAACCGATTCCAGTGGCGGCTTCCTGTCATCAGTATCCGGTACGCTGTCCATCGTCCGCTGATTCCGTACCTTTGCCCCATTCCAGCCCCTTTATCGGCTCACACATCGAACGGAATCAATGGCCTTGAATGAACGCATCCTGCCCGTCCTCATGGAGGACGAGATGCGGGACTCGTACCTCGATTATTCCATGTCCGTCATCGTTTCGCGCGCCCTTCCGGATGCGCGTGACGGCATGAAACCCGTACACCGACGTATCCTTTACGCGATGTATGAACTCGGCATGACGCCGAACAGGCCGTACAAAAAAAGTGCGCGTATTGTTGGTGAAGTTCTCGGTAAGTATCACCCTCACGGTGACTCTGCCGTCTACGACGCCATGGTTCGTCTGGCCCAACCATGGTCCATGCGTGGTATCCTCGTTGATGGTCAGGGGAACTTTGGAAGTGTTGACGGCGACTCGCCGGCAGCCATGCGATATACCGAAGCCCGACTCACAAGTCTGGCGATGGAGGTATTGCGTGATATCGATAAAAACACCGTCAACTTCCGTCCGAACTTCGACGACTCCCTGCAAGAACCAACGGTTCTGCCAACAGTCCTTCCTGCACTGCTCGTAAACGGTGCCAACGGTATTGCCGTTGGTATGGCCACAAACATTCCGCCGCACAACTTGCGCGAAGTGGTGAACGGTATTCAGGCATTGATTACCGACCCGAACATCACGAATGAAGAACTGCTGAAGTATGTCACGGCTCCGGACTTTCCGACGGGCGGTATCATCTACGGATACGAAGGTGTGCGTAATGCCTATACAACCGGACGTGGTAAGATCCTCGTGCGGGCAAAGGCAGCCATCGAAGAGAACCGTGGTAATCGTGAGAGTATCGTCATCACCGAGCTGCCATATCAAGTCAGCAAGGCAGGCCTCATTGAAAAGATTGCCGATCTCGTAAAGGCAAAAACTCTCGAAGACATCAGTGATATCCGCGACGAGTCCGACCGTGAAGGTATGCGCATCGTCATCGAACTTAAACGCGATGCCGTACCGATGGTTGTCCTGAACAACCTCTACAAGCACACACAGATGCAGGTGACGTTTGGCGTCATCATGCTGGCCCTTGTTAACGGACGTCCACGAATTCTGACGCTTAAGGAACTCATGGAAGAGTTCGTGAAGCATCGGAACGAAGTGATTGTCCGCCGTACACAGTTCGACCTCGATGCTGCTCAAAAACGAGCCCACATCTTGGAAGGTTTTATCATTGCGCTCGATAATATCGACGAAGTGATTAAGACCATCAAGGCATCGAAGGACGTCCAAACGGCATCGGAACGACTGCAAGCTGGTTTTGGACTCTCCGAGATTCAGGCAAAAGCCATTCTCGATATGCGCCTGCAGCGCCTTACAGGCCTTGAGCGCGAGAAGATCCAGGCGGAATACAAGGAAGTGATGGAGCTTATCGCTCGTCTGCAGAACATCCTTGCCGACAAGGCATTACAGATGCAGATCATCAGCGAAGAACTCGCCGAACTTGCTCGTAAACACGGTGATGAACGTCGTACGGCAATTGTCTACGACGCAAAGGACTTTACGCTGGAAGACATGATTGCCAATGAAGAGGTGATCGTGACGATTTCGCATAACGGCTTCATCAAGCGTACACCTGTGAGTACATACCGACGCCAGCATAAGGGCGGACGTGGTGTATCCGGCGCTGGTACATATGAAGATGATTACGTAGAACACGTCTTCCGCGCTAGCACGCACCACTACCTGCTCTTCTTTACCGACCGTGGTCGTGTGTTCCGTGTGAAGGTCTACGACATTCCAGAAGGTTCACGTAATGCCAAGGGCAGATCGATTGCCAACGTGATTCAAAAGGCCGGTGACGAAAAGGTAACGGCCTATCTGCCAGTAACAGACTTTGATCGCGACGACCTGTTCATCTTTATGGCTACCAGAAATGGTACCGTCAAAAAAACAGCCGTACGTGATTTTGCAAATGTTCGTAGTAACGGAATTATCGCCATCAACCTTGATGATGATGATCGTCTGATTGGCGCACGGATCACAACGGGCTCGATGGAAATCATCATCGGCTCAAGTTCCGGTCTGGCCGTCCGTTTCCACGAAAGTGACGTACGTTCCATGGGACGTACCGCTGCCGGTGTTAAAGGTATCTCCCTCGAACCAAGTCACCAGGTGATCTCACTCACTGCTGTACGTCATACCGACGCCGAAGTGGTTGTAGTTGGCAGCAGAGGCTTCGGAAAACGTACCAAGGTTGAAGATTTCCGGATGACAAAACGTGGTGCCAAGGGCGTAATCGCTATGAACATCACCGATAAGACCGGTCCAATCTGCGCTATCCTCGAGGTGCATGACCTGGAAGACCTTGTGGTGATTACGACGAATGGTATTCTGATCCGTCAGGATACACGCAGCATTCGTCTGACCGGTCGGAATGCCCAAGGTGTACGCCTCATTCGTCTTGAAGACGGTGACGGTATTGCCGACATCACAACGGTAACGCGTGATGACGATGCTGACGATGCAGAAGGTGAACCATCTGCTCCAGCGGAAACCAACTAAGATTCCTGCTTGTAGGATGTTTCTGGGCGAGCGTCGTAGCCACTACGACGCTCGCTGCAGATTCAACCGTTGTGGTCGTTCGTGATAGTTCCGTTACGTTACCACCCTTAGTAAACCTTGGCAGGTTTTCGATAACAGACCCACCGGCTGTTGTTATCTCGAAAGCTGATCGCAGACACGTTCGATATACGAACCTCTCCGAGTTACTCGAGCGCTCCTTACTCCTACCACGCCTCTCTCACGGCGGATTTGGCGGCTATGATGCGCCATCAATGTTTGGTGGTGAACAACGAGACCTGACGGTGTATCAGGATGGACGTCCACTTGTTGATCCTTGGGCAGGGGGCCCGGCGCTCTCTTCGCTCGCGCCGGAAGGGGCAAACAGCCACGATATTGTTACCGGTACCGATGCCGTTGGTCTGGCACCAACATCAACGTTAACAGCCGTGAACATGCCAACGTCGATTCACAACACGGCCGTACCGTATTCATCGCTGTGGTATGCACAAGGTGGTGGTGGACTCATCGCAGCCGATGTGACCCTGTCACAAAACGTAGCACCCAACTTGAATGTCACGGTTGGTCTTCGCCGTAACGGTGCTATCGGAATCTATGATCGTACCGACTTTGATGTTTGGAATGGTCGTGTTGCTATGAGAGCAATACTCATAGCACAAACACACCTTGCGATACGGTACGACGTAACGAGTCACAATTCCGATCAGTGGGGTGGACTCCGTCAGGACGTACCGCTGTTCTCGACGACGGAGGTTTCAGCACAGCCACGGTATCAAACGTTACGAGACGAAACACGCCGACATGACCTGTCGGCCATGGTGACTCACGTCTTCGACGCTGATACAACAGTTGTCTTTACCGCACAGGTCTATGGGACGTCCCTTGCCTTGTTACGTCTGCGCGACTCAACAACGGCAACAAATCAGGAAGACGGTTCATCCTACGTTGTACGATCACGGAACTATGGTGGGATAACTCGTCTGGAGTTCTCACTCGGACCCGTTCGACTGGCAGCGGGCGCAACGTCGGACATCCTCACGAGTGATCGATTTGTGGAGGCCGATCGTGCAAATGAAGATGTTACAACAGCGCTCTTTGCACACGGACGTCTAGCTCTTGACTCAACACTAACACTCCGAGCAGCAGCACGGACAGATGTGCGATGGGGAAAGGTGTTAACGGGTTTTGGCAGTGCACTTCGATGGGCACCATCACGGAGTGTAGACGTGGATATCGACGTTGCAACGGCACAGCGAGCGCCCACACTCGCCGAAGGACGTGATCTTGACCCTGAGCGCCACCTGCTGATGTCAGTTACGGCACGCCTGGAAGGATTCCGTCTCCTCGCCTACCGACGAACGGTAGCGTCGACAATACTTGCCAACGATATTGTCGACCAGTTTGGTACGGCCGTGAGTACAAAGTCGATTACGGCAGGGGAGCGCACGACGACATCCGTAGGACTCTCGTACAAAACAACGATTGGCGACATTACGATTGAGCCCCTTTTGCGCCTTACTGAAACGACACAGGATGGTGTAACCGATGAACGATTACCAGCAGTTGCGGGCAGACTGGATGTATCATATCGATATGCAATAGGTAACAACTCCGTACAGCTCGGCATTGTTGGTGCCATGATGTCGCCTCTGCGTTCACGGACGTGGTCACCTATATCCTGGCAATACACGTCGACAACACTGCGACAGAATGCCATCGTCAATGGTCTCGACCTCTATCTGGCTGCCGTACTGGGAAATGCCACCGTGCGTGTGGGCTACGAAAACGTCTTTGCGCAGCGTCAGTACACGGTGGCCATGTATCCCGATATTGTGCGGAACATTAGTGTTGTGTTACACTGGACGTTCCTTGATTAACACCACAGAGTGTGTTGTAGTTGTTGACTAACTGCGGAATCGTACGGCCAGGACAACGTTTCGGCCCGGTGCGGAAATGCCTGACTGAGCCGATCGGTAGTGAAGATCAAAGATGTTCTCCACGGCTGCCTGGATCGTCCACGATGACGAGATGTCGATTGATGTACGTAGGTCAGCGACTGTCCACGAAGGCAGGCCACCATTGGGATACTGAATACCCATCACGGCCTCATCAATTGGCGAAATCATATCCATGGTCCAGGCAGCACTCCATCGAACATCAAGGGACACATCCACAATGTCAAACGGAAACCAACCTATGTGAAACCGTCCAAAAGACGGCGTCACCTTCTCAAGAGGGAAGTCGTTTGTCTCATCACGTCCGGTAACGTACGTAGCCGTTACCATCACACGCCACGGATAGGCGCGATAGTCAACACCACACGACAGTCCTGCAATACGACCTGTTCCAAAGTTCTGTGGAGCTACAACGGCACTTGGCACACCATCAAAGACGATACTATCACGTCCGTTAAACGTAAATGGTCGTACTTCGATAGCATTTGTGAGCCATGACCGATACACAGACGACGTCAGGGCAAGGCCAACGATGGGTCGGACCTCGACACCAAGTTCTGCTGTGGTAACCGTTACCGGACCGAGTCCAGGATTCGGCACAACGAGCTGTCCACCAGCTGATTCAAACACCTTTGCCACGTCATCAACGTTCGGTGCACGAAAACCATTGGCAACATTGCCGTGAACGGTGATCAGATCCGAAACAATCCACGTAGCTCCAAGTGATCCAGTTACGGCACCATTTGTCATCGTAATCGTTGAAAATGGTAACGAAAACACGGAAGAATCTGTGATGGCCGATTGCAGTGATACGGCCGTACCACGAAGTCCAACAGCAACGGTAACATCAGAGCCAAAACCCCAACGAAGTTGAGAATAGGCAGCATACGTTGTGTAGGTGCTTCCACCATCGGGATATCGTGTGGCAGCAGGTGTACGAAGACCAGAGACAATGTTCTCCTGCGATGCCACGGAAGAAATGTCTTGATAGGACACTTCAACACCATAGTACAGATCACGATCGATGGACGAGCTTGGCTGCAGACGACTACGTCCATCAATGTTGAGATTTGTAATGGCAACACGTTCCTCTTGATGGCGAAGCCAATCGTTCCCAAGGTTCCTGTTGTGGCGCGACTCTTCATACCACTGAAACGAAGCCGTAGCGACAACATCGTTGACCACAGAACCAAGCGACGTGGCTTTTGCTGTCAGTGATTGTAAGGTCCAGAACTGCGGTCCATAATACCACTCAGCACTGCGTGGACGTCCATTACGAAGCTCAACGAGGCGATCATACCGCGGAATATCTGTCGACGTTGACAGATGTCCGCCATAGGTAAGCGACCACACATCATCAATCTTCCACAGCACCTTCTGCAGAACATTTACCTGTGAGTATCCACTTGGTGACTGAAGATGTGGATCAGACGTTGGAACAACAGAATCACGGCCATCAATACGCTTTACCTCAAACGTGCGTAACCCGAACGTAGGAGCAGCGCTGGGCATGGTACGTCCAGAGCGAACATCACCAAACATCGAGGCCGTAACAGATGTATACGTGGCCACATTCTCCCAGGAGAACGAAGCCTCGGCCGACAAAGTCCGTTCCGTCGTTGCCGACGCGTACCGTGCGAGTGACGACGTGTGGGCAAAAAAACCTGATGGTGATAGTAACGGGTCCTTTGTGGTAAACACAAGAACACCACCCATGGCATCGGAACCGTACTGCACCGAGCCCGGGCCAAAAAGCACCTCTGTTGATGAAAGTGCATTTGCATCCAGTTGAATCAGGTTTTGCAGATTACCTGAGCGATAGATGGCGTTGTTCAAGCGAACACCATCAACAACGAGCAAGACTGAGTTTGCAGCAAAACCGCGTAGGCGGGGACTACCGCCACCCATCTGACTACGCTGCATAAAGACTTCGCCGGAACTCTCAACGAGATCGGCCATGGTACCTGGATTCCGCTGTTGAACGTCACGCACGTCCATACGGAGAATCTGACGAGAAACGGTTGAGCTGCGCTCCTGCCAACGACTTGCACTAATCACCATTGGTGGCATTTCAACAACACGTGTAGAATCCACGCCAGTCGAATCACCAACAAATGACGATGCAATCACGGGAGCACACAGCACAACCAACGATGCAGCAAACATGCTCCATCGAACACTGTTGTTCATGGTATAGGGGTTAAAAGTGAAACAAGGTGATGATAGATGTCATCAACCAAGTTTCGGCGGTATCTCGGGCAGACGGTTATGTCCCTGATGAAGCGCTAACGGGGGCTCACAGGGACGGTGAAGTATGTGAGGAACGTCCATTCTAACGTCGATCTTCTTTGGCAGTATTGCCGATAACGTCAACAGTTTCTCCAGACACGTCCGCAGAGGACCACTCTGTGTCTGACGCTGCAGTGCACGCTGCACCTCGGAATGGAGGGCATGTGCTACCCACGTCTCCTCATCATCAATAAAGGCCAGGACAATCGTCACATCTGCCGAGTCACGTTTCCGCACCACGTCGTAGTACCGACCATCCATCACAAACTCACCATCATGGATCCATCGAAGTGCACGACCGTTGAGAGGTTGTGAATCTCGAAGAACCAGACGCGACAACTCTGCTACGGGCACTCCCGCACGAATTGTCCTGCGTGCCTCTCGTTGTGCAGTATACTGCAGACCCTTCATCACCACCAGCACTCCCACCTGCTGCCCAAGCAGCGTCAGCGTCAGGATGATGGTGAGAGAACGGCGGAGCATGGGGAGTGGTGGGAGAAGGTGGGGGGGAG
>DDUR01000063.1 GCA_002344895.1 Ignavibacteria bacterium UBA2333
GACTCACGCGCATCGTCCGTTGTCTCGGATGCGCTCCTTTGGTTTGTCACTGGAATGGTAGGGGTAACGTACATGCAAATACATCTTGTTCTGGCAGTGATCGTAGGCACAATGTTGCTAGCATGCTCCAGTGAATCTGGACCTACATCCCAAGACGACTTGCCTGAAATGCGACTTGGGTCTGTTTTGTGGGAGCTACCTACGTTCGGACAGTTGTTTTTATCCGACGATGGATCCACGGTTGTGGTTGCGGGCACCTACGATTCCACGATTTATGTGGTGAATGCCGCTTCGGGAGAAGTACGGGCGATTCTACCTGAAAAGTATTGTGCCGGGAGAAATAGTAGTGCATTTACAACATTGGCTGTATCGGAAGACGGATCTCAAGTAATTGTCAGCCAATATGATCCCGTGAATGGTGACAGCTGGACCCTGTACGATGGGCAAACCGGTCAACGACTCCTCTCCGATTCAGTATATATAGCCGCAAGAGGTATATCAGTGGAGCATGACCGGATCATTCTCACACGACCTGGCGAACAACAAACAATGTGGCTACACAGACTTTCCGACTTTACGGAGATTGCAGCAATCTCCGCCTGGGGTCCTGCCTATGTCGATTACGCTGCCGGAAGGGTGTACATTACGGATCGTTACGGCCGACTTGCATCATACGATTTACTCGACGGACGCGAAGTACAGTTTTGGGGCGTAACTGCACAAAACGTCAACATCAGGCCCAAGGAAGGTCCGTGGTTGTATTCGAGCACAACTTTTATGAGTTTAGATGAGCGAGGTGCAAACTACATAACAGCGATTAACATTGAGACAGGTCAGCGTCGACAATTCAGATCTTTTATGGGCGAACAACGAGAACTTCTGCATTTGGGACCAAGTAGCAGAGCATTCAGCATCTCAGAAGATGGGGAATCAGCTTTCTTTGGAGGTTCTATGGGTACATCACGTCCACAACTCGTCTGGAAGTTTAATGCCGAGGACAGTACATCACAACTTTGGCTCGATTTGCGATTTGACTTTGATGGTAGATATGTCTCCCACATTTCTGCCCTCGATCCGAAGAACCTTCGGTTCATTCATTGTCCAGCCGCAGAGAATGGATCTGTGATTTGTAATGCGTTGCAACGGTATTAGGCTTCCGGACTCATGCGCATCGGTAATCGTATGCTTCTCCATCAAGACGGTGCTACAAGTAGCGGCCACGTAGTGTACGTGTGTGTTGCAGGAATACCTTCTGTACAGGATCGTGAAGCCGTTATGTAGTGCGCGAACGAGACAAACAGCACGGCTACATACATCAATTGATTCGTGATGTTACAATGTCGCTCACTTCATAGATAAACGTGACTCAACCGTACGGGTTGTCGCGAGCGGTAAAATTCTTTCCTCCACGCCTTAACGTTCTTCACCTTAGTGAACGAATTCGAGCCTGATGTCGGTACAATTTGCCGTCCCAATTTTTAAGGACGACAGAACCATGCAGATTACGTGTTGCCGGATTGCCTTTGCCATCGTGTTGTTGTTTGCACCAGGAGTTACAGCACCGTGCGCCGAAAACGATAGTACCCATAAGCAGTGGTTCATCGGTAGTACGTTTCTGATGTTGGGGAACTTTATTCCCGATGATCCTAATCGACCCGACTTTATTCAGCTGAATGTTGGATACCGAATTACACCGAAGGATGCTGTGTTCCTCGAGCTGAAAACATCAAAGTTTAACTGGCCTTTGGGAATGCCGTGGAGTGAGATTGTTGATGAAGATCGAGCACAGTACAATTTTCCTGGATATGTACGACAGTACATTCTTGGTGTGGCCTATAATCGTTTCTGGTGGAAAGGACTCTTTACGGGGATTCATGCCATGAATGCATTCCAAACGTATCGCGATGAGAATGCAAAGGCGATGAACCATGCATATACGCTGTTTATGACGTATCGGCTCGGTTACCAACTTCAGTTGTTCGACAATCTGTTCTTTTTTGAACCATCAATCGGCTTTACGCATTGGCCGATCAAAACGAATACGCCACAGGTATTTTTGGAGAAGGAGAAACTGTGGCCCGGCTACTTTGCGTGGGAACCTGGCCTGCACTTTGGGTTTAACTTCTGAGATGGAGATCAGCCACGAATTCTCAGCCACGAGTTCTCAGTCATGAGTTCTCAGCCACGAGCTCTCAGTCATGAGTTCTCAGCCACGAGTTCTCTGAGGGCTAAGTGCGAGCGAGGATGGCATTCGTATAGGCTCAAGAAAAAATCACTAGCTTTCATAACCGTCATTCCTTCGCCCTTGCCATATCGCCGTTATCTGTCAACAACATTGTTTGTTGCGGGCTTGATCGTTATTGCCATTACCAATGTTCCGGCTGTTGTAGCGCTGTTGATGGGATTGGCTCTGGGTCTGACGGTAGGGACGCCCCTTTTGCGCCATAACAAAACTGTTGCAACGTATGTGTTGCAGGTTAGTGTTGTTGGAATGGGCGCAACACTGTCGTTACCCATGGTGTGGTTGGTGACGTCGTCAGGGATGGTGGTGACGGTGTGTGCGATTGTGGGGACGTTGTGTACGGGCTGGTTGGTTGGCCGGTGGTTTGGACTGGATACCAAGACGTCGCATTTGATTGCCTGTGGGACTGCCATTTGTGGTGGGAGTGCCATTGCCGCCGTTGCACCAACTATCGACGCCTCGGAAGAGGAGTCGTCTGTGTCGTTTATGACGGTTTTCCTGCTGAATGCTCTCGCCCTGCTCATTTTTCCCGCCATCGGTGCTTGGCTGGGTATGTCTGAACACAACTTTGGTATGTGGGCCGCCCTGGCTATTCACGATACGAGTTCCGTTGTGGGGGCGGCGACGGAGTTTGGGGGCGAAGCACTGAAGGTAGCAACAACGGCAAAACTTGCCAGGGCGTTGTGGATTATGCCCGTTGCTCTCGTCTCGGCATGGGTCTTTCGGAAGTCAACGGGAAAGACCACCATTCCCTGGTTCATTGTGATGTTTGTTCTAGTTGTGGGTCTTAACGACTACATACCGTTTGCCCACGTTGTTGAAGGTCTTGCCCGGAAGGGTATGATTGTTGCATTGTTTGTTATCGGTGCCGGTAGTACACGCAAAGGCCTCACATCGGTTGGCACAAAACCGTTTGTCCTTGGCTTGATACTCTGGTTACTCGTTGGAACAGCAACGGCTGTTGTGATTCTTGCCAGATAATGGACAACACACGGCGATTCATGAATGTTTGTGAAGGAGATGGGGATGAAAAATTCAAGAGTAGTTTCGGTCCTCGTAGGATTGGGGACGTTCCTTGGAATGTTCCACGCAGGCTATCGTGTCTCAGCCCAAGCAGCGCGAGAGGGTGTGTGGCTGGAAGTAAACAACCTGCGTTGTGTTATGACGAACTATGGAGTGTTGGGACAGAATGTTCAGAAAATATCGCATGGTGTACTATGGGACACTGCACCGGATTACTCGTTTTTGTTAGGATCGGGTATATGGGTTGGTGCAGGGATAATGAATGGGGGCGAACTGCGTCGACGCGTGTTTATGACGTACGATCCACTCAGCGCTTCAAGCTGGGCCCAGCCGTCGACAAACGTCACGACGACTCTTGTTTCGAATAATGCGACCGGAGTGGCACACTTTAACGATGCAGATCTCGAACAATATGACGGGTCTGCGTCGCAACGAGCAGCCCAGGGTTTTCCGTTGGGTTTGTCGATACAACAGATTGTATGGTTACAACAGTTAACAGCACCTCTACAGAACACAATCCTGTCACGGTATGTCGTCAAGAATGTTCACCCCGAACGCACACTTCAGGATGCCGTTGTTGCCTTTGTGGTTGATCCAGATGTCGGACTTGCCAGTAACCCTCAGGTTGCAGCGATGGATGACTCTGTGAAGATTCTGATTCGTGGTACGACGGCCGTTGCCAAGGTGTTGTCGACAGCTAATCCAACGGGTCCGTTTATCTCAGTAGCCACAATTCATGAGGGAGGTGGCACACCGACGATAACGTTGTTTGATGCCCAGACCATGCCGTCAGAGAATGCTGCGCGATATGAAGCGATTACGACGGGTCAACTTCAGGAGTCTACAGAACGCGGTGATGTATTCTTTGCACTCGCAGGCCCTTCACGAGATGTGATACCGGGCGATTCAATCATCGTCAACGTTGTACTGCTCTTATCTGAAGTAGACTCGCCCGAAAATGACGCACGACTCTTGGATCTTGTTGATTACATCAAGGGGCAGGTAACGTCAGTCTCCACCGAGTCGTCACCTACGACAACTCAGATCTATCCTAATCCAACCTGCGGATCCGATTATATCGTCGTTGGGTCACCCATGGCTTCTGGTCGTCTTCAACTTTGTGATGTTCACGGAGTTGTACGAACGGTACCACAGGATGTATCGGGCCGTATCTATATCGGTGATCTCTCAACCGGAGTGTACTGGATAACGTCTAGCAATGGTTTGCGTGGGAGATTTGTAGTCACGAGATAATGAGATGCCTCCCCACCATTAACCCCACCTGCCTCCCCACCTGTCCTCCCCACCTCCCTCACATCCCCAACACAACACTTCCAACATCTGCATTGTTTTTGCGGAGGACAGCCGTGACCGTCCAGGTGCCTGAGGGAAGGGGAGTGGTTGTGCGGTACCGACCATCAACGTCGGGGAAACATTCACCGAGGTCGAACTGTGGTGTGGATGGATTTGTAGCAAGGATGCGGACACTAAGGTCGGCATCGACAACGTGGTCGAGGTCACGACGTCCTTGAACGAGGAAGGAAAGGCCGGTTGCTTGACGGCTCTTCGTGCCATGTGCCAGGACGGTCCAGATTGTTCCGTCGGCATCCTTCAGATATCGTACGATGGTTAATGGGTCGTTTTCTACAACGACCGGAATGCTAAACGTTGCAACAATGCTATCGGCTTCGCGACGTTCGATGATGATGGTCCAGTTATTCTCTCCCGGACGCGTAAAGAAGAACTCCGACGTATACAGCCCCCTGTCATCAGCCCCTTTCGGGAGAATGACCGGAGCAGACTGGAGTGTATTCCCACTACGATACTCAGCACGAATGCGTAAATCGGCTGGACGTACGATGCCGTTGTTTTCAAGGAAACGGAATTTGACGACTGAGCCACCCGTGGCCAACGGAGCATCGGTATAGAGCTCCAGCGTTGTGCCGTTCACAACAAGAGTGTCAACACCCAACAGGTCATTCACAACCGGTGGGCCTACCGGGTCGTCAGAACAAGCCGTGAGAAGAATGGCGACAGTTGTCACCACAAGGAAAAACAGATATGGTCGTGTAATCATCATCGATGCTGCGCGGTGATGGGGGGCTGATGTTCTAGCAAACCACGTGCCATGGGCAGAATAGCGAGTCTGCGTGGGTTACAGAAGACGTGGTTGTTGGTAACATCAGTCGGATGTACCGGCCACCACGTCCATCCTACCAATCACGGCGGGAAAAGGTCCGTAATGCAACCGTATATGGCAGTCCAATCCAGCAAAGTAAACAGGTTACGGCAACGATCGAGCCAAGCGCGCTGCCATAAAACTGCCGAAACACCGCCCCCGTTTGCCCCAGTAAGGCTGCTTGGTCAAACGTGAGCATGATAAAGATTCGCGCAAGGTCAATCGGATTTGCCGTTATCATCGTTACCGTCGGCACTTCCATGGGATAGTCAACAAAGAGTACCGTTACGGCAAGGATTATGCCGTCATACAAGACGCCTAACAATAACCACACAAGAAAGCCCACACCCATCGCCGTGGCCTTTTCACGAAACGTTAGCCCTACAACAAATGCCAAGGCAAAAAAGACCATCGTTAACAAGTTTCCTGCAAGGAGTAACACAGCAGATAGTGGCGAGAGTAGTTTGCCGTGGAGAGCAAGGGGTATGGATGTGCCAAGAGTGAAGGCAACAAGAAATGGCAGGACAATACCTAACCACAAGGCGTGAAACACCGACGATCTTTTGACGGGCTGCACAAGTACCAATTCAATGAAGTCTCGACTGTCGTGAATGTGAATTGTCCCAAACATCATCGATCCAAGTGGCAGGAGTAAGAGGACGATGTTCATCAGTCCTAGAACTGCTCGAGCCTCACCCGAAGTAAAGAAGAGGAGACCCTCAGTAATGAGAGCGAAGAAGACGGCATAGATTACAACCCATCGACTACGCAATGAGTCTTTCAGGACAGATCGTAACAAGGTTCCAGTCACGAAGTGCTCCGCGTCATTATCGTTGCAACAGCGCGCTCCAACGTTGACTGTCCAGTGGTTGATAGTACTGCATCGATCGATCCATCGTGAACAATTTTACCATCAAGAAGAAAGAGTAATCGGTCTGCGAGTTCCTGAAGATCGGAGAGGATGTGCGATGTAACGAGCACGGTTGCACCCTGTAATCGTCGCTCAGCAACGATGTCCTTTAGACGCGAAGCAGCAACTGGATCAAGTCCTGCCGTCGGTTCATCCAGGAGCAGTATGTCAACGTCATCCATAAGTGCTAGGACAGCTCCAACCTTTTGCCGCGTACCACCCGATAACGTCCGCATACTCTTTGTAAGATGTGAACCTAGGTCAAAGGTCTCAATGAGGGTGTCCTTATACGGAGCCGGTGTTCGACGGATGGATTGGACAAGGGCAAAAATGTCCCTTGGTGTGAGATTATCTGGATATCGCCCCGTTTGTGCCATTGAGCCTGCACGAGATCTGTCAAACCCGTACACTCGTCCAGATGTTGGTGTGACGAGTGACAAGGCACATTTCATGAAGGTAGACTTTCCACTGCCGTTCGGTCCAACGATGGCAGTTACACTTGCCGGAAAAAACTCTGTTGTAATGCCGTTGAGGACCGTTAAGGCACCAAATCGTTTTACGAGGTTGTCTGCACCTGGCCTCATGATTGTTCTCCATGGTAAGGGGCCATAAGGGGCTTCCGATCAACAAGGTTTTCCGGCGTAACGGTTGGTAGAAGTCGCTCAATAATGTCCAGTACGTCGATAAACGTCGAATGCATGAGGAGTATCGACGATGGCATTGATTCCACAAGGTAGGCGTAAAGACGCACGGGCATATGCGGTACGTCACCATAGCCATCCTTGTCGAGATCGTATCCCTTATACGCCGTCCAGCAATTACCATCAAAGTTGTTGAGTGACGATGATGTATTTGTTGTCACATCGAAGGTGTTGCCATCAAAATCACATCGTGTGACGGTATTGTCTGTACAATTTCCGAGAATGCGAAAGGCATATCCATTGCGCCGAAAGTGTGTTGACTCTACGAGCATTCGCATGGATCCTTCAGCATGTATGCCAATGCTGTTACCCTCAAAGACACAGTCGCGAACATGACAGTCCGTAATTTCTTTGAGAAGAAGGCCGTACGACGCTGCACCCCAATTGTCGGCAAAACGGTTTCGTTCCATAAGGATCCATCGCGTAAACATTACCGCAACACCAGCTCCATTCCGCAGGAAGGCATTGTCAGAATATGTGCACGAGTCGCTGAACATAAAATGGAGTCCGTATCGCACATTCCTCGTGCTTACGTTGTTCTGTACCGTGCCTTGATGGACAAATTCAAAGTAGATGCCGTCACGCCACCCTTCACAGTGATTCCCTGTGATACGCACATTGACGGACGTCCAGAGGTGTATCCCGTTGCCTGATGATGACTCGTCGCGCTGCTTCGATGTTAGAATGTTGTCCGAGATGGTGCAGTCTCGCGAACGCGACAAATAGATTCCGAAGAATCCATTGTCAATATGACACGACGCAACAACAACGTGTCGTACGGCATCAAGTTTAATCGCGGCATTGTCTTCCGTGTAGTCCACACGAACGTTTTTCACGGTGATGTCACGTATCTCAACACTGTCGGATCGAACGGTAAGTACTGATCCACCACGTTCCTCAGCGTCGATAACAGCCTGACGTCCAATAAGTACCAGAGGTTTGTTGATGACAACGTCACTCACTCGGTGATATCCATCGATGTAGACCGTATCGTGGGCGTTGGCCGCCGAGATTACTCCAACAAGGTTTGGTGCCTTGGCAGTGTGCTGTTCGGCCTGTGCTGTATGTGTTGTAAGTGACGTAACAGCGACAATAACACCACAGAACACAAACACCATCGCTACTGCTCGATGAATTGAACTCATAACGTTGGACTCCACCGTAGTCCTAGTGTGAGTGATCTTCCTGGAGCAACAACGTCCCGAATTGAGAGATGATCAACATATCGGCGATCAGCGAGATTTCGTCCGTCGAACAGAATGTCGATCCCATCGACAGGATGCCACAGAAGGTTAACATCAAATGTAACGTAGGATGCCGTCCGGTTTTCTGGCTGTAGGACTGTGGAGATATGATTCTGAGCTTCAACGTATCGAACAGCACAACGTGCAGTGAATGCTGTGAACTGTACGTTGGTATATACTGTTGATGTACGTGGAGGAATCAGAGCGGCATTGTCTGTTTGTCCGTACCATGCCCTGACGTAGGAAATTGTTGTACCGATAGAAATCCGTTCATTGAGTTTCGCGTTTACCTGCACGTCAGTGACAAACCTCTGTAATGTTGGCCCGTTAACATAGTTACGTACCGCTGCTGTATTCTCTATCCCAAGTGTTTTCCACGGAGCGATCGCAAAGTGAATCTCGCCATACAACAGCCGAGCTGACATTGTGATTGTACTGACGTGAAGGGATAAAAACATATCACACGCATATGACACTTCATTCTGGAGTGATGGATTACCTACAAGGATGATGTTCGAATTTGGCTCGTACATCCAGAATCCAAACGCTTCAAGATGAGTTGGGAATCTCTCAGCACGTGATAGCCCAACTGAAACGGACGACGTGGTTGATGTCGTAAAGCGTAACCTACTGTCTGCCGAAATGGCCATACGTAAAGCCTGAGTATGTGATGAGCCTGCAGCAGCAGAGAGCATACTTGCAAAGGAGTCATCCAGCAAACGTCGGTCCATTACATCTATTCGCGCTGTTGTACGCCACAGAACGTCGTCGGTCAACATCACGTCGTACGATGGAATGAAGGCCGCAGACGATAACAAAACATCACCAACATTTGTCATTGATGCCGTTGATTCTCCGTCGAGAGTGGTCATGTTCATAGATGCTCGTGCAAACAGAGACGTAGCGTCAACTGCAAGAAGTAGGATGCTTGTTTCATCGCTGAATTCCACACTGCTATAGAGACCAACGGTTCGTGTACTTGCTGACATTGGCATGGTCATGTTCGGCATAAACAGACGATTGCGGATCTCTTCATGTGATCTCGACAGATCATCCATGATATGCTGTACCCACGAAGAATACAGTCGTGTGTGAACTGGTAGCCCCTTTATCGCCCCCTGCCATTCTACTCCTATCACTCCTGCCTGTGCACGTCGCGTGTCCATAAGCATACTCGGAAATCCAACGTCGGTGGCAAGATTTCCCAAGAATCGTATGGTTATCCGCTGATCCTTGTCAAGATCCGTCGTAACTGCAGCAACAACATTGTCGTGTGCATAACCTGAATGCGCAACATCAACTCCACCACCAGCTGTGTAATCACTGGCACGACGTCGAACCCATGCGACACGAATGGCTGAAGCGTCAACCGACGTATTGATATCAAGTCTGCTTCGAACAGCTGACCCGTTAGGATCGTACCAAAAACCAACGTCGGCCATGGTGCGTGCGTGGCGGGGCTGAAGTAACGAGAAGTTCATTGTCCCACCAGCACCGGAACCGTAGGTAAGGTCGCTAGAAGAGACGTCGTAGGCAAGTCGGTCGACGTTCTCTGGTTCTACGTATGACGACGTAGGATCCATATGATCTACGCAGGCAGCTGTAATCTTCATGCCATTGATGGTCGTGGTAATACGTCCATCCGTCACGCCATCACGGACAATTGTCGCAGCCGTTCGGCCACGCTGCACTTCAACGAGGCCGGCGCGACGAGCCATGTCATCAAGTGGTGATGCCTCAACAACGACTTCTGATACTTCTCGTACGGGAATCCCGTCCGTTCGGACAGTATCCGCCTGGGGTATCACGGAGATACCGAGGGTAATCATCGTTATGAGGAGTGACATTAGGGAACGGCAACGTCGAAGGTCAAGTTTGTAAGGATGCCGTACGGTTTAGAGATAAGATTCGTGATAGTCCAGGCACCAGACATTGAAAAGTTCACACTGCCTTTGTATAGACCATCCTCAATGCGTGTTGGTTGAATGTTTCCAACGGATCCATGTCCCATTGATGGCATCCACGGAGTAATCTCCATGGTGCAATCATCAACAGGTTGATATTCACGAACGTCCGATGTCTGGTAGACGTAGAAGTGTACGTCGTTCGCCCCAATCTTCCATGTTGGTGGCGGAATCATTGTTACAACGTAACCACGTTCGTCGTCAACACGAATGTTGCGGACGAGATCTGACGCATCAACAGTTACCGCAAACACAGCTACAACCGAGTCTGAATCGGAGTACCGAATTGTTGTATGGAGTTGCCACGAACCAGGCATACCGAAAATGATTCCACATCGGTATGTGTCACCATACATCGGCCCGTCAATGGGCTTGGTAACAGGACAGCCATGGCCGTGAGATGGCATGACGGTACGGACAGTAATCTTTTGTGGTTTTGCGCCATCGGGTCGTTGAGCCTTAACGGCTATGGCCGAGTATCCTACTCGCAATGGCGCACCGGAAGTCAGACGGATCGTTGTGCCGTCTACCGTCGTTACACCAAGTACATCCGTTGGTGCTGGTGTTACGGTATTATTGTCCGATCCACAACCTGTACTACCAAGAATGACCATGATGATCATGATGGCATTCAGTGGTAAAAAAGCGTACGTTTTCATGTCCCTACTCCTCGTAATCTGCCGCAAGTTCGTACACGGCATCGTAATTCCGTGCAGATCCAGGAAATGACAATGCTGCACGGTCCCGATCGCTGGCAATACTGAAGGCTGCAACATTCATTCCCATGGGCGAACGAATCATCTCACTTTCGAGGTAGAATGCGGTCTGTGCGTTTATGAGTGTTCCCGGACGTACAAAATCTGTCACCCAGAGCGAGTGAATGTTGTCCTTGCTTACTGGCTTACCAGAACGAACACTGCCGAGCATACACTCAGGTGCATCAAATACGTACGTTTTACCTGTTGAGGTGACAAGCTCAGCACCAAACTTTCGGTCCGTGATGCGCATCTTACACGAGTGACAATCTTCCTGTCCATACGTGATTGCGCGTGGTTCCGGGGACCCACATCCACTCATCAGAATGATGACAGCACAAACAACAGGAACGGCAAGACATCGCATAACGACGTCTGTAAACGACGTCCTGAAGTTGGCATGTGGTAGGGGGCGCAAGGGGCAACCATTCGTGTTCATGATGACACCTTGCGTGAGCGAGACATTCCAACTGAGACGGCAACGAGGACAACGCCAAGAGACATCACATAGAATCCAGTGTCTGGCAACGACGTCGCTGTGAAGTTCAACAACACCTTTGTACCAATCAGAGGTGGCTGATAGTCCATACCCTCGATTTTGATGATAGCATGTGGGTCGAGATTATGACCGTAGTCATATTCCCACTGGTAAAAGTCATAAAGACCTATACCACCAGCAATGGCCATCAAGCCGATCCATACCATCAGGAGGCGTCGCCGGCCGAGAAGGCCGACGACGACTCCGAGGGCAGACAGTATGCCAACAACCCAAGGCATAATGTCAAGTTCCGGTATAGAATCAGGTTCAATGCGCTTCATCCCGATGTAGTGATTCAGGTTGTTGATGTTCTCGAGATCATTTTGTGCAGCACCTTCCACACGATCGATGTGGATACGAATTCCCAGTCCTGGCGGGGGATACTGTGGTGCAAGAAGATCAATGCGCCACATCGGCAAGACAAACAGGGAAAGTGGCAACAATGCGCCAAGAATGGCGAGAAGGCGGGAGAAGCGATTCATGGTGTCGTGTTACTTATTCCACGAAAGAGGAACGTTCGATCCGGCAGGTGACACGCGAACGTATCCCGTCATCTCCTGGTGGAGTGCAGAGCAGAAGTCCGAGCAGTAGAATGGATGAATTCCAGCTCGTTTTGGCTCCCACGTTACCGTGAGCGTTTCGCCGGGCATAATCAACAATTCGGAGTTGTTGTTGCCGATGATGGAAAAGCCGTGAGGGACATCCCAATCTTGTTCAAGATTGGTTACATGGAAGAAGACCTTGTCACCAACACGCACTCCTTCGATGTTATCGGGCTTAAAGTGTGAGCGTATGGCGGACCCATACACGTGCACTTCGTTACCCTTACGCTCAACACGTGTTTCCTTTTCGGACTTCACCATGTAGGGGTGTTTGTTTTCTGCAAGAGGGTAGATCTTCTTTGACTTGTCCTTGATGAGTGTGGCTGGCACGGCCTGTGCGTAGTGTGGCTCACCAATCGTTGGGAAGTCAAGGATGAGCTTCATCTTGTCGCCGGAGATATCGAACAGCTGTGCTGACTGTGTGAGCTCCGGACCCGTCGGCAAATAGCGGTCCTTGGTGATCTTGTTATAGGCCACCACATACTTGCCGTATGGCTTCTTCGAATCACCACCTGGAATCATCAAGTGGCCAATGCTGTAGTACGTTGGCACGCGGTCTACAACACTGAAGTCCTTCAGCGACCATTTAACGATTTCGGATGATACGAACATGGACGTGTAGGCATATCCGTTACCGTCAAACTCTGTGTGGAGAGGACCAAGGCCTGGTTTCTGAACTTCTCCTGCGAGACATTCCTTGTAATTCAAGACAGGAATGTTGTCGATCATCTTATCGAACTTCTTTGCTTCAATTGCCTTGATCATCTTGGAGTACGACATCACCGGAATCACCGTGGCTAGTTTTCCTCCACCAACAATGAACTCACCTGATGGATCAATGTCGCATCCGTGTGGTGACTTTGGTGTTGGCATATAGTAGATGATGTCAGACAACTCCGAGGCATCGAGAACCTTTACGGACGTCTTCATTGTATGACGAGCCGTTTGTGTGGCATCATCAAAGATGTTGTGAGCGTACGTGGCGGCCATCTCCTTGGCTCTACCTTGTGCAACGTACTCTTCACACTTCTTCCAGTTCACAGCGGCGATAAAGTCCTTATCGTTTTGGCTTGCATTAATCTCTTGCATGGATGCAGCCTTCTCTGAGTTGTAACATGAGAAGAACATCCAATCGTGTGAAGGTCCCTTACCGGCATGAGCAAGATCGTAGTCAAATCCAGGAACGAGCAGTTGGAAGGCCAGCTCCATGTGACCGGTTGTTTTATCGACCTTGATAAACGACAGAGCACCTCGGAACTTTTCACGATCTGCTATCGGCACGTCTTCGTTAGGTATCGGAATCGAAAATCGTGTTCCGGCAACGACGTACTCAGAGTTCTCTGTTGTAAACGGCGAAGAGTGATTACCCGATGAATTCGGAATCTCGAGAATCTCCTTTGTTCTAAACTCCGCGAGATCAATTCGCGCAACACGTGGCGTGTTATTCGCATTTCCAAAGATCCACTTCCCATCAGGTACACCATCTGTCATCGACAGTTCAGGGTGGTGGAAATCATCCCAGGGAACAAATCCATGTGAAGTCATAAGCATGGGTTTTGTCTCTTCAGAATATCCCCACGCCTTTTCAGGGTCAACAGAAAAGACTGGAATAACCCGGAACAAACGTCCGCTCGGTAATCCATAGACGGCAAGCTGACCGGAGAAACCACCGGAAACAAAATTGTAGAACTCATCATACTTGCCGGGTGCTACGTAGGCCCGTGAAGCGGCGTCACCAGTATCACCGATAGACGAGTCATCACCTGATGAACATCCGATGATAACCAGGGATACAGTGGCAAACATCAGAGTTGCCATAGTCGAGAGTAGGCGATTTTTCATTGTCTTTCGGCTCCTTCTTTCCGGAGGTATTCGAGAACATTCCGTGCGTCTTTTTCATCAACACTTTGGTTCGGCATTTGGACGAGATATTCCTGGAGGAGACACTTTACGGTGTCATCATTTTGAATCATGGTTTCGGTATCGAGAATCATGTTCATCACATACTCTGGGGTTCTGCGTGTGGCAACGGTACCGAGTGCTGGCCCCACATATCGTTCGTCCATCTTGTGACAGGCCGAACACTTCGTCTCAAACACTTCGTGTCCGGACTTTACCATGGACTCGTCAATCGTTGGGCCGACGTCAACCTTTGTGATCTTTCCGTAGACCTTCTTTTCTGCCTTCGGCATGTCCGCGGCAGTATCCGTCTTCGTTTCTGAATTTGCCCCACATGAAGTGAGAACGGCTACCGTCGCAAGCATTGCGAGAATTCTATGCAGAGTCATCACAGTACTCCGAGTTGTGAAAGGGTTGTTGAGGAACTGTCATTACGAAGTGCCGGAAAGAGCACGGCATTCTCGAGATAGACATGCTGACGCAAGTCATCGATAAACTCCGAGAGCATGGCGTAGGCGTGTTTATGCGTCATACATGCAGAGGCGGGAGCTGTAAACTCATTTGTGAGTGTTCTCAGCCGGTCAATTTTCCGTGAAATGGTGACGTGATCTGCCTCATGACGATCACACATTACATGGACATTCTCTTTGGCAGCAGGTGACATCATATCATTGCTGCGGGCGGCGACGAATACTGTGCGTTCTTCATCATCAAAATGTTGAAGAAGTGAGTCAGCCATATCAGCAAAAACAATACGAATGGCCTGAAGCTCTGGAAAGCGTTCACCGTGTTTGGTAATCACCTTGTCAAGTAAGGCCGTGATCGTCGGTATTGCCGAGCGTTCATAACCATGATGATTCTCTTCGATAAAGTCAGCGAGAAATGCTGGTTTCCATGAGTGCACACGCGGCGGCAGAAAGGAGTCGGCTGCTGTTGACTGTTCAAACTCGCGCTGCACAACTTCAAGACTTACACCAGCCTTGTGAGCAGCTTCGTCGAGTGTTGCACCAGCTCCACAGCAATAGTCGATGCCGAGCTTGCGAAAGATGCCGATAGATTCCGGGCGACGCCGGATGATGTCGGCTATGGTGTCATGGCGGGAGAGCATGATGTGATCCTTGGTTATTCGACAGTGTCGATTACGAGTGAGTCGCAAGTCACATATCCGTCCATTCGAAAGACGAAGCTGCTTCTCGGGACGTATCAGGAAAAAGAAATCCGGAAACCGTCACGCGAAACGCGGCCGGCAAGATCGGAAATTGTTGTCGATTCAAACATTTGTCGAAGGCGTGTGCGTTCTACAGCCCAGGCAGCGTGCATAGGACAGTGGCGCTCGTTTCCACAGCCAGGTAGGCCGAGTAAACAGTCTGTAAAAAGTGAGGTATCATCGACCGTAGCGATGACGTCAAAGAGTGTGATGTGCGACGCGTCCTTTGCCAATGCTACACCACCTGTGGAACTACGAAATGACCGTAACATTCCTTCCGTTGCAAGTTTGGCAACGATTCGCTTGAGAAAGTGGTACGGAATTCCAAGCTCCTTCGCCATTCGGTTGATGGGAACGTATTCTGCTTCCTTTGTGTTAATCGCCACGTATGCAAGCGCTTGGATGGCATATGTCGTTGTTTTCGGAAGCATTGGAGGTTGTGAGAACGGACTGTTCGTGTGGCAGGTTGATATAGGTGATATGTGAGTCACCGGTCACAAATATAGATAAAGATAATCTCATGTCAAGAGGTATGATGAAAAAATTCTGTGTGGGGCCGTTGTGCCGTAGTTATCGCACAATCACAACTTTTTCACCGGCATCGTACCCAACGATGACGTTGCCGCCGGCTGTTGTTTGTACGGGTAGGGGAAGGATGCGGCGGCGGATAAGGCGGACGGAAACAGGTGTGCCGGAAGGAGCCGTGATACTACCAGCAGGAATGGAGATTGATGAAAGGCCCGCAGACTGGATGTCGGTAACAGCTGTAGAATTCATGGACCCAACGGAATACGTGACAACCGTACGGATTGCCTCGTCGGCATTGGATGCTCCGCCCTGCCAGGTAATCGTATTGTCCACTGAAGCATCAATTGTATCGACAAGGTTCATACGAATCTCACGCACGTCAGAAGCGCGTACCGACGTTGTGCGTACTGCGCCATTATTATCCGTATACCGAAACAGTCCCTCACTCAAGGCAACAGATAGGTTCCGTCTGTATTGTGCCTGATTATCACTTGTGAGTGTGAGTGGAGCACCATTAAACGTAATCGCGTCCTCGGCTGTTAACGTTACGTACTCTCCAGATTCTCCGCCTGTGCGAAAACTCGCCGCGACTGACGTTGAGCCTGCACCAACATCTGTTGTCATTTCATACAGCTGAAAAATGTCGTAGGTCTCCCTTTCCTGTACGGTTGTCGGTTGATCATCCGAACACGCCGAAATCATGAAAAGTAGACTAACGGCAATGAATGCCGTAGTGATACGTGAACGTTGTGGGGTGCGATGTTCTGTGTTCATGATTCAAACTACGCAAATGAGACCGACTTGATCAATGCGGACACGTTGAACCTTCGACATTTCTTGATCAGTTTGTCATCAAGAAGATTGATGAATATTGACGAGCAAATACGTTGACGGTGAAACGAAAAATGTTCCATTACTTCATAATTCAGTCTGTAACTGAAAACCTTTCCCATTCAACGTTAAGCGAGTTCATACGAACATTTTGCGATTAATCACAAAAAAACTCGTCTGATTTCTCCAAGTGTGAGTAACTTTGCACATGGCAAAGAAAAAATCTACCCCCGCATCCCCCATTTCCGACGGACCAATGCTGGCCGTAGCCGCACGTCGATGGGAAAACATGGCAGCCGACGCCCTTCGTGATGAAGAGCTCACGGTAACGGCATTCCTTCTTCTGGATGCCATCGATCGTTGCGCAGCAACGGGCGAGCCTGTTACACAAACAATCATTGGCCGTATGACGGCAAATGATGTGATGGTAACGAGCAAGAGCCTTCGTGGTCTCGAAGAGCGTGGCCTTATCAAGCGCGCTGTTCACCCGACGGATTCACGCGCTCGTCACGTCACGGTTACACGTGATGGTGCCAACACGCTGAAGGCAGCTCGTAAGGCCTTGGCAAAGGTTGATGGCGACATCCTCGGTGGTGGCGTTATGAACGGCCAGGTTCGTAAGTCGCTCAACACGCTCATCGGAGGCTGAGGCTTCCCTTGACCCCAGTTGCGGCTTCCGTCGTAACGTCGCTCGGCTACATCCGCTCAGCGGCGTGCACGCCGGTAGTCCAACCGGCTGACGTTGATTCGAATGTTCTAAACATCATCGACCTTGCAGACAAAGCGTCAGCTCATGGCGCAGACATCGTAGTCTTTCCGGAACTGTGCATTACCGGATATTCCTGCGGTGATTTGTTCCGACAACCTGACGTTCTGAATGCCGCACTTGGCGGCATTGAGAAACTTCGAACATGGACAACGGGGCGGCTACCACTACTTGTGGTTGGTGCGCCCCTCTCCGTGTTTTCGCATACGATTAATGCTGCGATCATTTTGCACGACGGTCATGTTCTTGGTGTGATTCCCAAGACGTACCTGCCGTCAACACAAGAGTACTACGAACCTCGCTGGTTTACGTCAGCCGATGATCTCGAGAACGTCACAGAAATCAAGCTTTGTGGACGCACAGTGCCACTAGGCACGGATATCGTCGTTGATCTCGGACACGGAGCAATACTTTCCTGCGAGCTATGCGAGGATCTTTGGTCCGTTATTCCCCCGAGCACGCAGACAGCACAACGCGGAGCTACAATCTGCGCAAATCTTTCGGCTAGTGACGACCTTGTTGGTAAAACAGATTATCGACGTTCTCTGGTAAAGTCGCACTCGGCTCGCACGTACATGGCATATATCTATGCAGGTGCAGGGCCATGGGAGAGCACAACAGACGTTGTGTTTTCCGGGCATAGTATGATAGCCGAATGTGGTGACGTATTGGCTGAGTCGTCAACGTTGTCGCTGACGTCGTCGATGATCCTCGCCGATATTGATGTTCAGAAAATTATTGCTGATCGGAATGATGCTACATCTTTCCGTCAATCGTCCTCCGGCGCTCCTCTCCGCACACTTTCAGTCCCTCTTCGTAGATCACTGAAAGAAGACGTTCTGCGCCCCCTTCGCCCCTTACCGTTTGTTCCCGCTGACGATCATGATCGAGCAGAACGCTGCCGTGAAATCTTACGTATACAGTCAACAGCATTGGCCATACGGTGGAAACGCTCGGGTGCAAAAAAACTGGTTCTCGGACTGAGTGGCGGACTCGATTCGACTCTTGCAGTTATTGTAAGTGTGTTGGCTGCCGACATACTCAGCATTGATCGGTCAAACATCCGATGTATCACGCTGCCAGGATTCGGGACAACCGAGCGAACGTTATCGAATGCTCGTGCCCTTGCCGCAGCGCTTGCTGTGAGTTTGACGGAGATTGATATCCGAGCAGCCGTACGCCAGCACTTTGCAGATATCGGTCACGATGAGTCAAATCACAGTGTGGTATTCGAAAATGCCCAGGCTCGAGAGCGGACGCAGATTCTCATGGATGTAGCGAATGCAGACTCTGGAATTGTTGTAGGAACAGGCGACTTGTCCGAAATAGCTCTCGGATGGAGCACATACAACGCCGATCACATGTCGATGTATAACGTCAATGCCGGCGTTCCAAAAACACTGGTCCGACACCTCGTTGACTGGTATGCTGTCTCCGTTGGTCACGGTACACTGCGGTCGGTTCTGCTGGATATCCTGGATACGCCTGTTTCGCCAGAGCTGCTGCCGCCAGCTGCCGACAATACCATTGCACAACACACCGAGTCAGTTCTCGGTCCGTACGACGTTCATGACTTTTTCCTGTATCACCTCATCCGACTGAAACAACCACTACGTACAGTTGTCGTACTCGCACTTCTTGCCTTTGACGGTACGTACACACCGTCGGATATTCTCCGGTGGGCGGAAATCTTCATCCGACGATTCGTTTCGCAACAATTCAAACGCTCTGCGATGCCAGATGGTGTCAAGGTAGGGTCGGTAGCTTTATCCCCACGAGCCGACTGGCGAATGCCGAGTGATGCATCCGCAGCGGTCTGGTTACGACGTCTCGAAGAACTCCGCAAAGAACTCGCCATCCCTTCGTAACTTGCGCTCAGGGTTCTGGCCATAGGCTGGGCAATTACATGAGGATTCAATGGCAGCCGAGAGGAATTCTACATCGATCCGCGTACTTATCGCGGATGACCATGAGATAACACGCATCGGCGTGCGTCGATTGCTGTCCGTTGCACCGGATATCGAAATAGTCGCCGAAGCTACAAATGGCCAAGAGGCCATAGATCTGACTCGACAGAACAAACCGGACGTTGTGTTGCTTGATGTCCTGATGCCGAACGTGTCCGGAATTGATGCAGCACAGCGCCTCAAGGCCGAGCTGCCGCAAGTCAGCGTAATTATGTTGAGCTCGTCGGAAGACGAAAAACAAATCGAACGTGCAATGTATGCCGGTGCCGACGGATATCTCTCGAAGGAAGTCGGTTCGAAAGAGTTGGCAGAAGCCGTACGTAACGTTACACTTGGCGAACGCGTTTTCAGCCGCAGTATTCTCGCACTTCTCGAAGGCAAGGCAGCAGAGGCAAAGGATTCTGAGCCACCAATCAGCCTTACAAAACGCGAAGAAGAAATTGTTGCCCTCGTTGCAAAGGGTCTTACGAGCCAGGATATTGCGAAGAAGTTGTTCATTAGTCCACGAACGGTAGAAACACACCGCGCAAGGATTATGGACAAACTCGGTGTGAATAATGCTGCGGGTCTCGTTCGTTTTGCCCTGTTGCACTCAACATACTTTAACGCACGCACGAACGACGAGTCCTGATCGTCGACGACGATCATGGAATCACTTGTCCGTTACCTCGATCCTGAAACCGTTGCCCGACTGGGTAGCATGGAGCTCCGTGCACGCCTCGTCGTAGAAGGCTTTATCACAGGTCTTCACCGATCACCCTTTCATGGATTTAGCGCTGAGTTCTCGGAACACCGTCAGTACCGACCCGGTGATGAGCTGAAGCATATTGACTGGCGTATCTATGGCCGGTCAAATCGATACTACGTTAAGCAATACGAAGACGAGACAAATCTGCGGTGTACGATTGCCGTTGATGTGTCCGCGTCGATGAAGTATGCATCAACCGGACATGTGTCAAAGTTTACGTATGCAACGTCACTCGCTGCGGCCTTGTCGTATCTGGTGTTACGACAGCGTGATGCTGCAGGCCTGGCACTCTATGACACAGATGTTCGGACGTACCTGCCAGCACGATCGAAAATGTCCTATGTACAGGAAGTTCTCCGTACTCTCGAAGAGGCCATACCTTCCGAAGGCACCCGAACGGCGCAGGCACTACATCGACTAGCGGAACGGATTGGACGTCGTGGTCTCGTTGTAATCATCAGCGATTTGTTCGACGATCCAGAATCTGTCATCCAAGCTCTACGCCACTTCCGCCATGACCGTCATGATGTGCTCGTGATTCACGTGCTCGATCCACGCGAAGTCGACTTTGACTTCGGTTCGGCAGCCGTGTTTAAAGACATGGAATCAGGCGAAGAAATGACAACGCAGCCTGTCCATGTTAAGAGAAGTTATCGTATGGCAGTTGAGCAGTTCTGCGACGAAATCAAACGCGGATGTTTTGCGCAGAACATTGACTATGCGCGTGTTACAACGGATAAGCCGTTTGACATCGCTCTCAAGGAATATCTCACGATTCGAAACCGCATTCGCGGATAAATCACATGCACACACGATTTTCCGGACTTCACACGGCCATCATTACACCTATGCTCGCAGATGGTTCACTAGATGAACCATCATTCTTACGTCTCGTAGACGAGCAGGTAGCCGCAGGTGTTGATGGCGTGGTTGTTTGCGGTTCAACAGGAGAAGGGGCAACACTCACAGCGGATGAGAAGGTTCGTCTGTGGGAACTTGCTGTCGAGCGTTGTAATGGCCGAATTGATGTGATAGCTGGAACGGGTAGTAATGACACTCGAGCAACAGTAGATCTCTCAAAACGGGCTGCCGCCTGCGGCGTCAAGGGGCTCCTTGTCGTTACTCCATACTACAACAAACCAACACCGAGTGGACAGCTGGCTCATGTAGCTGCAGTTGCCAGTGCTGTGGACACAGCCATCATTCTGTATAATGTTCCTGGTCGGACAGGTACGAATATGTCGGCGGAAACACAGCTCAGAATTGCCGACGCGATACCATCGGTAGTTGCTACAAAGGAAGCTTCAGCGAATCTTGAGCAACAACATGAGATTCTTCGTGGAGCACGAGAGGGTTTTGATGTGCTTGCAGGAGACGACGTTTTAGCGTTGCCAACAATCTCACTTGGCGGTCGTGGGGTGATTGCCGTTGTTTCAAACTACGCGCCACGGCGATTCGGACGTCTTATCCGTTTTGCCCTTGCGGGTGACTTTGCCTCTGCTCGAACCATTCAGCGTGAGCTCGGTCCATTCTTTGCAGCCAACTTCCTGGAGTCCAATCCTGGTCCGGTGAAATACATCATGCATCGGCTGTTCAATACAGAACTCGTCTATCGACTCCCTCTCGTAGCTCCGTCAGCTGCAACACAGTCGCAACTTGACGGCGTGCTTGCTGGATTTGTCGACGCATGAAGCGCCCCCTTATCATGGGCGTGGTGAACGTCACTCCCGACTCGTTCAGTGATGGCGGCCGCTACGTTTCCGTCGATGCTGCGATTGCGCATGGACTTCATCTTGCAGCAGACGGCGCAGATGTTCTTGACATTGGTGGAGAGAGTACACGTCCAGGAGCATCACCTGTAGATTCCGATACCGAACTGAATCGTGTCATACCGGTGATTGCTGGCTTGAGAGACGCTGGCGTGACAATCTCAATCTCGATCGATACATCAAAAGCACGTGTTGCAGAAGCCGCGTTGTCAGCAGGAGCAAACATCGTAAATGATGTGACAGCTGGTCGGGCTGATGCAGATATGTTCTCCGTCGTTGCAGCGGCATCATGTCCCTATATCATGATGCACATGCTTGGTGAACCACGAACGATGCAGGATTCTCCATCGTATTCGAATGTGGTAATGGAGATTCGGGCCTATCTCTCAGAGAGAATCTCGGCTGCTCGCGATGCAGGAATTTCCGACATCATCATTGATCCAGGGATTGGTTTTGGTAAATCCGTTGAGCATAATCTACGGCTTCTCGCACACGTAGAAGAGTTTGCTGCACTTGGTGTACCTGTCCTGCTAGGAATATCGCGGAAACGATTTCTTGGGGCCATAACGGGCGTTGAAGCTCCAGCCGACCGGGATGCTGTCACGATGATGATGCATGCATTACTTGCGGACAAGCCGGTTGACATCATTCGTGTCCATAATGTACGTATGGCACATTACGTTTTTGCACTCAAAAGCGCATTACACTCTGCTTCCTGACGTCGTGACGGCAACGATACGATGCTGCCGTCAACAGTCCAGCCTTAACGTGTCCGAAAACTCTGAACGTCGATTCCGTACTTGCGAATTTTATTATGCAGAGTTTCCCGGCTGACTCCGAGGATAGCGGCGGACTTTGAAACGTTTCCATTTGTCCGCTCAAGTGTCTTTTCAATCTTCATTCTGTCGACCATTGCCAAATCGTCTCGAAGACTACGATCGCTCGTAATGTCGATACCATTGTCCATCGAAGGAGCAGCTTGTGTCGGTGCGGCCGACGGAGCTGAAGGTGTGGACGATACGGACGATTGATGGGTACCTGGTGAGGCAACAACGACAGGTGCCCCACGTTCAGCAGCACTTCGACGTAGAATACGATGTAGGTCTGTTACTTCAAGTTCATCTGCGGCTGTCGTCTGCAGGGCCACACGTAGAACACTATTCAGCTCGCGAATGTTGCCCGGCCACTCATACTGCTGGAGATATTCCATTGCCGCAGGAGCAACACGCTTGTTGTCACCCATCTCACGGTTGTGTTTTGTAACGTAGTACTCAACAATGGCCGGAACGTCTGCAGCGCGCTCGCGTAGTGACGGAATGTAGATTTCGCATTCACGAAGACGGTGATAGAGCTGCTCACGGAAACGTCCTTCCGACATTCCGTGGACAAGGTCGCGGTCAGTTGCTGACACAAATCGGATATCCACCGCTTCCGTTTCAACAGAGCCCACACGTCGGACTGCTTTCTGCTCCATTGGAAGTAGAAGATTCGCTTGTAGTTCGAGAGGCATGTCGCCGATCTCGTCCATAAACAGCGTACCCTTGTGTGCCTGATGAAAGAGACCACGTTTATGATCCATTGCACCCGAAAACGCACCCTTTACGTGACCAAAGAGTTCACTCTGGAAAAGATCACGCGGAATGTTCGGAATGTCGACGGTGATAAACGGATGTTTGGAGCGGCGGCTTACGCCGTGTAAGGCCTGGGCAACAAGTTTTTTTCCGGTGCCCGTTTCTCCCGTAATCAGGACGTTCAGGTCTGTTCGACCATAGCGTAGAATCTTGTCAGCAACGTCCATCATGGATGCCGAGCGGCCAATGATTCCATGTGATTCCATCACTCGCCAGAGCTCCTCGTTCGATCGATCTGCACGAACACGATCCATGGCACTCGACAAAACGCCGACGAGCCGATCATTCGTAAGTGAGCTCTTATCGATAAAGTTTAACGCACCAAGTTTTGTTGCCTGTACGGCAGTTTCAATGGTGCCCTTTCCGGAAATCATGATGACGGGGATCGACGGATACAATCGCACGGAGGCATCGAGTGTATCGATACCTGTCATAGATGACTCACTCCCGAACTCGATATCAAGCAGCATCATCCCAACGTCACGATTGTGACCTTCGAGATACGTGAGTGCTGCTTCAGGACTGTTCCGCACTTCGGGATCCCATCCTTGATTGCGAACAACGTCAGCAAGAGTGGAACAGAAGTCGCGATTATCGTCTACGATGAGGATTTTCATGGAGTGGTAAAGCGTCGGTCGGACGGCACAAGAGACATCAAACGATCATAGAGCGCTCGCATGTCTCGGCTTTGGAAGGTTTGCAGATCGGGATTCCAGACCGCCCGTAAATATACGTTGCTCGGTGCATTGACATAGTCAATGAAACGGCCACGAATTCCACGTACATTCAAGGCGAGCACCTTGAGATGCACTGCTTGTACGTCGGATGCTGTTGAGCAGTAGGTCATGGGTTCCAACATCATTACAAACTCACGTTGTGGCTCAGGACTCTTCGGTCCTGAGAACCGATAGAGCTCACCCTTTGCGTCGAGTTCGTACCCTTCGACGGTTCCCGCGCTGTCGTGTTCCGTACCCCAGCGTATCACAAGCTCATGTTGTGATGGCTTCAAGCACGGCGCAGGGCCCGTAGCACGCGGCGTACCGCAAGAGGCCGACAGGAGAATCAGGAGAGGAAGGAATCGATACGCTCGATACATCTCCGCTTTCCGATGAGTTTGAGTGTTGGAAACAGGTCCGCCCCGACGTCACGATGTGTTATAACGAGCCGGAGTGGTTTCATAAACTTGCCAAGTTTAAGGCCGCCAGCGGCGGCCGCCCCTTCAGCAAGCCCCTTAAACCGATCATGATCAGCAAGATCTTCATCCGTTACGGTGTCGCGCCAAGCGCGCAGGGCCGTTACAAAGGCGTCATCGGCACGTAGATCTGCGAGAGCACTGCCTTCAACGTCCTGGAGTACATCACCAAACAGGTAGTCACCAAACTCCGTAATGTCATGCAGGAATGCTACACGTTCACGGAGTAGTGAAATGACACTGCTCACGTAGTCTGGTTCGATATATGGATATCGACGTTCCTGAAGAGCAGGTAACAGGGCAGACGTTAGTTCGGCGACATCCTTCTTGCGGAGGTATTCGCCATTCATCCAGTCAAGTTTTTTATAGTCAAAAACGGCACCGGCCTTAGCAACACGCTCAAGTGTAAACGCCGAACACAGTTCTTCGAGCGTAAACATCTCCTGCTCAGTACCCGGATTCCATCCGCAGAAAGCAACAAAGTTCACCAATGCATCGGGGAAGTATCCCTTACCCCGGAAGTCGTGTACCATTACGTCACCATGACGTTTCGACATCTTGGAACGATCCGGATTTAACAGCAGCGGAAGATGAGCAAAGACGGGTGGTTTCCAGCCGAAGGCTTCGTACAAAAGGACGTGTTTTGGTGTTGAGGGTAACCACTCTTCAGCACGGATAACATGTGTTATCTCCATGAGGTGATCATCAACAACATTAGCCAGGTGATACGTTGGGAAACCATCACTCTTGAGCAAGATCTGATCGTCAATTTCACGTCCGTGCATGACAACATCACCACGAACTTCGTCGTGAAATCGAATCTCCGCCGTCAATGGTACCTTGAGTCGAATAACGTGCGGTGCTTGTTCAGCGAGGAGTCGTTGTGTTTCAGCTTCGCCAACCGTGTACTGATTTCGCATTGTTGCACGGTCATACTTCGGCGCAATACCGGCGTTCTGTTGACGTTGCCGCATTGCGTCAAGTTCTTCGGCCGTGTCGAAGGCATAGTAGGCATGACCGGACGCGACGAGCTTCATGCCGTATTCGCGATACAGCGGGAATCGTTCGGACTGAACATACGGTCCGTAGTTACCACCTACATGTGGACCTTCATCAAAGACAACTCCGGCCCATCGTAATGATTCAATCTGTTCCTCAATGGCGCCCTCAACAAAGCGAGTACGGTCTGTATCCTCGATTCGCAGAATACAGACACCACCGTGGTGTTTGGCAAAGAGGTAGTTGTACAGTGCTGTACGAAGACTGCCAATGTGAAGATATCCCGTAGGCGACGGGGCAAAACGAACGCGGACGCTCATGGAGTTCTCTCTACTTCGGCATACGTCTTTTCCGTCTCATAGACGCGTATGCGGACAATGTCGATTCGGTGATTGGCCGGCAAGGCGGCAACGGCACGATCAACAAGATATCGTGCGATGTTCTCCGCCGTGGTCGGAAACGAAACACGAACAACCTTCATTGGATGGTCGTGGAAAAATTGTGCGAGCACATCATCACCATCATCAAGAAGGAAACAGTGATCAAGCTCATCAATGATGGGCTGCATCATCGTTTTTACGTCGAAGTAATCCATCACCATTCCGTGAGCATCGGGCTCACCGATGAGTATTACATGCGCTTCGTACGAATGGCCGTGAATGTTCTTGCACAGTCCGTCGTGAAAGGGAAGACGATGTCCCATCTCCCAACGAAACTGTTTACTGATAGCCGTACGCATCGTCAGGCCTTCGTATACGTTGCCGTGATCACACTGTGGATACCACCACGTGTTGACCACTCAGCTGTGACCGTCATCTCTAACGGATCACACGCTGCGACGAGATCGTCGAGGATCTGATTTGTCACGGCTTCGTAAAAAATTCCCTTGTTGCGGAAGTCCAGGTAGTAGTACTTGAGCGACTTCAGCTCCACACAGACGTCACCAGGCACGTAGTCAAGGGTAATCGTTCCGAAGTCCGGAAGTCCGGTTTTCGGACATACCGATGTGAATTCCGGGTTAACGTGGCGAATAGAGAACCGGCGGCCTGGCCGCGGATTCGGAAAGGTTTCGAGTTCCATAACCTCAAAGATACGAGGCGCCTTCGGCATGAAAGCCGAAGACGCCTCGATGAACTGCGTTTTGACGGTTTGGAAGGGGGCACAGGGGGCGACAATGCCCGTTTGTGCCTCCTACGACCGTGTCGTTATCGCGTTAGAATGGTATCGACGGAAGGACGGTGAGTGTCCGTTCGCGCAAACTGAGATCCAGCATGGTTGCGGCGTGGCGCACTTGACGACGTTCCTCTTCTGGGAGCGACTTCCAAAGCGCATCAGCAGCGGAGGCATCAGGAACAAGGCGAGCGAGTACGTGTGCCGCCGTGACATTTGCCTCTCCACGATCGTCATCTTCGTCTGCAAGTCCGAACATTTTCAGCAAGGCACCAATGTTGTCGATATCCTCAGGGAATTTTTTAATGCGAACCTTTTCTGAAGGATCGACACCGATTCGGACCTTGGCGACACGGATGGACTCGAGAAGACCGCCGTTCACATCGACGAGACGTGCATTTTTTGCGGCCTCACCAGACCAGATACGGCCCTTTGCAACGGCACGAGCTTCGTCGAACGACATCTTCCGGCTTTCGGCAACCTTACCTACAAAGCGCCGATAGATCCCGTCACCATAGTTGTGTAACGCTGCCTTTGCCTCATTCGAGAACGGCATTGTTGGATTCATAAAATTCGCCGACGACCCCATCGAAATGGTGTCAACTGTGACTCCGATTTTACCAAGCGTTCCACTCAGATTCGGAATCGACATGATCACACCAATCGAACCTGTGATCGTACTTGGGTGAGCAATGATCGTGTCGCAGGCCATGGCGATGTAGTAACCGCCACTGGCGGCCACATCAGACATGGAAGCGTAGACCGGCTTCGTTTTACGAATCTCCCGAATCTCAGCCCAGATCTCGTCGGAACCGATGGCGGAACCTCCAGGACTATCTACGCGCAGGACGATGATGTCAACTTCGTCATCATCACGAGCACGACGCAGTTCGCTAATGAGGTTCTTCGCATAGATGTCATCAGCGCTGAACGGGTCATCATTTTTACCCTGATGAATTGCGCCACTTGCATATACGATGCCGATGGCATGCGTATCATCAGCTGCGGTTTCGGAATTACCGAAGTCTTCCGACGACACATACTGTGCCACGCTGATGGTGCGAAGTTTGGGGTGGTCTGTCGTATCTGATGGGTCGATACGGCGCTGGATACGAGCGCGCAGTTCACCTTCGCGAGCGAGCCCGTCAATCAATCCGAGATTCTTCAGCGAGTCCGGTTGGAAAACGCCTCGTTGAAGTGCGGCTGAAATTGCAGTAGCATCAAGCTTTCGCGATGAAGCAATTGCTTGAACAAACATCGATTGACGTTGTTCAATGATGGCGCGAATCTCTTCCTTCGCTGGTGCTGACCAACTATCACGACTCATCATTTCGGCAGCAGACTTGTATTCCTCAAACTGCTCAACATGCCATTCAACACCGAGTTTGTCAAACATGCCCTTCATAAAAAGGCCGTTGGCACCAAAGGCACTAAAGTCGAGCATACCTTCTTCAGGCATGATGATACTATCGGCAACGGAGGCTAGATAGTAGTGAGCCTTACTGCCCGTTTCGATAAAGGCGTAGACAAACTTTCCAGAAGATTTGAAGTCAAGAAGTGCTTCGCGAATCTCCGTGAGTTTGGCCATACCTGCTCCACCTCCGGCACGATAGTAGATGCCCTTGATGTTGTCATCAGTTTTGGCCTCACGAATTGCCGTCAACATGTCTAACAGGGAAGGTCCAGTTGACGAAGAGCCTCCAAATGAGAATCGCATCTGCGGTTTGTATTCTGGAATACCTCCTGACAGATCTACGAGCAGGACGGTGTTGTTCTTTACACGTACCGGCTCGGAACCTCCGCTGATACCTGCTCCAATAAAGGCAACAAAGCCAATGATTGCGGCAAAGAACACAAAAATGACGCCGCCGATGATGAGCAACGGAATCCACCAACGTGTTCTTCTGCGTGGTTGCGCATAGTACGGCGGTGGCGGCAGTGGAGAAGGGGTCTGGTTATCTTGCATGGTCTCCTCGGGAAAAACTCGAGTCGGCGTACGCTCCGCCAACATCAAAGGTTACATACCTCAGCCCCAAAATATGGAAGATCGTCCGCCACACGTTCCTAATCTTAATATCGCAGACCTGGCATATGACCTGCCACCACAACGGATTGCGGCAGAACCACTTCCTGAACGTGATGCCAGTAAACTCCTTGTTGCTAACGGATCAACGGGAGAGATTTCCCACGATGTATTCCGCAATCTTCCTGTTCTACTCCCCGAAGGCTCGGCACTCGTCGTAAATACGACACGTGTAATCAGAGCACGCCTCACGTTCCGTAAACCCACAGGGGGAGTTGTTGAAATTCTCCTCACCAATCCTGTTGAACCATCCGTCGATCCTGCACAGGCACTACTTGTACGCAGTTCGACCGCCTGGAACTGTCTTGTTGGAGGCAGGAATGTTGTCCCTGAAATGATACTTACAAATGATGCTGACCCGAACAGGATACTTCGCGCAACGGTCGTGAAGAGATTCGAGAGTGAGGCGTTGGTGCGATTCGACTGGAATACCGATGATGCCTTTGGCGACATTGTTTCGGATCTAGGATCCCTGCCACTGCCACCATATCTCGGGCGAGACGCAGATGAAGCTGACGATGTACGATATCAGACGGTCTATGCCGAACACAGCGGATCCGTGGCTGCGCCTACCGCAGGTCTACACTTTACCGAACGAACGTTTGCTGACCTTGCATCAAAAAATGTTCAGCGATTTGATGTTACTCTTCATGTTGGACTCGGAACGTTTAAGCCCGTGAATGTTGCAGATGCACGAGATCACACGATGCATCGTGAACGAATAGGAATACATCATCACGAACTTCAACGATTGGCTGAATACTGTCAAAATCCATCATCTTGGATAACAGCAGTTGGAACAACATCATTGCGTACGCTCGAGTCACTGTATCGATTTGGTGTTCAGCTGCTTCGTGAGCCCCTTCTGCCCCCTTCCCAACTAGATGTTGCACAATGGGCTTGTTACGACTCAAAAGATAACCTGCCGTCGAGAAGTGAGGCCTTTCGCGCAGTCGTGCAATGGGGGGAACAACGAGGTGAAACAATGATCTGGGGTGAAACTGGACTTCTCATCGGACCTGGATGCACGGTACGCTCAGCAGATGCACTTGTCACAAACTTTCACCAACCGGGTAACACGTTGTTGTTACTCGTAGCCGGATTTGTCGGTACAGACCTCTGCCGTCGTATCTATCAAGAAGCCCTTGAGAATAACTATCGTTTTTTAAGTTATGGCGACTCGTCCTACCTGATCAGGGCTGACGTCTGACAACATGGACATGTTGCGGATAGGTCGTGACAACTCGTACGGTTGAGGGAACCGTTACGCGCGGACGTACGAGAGGTGTTGCATTGTCGGGAGTGACATCTACGCGAACATCGCGTGACGTAATGCGCGCAAGTTCATCAACACCTCCGGCAAGGACAATACGCAGGCGCGACGGAGAGACAGTCCATGAATTGTCACCGGTTTCGACAAGTTGTACATCAACATCGTCAATAGTGATGTCAGCTGACTGCTGAACAGGCCACGTAATATGAACTGTCGATGGGACAATGTTCAGAAGTGTTGTAAGAGAATCGCTCACGGCTACGTCGACATCAACTGTGGATCGCAAGTCCTGCAGCACAAGTCGTGACGTTGACCAACTCGATACGCCGTCAACAATAGTTCCACTCCCACGCACTTCAACGACGGAAGGACGGACAATCGGAGAGCCGACAAGTTCAAATCCTGTACGTGCTGAACACTCCACTCTGGGCCGAACATCAACGCGCTTTGAAACCATATCACCAACCGTCATCGTCATCGCACCGGGATCAACAGATAATGCGCGAATTGTTTGCGGTGTGACAAGTGCACGTATAAGATCTTCACTCGTTACGTCGTAGGTGTTTTCCGTCACGGGACGTAACCGAGCAAGGTCGAGTGAGCAAGCCAACGTGCGTGCAAAGTAACGAAGGTTAAGAATCTGCAGTCCAGAACCACGAACGCGTACGGAAACCGTTGCCGGTACGGTGCTAAGCAGCGCACGCTGATCCTGCGGTTTCACAACAAGTGGAACCGAAATCACATCGTCATATTCACGCGTGAGCGTTACGTATCCCCACAACACTAAGGCAAGTGTCAGGCAGATGGTAACGATGGCGAAGGGGTTGCGCCGGGTTGCCATGGTGTATCGTCCGACATGTCGGAGCGTTTTTTGAGAAGTTCGTCGCGATGTTGTAGCAGTTGCCGAACGTCGTTCACGAGTCGCAATTTCGCATCTACATCCTTTACATCATCAAGTGTTCGTGAAAGCACGTCAACTTGCTGTGAAAGACGGATGATCTCAAGTGAAATGAGCGCGTCACGAACAGGCCTGGCATGATTAGCTGCGGGCATGTCTACATTAAATCGTTCCCATGATACGCTTGGCGTTACGGCAGCAAAGGCAAGATCAGCAACATATTGCCGCTCCTGAGGATGGAGCTGCTCGTCGTTGAGGACGTGTTGCAGAATGTCATGATGTTCAGCGTCGGCAATAAGAATACGACGGAATAGGCGTTGTCCTGCCTCCGACACGAAGGTCTCATCATCAACGTGAAACTCATGAAGCAACATGGCCAGTCCGTCAGTCACAAACAACGCCACGCGTAACAACTCGCGTTCCGGAGCCAGTGGGCTGTGTGGTGACTGATGTTGTTGTTGTGTCCGTTGATGGTGAGATAACGGCGGTGTTGCCGGTGAAGGTGAGGATGACGTTGCAGAGGGGATGGATCCCGACGTCGGAGCCGCCGTGATATTCTGTTGTTGTTGTCCGTGTCGTGGGCTTGAAGGACGATCAGAATGTCCCATCGATAGGAGCTGATCCAACAACAGGCCGTCCGGCAGTCCAAACACTGCAGCGAGTTCACGGACATAGAAGGGCCGACGTAACGCGTCTGGTATACGCGAGATCCATTCAAGCATTGTTCGAACGGCAGCAGCTTGGCGGACGGAGTCGTTTGACACACCTTCGGCAAGAAACCTTTCCGTACGCCACGTTAACCATCCCTTGGCATCGTGTACGAGGGTTTCCATTGCCTCTCGGCCTTGCGAACGAATCAGGCTGTCAGGATCTGTTCCAGCAGGAAGACTTACACATCGTACATCAAGACCACCAGCAAGGGCAATCTCTATGGCGCGTGACGTGGCCGTCTGTCCAGCTGAATCTGCATCGTAGATGACGATGATGGTGTCAGCATACTTTTTGAGTAAACGGACATGGTCTTCTGTAAATGCCGTACCGCTCGAAGCTACCGTTGTCCGAAAGCCGGCCTGATGCATGGCGACAACGTCTGCTTGACCTTCGACAACTATAGCCGTACGTACCTCTGTTATAGACCGTTTCGCAAGATCCAGCCCATAGAGAACCCTGCTCTTATCAAAGACGAGGCCTTGTGGTGAATTGACGTACTTCGGCGAAGCTGGATCTGTTGTTAGCGAACGCGCACTAAAACCGACTACTCGCCCTTGATCGTCGCGAATGGGGAACATGGCCCTACCGCGAAACCGATCATAAAATCTTCCATCTTCACGAACAACGATAAGCCCTGCGTCGTTTAACTGCTCCGTTGTGTATCCACGCGATGAAAGATGCTGTGACAATGAGTCCCAAGCCGATGGAGATGCGCCAAGTTTCCACGTAGTCAGAGTCTCCGGTGAAAATCCTCGGCGTTCAAACATCGTCCGCGCAACGGCACCTTCCGGAGTTGTAAGCAACTCTACATAGTAGTCTGCTGCCTCACGGAGGGCTGCCCGTGCCGCATCTCGGCGTGGACCAAGGCCTGTTGGGTCTTCCGCCGTCTCATCAGGAATGACAATCCCCATCTTCTGGGCAAGGTGACGCACAGCGTCGGCAAAGCCCATATGATGAAATTCCTGGACAAAGCCGATGGCGTTACCAGCACGACCACAGCCAAAACATTTATAAATACCACGTTCAAGATTAACATTAAACGACGGTGTTTTTTCGGTATGAAATGGGCATAGTCCGAGCCAGTTCCGTCCTGCTTTTCGTAGCCGAACGTGTTCGCCGATAACGTCGACAATGTTTGCCTGCGTTCGAACTTGTTCAACGATATGGTCAGGGATACGCATGTGTTAGTCAAGACGCAGTACGGACGACGTGTCCGGACAAACGTCCAGGAGCTCGGCAACGGTGCGTCCTGTCACGGGATCAACGAGGTCGGCTGCCACATCTGCTGACGGTTGCAGCACAAATCTGCGCTCACGCATTCGTGGATGGGGAATTGTGAGCGTGTCGGTGTTGACCACGAGCCCTTCGATGATGATGATGTCCACATCGATTTCTCGTTCACGCCAGCGTTCACGATGGAGACGGCCAATCGTTGACTCGACGCTTTTGAGTTGATGATGGAGATCTTCCGCGGAGGCAGCTGATGTTCCAACTATGGCTGCATTGTAGAAGTCTGGCTGATCAACGTATCCAACAGGTGCCGTTATATAGAGAGATGACATCGTGGCATTCTCAAGCACAGACGTGCTGATGATGGCGAAGGCGTCATGAAGACGCCTTCGCCGGGGTTCGATGTTACTACCTATGGACAGCAAAACACGTGGCACCTTACTCCTCGCGCATCTGCGTCACTTCAGCTTCGACGTAGTCCATAATATGCTGAATAGGAACGTTCAGTTTGCGGACGCGCACGGTGGTCTGATGGACAAGCGGGAAACGATCAATAACGTCGGTTGCAATACCAAACGCCAGTGTTTCGATGAGCTCGTAGGGTTCACCGCTCATGTGTTCGTTGACCACAAAGAGCACGTCCTCGTAGTTCACTGTGTCCGACAACGTATCCGACACAACGGCACGTGAGGCATCGTACCAAAGATCAATGTCAACCTGATAACGACCGCCGAGGGATTGTTCTTCCTGGCGGACGCCGTGATAGGCGAAAAATTCTGCGTTTTCAATGCTGAGGCGCGTGAGATGAAGTGCGGCCATAGAATACTCCGTAGTGCAAGGGGACTGCAAAGATGCGATAAAGCAGTAGTTTCGAGGCCAGAGATAAGGATGGCTCTCCGAGCCCCTTGTGCCCCTTACCACAACTTCTGAACCTGCCACGGGACCGTTATGGCCATCAAACCTGCCCTTGCTGAGGCGATCAACGACCAGATCCGCGCCGAATTCCAATCAGCCTACCTCTATCTCCAGATGTCGGCCTGGTTTACCGAGCAGAATTTGCCCGGTTTTGCCCATTGGATGCGAACACAATGGCAGGAGGAAACCCTTCATGCCATGAAACTCTACGACTTTGTTCATCAACGCGGTGGGGCAATTGTTTTGGGTGGTATCGATGCGCCAGTAGGCTCCTATGCGAATCCGCTCAGTGTTTTTGAAAAGGTTCGGGAACATGAGCTGATGATTACAGACCGCATTAATGCACTGTACGAACGCGCGCTGACGGAGAAAGATCTTCCCCTGCAGATTGTCCTCCAGTGGTTTATCAACGAACAAGTTGAAGAGGAATCACAAGTGATGGAGATTATTGATCGACTAAAACTCATTGGCAGCGATGGGCCAAGTATCTATCTGTTTGACCGACAACTTGCTACGCGGCCAGCCGCAACTGCAGGTGAGGGGGCATAAGGGGCATGTACGAACTGTCGAGAGAACACAGCCGCGAACTGCTCAAAACATTGCACGAGGTTGAGATTGCCGTTGTAGGTGACGTCATGCTCGACCGCTACTTCTGGGGGAGCGTATCACGCGTTTCTCCCGAAGCACCCGTTCCCGTTGTGGATGTAGATGATGAGTCCTATCACCTGGGAGGCGCAGCAAACGTTGCTGCAAATCTACTTGGACTCGGCGCGCGCGCGCTGCTGTGCGGAGTTGTTGGCAACGATACGTCTGGCACAATGCTGAAAGCTATTGCTCGCGAGGCCGGACTTAGCGACGAGGGATTTGTCACCGACGCAGTACGACCGACGACGGTCAAAACGCGTGTGATAGGCAACAATCAGCAGATTGTGCGACTCGACCGTGAGACACGCTCTGATGTAGGATCGGACATCGTTGATGCCGTGATCAATGTGCTCTCAACGCGCCCAACCCTGAAGGGTATTATCCTCGAAGACTATAACAAGGGATTCCTCACACGAGAGATGATAACCAGCGTTATCGCTATGGCCCGTGAGCGGAATATTCCCGTCTTTGTTGATCCGAAGCAGCACAACATTGACGCCTATGTTGGTGCATACCTCATTAAACCGAATCGTAAGGAAGCACAAGAATTGCTCGGTTCGGTGCTCACCACCACAGATGATGTTCAACGAGCTGGTATTGAGTTGCGAGAGCGACTCAAGGCTGACAACGTTCTGATCACGTTGGGGTCGGCGGGAATGATGTTGTTTGAGGCAGATGGTGAAATCAGCTCTGTACCGACGGTCGCGAAACGTGTGGCTGATGTTTCCGGTGCTGGTGACACTGCGATTGCCACCTTGGCAGCAATGGTTGCGGCAGGAGCCCACATTCGAGAGGCTGCCGCACTTGCTAATGTTGCTGCAGGTGTTGTTGTTGCAGAACCTGGAATTGTATCAATCACAGCACAAACACTACTCGACGCCGTGATTGACGAAGTTGAGGTACAACGATGATTGTTCCTTCAGGGAAAGATCTGTCGGATGTACTCGTTGCACTTCAGCCGCACCGAGGTTCCATCGTCTTTACGAATGGCGTTTTTGATATACTCCATGCAGGACATGTGACGTATCTGCAAGCAGCTCGTGATCTGGGGACGGTGCTCGTAGTTGGTGTAAATGCCGACGCCAGTGTCCGCCGATTAAAGGGACCAGATCGCCCAATTAATCCTTGGGAAGATCGAGCTACTGTCCTCGCCGCACTACGAAGTGTAGACCACGTTATCTACTTTGATGATGACACGCCGTTGCGACTCATAACGGCAATTCTTCCCGATGTGCTCGTGAAGGGTGGCGATTATCAACGTGACACGATTGTTGGTGCAGACATCGTGGAAGAGCACGGCGGTCGAGTGTTAACAATTGATCTGCTCGAGGGCAGAAGTACAACGAACATTATCAGTCGCGCGCGAAAGGCTTAAACCACGTCTCACCAATACTTAACGAGACGTAGAGGCGACCAAGTATTTCGGACGGAAGATTTGATGCTGATGCTTGACGTATACCTGCTTGAATTGAGGCGTCGAGCATAGCAGCACCGCCAACCGGAAAACTCACACCAAAGGCACCATAGATGTCGGATACCGTTGCCGTATTCACTCTGATGTAGGACTGATCGAAGCCGATACCGCCATGATAACCCCAGCGATCCAACCATGGTGCGTTTGACTGTGTGGCACCAGGACGTGATACGCCAAACGACGCATGAATTGATCTGCCAAAAGTGGCGTCTGGACGCGGATGCATTGTTACACCCGAATAGTCAGTTGTTTCGAGATCGACGCCGAACAGAAACTTGCCTGAGCGATACGAAGCACCAATACCGATGGTCACCGGTAGTCCGGTTGAAATCTCTACAACACCCGTTGTATCATAGAACACCTCACCTGGAGCAATACCAAGTGCGCGACGCGTTTCACGTGTTGAACCATTCGCACCACCGGCAAGAATGGCTCCGACGAGCAAATCATCCGTCACATCGTACGTAACGCCACCACGAAACAGTACACCACGCAGGTCAAATGTTGAACTTGAGATAACAGAGCCATATCCCGAGACATCAATCAGGACTTGATCACTATATCGAGATGTACCAAAAAGTGCTTGGACGGAAAGTCCAAACCGAAGTCGATGTATGGGCCGCACACCTGCACCAAACGTGAGGGCCGACAGGCCACCTTCACCGATTTGATTACTGCGGCCGGAAATCGTTGTACCATCAACCGTGCGTGATATCGTTCGCGTAGAAGCATAGTTTACTGATGAGATTGGCACAAGGCCAAGCATCATACCAAAACCGTAGGCTGTATCAACACTGAACATGCCAAGTACGCCGTCAATCTCGCCGTTATTCTGTGCAAGTGACTGACCGTTAAACGACACGGCATGCTGATGAAAACGATAACTCGCTTGCAGTCGTGTTGTCGTCGCCAGTCCCAAAAGAGCGGGATTAATCGTGTTGATGCCGTAGGCCGTCGGCATAGCTATCGACGTGCCGGCCATAGCATCGTACTGTGCTCCAACGCCGCGACGGATATCGCCGATACCAAAAGCTGAATACGATGAACCTCCCTGACCGTGAGCAACGGTAACAAGAAGAATCAAGAGAACAGCAGACGTTGCTACATTCGCCACACGCTGTGTACGTGTCATGGCATCACCAGAGGGATAGCATAGACAATCGTGAGTTTCGGGCGAACATCTGGACTCGCTTGGCGATTGTACAGTGTTATACGGTTGGTGCGCCAAAGCTCGTTAACGTCGGTAGGACGAAGTTGAAGTTGACCCTTCCCACCACGGCGAAGGATCTGCTGCATAAATGGTGCAGCACCGGCATAGACATACCGTTTATCTGACGTAATGCGTGTTGATGTGAAGTACGGAGACGTGGTTGAATCCGGCTCATATCGCATCTGAACAATCTCATCGTAGCCGAGGTTGCCAGCTTGCGATTTTGACTCATCAATTGTAACGGAAAGTGTTGCGCCCACGATGACAGCATTGGTTGGCAGTGACGTGAGGTCAACATCAAACGTCGTGTATCTCATGTGGCCACCGCGAATCACGAGGTCTTGCTCTGCAGGTGCAGTCGTATTCACAAGAGACGAAACGGCACTTCGCACTGCAATCGTATCGTTTGTCGTGCTATCACGATGCTTGTATACAACACGAAGCCGGAAGACCTGATTGGTTCCGGAGAGATTCCGATACTGCCGAACAGTACGTCCGTTTGGTGCAAGCAAGGCCATACCGAAAATATTCTTGCGAAGATTTGTATCCTGGCCATCCGACAACCATCGTTCTACCACGGAGGGGCTTACGGGAACCCGAACGATTGAGTCCGTTGTGGAGATCGTACCCGTGAAGTCGACAATTGGTTGGGAACCGACGTCGTAGTGTGAAGAAGAACCATCGGCAGTAAAGACGGAGTCCCAGGTAATAAGGGCTGACCATGCCTTGGTGAGCTCATATCCTCGTACAACAATGTCTTTCGACGCCGTATCGCCGTAGGCATACGTTTGCGGGATAAACTCGAGTTCACTCGACACAACATCAATCTGCTCACTTGTGCCGATTGCAGGGAACTCCGTTGGTTCCACAAACAACCGTGCTTCTGCGTCAGTGGCAGCACCGAAAAGAAAGTACGTGTTGTTAATTATCGGACGACGTTGAACGGCAGCTGCTTCTGCAGGCAGAATGTCAACGTCGATAGACGTAATCACCGTAACGGAATCTGTGCCTGGAACAATCGGGCCGAGTACATCCGTTGGTTTATCGTTACAGGCAGGAAGAACCAGCATGGCCAGGAAAAAAACCATGCAGATAACGACCTGTGAATGGGGCTGGCTACGCCAGGGGGCTTCCACGATTACTTCGTTTCCTTCAGCAGATTGCGGTAAAGTTCGTCATACGGCTTGGACGACAGAGTCCACGACACGTTTGACGTCATCGCATTCGTGACGAGCTGATCCCACGTCGCGTGTATTGACTGTAGAGCCTTGACGGATTTTAGAGTACTAACGATATCGGCGGCATCGGCTTTCTTCATAATGAAGGCATTGCCCGTTCCTTGAGCATCGGCTTGCGTCAGACCTTCGGAAAGACCGCCTGTTTGGCGTACGACAGGAATCGTACCATAGGCAAGGGCAACACGAACGTATTGAGCATGTGAGCAGGAACGCGCAGGTTTCAGCAGAACCGTTGAACCAGCCATAATCTTATGCAGCATCTCTTCATCACTGCCAATGAGGACCTTAACGGTAGGGAATTTCTTTTGCAGTGCAAGGGCATCCTTCGTGAAGTCTGTGGGTACATCACTTCGAAGAATAACCTGAACACCTTCCTTTACCATTTCGGGAACAGCAGCAAGCAGAGCATCTGCACCTTCGGATTCAGAAAGTTGATTCACAAAGGAAGCAACGATGGCTGATGCGTCAACGGGCAAACCAACAGCCTTCTGAAGATGTTCTCGGCACAACGCTTTGCCGGATCGGTCCTTGGCGTCATACTTTGACTTCAGGACAGCGTCGTTCTTTGGATTCCATTGTAACTGATCAATACCGTGGGCGATACCGTCCAAGGACTTGCGTTTAAACAGAGGCAGCCAGTTATCCTTAAACTCCTTGAGTGCCAGAAGTTCTTCGGCATATCCAGGAGACAGTGTTGTTACGGCATCTGCGTGAGCGATACCTGCACGAAGGAAGTTTGCCTTGTTCTTGTACTTCATGATATCCCGAACGGGTTCGGGAAGATTTGTTTTCGCCAGAGTCTTTGGCGAAAACACACCTTGTTCTGCAAAGTCATCAATTGTCATGACGATCTTTGTCTTCTTAAATGCATCGGTAAACATTGTTCGCATGTAGGCTGGAACAAGTGCCGTTTGCCAACCTATACAGTGAATCACATCGGGAAACCATCCGAGTAGCAAACACGTCTCAAGAACGGTCCGATTATAAAAAATGTAACGTTCGTCATTATCAGGAAAGAGTGAACCTGTTGTATTGTCGGCCAGAATACCCTTACGCGCATCGAGAAAGTTCGTGTTCGTTGTAATGTAGGCTTGAACCTTGACGCGTGGATTGTTGATTGAGGACGACTTCACGGTAGCGGGAAATTCTTCTACTCCAACGGGAATAGGAATATCGCGGAGCCGATTAATTTCATGAATGCGGTTCTTCCGTTCGGAGATGTAGCCATACTTGGGCATCATAGCACGGAAGTCCGTCCCCACCTCGCGCGAACCAAGAGAGTGCGCGTAGCAGAGGTCGGCGATTTCCGACGTTTTCACGAACGGATAAATCTCGCTTGTCACGAGGAGAACGCTGATCGATTTCGCCATGGAGTACCGGTTGTGGAGTACGGAACATATTCGGGCAGAGTACAAAGATACGGTATCCTGAGTGGTTAGGAATCGATCATCATAGAGCGACTATCTACCGAACGGCGAAACAGATCGACAACATTCTGTGATACGAGGGGGTAGGGGGCAAAAGGGGCAGATCGAACAATGATTTGCTGATGACCTTTATACGTGTAGCCATTACGTTTTGCACGATGTCGAAGGCAGGTAGTTAACGCTGCCGAAGATTTTTTTTACTCTTTTTTGCTCTTGGCGTCACTTTTTTCGCGCCATGATTTGG
>DDUR01000080.1 GCA_002344895.1 Ignavibacteria bacterium UBA2333
ATGGGGGATGGTGCGGGAAGATGGGGGATGGTGCGGGAAGATGGGGGATGGCGGGGGAAGACTGGGAGGCAGGTGGGGAGTTAGATTCCGCGTGTGTAACAAGACTTGAATGATCGTGGAAATAGTTCGTATGTTGGTGCGATTCTTCACATGGAGTTTATATGCAACGTTGTGTTGCTATTGTTGCTGTATTGTTTCTGTTCGTAGGATATGCGGACGCACAGATCGAAACTGGCCATTCAGCCATCACGGAAGGTACATCCTTCCTTGTTGCGTTCCCGGCAATACGTGCTAGTGTAACGGAGAAGCCGTTACCCAATACCTTAACAGTGATCATTACGGCGCGGGATACGGCGAGGGTTGTACTGCGGCGTGTTCATACATCGGCAACTCCAGCGTTTGATACAACGGTTGTAGTAGCTGGTGGTACGGCACAACAGGTTGCAGTTTCCCGAGGGGGACGCTGGTCGATGGTAACCGAAAGTGAGGTAAAAAGTGATGTTGGTATAACCATCACATCAGACAAACCGATCTCTGTGGCGACAATGATTACGTGGAGTGGTAACTGTGAACGAACGATCCATTTTCCGGTAACAACATGGGGCACGGAGTATCGCGTCGTGAGTTTGTATCAAGATGGCTACGACTACCCCTTCAACTACCATAATCCTGGCCAGTTTCTTGTCATTGCTGCCCATGACGCTACGACGGTAACGTATACTCCAGCAGTTACAACAGCCGGTGGGACAGATGCCGCGTCCACACCACGAGGTGAGTCTCGTACGGTTACTCTACAAAGAGGTCAAGCCTTCCTCGTTCTGGCAAAAATCGATACGACATTGGCACAATCGAACAGTACAGATCTCACAGGAACGAACATCGTATCGAACAAGCCCATTGCCGTGATTTCAGGACACACAAAAGCTGCCGTTATGCGTCAGCCAACACGCCTTCCACACACCGGTATGTTTCGCGTTGGTGCACACTTTGTTCGCGGCCCGATTCACGAAGCTGTCACGCCCAATTCACTGGCTGGTACTGAGTTTGTCACTGCTCCCGTTATGCATAAGGAACGAGATCTTGTGGGCACGAAGTTCGCACAGCACGGCGTAGATGATGATCGAGGTGACGTAATTCGATTTCTTGCAATTTCCGATTCCACAACAGTTCAAAGATTTGTACCTGCTACGCAGGAGTGGACAACGCTGCGAACACTTCGTGCTGGAGAGTACTATCAGGATTCTGTTGTTATCGATCCCGTACTGTGGCGAACATCACGTCCTGCACATTGTTATCAATACGGAAAATCCTGGGCTGGACTCGTCGAACCTGTACGTACAAAGGAATCTGACGTTGAAAAACCTAATGGCCATCCTTCGATTCCAGCGGGCATGCCATTTCTGCAATCTGTCCCGCCGATTGATCGGTGGATCAACTATGCCTTGATACATCCAGATGTCGACATTGATAACTTTGTTATTGTAGTATATAAAAAGTCTCATGCGAGTCAGATTCGCGTCAATGGCACACCGGTTTCAAATACGCCGTCCTCCTCGACACTAGAGATTTCAAACACACCGTATTCATGCACACGACTACCAGTTACACCGAACAGAACACATGAACTGAAGTCAACCGCGGATTCAATAACATTCGCAGCATGGTCCTATGGCACATTCGATGGCCTACAACAGGGACGTTCCTATGGCCATACTCTCGGTTTTAATCAAACGCAGAACTGTTCCGACTCACTGAGTATATCGGGATCCCAGACCTGTACTACGGCAACGGCAACAATAACATTGCATGGTTCTGAATGTGCGAGGTTCTTCTCGGTAGAGTATGATGCAGCCGACAATTCAAACGTCAGTGTGAGTTCGTACGATAGTCCATCAACTCGCACCATTCAGATCAGCGTCACACCACGCACACCTTCGAATCAATCAGCCTCTGCAGAGATTACTGTTCGCACACGTTCTGGCCGATATATCCGCACAACGTTGTCGACGATTGGTAATCCTCAACCAGCCGCAGTTTCGAACACGCTTCAACTTGGTGATTTACTATCTGGAGACACAACGGTTCATATCGTAACGGTTATCAACAGAGCCTCGGACACCATGCGTTTTACGCCATCCGTATCGGGTAACCACCCCAATACTGAACTTGTCAACGGCGGCGAAATTCAGATTGCACCACTGGACACAGCTCACATCGAGATCCGTGCCATTGCGAACGAAGAAGGTCAGTTTGTTGATACACTTTGGGCTACAACGGCATGTTCGTCGAGAGTACTGTTATCAAGGCTCAGCGGCTCGTATGAAAAACCTCAGATATCGATACAGTTTGATACAACGTCACCGACGGTTACACAACGTGTTAGCCATGTTCGTAATCCCGCGGCAACTGCGCTCATCATCATAGGGCACTCGCGTCGCGTTCACGAAGGAACGGGTGACGTCTTTGCGCTTGAGCTACCGGAAGGCACCTCAATCAACGACGCGGTCTGGCCGCTTGAAATTCCAGCGCGCGATTCACTGCCTTTACTTGTACGTCTGGATAGTAAGGGGCAAAGTGGGCGCTTCCGTGAGACGCATTACTTCCCTACTCTCAACTCCGATACAATCGTCGTAAACCTCGACGCAACGGTGGTTGACAGTACGACAAGCATTGCGGACTACGTCACAAACAGTCCATTGTCAGTTACGGTTATCCCCTCTCCCGTCCAAGGAACTTCACACATCAGCATAACGGGACTTACGGAAGGCACCTACCGTATCTCCATCGTCAACTCAAGTGGTACGATTATCACAAGCGAAACGTTGACAAACACCTTCGGTGAACAAACAACTCACCTACCGATGCCCTCAAACCTCATCCCTGGTGTCTACGTTGTTCGCGTTCAGCAACATGACCGAACGTCGGACATAACAGTACCGGTTGTTGGAAAGTAGACGGGGGATGACGCTGGCTCACGCTGGGTGACGCTGGGTGACGCTGGGTGACGCTGGGTGACGCTGGCTTACGCTGGGTGACGCTGGGTGTCGCTGGGAAATCACGGTGCCCGGTGAATTGGTACGAAGTCGTATTCACCGGGTAACCACATTGCCCGGTGAGTTGATTGGGAGGCGTACTCACCGGGTAAACGCATTGCCCGGTGAGTTGATTGGGAGGCGTACTCACCGGGTAAACACCGAGCCCGCTGAATTGGTTTACTCCATTGGGTACCATTCATGCTTCTTTCGACGTGATCATCCACGGACTTTCATCAATACATTTTCTCGCTACGTGCAGTTGTCCGGACGGATACAGTGTAAATAGTAGTCTCTGCATCCGTGCCGAAAAAATCCATGACCTAGAATATAACGTTCTACCGTGTGTAGTGAAACGACAACATCTGGTAGTTATATGTCGTGTGCATAAACACGACCGTTCCGTACTCCTCTGAATGTGAAATGGAGCTGAATTCCATTTTATCTCTCGTTTGTAGAGGATAATACACGGCACAAGTGTCCTGCACTCGCTTACGTTGCTCTCTAAAGGCAATGAATTCTTTGAAGTCGCACGTAAGAGGGTTGATGATTGTACTTCCGTATGGTTCCTCGTTACTCAAGATCTCAGACCACTTCTTTTGCTCCGACTCCAGCGTCGTCGCTCTACCAGCTAGAAAACAAGAATCTGAGATGCGCGCACAGACTTCATACTCTTGTTTGTACTTCCACCGCAGAGTATCCATCCATGGCCCCCATGGTTTCAGGTATGGAAACTTTCGGACCTGTTGGTTAATACATTTCCTGAGACGGGCGATGTCTGTCGTTCGTAGAATTCCCGCCGTAGCATAGGCTTCCAAATACTGATCTTTAGAGTGTGATCTAACCTTCACCGCCGGTGACGGTGATCGCACCTTGTATACACGAAGTGAATCATTCCTCTTATAGTAATCCTTGGTCACGATGAACAAGGCAGTATCGCGTGGAGCATAGTGCATGGCAATAACATTCAGCTCCATTCCATACTCTAATGTGTCATGAATTCTGCCGGTTGTATCAACAAGTATTGCACATCGTCGAGATGGCATCGAAATGTAGCACGTTGTATCACTCACAACGGCAACTTGGGCACTCTCCGATCGATTATATGCTTGACCACTCGTGTGACAACTCAGTTGTATGCATGCCTGAACCTGACGGAAGTTCTCTTGTGATATCATCGAACAAGGGATAAGCAGCATGGTTACAAGAACAACGAGTGTCATCCACGATCGATGCGATGTTGTTATACTCATGAACGTGCGACCTATGGAGTTCTTTGTGGAACTTGAGACGCCTCTTGCTTCGATGCACTTGTGTCTGCTCCTCCGTCAGCAGGATTAGCCGTGTCCTGTATGACACGGCCAATACCGAACAAGGTATATCCGCTATGACTAGATGTCCAGGCACTTTTGGACCGTCCATTCTCATCAGTTATTGTGGTCTTTGTAAACTTCATTGTTTCGAACTGAGAATCTACTATACCTCTAGTCTGAACATCCTCGTGTGCATAAGCTCCGAAGACATTTACAACTACTTCGGTATTCGTCGACCTACTTTGATCAACCTGAACCGCAAGCACGACATGACCATTGTTTGATGTCCACGGGCTACCCTGGTCATGATGACCCATAAAAAGTACATCTCCTTCTTCAATCTTATCGAAGTCCGATCGATCGAAATCGACCTTGTATTCTCGACCACCAATTTTCGCTCCAGTTTGTTCTCGTCCTGTAATGAGTTCTCGCCTAACTGAACCGTTTCCACCTTTAAACCAATTAAACATTCCCACGCGTGATCGATTCCCAAAACCAGCCTTACCATACGGGTCACCAGTGATGTTGCGGTAGCTGAAGTATACTATCTCATTGCACACGGCCTGCGTTGGCACAGTACCGTGCCTGAATGATGCTCCGTGAATTTCCGTCCATGTTCTTGATTTTAGCTTGCGAAGGTATGTCGCAGCATACAGCAATGCTCGTTTCTCGCGCTCTCCGTCGGAATCTATGACATTTGTTGGCGAGTCGAAGAAAGCACGATAAGGTGACCACGTTGGAGCTTCATCGGCAGCCGGATATACACTTAACCATCGCCCAACTCTTGGATCATAGATCCGTGCTCCATAATCCTGCTGATTCCCATCTCCCTTCACCTCATTATCATTCTCCTTGCCATTATACCCATACCGGTGTTCACCGCTTGCCTCGTTCCGACCGTCCATGATCATCCCAAAGGGATAGTAGTCGGTGCGGGTGAGGAGTTCGGCATCCCAGTCGGAGCCGTGTTTGACGGCAATGTCGGAGATGGTGGCGCGGACGTTGCCAAGGTGTTCTGTGAGTTCATACGACCTGGCGCCGGTGATTCGCGGGAATACTGTTCCGAAATTTTGTATCGTGTCTGTCGCTGATGTAGAATACAGGGAACCCAGTTGGGCTACACCGATCCGCGACGAACCATAGATAGGCGCCTCGGTGAGACGCGCCGTTGTAGAGTCGGATGGTTTGGTGTAGATGGCCATGGTGTTCCCCTGGGCATCACGGACGTACCACGTTGTGACTTCCAGTGTTGTGCTCGGTTCGTAGTATCGTTTTACGACACGATTGCCGGATGCGTCGTAAAGATACGTCAGTTTTGATGTTGGTGTTGATCCTGCCTTCGTGATCGATCGGATTTTGTTGTACGGAGTCCATACAATCCCATCGGCATTGATTCCAGCCGTGACGTCCTTTGTCATGTTACCAGCGTTGTCGTATGCATAGTTATTAGCATTCTGGTCGTGCAGGTCCGGTCCCGTCGTTATGAGGTTGTTCGTCAATGTGTGTGAGACGATTTGTGTTGGCTGTGTATGTATACGCTAATGAGTCGATCATACTCCCCGAAGCATCGGCACGGTAGAGCGTCTTGATGTTGCCATTACCGTCGTAGGTGTAGAACGATGACCAATTGGTTGATGGTGCCTGCCACGATGTTGCGCCACGCAGGGATACCGTGTCGGTACGTATCCGGTTGACGAGATCGTAACGATATCGTGATCCCAGCGCAGTGTCTGTTGCTCCGTTACTTCGACGACTGTTCCAGCTCCAACCGGCGATGTTTCCGTTAAAGAGATCGCTGAGGTTTGACAGATGCCACGTCCCGACACCATCATCATATTGCGAAGTACCTTTGGAAAAGTCATCCGCATGATAGTGTAACATCATACCCCAGGCGTCACGTGCATAGGAAGGATTTGCGCCGGTTGTTGCCCCATCTGCCCCTTTATCATCACTCGGATGCAGGGATGGATAGTTGATGGCCTTTAGCCAGCCGTTGATGGTGTAGGCATAGTCGAGACCCTGGACGGAATCGGTACCCATTTCCAGGCGTTCGAGAGGTCCGTGGGGATAGTAGGAGTAGGATGCATCACGCTCCCAGATCACCAAATCACGACTCGTATAGACGGCAACGATACGCTGATCGTGATCGTACTCATACCGATGAACAAACTGATCACGTCGGCCCGGTTGAACAGCTACCTGTGTGACCTTGCCCGAAACAAGGTCATACTCGTACTCTACACAAACAACCAGCTCAGTGAGACTTTCGGCACTGGCGGGCAATCGTTGTACCAGCCACGTTACGTTACCATGTGGATCATACGAATAGTACGTCACAACCTGATCACCTGTTGTTCCGAGGTCTCCATCCTCATCCGTAAGAGTCTTACTCACTCGATTCCGGAGATTCTGTTGAGAATTACCTTCACCGGGTAACCACAATGCCCGGTGAATTCATTCGGTGACAGATTCACCGGGTAACCACAATGCCCGGTGAATTAGTCCAATCTTTTCGCCCGCCATGCAAATCCATGTTCTGAGTATCCGAATGTCCGCCAACTCCGATCACAAACTGCCATATCAAAGCGGTCAGTATCCGCCGGAATGTCATGCTATCACCCTTACAACAGGGGGTCAGTATGCTCCGGTGTATTCAGGGGGCAGTATGCTCCGAAATTTGGGGGTCAGTATGCTTCGGAATTTGGGGGGCAGTATGCTCCGGTGTATCCAGTACGCGTCCCATCGTCTCCGAGATCTAGAACCTTAGCGTTTTTTCATGAACATATCTTGATGATAAACCGTCACGCACGTAAACGATGCCAATCAAATGCTCGAGTATCACGTACACGCGACTTGCCAATGCAAATGTTGCGCAGTCCTTCATCTTATGATGCGGAACACGTAGCATCAGCGTAGAAGACTCAGGCATACAAAGCGTGTCTACGTCCCATTCGAAAGGTTGTGGAAGTAACTCTGCTCCGATCAAGACTACTGGATCGCCATGAGCGTATAACTCGTAACTTCTTGAGAGATTGATTACAAGATTCTCATATCGTCGCCATACACCTTTAAGAGTGAGGCTACACGTTGGCATCTTTGATGTAGCATCATTACTGAGAGCCTTTAGACTATCAGGATCGTCATTGCAAGATGCGATACCGGCTGGCTCAAGAGAGTCAACCGCCCGCGTCGTTATGTACAACTGGGTAACGTTCGTAAAATGAATTCGCGCAGTACATGTGACAGAATCATACACGAGCATACTGTTCGCATACTCGACGATGGACTTAGTATCAACTGGCTGAGGCTGTTGTGACATACAAGGCACATAGCAGAGCACAGTTATAACGAATGCAAGTACGGACACTACTAGTCGAGTCAGAGTTTCATTCCGCGTGTTTTGATCTGTTTGCATATAATCACCGTTTAGCCGATAATCAATACATTCTTCTAAATGATCGAGGAGATTATCTGTCATACGGAAACGCCACAGTGCTTTGCTGTAAACTGTTTTTCACGTTGTCACTCGTGACACTGAGGCGTACTTGAGATAGACTTGCACTCATGATCTATGGTGCACTCACTGCACCATCATGGTCCGCGCCAGTCCTTTTCGGCATTCCTAGTATCTGCAACGCATCATTGTGATATCTGACAAGATTTAGGTTCTGTTCTTCAGGTGACGAACCTGCGGGCAGGCTAGGTGGATCACCAGAGTTTGACCCATTCACCCAATGTAATGCATGATCAAGCATGGCGTGAATGAACACAGCAGATGCTTTGCCCCCCGTAGTGCCTCCACCGACTGCGGCGTACGTTTCTGTAGACGCTTCTGAAATGTTCATGTAGATAATCGCGTACCAAGGGTTTTGAGATGGTGTTACGAAGTATTCTGCTCCTGGCGTAGTGAACAAATTCAGCGTGTTCAACTGTGTACCGCCGTTAGGTGCCATCGGACTCCTGAATTCAACCCCAAGAGGCCCACCATCAGCATTCGCATTGAACCCAAGTGGACGTGAGGACTGAACGACGTTGAGCAGACCGTCATAGATACCTCGCTGAGCAGCTGACATACTAGGAATTTGTGCGTTGGGATTTGACTGAAGTATTGGACCATTAAATACAAATAGATTACTACTGCCGAGAACTTCTTGTATCGAATTCAATACGAACTGTCTATCCGCTAAATTCGCAGCATAGAATTCAAGTCCATCAAGATCCACCCCGTCAATAGGTCTATTCATCGCAAACGGATACGGGCTCCAAGATGGATAATCTGGAGCCAACGGATCCACACTCAAGAACCGTGCTACACGCGGATCATAGATGCGGAATCCATAATCCTGCTGATTCCCGTCACCCTTTACCTCATTATCATTCTCCTTGCCATTATACCCATACCGATGCTCGCCACTGGCTTCGTTCCGACCGTCCATGATCATGCCAAAGGGATAATAGTCGGTGCGGGTGAGGAGTTCGGCATCCCAGTCGGAGCCGTGTTTGACGGCAATGTCAGAGATGGTGGCGCGGACGTTGCCGAGGTGGTCGGTGAGTTCATACGACCTGGCACCGGTGATACGCGGGAATACTGTTCCGAAATTTTGTATCGTGTCTGACGCTGACGTTGAATACAGGGAACCGAGTTGGGCTACACCGATCCGCGACGAACCATAGATAGGCGCCTCGGTGAGACGCGCCGTTGTAGAGTCGGATGGTTTGGTGTAGATGGCCATGGTGTTGCCCTGGGCATCACGGACGTACCACGTTGTGACTTCCAGTGTTGTGCTCGGTTCGTAGTATCGTTTTACGACACGATTGCCGGAGGCGTCGTAAAGATACAATAGCGCAGGGTTACGCGGGGTTACGCAGGCTCACGCTGGATACTGGCAGGCACTCGAGGCATTCACATGCGTCCTCGTCGGACGGAATCAATGTCCGTAACGCCACGCAATCGGATTCACCTGGTAACCACGATGCCCGGTGAATGCGCCCGGAGATACATTCACCGGGTAACCACTATGCCCGGTGAATTCGTTTGGTGACAGATTCACCGGGTAATCACGATGCCCGGTGAATTCGTCCAATCGTTTCGCCCGCCATGCAAATCCACATTATGAGTGATCCACATGTCCGCCAGCTCCGATCACATACTGCCATATCAAAGGGGTCAGTATCCGCCGGAATGTCATGCTATCACCCTTACAACAGGGGGTCAGTATGCTCTGGTAGAGGGGTCAGTATGCTCCGGAATTTGGGGGTCACTATGCTCCGGTGTATCCAGTCCTCAGCAAGAGACTATCGCTACATTAGCTTTAGCATAAAGACTATAGACGTTTCCAAAAGTCAAGCACAGCACTTACTGTGTCAACGCTGACTTTATAATCACGCCAAATTCGATCTGCATCATCCAGGCCCAGACTGTCAATGCGTTTCGTTTCAACATCAATAGCCGCCCATTCCAAATCTGCACCGTGATACATTCGCGTAAAACCGACGATTACAACTTCATCAATCAAACAGATATAGTGCACCCTACCCTCAAGTACACCACCCACAACTTCTGGCTGTTTTCGATCAACAAGATAGAACAGTCGGTTTTCCATATTCCACAACGAGAGATCATTGCAAACTTGCTTCTCTCCCGTATCAAACACACACGACGCCAATACGAGAATGCTAGCTAAGCATACAACGACAACCATTTGGATGTTACAACATACGATGATCACACGTGACGGGATCATGTCCGTTTCTTAGTTGAAATTCTCGAAGGCGATCGCTCGAATGTGTGTGATTGAATTCGTTGTTGGACTTCCTTAGAGATTGCTCGCTGCAGCATGGGCCGTCGCTGAAATCTATGAATTTTATTCCAGATGGATTCCGCATCAAGGAGTGCCATGACACACCATCGCATGCGTTGGTCACTGATGGTCTGGAGTTCCCCAATATTCATTGACAGTCCGAGTGACGTAGTGCGTTGATGTAACAACCCTCGTATTGCCAGGGAGTAAGGTAGCCAATCGATGAGCTCTATCAGCTTGGTTTTCCGCTGATTCCGAGCGGATGGCTGGCGCATCATCTCCTCCTCAAGGACAAAACGAACGGCCTCACGCTTGAAGTCTTCGTCGTAGCGAATTCCTCGATTGCTCTCGTTTCTCATGTGTGCCTCCATGCCAACAAATCTTGGCAATTTCGCGCACTCAGAATGTCAACAGAATCCGGGGAAGTCATTCATCATCGGCCTACTCTATTTCACTATTTGATTGAAAGTACTATCGAGCACTACACTATCTCCGTTAATGCGGAACTTAAACGTATTCCACTCTGCATCCGCTAACTGTTTCCAGATAGGTGATTTCTCCCAGAATCCACGATCATAAGGATTCAGAGTTTTTACATCATTGACCACCGGATCACTTCCATCCCACGTAGCGTAGCCGTTATGCATGTTATCGTGACCGTAATACGTATTGCATACAGCCGAATATAGTCGAGATGAGTCCTCTATTGGATATGACACAAAGTATACGTTCTGTAGAATACCGCCAACCGTGATGGTATCGCTGATTCTCTCAAACACAGCGCCGAAACAGGTCATAAATGTATCGGTGACATTGTTACGTTGAAAGTAGTTCGAACGACGATTCGGCTCACGTGTCACAAAGATGGCGAACATTCTGTCGTCTTGAGGCGACACGTGCAATGTCAGGAGATCAACCTTCACATCATAAACGTTCACTTTACTACGCCTACTCGATGTTGCACCCGATGACAAGTCAAGCAGCTGGCGAGCTACATGTTCTATGTCAAATGGTGCCGATGTCATTCTTGCGAACTTGTCGCATTCTGAGTAAGATTCAGTTTCCGAACAAGACATGCTAATGAGTGTCAACAGAGTTACTTGCAAAACAACCCAGGCAGCACGTACATTCTCAATTCTCATACGCGAATTCATGGTTTTTTGCTCTCTGCTACTTCGTCAACGTCGTAATCCCAGATTCCATGACCAGTCCCCTTCTTTGTCGGTATCTCTTTTGCCTTAGGAACCACAGATGATGGAGAAAGCAACCTCAACAGGTTAAATGAACCTTTGCCATTAGCAACCCAGTCTTCATCACCTGACATTGAGAATGAAGCGTCTACGATGTCCGTAAGTGCAGGAAGCGCTGATCCTTGAAACGATGCAATGTCAACTTCAATTTCAAAACTCACGTCCAATCCATGCTTCGTAGCATACTCTGCTAACCCATACACAAACCCTCGTGCATATGCGACTCCCATGCTATGAGCAATGATCTTAATTGTTTCTGTTATTTTTTTCGGATCGTTGGGATCCTTTTCAAGCTTACTGAATATGTCCGCTGCATCGATGCGAGATTGCAACAGTCCAGCTAATCCTCGAACGGCGGGATTGAGATTGCTTGTCGCGATGTACTGAGGGTTCATTGCTGTTGTGATGGCAGTATTAAGTGCACCTCCAAGAGATCCATCATAGTATTTCGCGTTATAGTCATTCCATCGATGCATAAGATTGTCGTCCCAGCGTTCTGTTATGGTTTTATCATCACGGACTGTTCCGATACCCCATCCGTAGGTCGTATATGACTTAACAACACGGGACCTTTGCCAGTACTCCCTACCCGCCGTACCAGTATGAAATCCATTGATAAAGATAATGAGACGCCCATCAGGATCGACTGCTTGGAGTGGAGTGTTCGCGACGAAGCAATACGCCGATTGAGTTGGGTAGGCTGAAGCCAATTGATCAACACTCATCCACCGCGCAACCCTAGGATCGAGAATTCTCGCACCATAGTCGATTGAATTCCCGTCTCCCTTCACCTCATTATCATTTTCCTTTCCATTATACCCATACCGGTGTTCACCGCTTGCCTCGTTCCGACCGTCCATTATCATGCCGAAGGGATAGTAGTCGGTGCGGGTGACGAGTTCGGCGTCCCACTCGGTACCGTGTTTTACGGCTATATCGGAGATAGTAGCGCGGACATTTCCGAGGTGGTCGGTGAGTTCGTAGGATCTTGCACCGGTGATACGGGGCAGCACTGTGCCCAGAGTTGGTGCCGTGTGTGACGTAGACGATGAATACAGGGAGCCGAGGCGGGCAACACCAATCCGCGATGAACCATAGATCGGCGCTTCTGTCAGACGGGCCGTGCTGGAGTCGGATGGTTTTGTGTAGATGGCCATGGTATTGCCCTGGGCATCACGAACATACCACGTCGTCGTTTCTAGTGTTGTACTCGGTTCGTAATACCGCTTGACGACACGATTGCCGGATGCATCGTAAAGATACAATTGCGCGTGGTTACGCTGGGTGACTTGGGTTACGCTGGGTGATGATGAGTGAGTTCATGTTCATGTCCAGCTCCAGATCAACGCTCGCTAAGTAGTTGCAGAGAACCGATATACCAAATACTTCAACAACCATCGCCGCAGACAAACATCAATCGGCTGTGCCACGCACGCAAGTTTTGATGCCGAATCGAATCCAAGCGCAAGGTTGATATGATGCACGCAATCGTTCGTACTTCTGACGGTTCTCGTTCATTCTTACCATGTGACAAGCAGTTTATGATTCGAGCTCCCCAATTCTTATGTGTCTTCTAAGTGGGTTGAGAACGACAGCTTCGAATAAACGTAGCGCTGCTTCATCCTGTTCCGAGGTGCATTTGTCCTGCATACAATAGCGATTTGTACCTTTGGGCATGTAGCCAATGAGGCCGAGATAGCAGCCAGTAACTCCGTTTTGAACAAAGTCAATGGTCACATGTATGCGTATCGTGTCAAATTCTTGACTGGTTGTAGAAACTGGTATCTTCAGGTACGTACTCCCATTATCAACAAGGCTGGCAAGTATTGGCTGGATTGGCAATATCTCTTCCTGTATTAGTAAGGTTGAGACTGAATCCGCAGGAAGTTCGATCCACACGCGTCCAATTCGACCATGGGTCCCCCCGCACGATGCAAGAACTGCAACACATGCGGTTAATGTGCAGAGTAGTTTGAGTGGATGTATCATAGCAATGAGCATTCAGTGGGAGTAGGGAGCTCTTTTGATTAAATCTTCAGTTTCTTGAAGATAAGAATTTACGGTGCGGGAAATGTCTTTCGGTAAAGAGCCGAGAAAGTCAATGAAGCTACTAATCATGCTTTTTGTTTTCTGAAAAGCGCTAGAGGCAGCATCGGCCGTCCCTTTTGCAGCTTCCGTAGGAATCAGTGGTCTGCATCTGTCGGAATCTACAACATACAATCCATTGCGTACAATAGTTCGATTCCTGGCCTATTGCCGAATCAGTTTCCAGCACAACCAACGTAGCTGAATATTCGCGATTCTCAGGACCGTATCTAGGGCCTGTCTCCACTTAGGTAACTATTCCTGTACCGATAAATGTATCTGCATTAAGCACCCGGGCGCGCCATTCAAGAACCTGTGTTAATGCTTGTACACTAGCGAAAACGAGGAATGACGCATGTACGATGGTTTTTCGATTCATGTTTGCCTCTCATGCTTGTTTGTGCCGACCGAACAATTTCATCCATTCCCGTATCACTACAGATCAGACAGATGATAGAGATCACTGTCGCGCACCATTGTTGAGTACTGACTGGATGTCGGCATGTAAAGCCAGGATATCTTGAGTTGTCATATAGTGTCGTTGACAAATCCTAACCGTGTCCTCGCCAGCTTTTAGGAGCAAGTACTCACCAGCACTCCTTTGAAGTTGGAAGTACTTCTTCTTGCAAACGAAGTTCTGCCGATCAACACGTGCTTCCATTTCTACATCGCGACGTCTATACCGTACAACGACCGTGTCTCGTCCGATACACAGTGAGCGAATTGCATCCCGCCTCTCGAACTCCTCTTTGTAGATGAGAATGAGATCAAGGACAATACATGGCAGTATAACCGACGAGCTATCTCCCCCAAGTGAAATCACGACGACCACAAACATGAACGTAATGAGCACAATTATCAACGCCAAATAAAACATTGGACCTTGATACGCAGTACGGTGCGTTGTGAAAACCCACGCGACAATACCCTCAGAATTGACTCTAACTCTGCGATATGCTTTTGATCTTGTAGTCATTGTACGTGTTTGACAATGTGTGGAAACGATGTTCAGACTTTTGTGGCAATCTTCGTACTGTATACTTCCAGATACATTGTTAGAACGTCAGCGTCTTCTCGTGAACGTATCTCAGCGATGAACGTTGACGCACGTATACTACACCTATAGCATGCTCGAGTATGAGGAATACACGGGTTGACCTTCCAAATGAAGAACAGTCCTTTACTGGCTGATCGGTCATGTGGAGAATCAGTAGCGACGAATCCGGGAAATGAAGTGTATCAGTAGTCCATTCGACGTCTCTCTGTCGCATTTCCGATCCGATCATGAAAACGGTATCTCGGTTTGGAATTGTATCATCATTCCACGACGAGCGTACCGACACCAAATCCGCTCCAATCAATACTAATGGATCTCCTGTGCAATACCATTCATAACTCCTCGAGATATTTATCACGAGATTCTCACCACGCCGCCACATACTTTTAACGACGAATTGATGCATCGGTAACTCTGTGTCCACACTTGTACGCGATGATTCAGGACCTGTTCGAAGCGTATCCGAACGTTTCACCATACTTGGTGTAACCATGTCCACGGCGAAAGATGTAATGTATAAATCGGTGGCTTCTTCAAACTTTATTCGAGTAGTACATGTGACAGAATCATACACTAAGGTGCTCTTCTCGAATGATTTGAGCGACTGAACGTTGACGGGCCGAGGTAACTGAGCTCTAGTAGGTACACTACAGAATAGAACGAGCGCGAATAGGTTGAGGACGGATGTTGGTCGCGTTGGATTAGGGAACAATATGGTACGGACATGCTTCAAGGCTTTCTCCTGGGACAATTCAATGAGCACCTTCATGCCCGATGGCCACACTTTACTGGATTGTCCTTACCAAACGAAGGTAAGAATCTACGCTGTATCTCGGTAAAGCTCTGCCATGTTGGCAGTCTGTACTACCGTTATTGTAAGCTGTGTACGAGAGTCTAGAATCCTGCGACCATCTATCGAGACTATCATGACTTCCCTATCGAAGCTCTACACCAATGCTTTGGGTGACGCGAGGTGATGTGGGACCGACAACTCTATGCCACGCTGAATATCGCACGTACCACACATGCCAGCACACGGATTCCTCGTATGAACAACAGCACTATCTACAGCCATTCACGACGTAAACATTATCGACGAAGAGCGTAAAACAAGTGTCTACGTTGTTTGAAGAGCTCATTGCCAGACGAGTAGAATCAGACTCGATGTGCATACGTACCTGTAGTCGACGTGTAGTGGCATATTTCAGAACAAGGTCACTGAATACCACACTCGTGTCATTTCCGATACGTAAGCGAATCAGGCCTGCAACGGACTCATCATTAGGAAGTCGGAATGATCGTGTACCATCACACACCTCCGCACGGATCCACTCACCGGTCACATTGTACTCGGGTTGCACCTTACCAAGCATATTTGCGTGCGTCGACGGCGCGTAGTTGCCCAGCTTACGAGGTTCATACGCTTCTATTGGAACACATTCGAATGATACTGTACTGCATCCGACCAGAATGAATCCCACTATGAAGAAGCCAACGCTCACGAGCAGGACACTCATCAATGTCTTGACGATCATACTCCGATACACGGAGTTAAACGATGTTTGCGTATACGTCACTTCGATTTGCAACTCAGCAATACTTGCTTATCGTTGTATACGATGTAGTAACATGTGTCAGTGAGAGCCTGGTATACCGATGACTCTCGAGCTATACTGAGGTCCCCTTGAATACTACGGCCAATTCGAATTTGTCCCGTGAGCCTATATGTTAAAGCCATAGATCGGAACACTGTACTTGTGTCATCAAGAAAGATGAATCGAGTTTGAAAGACAGAATCTATCTCCAACGGTAGTTCAAAGAATTCAGATACTGCACAGTTACGAGCAGTGAGCCATTGACCGCCATACGTATACTGCACAGCCACAAGTCGTGTCGTATGATGAGATCCTTTCATCTCGTGATCAAGTTCAACACGAACACATCCATACCGATGTGCGTGGCATGATGGTAGTATCACACACATAATCATTGTTGATATGATACAACGACACTTCATTGGGCGGCCGTATATTTCTTCATAGATAGGTATCGCCGAGCATCGACGAGATAACACCTGAGTATGTAGCCGTGCATCATGACTTGATTCCTTGGTGCTTCACGCATCGTACCGATTCGTATATGATCCTAGTGGAAATGTGCATTACTCTGCTCAACAACGTCTCGGCATGACGATGAACATAGGACAGACGTTCACAGTTGTTGGTATCATATCAATTGCCATATCTTGAGTACGCTCCTCGCTGATAATACGTTAGACCATTGATGTAAAGCGCGTCCTGTCGCCATGCGATACCTGACTGGAACTGACAAGAACAGTGGTAGCTGCTGTGAAAGAAGGCTACTTCACGTCAATGATACGAAATGATAGTCCTCGCCGTGTTGGCCAGGCAGCAACAACACTCTGTAGGTCATCGTCGACGTGATAGCCAACTCCAGAAGGCCACTCTGAAATGTACATGTCCATATCATTGTCATACTGTGCTCTCTTCCACAGCGTGCGACGCATTGTGCTCGGAATCATGTACACCCTTGCCATTGAAGCATCCCGTTCGCACACAACAAGGTAGTCCGTGAGTTTTGGCTTGTCCGTCTCCTCGCAGAGGACAAACACGATACGATGATCATTGACACCTAACAATTGTTGTTTATACGTTTGATACGATACAGAAGATGGCACCTTTAATCGTACAACGAGGTGTTCAGGCGACAATGCCTTACGAGTCGCATCGTAGGTGATGCTATGAATTCCAATTCCTAACTCGACGAATGATGGTGTAATATTTTCCAACTCGGTTATCTCTTCAATCTCCAAGGATGTGAATATCGTAGAATCGTGAATACACGTTGGATAGTCATCGTGACTGTCGAGTTTCCATCGTTTTTTCGAAGTGCTAAGGTTGATCGTGTCGACAGTAACAACATCAACGTGATGGTCCTCTATGATGGAAGTTACAACGCGTGAGTGTTTTCCAACTCGAGTGTTTACAGAGCTCGTTGAGTCGAATACTCTTCCGGCCTTGTCATAGAATCGAATCCATCGTCCCACAGCAATTGCTACGACGGGGCCAATCTGATGATACCAGTAAACAACATCGCCGTACGTGCGTGGGTACTGAAGTTTTTTTGTGTGCCGTACATAGCGTATCAACGGTACGTTGCTTGATCCATTTGATAAGCAGACCATCGTAGAATCATGATACATGGTACCGAATGTATCGTATGGCGGACCTGGAATACGAATCTGACCATCCTCAATGTCAACAATCTCTGTACTCTGTGATGTGGGAGTGAGAGTCACCGTACGCATCAACGATGAATCTATACGAATGATACTGTCTGTTACAATCACCTGTGGACTTGACTGATGCAGATCCAGAGACTTGATGCCACATGTCATAAAGCCCAACGAGAGCAACAACAGTAAACCAACGCCTTTAAACGCCAAGAGCAATTGCTGTTCCTTACAAAGTTTACTCTGAGTTACAACCATGATGCCGTACCTCAGTCGTGTAATGAGCGATTATGGATGACCGGCATCAAAATACTACATTAGAAGACCATATGTAATTATCAATGACAATGTCACCATGTTCCGTTTGTATGGTCCAAACCCTCATTTGCACGCTGTCACCCCGTACGTACTGCAGTTCAACAAGTTCAGTAAGATCCGTTGCTCCTCGTTTGCGAATGATATATGGTAACGCTGAACGAACGCCCATGTACGAAGAGTCAGGATGGATACGTATTCTGTATACTGAGGTAGGGCATCCATACTTTTGAAAGACAACACATTCATGAGCACCTATGAGCGACTCATCAACTTCATCTACGATATTGCATGCATACGTCATTAAAACGAGGATACAGAGCACCACGAGATGTACTCGTTGTACACGAAGATTGACGAAGACTGGAAGGATGCAACCTTGAAGTCGGAAGGCGGGTGGGACAGTGTAGTTTTTCATGGCAACATCTTGCTCAAAAGAAAACACTCCTTCCGCCTAGTCGAAAATCGGAGCTCGAGTCCACTGTTCAAAGCGAATCACACTGTCCAAAGAAACGAGCAACCACTTTCCTTGTCGTACATCCATTGAATACGTGAACGAGACATTCTTGTGTGTTACCTGGAACTGCGTGGTCTTTCGCGGCTCACCTAATGCGGCTATACGGTGATGCGGCTTAAACTCTGCTACAAGAAGACCTGAGTCAACACGTACCTCAATCCAGCTTCCGGCCTTGTCTAACACGCTCCACGTTGTCAAACTAATGGGAGGTCCAACCGCAACATTGTCAATTGTAACGGCAACTGTGTCTTGACGAAAGCCCTTGGTGAAGTAGACGGTATACTCATACTCATCGGGCGTGCCTATCGTAGAACAGGCAGCGAGAGCAAGAGTAAGTACGATGGTCAGCAAGTGTTTCATATTTCAAGACTCGTAGTCGATCACGCCTGTTTGGACTTTCCACTGTGGGTGTACAAGCAGTCAGCAAACTACGCAGTTGTCGTCAATGAGTTGTTTCGTTTGCAAAGTGGCCACGTCTACACGTCGATATATCGTTTATACAGATCACGAAACCAAAAGACATTCACAAGGACAAGCATGACGAGAAGGAGAGCGCTTGTAGGCTCGAACTGAGGTGACATCATGGCTTCTTCTTTTACCGCAATCCCATGTTGAACAAGAGTGTTATCACCCGTTAGATTTACGAGACTGAACGTGGACAGAATCATGATGATGAATGTAAAGGCCCTTGCTATCTCATGATGAAATCGAAACAGAGTTAAGCATACAATGAGTAAAGTGATCGAGACGGTGGTCTCTCCAACAGACATTGCGGCAGTATTACTGATGAAGTTCGCTTCGATGAGCATCACAAATGAAGCGATCATGATCAGGAACGTGAGAACAACTTCGACGTTTGAACGACGCGAGTGTACTGGATGGTTTGTTGTCATACACTTGAACGATGGAGGTGTGGTGGCAAGTGATCGTACTCCATCATTAATTACTGCGCACAAGTCTAATACCCGTAACACGGTTTGTTGGAATGAGATTAGTCTCATCTCTAAACTGGAATGTCATCTCACCTCTTGAATTGGAGTAGTTCCCCCCTCGAACCAGCAGGTTCGTTGACGACAATGACAACGTGAGTGTTGATCTCGGGTCCGAACGTGACAGATCCGTATATGGCGTTAGAACATCAAAGACAACCTCGCTCACATTACCCATCATGTCAAATAGTTCGTAGCGATTCGGAGTAAGAAGAGCTACTTCTTTATAGATTCGATATCTTGGATCCGATGGTGATCTAGTGTTGTCACTAAACCATGCAAGAGCTTCAACAAACGTATCTGTTGTTTTACCGCTATTGTACCCACCATGGGTATTTACGGTATCAGAATGAAGTCCACCACGCGCAGCATACTCCCATTCAGCCTCTGTCGGTAAGCGATATCCAGGCGCATCCGGATCCCAAATGACTTCCGTTTCCGTGATGATATAGGCCCGACGCAATCCTTCAGCGTCTGATACAGCATTGCAGTAGGTTGCGACATCAATCAGTCGTAGACCTACGACCGGATAGTTTGGCCCCTGAAGATGAGATGTGTTTGAGCCCATGAGTGCGTTGTACTGAGCCTGCGTAACCTCTGTTTTGGCAATCTGAAACGGTCTGGTAATTGTAACCAGATGTGCAGGGTGCGTATTGCCGGAGCCGCCATCTCCTCCATTATATCCCTGGCGGATTCCTATCATCGTTGTACCAGCAGGAATCTCCACCATCTCGGGCCGTATGGTCGACGTAACCTTTGTTGCCGTAAAGTCAAGACCAGCCAGGTTCGACGTCGCAATGGTAATAGCACGTGACGTAGGTTCAAATGTCAGCATGGGTTTTGTAGGGGTTACGTCATAGGTACCCGGAGCAAGACCGATTATCGACCACTGGCCATCAGCAGATGTTGTATCAGACATCGAACCAACACGAACGATGACACCTTCAACACTTTCTGAACCAGCCGCTGATATACTACCTGACACCGTAAACGTTGTGTCCGACGGCGTTGGTGTCGGTGCCGGTGCGGAATCGGAACCACACGACGACAATCCGAGTGTCATCACCATCAGAACGAGTCCGTTGACGATAGCTCGTACTTGAACAGAAGATTTCTGCATGTTGTGGCCTTCTTAAAAAAGTTCTCTGAATGAATCTTCACCACGCGATCAGGCTCACCCAATCACTCGCGCTGTTGATGTAATATCTGTTCACTTTCCGCGCCATTTCTCACGAGGATGATTGTCTGCCGCGCAAGTCCTGAAAGTTCTACGTGCTCCCGTGCTCCTGCTGGAAGTCGTCGTTCGACGAGGAGTCTGCCGAGCAGGTCAAAACATTGAATGATCGTTTCACTCATTCCTCCAGTAATACCAAGTTCAATTCTCTCACCACGATCTCGGAGCTCAACCTGTAGAGGTATTCCAAGTTTAACGGGCCGGAGTTCTGTTGCACAGCCTTCGCGCAGTATACGACCGTGGTCGGGCTGTATGATGTAACAGAGATTGTCCGTTGATGCAGCGATGGTGACATCAACAATCGTATCGGTGCCAAGAAAGAACTCAGCTGGAAAGTAGATCGTGTCCACCTCAGGGGTTACACTGATCAATGTGTCGCCATAACTCGGAGATCCAAAAACAAAGTCACGTGATGATGCAGTTAGTCGAACGCGTACGCGCGCAGTGTCTTGTGTTGCGCGAACGAACATTGGCACGTCGACCGGTTCGCCGGACTCAACGTTCAGGTCAGGTATACTGACGTGGACAGTGCGTAATGGTTCGATAGAGATTGCAATGAAGACATCCTTGTAACATCCGGTTTCGAGACCCTCACGACCGTGATATGTTGTGGGGGCAGTCGGTGTGACCGTTACCGTATCAGCGTTAAAAGCCAACGAGTTGTTCGCTGTCCATCGTATTCCATGTCTTGATGGAACCACGAGCGAAAGTGGAACACCAGCACATGTACTCGTATCAATTCGTCGTGGTTGTGTGGGGTCAATGACGCTAATCTCAACGGTGTCTCGTTTAACGCAACTAGTATTCGTTGTACATATTACTGTCGTATCCTTTGTCGGTCGAAACTCAGCTGTGCTAATCGGAAGCCCCGACGTATCAGTCCAGCGAACGCTATGTGACGAAACGGCAGAGAGTACAAGCCTGTCACCAGCACAGATGGTTGTGTCGGACATTGCCTCAAGCGTAACCACTTCTACGTCAATTTCGATTGTGTCCGACTCGGTGCAACCTTGTGACGTTGTCACATGCACGATGTACTGCGTCTTCTGAATCGGAGCAGCCTTGGGTCCACCACGTTCATACCGAACCGTTACCGGAAGTTCTGTCACAGGTGTTATGTCTACAACGTCTCCGCGGCATATCACGGTGTCGTTTCGCCGCAGTAATCCCGGTCCTGCATGCGCACGAACCGTGACACTCACGGTATCCACACATGCCCCATCACTGAGCTCTGCTCTGTATGTCCTCGTACCTTCTGCGATGACAGTTCTTTGGTTTGATGTAATCGACGGGTTATCCAACCATCGACATCCAGATCCGCCCGTAGCCGATATCTGTACTTCTGTTTTCGGACAGACCGTTGTGTCTCCTTGTCCAGTCCCAGTAAAAGGACCAATGGAAACCATAATGGTGTCTGTGTTAATACAGCCGTTTGTATCAATTCCTGTCACGACGTACGTACGCGGCCCGTCGTGATTTCGGAGTAGCGGTGTGTCAATGGTTGAGTCTGATAGTAACGTTCCTGGCGACCAACGATACGTCTTTGCCCCTCGTGCGCGAAGCTGTATACTACCACCGAAACAGGCTGACTTGTCTTCACCGGCATCTACATTTGGCAGACTGTTAACGGTAAGCGTGTACTGGAATTGAGACGTACCGTTATCACTCGTCGCTACCACATTTGCTACATACGTTCCTGCTTTCGGATAACAAACACGGTCGGGTGGAGTTACAGATACAACACTATCCGTTGTTGATCCGGGAAAGTACCATACAACACGTTTGGCATCCGGTGTAACCGTGGCATTGATTGGCGAACATGTACCTTCACATATCGCGGGAACATCCATCGTGACAACCGGCAATCTGCATCGCGGCGCAAGATATCCAGGCATATAGGTTGACTCTACGGCAGATGGGAGTCCGATCCTTCCACTCGTGGGTGCATCAAACCGAAAACTAATCATATCAAACTGAACCTCATTTGGCGGATTGTCCGCATTACGAATCCGACTTACGTACTCTCCGGCACACATGTATACCCAACCGTTTGGAGCTAATTGTAATGCTCCAGACCACGAATTATAAACACTAATACCACCGGCCACATTGCCCGATGCTTCCAGTGCAGCACTCGTTGTGGCCGAAACGTCAAATCCAACAACAACACTACTTTGGAAACTCAGTGTACCACGAGCGCTCACAAAGACGTTTCGACTTTGTGGCGAGAAACTGAGTCCGTAGGCACGCGACAATGCACCATTCCACTGACTTTGTAATGGAATCCGTGCGGATCTGGCATTACTCAGCCGTGCTGTTCGTTTGTCAAAATCAAATAGATGTATAAACCTTTGGTCTCCCTCCACGAATGCTAGATGTCTTCCATTCGGCGAAAACTTCATCGCACCAGCAGGGCCAACACGCCATCCAAGTTCATACTCGATGGCAGTCGGTGCAAATCCATCCTTTGTTAAGAGCCGAAATATGATCCGTGACGTTGCACCCTGTGTTACCAGCATAGCCACCCACACATCAAGTTGATTCTCGAGATGAGTTGCCGTTAGTTTCTCAGTCCCACTGTCGGCCTGCATGAGATAGGGTCTATCGGGATTTGTCATGGGAATCTCGCGCTCTATAACGCGATATTGCCCTGGCCCTTCAATCAGTATCTTGTATCCGCCATAAGCATGAGGTCGACCAGCATTTTGTTCACCCGTAAGGTCAGGCGCTACCACAAGCCATACAATGTCTGGATCGTCAGGATCAGTTATAAAGAGTGCTCCCTGTGTTGAGCTCTCACCGCCAATGAGGTTTGAGCCTCCGTCAATCACAAATCCAGTTTCATTAAAAACATTCCTTCCATCAGAATACATCATAAGCTCACCCGTACAAGGGTGACTATAGACTGCCACTCCTTCAGAGGCTTCCATCGTCGGGATGTTAATCAACTTTCTCGGATGCTCGATGTATACCGGCTTATCCTTAGCCAGAAACGAAATGTGAGCCCCTGATCCAAACACCCATGTAGCATATTCCATCTGCGCATAAGCCTGCACACCACAGATGCTTACCAAAACTAGCAAGATTAAATATCGTCTATGACTCTGCATCACTCCCCTTCATCCTCACGTTCTTACACCTCCATGCTCAATATAGACAATCCAGCATATCAACTGTGACAAATATTTTCGATTTACCAGATTTTCTCATTTCAAACGTTCCGTGACACCTGCACGTTCTCGTAGGATTTCTCGTAATCTTATGAAGCACACGGAGATGTAACTATCTAACTCATTTCTGTATGCGACTTGTGTATTAAACTATTACGACGTTTACTCAAGCATCTTTGCTATATACCCACCTTCGCCCATCCTCCCCCACCTTCCCCCATCCTCCCCTACCGTCCCCCACCTTC
>DDUR01000064.1 GCA_002344895.1 Ignavibacteria bacterium UBA2333
CGCTCTTCCGATCTATGGTGGGGTGTTCGCTGCGATTACGAAAACATCGTGTAGACGATAAAGGCAGATAGGTAGGCAAGGACAAAGAGCACAACAAATGAGATTGTTGGCCACTTCCATGAACCGGTTTCGCGTTTCATCACGGCCATGGTGCTGATACACTGTAACGAATACACGTAGAATGCGAGTATTGCTAGTCCTGTGCCAAGTGACAGACGAGAGCGTAAGGTTGTACGAAGTGATACATCGTCCTCGCGGACATCTGCAGCATAGATCTGGCCCATTACACCAACAAAGGTTTCGCGGGCTGCATAGGATCCAAGGATTCCTAGGGTAATCCGCCAATCAAAACCAAGGGGCTCAAAAACGGGCTGAATCGACCGACCAATGTCTGCCGCAAATGATTGTTCGAGTTGATGCTGACTGGCCTGAATCTCTGTCATGTCTGAAGACACATCAGCACGAGGAAGTTCGGTGAGAATCCACAAGGCGATACTAAAGGCGAGGATGACCGTACCAGCAGTTGTGAGGAAATCCTTTGCTCGGTGGATCACACCGATACCTAAACTTCGTAAGGAAGGCAGTCGATACGGTGGGAACTCCATTAAGAACGGAACAACTCCACCACGAAACATTGTACGCTTCAGAACGAGAGCCAGCAGTAGGCCACTCAGGGCACCAGCCACGAAGAGGGCCGACATCACAATACCTTGCAGACCAAAACCTCCCCAAACTGTTGTTGCGGGAACGACAGCAGAAATAATGAGAGCATAGACAGGAAGTCGTGCCGAACAGGTCATAAGTGGAGCGGCGAGGATCGTTGCCATACGATCACGATAGTTCGGAATGATCCGAGCTGACATGATACCTGGTATGGCGCATGCAAACGAGCCAAGGAGGGGAATAAAGCTTCTGCCCTGCAGGCCAAAAACACCCATAAACCTGTCGATGAGAAATGCAGCTCGTGCTAGGTATCCACACTCTTCGAGCACAACAATCATGACGTTTAAGATGAGGATCTGCGGCAGGAACACAATGACACTCCCCACACCACCGAGCAGAGCATTTGTCACAAAGTTTTGTACCACGCCATCATCCATGGTATCAGCAACAAGACGCTGAAGTTCGGCCACACCATTTTCAATCAGTGTCATCAACGGCTCAGACCAGGTAAAGATTGCCTGGAAAAAGAAGGCCATTACACCGATAAAGATTACCGTTCCGAGAACTGGATGTAACAGCACACGATCGAGTTTTTCACTCCGACTGTTGTGGTTACCCGGTGACACAACACGTTGGACGAGTGCCGTGGCCCATGTTAAGCGCTCTGTAGGTGTGGCAGTGGGCGATAGGACCGGTGTTGGAATCTGTGCAACTGTTGGTCGAACAATAGCATCAAGAAGATCACCGATACCAATTCCGCGGCTTCCGACAACCGACACAACAGGAACGCCGAGTTCATGGTGTAAGGTGATGTCGTCAAACGCGCCTCCGCGTGCCTTTACCTCGTCAACCATGGTGACGGCCACAACAGTGGGCAAACCGAGATCAGCGAGGGACGAAAAGAGGGCGAGACACTTCTCTGGTGCCGAACCGTTCAAAACGACAATGAGACCGTCGGGGCGTGGAATGGAGGGGTGCTCCCCACGCAGCACATCGGCCGTCATACGTTCGTCTTCGGACGTCGGGTCGAGACCGTAGACACCCGGCAGGTCAATGAGCTCAGCAGCTCCCTCTGACGTGCGTACGGAGCCGAGAAGTGGCTCGACGGTAACGCCGGGGAAATTGCCCACCTTCTGCCGCAGACCAGTCAGGGCATTAAAGAGCGTCGATTTGCCAACGTTAGGTGTACCGACGACGGCGAGCGTTCGGCGTGACGTCATGCGGCTATGGTAGCCGAGGATAGGACTTCAACCATCACCACTAATCCGTCGGCAAGACGCAAACCAATCCGTGTTGATCCGAAGGAAAGCTCAAGCGGACCACCAAATGGAGCACGGCGAACCACACGGCATTCGGCACCCTCGGCCAGGCCAAGTTCCCGAAGACGACGCTCCGTTGCTCCACCCCCACGAATCTCGACGATACGCACCATGGTGCCAGCCGGAACTTGTTCGAGAGATGTCGTGAGAGTTTGATGTGATGATGGGGAATCGTTGTTCATATTCTGTCCAAATTTACGCAATCATGGGTAGAACGTTTGGCTTAGGTGCCGGGGACCTTTAGGCCCCCGGCACCTTCTCCCGGAGAATACTCCGCTGTAGGTATCGTCTACATTTCGTATAATCGTTCATGCTGAAGTCACTCTACGTCGACTTTAACTCCTACTTCGCTTCCGTGGAGCAACATGAGCGTCCGGAACTCCGTGGGAAACCTATTGCCATCGTTCCAATGATGGCAGAGTCAACGAGTGCCCTCGCAGCTTCTTACGAAGCAAAACGGTATGGTGTAAAGACGGGGACGCGTGTTGCTGATGCACGTACGATGTGTCCGGGGTTAATTCTTGTCCAAGCACGCCATGACGTCTATGTAAAGTGGCACCATAAACTTGTTGATCTCATTGAGAGTGTGGTGCATGTCCGTCGTGTGTATTCCGTCGATGAAATGTCGTGTGAGCTGATCGGTTCAATGCGCAACGAAGACCGTGCCGTCTCCATCGCTTACGATGTTAAACGCGCTCTGCTTGAACACGTCGGTGAGAGTATCAAGTGTTCCATTGGTATTGCACCCAATGACTATCTCGCCAAGACAGCTTCAGACATGCAGAAGCCGGATGGTCTCGTTGTTATCCGCGAGTCAGATCTACCCCACAAACTCTTTGATCTCGAACTTCGTGATCTGTGCGGAATCGGTAAAAAAATGTATGAACGACTGTGGCGACATGGAATCTACACAGTTGAGGCATTAACTACGGCCCCTGCTCAGAAACTGCGTGAGGTATGGGGTGGTATCGAAGGCGAGCGGATGTATGCTCGTCTACGCGGTGTTGATATTTCACTTCCCGAATCCGACCGATCAACGGTTGGCCATAGCCATGTGCTTCCACCAGCTCTGCGTACGCGTGAAGGCGCAACGGGTGTACTCCACCGTCTCCTGCAAAAAGCTGCTTCGCGGGTACGATCATATGGTTTGCTCGCAGGACGACTCTCCGTGTCGATCCGCCACCGCGATGGGAGTCGATGGAAACATCGGCTGACGTTAACAGCCACCGATGATACAGTGACACTTACGGCCGCTCTTGCACAAATGCTCACGATGTGGCCTGCCGAACACACAGATCCTATCAAGGTTTCGGTGACACTCGATGATGTGGAGCCGGCTGGCGGCCAACCACAACAACTCTTTGAAGACCAACAACCATCGCGCGACCGATTAAATGAGTCACTTGATGCTATCAATAAGAAGTACGGTCGTAACGCCCTGTTTATAGGCTCGGCATGGAATGCCCTCCACACTGCAGCCACCCGTATTGCTTTCCAGCACATTCCGGAACATGAAGACGACGGTGACGAATCCTGACGATCCTCCACGTCACGGTGTCACATTTTGCCCTCGTCAAACCACATGGTCATATCAACCATTGGAGGATGTATGGACCACCGCGACATTGAGGCCTATAAAAAGGCCATGGAACTTATCATCGCTGTCTATGGAGTGTCGTCAAGATTTCCTGTTGACGAACGCGACGGTTTGTTACGTCAGATTCGGAGCTCCGTAACGGAGATCGCCACAAATCTTGCCTACGGTGCAACGATGGTCGATCATGGTGAGTTTGCTCACTACGTTGCCCTCGCTGAAGGAAAGGTGGGGGAAACTGAATGTGGACTTGCTATTGCGCGAGGTCTGCACTACGTCGATGACGAAGCCAATGCGACGTTGGCATCGATTATTGAAGATGTAAGGTCGTCCATACGGACGTTACGAGTCCAGTTGCGACGGAAGTCAAGTCGCTATTCAATGTTCTAACAGCAACTTCTTACGCTGTCACAGTAATGAACCACTCAGGAGAATTGTGGCGACCGTAAAATAAATGAGGATACCAAAAACGTCACTGAACGTGGCGATAAATGGTGCTGACGATGCTGCCGGATCGAAGCCAAAACGTTTCATAACGAGAGGTAACATCGATCCGGCTATTGTTCCTGCGGTGACAATACAGACGAGGCTGATCATAATTGTCAACGCTAGCAGATGTGTCGATGCGTTGTACGAACCATCAGACCAGGCGGTAACATAGACACGTACAAGTCCGAGCACACCGAGCAGAAGTCCAAGCATAAATCCCGCAGCGACCTCTCTGCGCACAATACGCCACCAATCACCTAACGTGATCTCGCCAAGGGCTAGTGCTCGAACAACCAACGTTGCGGCCTGAGAACCAGCATTTCCGCCACTTGAGATGATAAGGGGCATAAGGAGCGCAAGGAGAACAGCCTTTTCAATCTGGTCGGCATAGATACCCAGGGCTGTTGCCGTGAGAAAACCGCCAACAAAGAGTACGACGAGCCAGGTTGCACGTTTACGGACAAGCTCAAAGAGCGGCACGTCGATATACGGTTCATCGAGGGCTTGAACACCACCAAACTTCTGCATTTCTTCTGTAGCCTGTTCTTCAACAACGTCGAGAACATCATCAAGAGTAATAATGCCAAGAAGTTTACGATGAGCATCAACGACGGGTAGGGCGTACCTGTCAAGACGTCGAAACTCGTCAACAGCCTTTTCCTGAGGATCGGTTACAAGGAGCGCTTCGGCCTTGTAGTCCATGATCTCTTCAATTCGCTGTTCGGGATCTGCCAACAGAATTTCACGAATGTGAATTTCATCAATGAGTGTCCCATGCTCCGTGACGTACAGTACATTTAAGGTTTCTGAGTCCTTGCCATACGTCCGGATGTGATCCAGCGCTTGTTGTACTGTCCAGTGTTTTTTGATGATCACGTAGTCGGGCGTCATCAGACGGCCGACTGAGTCTTCGGGATAGTTCAGCAGCGACAGTGCAACGGCACGCTCTTCTGCCGAGAGTTGGTTTATCAGTTCTGCGACAACGTTGGACGGGAGCTCTTCAAAGAGCTGCGTTCGATCATCGGGCGACATGTCGTTCAGGAGCGCTGCTACGTCCTCCTTTGCCATATCGTGGAGCAGTGACTCCTGTGTGTCGCGGTCACAATAGGCGAACGTTTCTGCCGCAATGTCCGTCGGCAACAACCGAAAAATCACAACACGGTTCTGCTCGGAGAGTTCTGCCACAACAACTGCCAGGTCAACCGGTTCCCAATCCTCAAAAACCACACGAATCGTGGCAAAGTCACGATTCGCGATGAGTTCCTCGATCTCGGGGATGATGACGATAAGGCTGGCGAGCATTCTGCGAAGTTACGCATGGTATTGGCGTGTTCGCTGTCGCTCACAGGGTGTTCGCTGACGCGAGCGGTCTGCCTCCCCACCATCAACCCCACCCTACTCATACCTCAACGCTTCGATTGGATCAAGGCTGGCTGCACGATAGGCAGGATAGAGGCCGCTAACAAGACCGATGACGGTACAGGCAATCACACTGAAGATGATTGATGTCCAGGGCATTGCAAAGGTCATGGATGTGCCGTTACTTGTTGATAACAAGAGTGTCGTCAGGAGTCCAATCGTTACGCCAGAGACAACGCCGGCGAGGGCACCAAGCTGACATAACGTGACGGCTTCGATAAGAAACTGTCGCAGTATCCAAGAACGGCGTGCTCCAAGGGCCTTACGTACACCAATCTCACGTGTACGTTCCTTGACACTCACAAGCATGATATTCATAATACCGATACCAGCGGCAATGAGTGCGCCCAAACCACTTCCCCATGCAACAATGAGGATCATCATCGATAGGCCACCAAACTGCGATGAGAGGGCATCGTTTGTGTCGAGTTCAAAGTCGTTCTCATCACCCGGACGTACTCCGCGCAGACCTCGTAGTATACCGATGGCTTCATCAACGGTTGCTGGAAGGGCATCACCAGAGTATGCCTTTACCGAGATGTCTACACTTGTATCCCACTCCCATGTGAAATACTTCACGAAGGTTGTGATTGGGATTAGAACGCGGTTGTCCTGACTTTGTCCAAGGACACCACCTCGTTTTTGAAGAATACCTACGATAAGAAATGATTGATTTTTGATAGTAATTGATTTGCCAATTGCATCACCGCGGGGAAAGAGTTTTGCCACAACGTCAAGACCAACAATGGCGACGTTTTTGCCAAGTGCAACGTCTTGTTCGGCAACAGATCTTCCCTCAGCTAGGGTTACGGCATTCACTGCTGTGTAGAGATCGTCAATTCCAATCAGCGATACGTCTGGATCTGTCGATTGTAGTCCAGACTTGATGATCATACCCGGAGAAGTGTTGCTGATAGATACAAGGTTTGTCGTTGTTAGGCGACGCTTAAACTCTTGCGACAATGGATACGTGAGTGGCTTGCGCCGCATGTACTTTCTCCAGTTGCCACCGAACGAGAACGTAGGAGTACGTTGAATGAGAAAGGAATGCTCTCCAAGATCGGCTAACTGCGTCTTAACAGCCTGATCAAGTGTGGAGGTGATCGACGAAGATGAAATAAGTGCAAATACGCCGAGGCCAACACTCAGGAGTGTTAACGAGCTGCGAAGTTTTTGAGCACGTACGGCATCAACGGCGAGCGTCACAGATTCAAGAATGTTCATTCGAACCTCAGAGCTTCAACAGGATCCAATCGCGACGCTCGAAAGGCGGGAATGATGCCGGCGAGTATACCTACGATGATGCTCACAAAAATTGCTATTCCAAGAAGGTCAAGCGGAATCAGAATGGAAACAGCAGATGCAGCTTCAAAGTCATACACTGATGTTGCTATAGTATGAATTGCTGCAACAACTATCTGTGCTACAGGCATTGCAATTAATGCTCCAAAGAGACATAAAAAGGTCGACTCAACGAGAAACTGCATTAGAATTGACGAACGTCGTGCACCGAGGGCCTTTCGTATGCCGATCTCCTTTGTTCGCTCCGTGACGCTGACAAACATGATGTTCATAATGCCGATGGAGCCCACAATAAATGCCAGGACCGTGAGACCAATACCAACCACCCATATCCAGAAGCGAATTGACTTTGCCTGTTCATCAAACGCTTCCATTTCGTTGACGGCAAAGTCGTCCTCTTTATGCGGAGGTACATTACGAATCACACGCATCGTTCCCACGGCCTCAGCTCGCACAACGTCGAGCATTCGTTCATTGCCAGCCTTGATAGCAGCGGAAAAGCTACGACCCTGGAATCCGAAGGCTGCACGGAATGACCGCAGCGGAATAAAGACCTGCTGGTCAATAAAATCCATGAACAGAAAACCACGCTTTTCGATGACACCAACAACTCGATACGGTATGTCACGAATTTTAATGGTCTTGCCAACAGCTGACTCATCCGGGAATAGGGTCTTTGCCGTTCCAAATCCTACGACGGCAACATTAGAGCTTTGCTGATCTTCAACAGATGTAAAAAAACGCCCATCGAGAATTGAGCCTGCCGGTGTAGCACCATAATCGGAATCTGTTCCCACAATACTAGTGCGAAGCGACTTTGAGCCGTAGGATATACTTCCGCCCCACTGCCGCGTCATGGGAATAACATATTCGGGTGACTCCATGCGGTCTGCAAGTGCCATCACCTGGTCAAGTGTGACGTCCTTGCGAGATTCCGCTAATCGCCAGTTCCGTCCACCCGCCCAGTTCCATTTGTCGATGTAGATCATGTCTCGACCGATAATCGAGATTGTCTGCTCCCACACGCTGTCGAGTCCGCGAATAAGCCATCCCATCAGAACCACAATGAAGATGCCTACAACAACACCGCCGGTGGTAAGCACACTTCGGAGCAGGTTTGCTCGGAGTGAGGCAACGGCGATACGGAAGGATTCGGCAAACTCCGAGCTACGGATCATGTGGTCACCGTATCACTTTCAACCAGTCCGTCACGTACACGAATGATACGACGAGCGTATCTCGCAACGTCCTCTTCGTGTGTAACGAGGACAACCGTTTTGCCATGTAACCACAGCTGCTCAAACACGGCCATGATTTCCTGACCGGTCTTGGTGTCAAGATTTCCTGTTGGTTCATCAGCAAGAATGATCGATGGCGACGTAACGAGGGCACGTGCAATAGCTACGCGTTGACGCTGGCCGCCAGAGAGTTCATTCGGTTTATGCTCTTTTCGATCTCCCAAACCCACACTGTCCAGTGCGGCTTCTGCACGTTCTCGTCGTTTATCCGCGCTAACACCTGAATAGACCAGAGGCAGTTCAACGTTCTTCAGTGCTGTGGCTCGAGGTAGGAGATTAAAGGTCTGAAAGACAAATCCAATCTCACGATTTCGGATCTCTGCCAGATCGTCATCACTCATCGTTCGTACGTTCTGGCCCTTAAACGTATAGAGGCCACTTGTTGGTGTGTCGAGACATCCCAACATGTTCATCAGTGTTGATTTACCAGATCCCGACGGTCCCATAATGGCAACGTATTCGTTGTTGCCGATCTGTAAGGAGACGTCACGAAGAGCGAAGACCTGTTCTTCGCCCATCTCGTAGACCTTCGACAGATGTTCAATATCGATGATGATTTCTGCCACGGTTGTTCCTCGTTACTCCGTTCGCATCTTTCGGAACCGCTCACGCCGAGCTGCAGCGTCTTCAAGCTTCACGGGAGCACCGTTCCGAAGGAGTTTGGAAACAGCCTGATACGGCGCAACGACGATACTCTCGCCTTTTTTCACACCGCTGAGGATTTCGATGTAGCCCTGATCACTAATACCCGTCTTAACAATTCGCTCAGAGACGCTTGATTTGTCAACAATCCAGACCATACTCGGCGGACGTGATGATGTACGTGAGGCATCACGACGGTCTGTTAGCCCCTTGTCTTCAGCCCCTTGCTCAGATCCATCTTGTTTGACGGTAACGGCACCAAGTGGTACTGCGACTACATCTTTCCGTGTTTCTGTTTCGATGTCGACGTTACACGACATACCCGGGCGGAATCGAACGTCCTTGTCAACAAAACGGATCCGAACCTGAAAGTTGACGACTTCTTCTTGTGTCCCTTGAGCAGCAACACGAGGGGAGTGACTGATTTCATAAACTACGCCGCGATAGACAGTGTCACGAAGTGCGTCTACTCTGATTCGTGCTGTATCACCAACGGAAATCAGGGCTACATCATTCTCATCAACATCTACCCAGGCATTCATCGTTGAGAGGTCGCTGATGCGCATCATCTCCGTACCCTGCATTTGTGCAGTACCAACAACCTTTTCACCTGCCTCAACGGCAAGGTAGGTTACCACACCATTCATCGGTGAGAAGATTGTTGTTCTGCTCGCAGTGGCCTGTGTTTGCCGTAACACACCCATACTTCGCTGGTAGTCACTTTGTGCGGAGGCATAACGAGCAGCCGCGCTGTTATAGGCTGCTCGGGCTCTGTCATACTCTTCACGTGTGGCAAAGTCCTTCTTCACCAGTTCACCAATTCGTTTAAAATCGGCTTCGGTACGATCCAGTTCTGCCTTGGCAACATCAATTGCCATTTTTGACGATTCTGCAGCAAACCGTGATTGATCTAGTTGTGTGTTGACAATATCCGGCTGGATACGTGCAACCAACTGCCCACTGCGAACGGTGTCTCCATCGCGAACGCCTAGGTAGATAATCTCACCACTGGCTTCGGAGGAGATCTTGACCATGACTTCAGGCTGAAGTTTTCCGATTGCACTCACGGTCTGCGTAATGGTCCGTGTTTCCACGCTATCTGCTGTGACCAGGATTGGTCCTTCTCGTTTCATGACGAGAAACCAAGCGACTGCCGACGCGATAACGGCAACAACGGCAATGAGGAAGAAGACAAGTGCCTTACGTGATTTTTTCTTTGCCATGTCGATCAGCGAACGTTGAGCATTCCAGTGGAGAGATCTACGAGCGTGCGTGCGTCGTAGTATGAGTAGATGGCCGAAAGCCGGTTGATTTTGGCCGTAATCAATTGGTTGTTTGCCGTTTGTACGTCGAGCAGGTTGGATGCACCAACGGCAAAACGTTCCTGCGTTGCATCGTAGTTCAACTGAGCTGCGCGTAACGCAATGTCGGTTATCTCCAGACCGCGCTCTGCATTGGCAAGCTGGAGGTAGGCGGTTCGAACTGAGGCGCGCAATTGCTGCTTTAAACGTTCAACTTCAATTCGACGCGTCTCAAGTGTAAGACGTGCTTGCTCAATTGAGGCATTGGTCCGGAATTGATCAAAAAGTGGAACATCAAGACGCAAACCGACAAACATCTGGCTTTGGCGATCAAAGTCAGACAACTCAAAGTTGCGCCAAGAATACCCACCATTTGCCGTAAGTGTCGGAAAGTATCCTGAACGTGCTCCGGTAACTCCAGCCTCGGCCACGATTGTACGCATCTCGGCTGCATGCACGTCTGGACGATTTGTGAACGAACGGTCGATGGCCTGTTGTTCCGTGCCAATTCGTTTGCGATAGTCTTCCATTTCTTTCGACGTGATCGCATTAGAAAATGATGACAGGTCAAACTCTGCATCGAGGTCTGCTTCCAGACCCATTACGGTTAGGAGGTCTGCCTTTGCACGAATCACGTCGAGTTCAGCCTGGAGAACCGAGACTTCCTGGTTTGCTACATCGGCTTCCTGTGACGTTTTCGCGGTGACAACGGCACGTCCGGCTGCATACAGAGCCGAAACACGGTCAAGAGTTTGTCGCGACAGTACAACCGATTCTTTTCGTGCATTCACCGTTTGCTGCGCTCGCAGAACGGCGAGGTATCGACGTATAACGTCGGCTGTGACGGTGAGTCGTTGCGCCGTGATGTCCTTGTCAGCTGCATCAACACCCGTGCGGGCTTGATCGTAACTTGATTCGCGCTGCCAGCCATCAAAAAGTGTCCAGTTTGCACCGACATTTAACGTATACGAGTTTGGAATCGGAGCACCACGAAGTGGAACGCCGTTCACAAAGGAGATTTGCTCACGAAGGTTTGTGAGCTGACGCGAATAATTGGCACTGAGAGAGGCACTGGGCAGGTAACTGCCAAAGGCGGCCGTAAGATTGGCTGCTGCAGACTCAGCGCGAGCGTTAACAAGATGAATGTCGAGATTCTTTTCGAGTGCGATGCGAATGCAGTCGTCTAACGAGAAGAAGGTTGTTGTTGAACGCTCCTGTCCGAAAACTGCAACAGGTGCGCAAAGAACAACAACGGCGAAAAACAAACGCAGCATGGTGGTCCGATGAATCGTCGTGCTGAAGAAGGACGTTCCTACGTCCGTATCTGTCGGCGGTTTCGTCAGCGTACGCGTTTTTTTGAAGAATTCTTCTGCGTTCTTGGTGCTCGCCGTACCGGAACTGAAGATTCCCGCAAGTTTTGTAACGCTGTAGCGGCTTCCTGTGCTCGTCGACTATCGGGAGAAACGAGGCTCGTAAGCCGCACATGACGTGCCGACAGGTGTTTGCCTTCACGTGTCACACCGTTTGCGAGCTCAAGAGAAATCTTGTGCTCCATTGTTGTAAACGAATGAAAGGGAAGGCGAACAACGGAGTCGAACGTCAATTTACCGTAGCCATTCGTAATGGTCGACATAATCATGGACATTCCGTCGCCCTGGATATCGACACGACCTCGGCCTGACATGGTGTACTGTATCTGACGCAGGTGTTGTCCCATCGTATCGAGCCGGTCCAACACGCGCCATAAGGTCGAATGCAGGAGGACGGGGTAGGGGATGGCATTTTCAACGAGGACTGTTGTGTCGTTGTGCTCCCAGCTCTCATTTTGCCGCCCACAGGTGGATGCAAGAATGGGTAGAAGGGAAGGGGCAAAGGGGCCACCGGGTGATACGGCAGGCCGGCTATCGGAGTAGCGCACGCCATAGCGTTTACCAACGGAATCCATGGTTATCGTTATGGCACGACCAATCCACGGTGACGTTGTGCGAATGGCCGAATCGGTTCCCGTCGACTGCCATTCCTTCATGGATGTTATGGACATTGTCACAACGTAGTGGTTCTGCGACGTCACGGAGTCACATACTATCCGTACGACTTCTTCGCGATGTTTGATGAGTACGGGCTGACCTTCGAGAGAAATACTGTCATTTGTCTCAACGGCAAAAAATGCCGTATCACCTGCAACCCATCGATAGGAGTAACACAGAGTGTCCTTGCCGAGCGGCTTTGTCGAGAAACCCTGTTGAAACTGGATCTGTGATGAGGCTTCATACACGCACACGATGAGGCCCAGAGCACCTAGGAGGACACGTATCGTTCGTGCCAATATCACGTCAGGGAATTCTTTCCATTGACGTTTTAACTGTCATGGCCATAGGAATGATCATTTGTGCCTGGCCAGTCATTGCCATACGTGCGGAAATGTCGCTCGTTGATATTGAACGCTCAATGAGGCCTGTCCCTGAGTCAATCACAATATTGGACGTTGTCGTGCCTTCTCCGTCGATTGACATTTCAATACCAGACATTTTCATCTTCCCATTCATCGTAAGGTCGCTGATTGTTTCCTTAATATGAACGTATGTGCGTTTTGCCGAGTCAAGAATGCGTTCCACAACATAGGTCCGTGTCATTACCTGCGAGATTTCTCCCATTTCGGAAACAGGCGTTACCGATGAATCACGTTTTGTCCACGATGTACCTACCTTCACCTTCTCCGTAGGAAAGACAAGGTAGAGTGACTTTTGTACGTTTGATCCAGCTAAAGAAAATGATGCAAAGGCAGAACGAGCTTCCTCGGGACCTTCAAGTTTTATCGTAAGAATTTCGCCCGTTGACGTCATCGTTGTGAGTACCGAAACATCAGACATTCCAGGAACACGAATTGCTGAATCAGGCATGGCAGCCTCGGCCATACCTGATGACGTAGCCTTGACATAGGCAGTGTCAAACCGCATTTCCATTGAATAGTCTTTTTTAACGACGTCTTTCACGTTTAACTTCAACTTCGTCGTCATGAGCATGTCCGTTGTTACGGCTTGTCCCATGGCTTCGAGCACCTGTTCGGTTTCAAATGACAATGCGTAGTTCGCCCGCATTCCCTTTTTGAGGTTGTACCGAAGGCTTAGCTCACTCGTGCCTGTGTTGTGTTTGGCATGAGACACACCAAACAGAAAGAAGGGCACAAGTAATGCAAGCACGATACGCGCAAGGTCATTCGCCTCGCGTTTTTTTGCGCGCTGACGCATCGTTGTGTCAAGGATCTTCTTTCGCATCCGAACGTTGATTGGTGTCACCTCGAGAAGCTCATCGTCTTCAAGGAATTCAATACACTGTTCGAGAGAAAGATTCCGTGGAGCTTCCAAACGAACAAGTCCTTCCGAACCCGCACTTCGCATGTTTGTGAGGTGCTTTGTACGGCAAGCATTAACGCTCAAGTCTTCTTCTCGAGCATTTTCTCCGATGATCATACCCTCGTAGATATGAACGCCGGGTTCAACAAAGAGTGTTCCACGTTCCTGCACCATTTCGAGTGCATAGGCAGTGGCCATTCCCGTTTCCATGGAAACAAGAGCGCCCTTTGTACGACCAGTAATGGTGCCCTTGTACGGCTGATATGAATCAAACGTGTGGTGAAGAATACCTTCACCTCGTGTTGACGTCAAAAACTCTGTACGGAATCCAATTAAGCCACGAGCTGGAACAAGAAACTCGCAACGCACACTGTCCTGGCCCGGTGTCATCGCCGTCATTTCACCTTTACGGCGGCCGAGGTTTTCGATTACCGTACCGACGTGATCCTGTGGTACGTCTACCGTAACGTGTTCAATTGGCTCAAGAAGTTTATCATTTGCATCACGGCGGAAAAGTACTTCCGGACGGCTCACGGCAAACTCAAATCCTTCACGACGCATGGTCTCAATGAGGATAGCTAGCTGGAGCTCACCGCGACCTGACACTTTAAAGACGTCAGGTGATTCTGTGTCTTCAACACGTAATGAAACGTTGTTCCGGAGTTCCTTGTACAGTCGGTCACGCAACTTCGGTGTTGTTACAAACTTTCCTTCTCGACCAGCAAGAGGGGAGTTGTTCACCATAAAGTGCATGGCAATCGTTGGTTCGTCGATGTTCACGTAACTGAGAGGTTCCGTAATCGACGTATCGCAGATTGTCTCACCAATAAAGACATTTTCGAAGCCAGACAAGGCGATAATCTCACCAGCGGCAGCCTCGGTTGTTTCCGCACGGGCAATACCTTCGTACACGTACATCTTGGTGATTCGCGCCTGTTCACGGCTGCCATCAGGCTTAATAAGCGAGACGGTGTCTCCCACCTTGGCACGACCACGATCAATGCGTCCAACCGCAATGCGACCGACGTAATCTGACCAGTCGAGTGCACTGATAACCATTGCGAACGGCACATCCATGTCAACGTCCTTGGCAGGGATGTGATTCATGATGGCTTCAAAGAGCGGATCGAGTGTCTCATTCGGATCATCAAGACTTTTCGTTGCTACGCCAAGTTTGCCAATCGCATAGATAACAGGGAAGTCCAGCTGCTCATACGAAGCACCAAGATTGATGAAGAGTTCCATGACTTCATCGAGTACTTCCATCGGACGTGCATCACCACGATCAATCTTATTGATCACCACAATTGGCTGAAGACCCATGTCAAGTGCTTTGCGCAACACGAATCGTGTCTGCGGAAGTGGTCCTTCAGCAGCATCAACAAGCAGCAGCACTCCGTCAACCATCGACAGGACACGTTCTACTTCTCCGCCAAAATCACTATGACCAGGTGTGTCAACAATGTTAATCTTCGTATCGCCCCAACGCACGGCGGCATTCTTCGCCATGATCGTGATACCTTTTTCCCGCTCAAGGTCATTCGAGTCCATCACGCGTTCGGCGATAACCTGATTCTCTCTGAACGTTCCGCTCTGACGCAACATCGTATCCACCAACGTCGTTTTGCCGTGGTCGACGTGGGCGATGATAGCGATATTCCGCATGTCCGTTCTTGTCGACATTGCCATGTGTCTGATCTGCTTGGAGTTAGTGCAAACGACAAAGATACGGACTATTCTCCCGACGGCACTGTTACCTCACCGTAGTCCACAGGGCGGGGTCACACCGCAATAACCAGTCCCGATGCAGAGCCATACGCACCGTATCACCCTCGGAACGGGCGAGTTGGTAGAGCATATGGTGGCTTCGCATGTCTACTGGGTCTATGGATACGGCTCGACGGAAACACACCTTGGCACTATCATACATCTGGCGCTCAATGGCCAGGTCTCCCAAGTATTGCCATGGCTGAGCATAGTTTTTAGGTCCCCGCCGGATAATGTCCTCAAAGGCCCGCTCTGCTTCGTCACTAGGCCCCGAAGGTGGTACGAGCAGGAGTGCACGTGGATATTCGAGGACGGCCTTCGTCATGTCCGACGTCATTTCGACGGCCTTTTGTTGGGACCTGCGCAAAACAACCTCTGGCTTACGGCGCAGCATCACCTGGAGATTATCGACACCGTCAACCTTATAATAAAAGAAATAGTACCACACCCACACCTGGCGAGCCCAGAGAGCTTTTTCAGCAAAGGCACTGGGTTTTAAACCTGTCGAAAACAGTATGAAGTCAGGCTCTCGTTGCAGGATGTAATCTGCGTTATACTTCCGTTCTTTCCACGTCACGGTGGAATCATTGCTAACCTCGGATATCTCCACGGGTTGTGTGGCAATGGTCCGATCGGTCAAGCCCAACATGTCAATGATGATTTGATTTGACTCGTATTTCAGTTTACCAATCGTTGTTGCAGCAACCGTAACCGGTTGTCCCGTTGCTTCGGCATACGATCGTAACCATCGCCCCGTTCGCCCCATTTTCTCAATCAACTCGTGCTCCATCTCGTGTGTGTGCTGGAGCGCGTCAAGTTCCCGTGTGCCAGCAAATACGGCCAGAGAGATAAACAGAAAAGCCGAGATGATTATGGGGCGAAGGGGGCGAAGAGCGCTTCGAGATGATGAATCCGGTTGATTGGCAGTCGACGTGCTTTTTTGAATGGCCGGTACAACAAGAGCAACGGCGCAGAGTGACAGAAGTAATGCCTGAACAGGCAGGAAGAACCGTTGATGCCGGAGTACATCACCACCGAGCAGAATAACTGCAGCAGACCAGAGAATCGCCATCACGGCGACAACGGCGACGGGGCCACGGAGAAGTTTTTGATAGACCAACTGAAGAGCACAAGCAGCAAGGGGAATACCGAATACCCAAACGTTCACAAGATGGTCCCAGGCATAGTCAAGTCCTGATGACACTTGTTGGAGTGTTCTGCCCGTTTTGGCGGCAAACGTATTGGGTAACAACGCATCGTAGGTTAACCATCGCCACAATGAGAGAGCGATAAACGCTCCACCAACAATCGTAAGAAAGTATCGTACCGGTTTAGCGTCAACTCTGCGGTGTTTCAACAGAGTTGAAGCACCGAGAACGGCAGCAACAAGCATTGATTCTGGACGCACCAGAAGAAGCAGGGCTAACAGCACCATCCATAACGAACCATCTGGTCGTCGCACCCATTGATCAAGAACAAGTACAACAAGTCCAACAAAGAGGGGGACTTCCATTCCACTACCGCCCCACGATCTCCATGCCGCCGTTGATCCAAGGACCAAGGCTGGTCCGAGTGCCACACTTGAGGCAACTGCGTCAGTTACTCCGTTGATACGGAGCAGTCGTCGCGTGAGAGACCACAATGGGATAAGTGTTAGGCCTGTACAGAGTGCTCCAAGTGTGCGTACCACACTTAATGGATCGGAACTCACAACATGTGCGAGAGCACCGAATAACATCCAGAGTAATGACGTATATCCTTCAACGTATTCGCCGGGATTAAACACAGGCCCGTGGCCTTCAACGAGGTTACGCGAATAGGCAAGTGTGATATAGGTGTCGTCCTGAACGTACGTAGATCCAAGTGTCAGGACAATTGTTGCGACTACTGTGAGAAGAAGGGCCGTCACCACGACGACCGTCGTAAAGCGGCTCGAAGATTCAGATTTCATTAGAAAAAGTTAGAATCATCGCGCCAGCGAACAATCTTCCATGGATCCTTCGGATCCTTACGCTCTAGACGCAGGTCAACACGTCCTTGAGACCGTTCAATATCGTCGGCACGAAAGACAATGGTGAGATTAAATCCTCGTGAAATGTTCTGGACGAGTGAGTCGCCACTTTGCGAAACAACGTCATTCCAGATAAGATCAAGTTGCTGTGCCGCGTTAAAGAGTCCCTGTGTAGCGAGCATATCCTCGTCCCGACCCCACGTGACATCTTCCACTCGATCATAATTGCGAAAGACAAACGAGAACGATCGGTCAAGTAAACGACCATACGTCAGTGTGTCTTTAAACACGTAGGCAAAACGAAAATTCTGGAAGACACCTTCGACCGTGGTTTGATCACCAAGAATTGGCAATGTATCGTCAGGCTCGGCCAGCCGCGGAGCAAAAGGATTCGTGCACGAACCGAGGCCAAGACAACAAACAACGACGATAAACAGGCGTCGCATTGCCGTAGGAATCAGACGGGTAGAATGCCAGCGAACAACAGAACGGATCCTGCAAAGACAAGTGCACCTGCCCATCCGAGGACGGCAGCGTTAATCGGACCCTGGACACTTGTTCCGGCGGCACCGAGCGTTGCACCAAGGACACCACCAATAGCACCCACGGCACCGTGATGCCAACCGAAGGAGTCTTTTACGACGATTAACAGGCCGATGACGATGAGGCCAAGGGCGATTCCGAGAAATCGTGTTGCGATGCTGTCCTGAACGTCTACATGATCCGACATGGTGGTCTCCGAAGTAAAACGTGGTTCGAGATTGACAATATGCGAACGAATTTTCAGAGTGCAGCCTTGAGCACGCTCCATGTTGTTTCAACGGTGTCGGCTGCCCTGCGACTGTCGGACCAACGAGAAATACTCCAGAGTCCGGATGGTTCCGGTGTGATCGTAAAGATCAGGGTTCCCGTAAGTGTTCCCGGCACGCCAGCAATTGCGATAGCACTCGTGAGTGAGTAGTCCGAAACAAACACAACACTATCCGGCGAGCTGAAGGCAATGTTCGTGTTTGTGAGCTCAAGTACAGGCCGTTGCTCTTGAGCAAGCCGTGCGATAAAACTCAAAAAATTCTGTCGCTCACTCTGAAGCGTCCAACCATCAAAGAGTGAGGCAAAACGTGCGCGCACTTCTGCAGAAGGTTCAAATCGATAGTCATACGAACTTCGCGAGGACTTATCGGCGAGGCACAACATAAAGTTCTCCGTGTTTTTTTCGGAGACGGCATTACGAAAGTTATCGACGACGATTCCAGGACTCGTTGGCGGTGCAAAGGTGCCACGGGCAGACGTTGGGTCCTCAGGGCTGCGTGTTGAGCAGGCCGTTACGATACAACCTACCAACACAACAACAGCGGCCATCTGTGCGATATGCAGTTGCATACTGACGCCTTGCATCACGGTTTCTGACAGAAAAGAATACATCTGTCACTCGTTGTTTCATCAAAGGGAGCCCCTTCATAGCCCCCTGCCAGTCGACGAATCATCAGACCGGCATCGGATGCCATTGTTACAAGCTCATCGGCAGTGTATAACCAGACACGTTCCTCAAACTCAAGTTCGTAGGAGCAGGGGTTACTGACGAGGATGGACTTTCGAACAAAGGGTTCTTCAATACGACGTTCCTGGATAATTGTCACGTCGTCAAGAATTGTCATCGACTCAGGAAGAAGTGTTTCTCGGACACGTCGGGCGTTAAAGAAGTCCATCACAAAGATTCCGCCAGGTCGAAGCGCATCGTAAACGGCCCGAAACACGGCAGCATTTTCATCATGAACGTCGAAGTATCCGAACGACGTAAAGAAGTTGACAATACCGTCAAACGGTGCTCCGGGATACGGACCTCGCATATCACCCACACTGTACGTCACGTTCTCATGCGGATACACTTCCCGTGCACGATCGATCAAGTAGTGACTGATATCGACACCGGACACGTGATACCCACGTTCGGCAAGAGCTAGTGCATGACGACCATAACCACAACAAAGGTCAAGAAGTCGTGCACCTCTTTCGAGTCCGGAACACTGTTCAATCAATCGAACAGCGCGTTGAGCCTCTTCATCCGTACGGTGACGATACAGGCGCATGTACCATGGAGACTCAAACCAACTTTGATACCACTCCGGTGATGGTTTCATATGGTGGTTCTTCCCTCAAGGGCTCGGGCAAGTGTCGCGTCGTCAGCAAATTCAAGGTCGGCACCAATCGGCACCCCGCGTGCAATACGTGTGCTACGGATACCAAGTGGTGCTACAAGTCTGGCGATGTATTGCGTTGTCACTTCGCCTTCCACGTTTGGATTAAGGGCCAGGATAATTTCCTGGACGGATCCATCGAGACGCGCAACGAGGTCCTTGATCCGGATCTCTTCTGGGCCGATACCATCAAGAGGATTTAATGCACCATGGAGAACATGATACAGTCCGCGGTACTCATTCGTTCGTTCAATGGCGAGAACATCACCGGGTTCCTCAACGACGCAGATAATCGATCTATCGCGTTTTTCCGACGAACAAATGCCGCATCGTTCGCGGTCCGTAAATGTTTTGCAAACATCACATTCGCGCACCTCGGCTCGCATACGCACCAAGGATTTTGCGAAGGCCTCAACGGTTGCTTCTGATTGGCGGAGGAGATGGAATGCCAGACGTCGTGCCGTTTTTCTCCCGATGGTCGGAAGAGCAGCGAATTGTTCGATTACGGTTTCAATACTGTCGCTCGGAGTCATAGAACAAACCTACGGAAGTATATTCGCCCTCTGGGCCTCATGAAGCCCCTTCCGCCCCCTGACGGCAACATCCTTGCCCGTCAATCGTTCAACGCCACCGACATTTACGAAAGGGAGTACCGTGGGAATTTTCTCGCGCATCTCGGATATCTTCAAGTCGAACGTTAATGACGCTCTTGACAAAGCCGAAGACCCGGAAAAGATGCTGAAACAGATGGTCCTCGAAATGGAGGAATCTGTCAACAAGGCAACGCTCGCCGTGGCCAATGCCATTGCCAATGAAAAGAGTCTTGAGCGACGTATCACAAAGGAACGTTCGCTGTCGCAGGACTGGCATCATAAGGCAACGCAGGCCCTCCAGGCCGGACGTGAGGATCTAGCGCGTCAAGCACTGGAAAAGAAGGCCGTTGCCGATAAGAATGCCAATGATCTCGCAGGTATTTACGAGCAGGCACGCTCTACGAGTGTGAAGATGCGTGAGCAATTAGATGCTCTTAAGCGCAAACTCGAAGAAGCTCGTGCTCGCCAAAGTACTCTGATTGCTCGTTCCCAAGCTGCAAAGGCGCAAAAACAAGTTGCTCAGTCGTTTAGTGGTGTAGGGTCCGATGCATTTTCGAAGTTCGACAAGTTCGAAGGCAAGATCGAGAAGCTCGAGGCCGAAGCCGAGGCCTTTGAACAACTGTCCGGCGAAAACACAAATCTCGATGAGCAGTTCCGTCAGCTTTCAAGTGGAGCTACGGTCGACAACGAACTACTCGAGATGAAGCGCCAGATGGGTATGCTCGGTGAAGGAGACAAACAAGCAGGAGGCAATCAATGAGTGCACTTCTTGAAAAGGCACGTACCACTGTTGGTGCCTTCCTTGCCGAACGATTCCCGGATGCCATTGACTATGGTGACGGGTCGTATACCATTTCACACGGTTCGTCGAGTGTCATGATCGTTGTCCGCCCCTACACGGAAACAGACACGATGGTTGAACTCATTTCGCAGATTGTGACGGGTGCAAAGATTGACGAGGCTGTACTGCGGTGGATGTTGCGCAAAAACGCCGAACTCCACTTCGGAGCATTCGGACTGTTGTTTGATGACACAATCATTTTCAGTTACTCGCTGCCCGGGAACTCACTGGATGCCGGTGAGTTGGAGTCAGCCATCACGTCGGTTGCAGTCATCGCCGATCATTATGACGACATTATCGTCAATATGGCCGGTGGTAAACGAGTTGCTGATCTGGAAATGAACTGACGTACGTCTCTCGTTGGACGCCTGTCACCAGACAGATTGATGTACAACACGCATCAATACAGCAGAATCTGTTACTTTACCCGCAGACGAATACTGCGGTTCAGGAAACGTCCTTGCGGTGACACATCTCCGAACCGATCGGTTGTTGTGTCAACCACATAGATAAACGATTTATCGCGGGCCACGGAACGAAGGTATTGTTCCGTGGTCCGTGCTCGTTGTTCGGACAGCTCCTTGTTTCGCTGATCGGTACCCAGGATATCTGCGCTACCGGAGATCACAATCGTTTTTCCGGATGGAATACGCTCCACAAGCTGACGGAGCAAAAGTTTAACATCGTCACTTACCACAGCACTGTTATAGTCAAAACGCAGAACGGCGTCAAAATCTTCGGTTGCGAGATCAATCTGTCGACGCGGCAGACCTGTAATATCAATTGTCGTATCACGCTCATTATAACTGCCAGCAATCTCACCAACAAGCCGAAGTCGTGTCGATGTTGCCTGTGGGTCAAGAGACTCCTCCACACGTACCTGTGCACGATCCGTCGTTGAATTCACTGTTGTATCCTTTGATCCAACACGAATCTTCATGTTGCTGATACCATCGGTTGACCCAGTAACGACCGGTAGAACAGTGATTACACCGCGAAGTTTAGCAAAGCGTTCAACGGAAACCCACTCTTGAAGTGGTGCATTCCGAACAACAATGTCAACACGTCGGTTCTCGGCACGACCCTCGGCATAGTCCTGATTTGACGGCACACGGGGAAGAACGGACGACGTTGTTTCAATGCGATTTCGGTCAACACCTAGGTTCACGAGAATCCGCGCAACATTCTCAGCACGACGTGCTGCGAGAGTGAGTCCTTCTGGTTCTGACGTAGCGCCACTGGTTGCACCTTCGAGGACAACGGTTGCCTTGGGATTACGTGTAACGATACTCGCAATACGAGGTAACACCGCACTATGTGCCTGCTCAGCGTCGAGGTCGATAACGGCACCATCTGCTGACGTCCGGTACGACGTTGGAACATCGGCCGACGAACTATCAAAAAAGACAGCATTAACAATCGGTACCGTTGCACGCAGTTGATTTCCGGTGACAACCTCACCTGTAAACGAAGAACCATGGACTTCGACGGATGGGGGACGACGATCAACGATAACGGCAGGGGGCGGAGGGGGCGGAACAACAACGGTTGGCTCTGGTTCCGGTGCCACGGGTGCTGGTTTTGAATGGAACGAAAACCGGACGCCCATCTCGGCACGAATACCAAACGTTGTCCATGTTGCATCAGTGAGAATATTTGTTACAAACACGTCGGCTGCAACAGAGGGGACGAGGGTGATACGATCACTAACGGGGAGTAAGGATTCAAGGCCGACACTTCCTCCGACTAACATTGATGACCGTGTGGTAAACGGCCCTTCGTCGATGGTACGCTCTTGCCGACGTTCTCCATTGATGGTAAACACGGCAGATTCCGGTGAGACAATTGTTTCCGTATGGGTATACGAACTTGTTAACGGCAAGGCAAGACGAGGTCCGAAAACTAAACCAAGTGTGCGCTGACGATAATCTCCCACAAGGGCAATACGCAGATCAGGTTGTAACTCGAGGAAGTCCAATTGTGGTCGCAGGGCCACTTCCGTTGTCAGGACACCATCATTACCCGTTACGGTATCGCGTATGGGGGCTGTGTTGGACCGTGTTAACGAACCACCACGACCGGCAAAACCGATTCCAAATCCGAGGCCAAAATTCTGTGAAAGGGGGAACTCTAGAACAAGCTGGGCAGATGGACCAAATCCCGTGCCACTCGTCATTTCACCACAGTCAATGATGTCACCCGTTGTAGTAAAATCCGCGCTATACACGGAAAAGACACCACCGCCCTGCAGGCGCAGGGCAAACGCTTCATCAGATTGTGATGAGGCCGCGGCCGTAATGGCCAGCATCATCGAAACAACAATCAGGGGCCGTAGAATCATTGGCGCAAAGATAGGCCGTTGAATACTACCGGAGCGTTACGGAGAAATTTACTGCCATCAGGTGGCTACGGTTCGGTCCAAGACCGACGGACAGGTCTTCATCCACACTAAAGTCATACAGATGTGCCCCAACGTAGGAATCAACGGCAGCCAGGGCATATGTCACCACAAAGATCAGCCCCGATACATCACGTGCATCACGAAACGACTCGCGTTGCCGTTGTAATCGTGTGATCTCAAACGCTGACGCACCGGATTCTTGGGCGGCTGTAACGGCGACGTCTGCGTTGTTAAATGACGAATTATTCGAAAAAAACAGGACCGCTGTTACTGCAGCAGTTCCGGTGAAGATGGGGATCTTCCAATACTGTTCGTTATACAACTGTCCGGCACCAGGTAATAGTAACGAATACAGCACGGCCGTTGTTGGTGACTTCGTTAACACCTCTGTGGCGGGTACCTGTGCAGAATCACCAGAGGGAGCTACGGAATCCACACGGACCTGCATCAATGAGCGTACTGTTGGCTCTGCGCTACGTGCATTGGTAAACCCGCCGATCGCGACAACCATCATGCAGACCCAGAGAACTCTCAGCGTTTGCATGCGATAACTTCAATCTCAACGATGGCGTCCTTTGGCAAACGAGAAACCTCCACGGTTGTGCGTGCGGGACGATGGTCACCGAACTCCGAACCGTAGACAGCATTCATTTCCTGGAAGTCACCCATGTTCGTCAGATAAACCGTTGTCTTGACAACATCGTTTAGGGTAAGACCTTGAGCGGCGAGTACGGCGCGAATATTCCTGAACACCGCCGTTGTTTGTTCGGCAGCAGAACCACCCAAGAACATCCCAGCCGTATCGAGTGCAATCTGTCCACTCAGAAACACTGGCATCCCATCACAGACGGCTCCGTGTGAATACGGTCCAATAGCGGCGGGTGCACCTTCAGCTAAAAACGTTGTGGGCATGGTTTGGCAGGCAAAGAGTGAACAACACAGGAAACAGAAAATGACAAGTTGACAGGGGAGAGATTGACAAGAAAGAGATTGACGTCGAAGGGGGCAAAACGGGCGAATGGGAACTCTGCGTAACGGTAGGATTCGTGAGATTATTCTGCGCATGACGCTTACATTCCTGACTAATCTGTCGAATCACGTCGGATAATGTAGACATCCTCACCAGGACGCACATATCCATATCGTTCACGAGCTAGTCGTTCAATCTCCGTCGTATCCGTCTCCAGACGCTTTACGATAGCCCGTAACGAATCAACACTATACCGTGCCTCCGTAATCCGAACATTCAGCGCATCAACATCACCTTCGAGCTTCACGCGAGTGAACACACCGTAGGGACTCAGCAGAACAAAGGCCACAACAATCGTTGTCAGCACAACAATGACGATCAGCCGCTTTCGCGTCATCGTCTTCTTCTGCGTTGCCACTCCTACCTTTGCCATGTACGAAGTTACGATGACGCAGGGTGACGCGAGTTGACGCCGGGTGACGCCGGGTGACGCAGGATGACGCCGGGTGACGCAGGATGACGCCGGGTGACGCCGGGTGACGCCGGGTGACGCTGAGTGACGCTGGGTGACGCCGGGTGACGCTGGGTGACGCAGGCCGACGCTGGGTGACACTGGGTGTTCGCTGCGCTTGGCGTGGTGTTCGCTTTGCGAACGGCTTTCCCCCATCTTCCCCCACCTTCCCTCATCTTCCCCCATCTTCCCCCATCTTCCC
>DDUR01000061.1 GCA_002344895.1 Ignavibacteria bacterium UBA2333
CGTTGCTGACACGACACGTACGTGAATGGGATCTGACGTCACCTGGCCGCATCGTCCGCTCACCTCAACAACATAGCTGCCTGTAGCAGTATCACTGGCCTGCGTTATGGTATACGATGAGCCGGCTGCTCCGGGAATCGCGGTTCCATTTCGTTTCCATTGATACGTGATGTCATCACCAGATGCAGTTGCGTTTACCTCAATTGTTTCACCAACGCATGCAGTTTTTGGCTCCGATACCCGTGTAATCATGGTCTGTTGTCCTACGCGTAATGCTCGAGATGTTGCATAGACGTGTCCTCGTGATGACATCAGACGAAACCAGTAGGATGTACCCGGATCAAGGTTCAGCGGAGTCCAGGCATGGGAACGTGATGTGAGTGAATCTGCAATTGAGTTCCACGATAGTCGATCGTCCGAGTACTCTAACGAGAAGTGGACGTGGGGGCTGAGCTCTGCCGTGGTCCATGTAAAGTTTACATTTTGACCTTCACAGATCTGTGATGTTGCGGTTGGCGAGAGTAGAGTAGTCGTTCCAAATGCCCATTTAATAATCAGGCCGTCGGATGAATTTGATGATCCCGCATTATACACGGTGTCGATGCCCACGGCGAGTCGAGGTGATGTGGACCGACACGTGGCAAACACATCACCGTTTTCATCAAGGATCATTCGTACGTCATCTTCGAGGCCGGCTCCACCGATGAGTGTAACGTAACCGAGTTGGCTAGCAGAAACACGTATCAGGAACATGTCTCGCAACCCGCTGATTGTCGTCGATGTACCAGCTCCCGACGATAACCAGTCTCGAGAGGTTGTCGACCCGATCACGTAGAACTGACTTCCGATTGCCCACGCGCAGGATTGAACGATGTCATCACCGTTCCCTCCAAAAAATGATGACGTAAGTAGTGTCTTTCCCTCTGTCGAGAACGATGCGATAAATCCGTCAATACCGCCTGCTATGTTCTGCTGTCTACCTGCTGTGACGGGCAGATCTGTACTTTTTGTTGTTCCAAACAGAAAGGGATTGTTCTGTGCGTCAAAACCGACAGTGCGTCCTTCGTCGTCTTCATTACCACCAAAAAATGTTGAGAATACTAGACGCGAACCATCTGCTCCCACCATCGCAAAAAATGCGTCTCGACGACCACCGTTAAATGTACCGTCGTACGGATTGTCGCCACCAGGTGACCAAGGATTTGGTGGTGTTACCTTTGGAGCAAGAGGAAAGTCTGTTGATTCCGTCCACCCTGTCACAAGCAACGCACCATCTTCTCGTACAGCGATACTCACAGCAGCATCGTCTGCAGCACCTCCTAGATACGTGCCGTAGGTGACCTGTGCTGCGGATTCAGAGAGCTTGAGTATAAAGGCGTCCTGGCTTCCACCACTTTCATGACGTATTGAGTTTGTGAAAGGCAAGTCCCGAATTGACGTCGTGCGCCCACAGATATAGGTCGCTCCCGCCTCATCAACTTGCATATCAAGCGGGACGTCATCACCGTTGCCATTGATATACGTTCCATAACTCAGCTCACGAAGATCGTTACTAAATATCTGTAGGAATCCATCTCTATGTGATGAGTATGTCGGATCTATACATGGTTGCGTTGTTGTGATATCAACGGACTCTGTAACGCCACATATCGCGATACGACCATCATGACGTACCACACACGCTACAACAGAATCCTTGCCACTTCCCCCTACGTATGTAAATGCTTTCACAGTGCGAAGGTCTGACGACAGAATAGCAAGGAATCCATCCTCTCCACCGAGTCCAATGGTGTATGCCCCACGTGTATCACCTACATCGAATGATTCCGTGATGTTACCACACACAACAATGTCGCCAGACGAAGTTCTCGCGAGGTCTACGATGTTGTCCATTCCCGACCCACCAAAAAATCTGCCAGCAACGAGTGATGAACCTCCGCCGGCGTATACGGGCATGGCCACACAGGTCACAAACGTTACCGCATAGATCGTCGTCCACACGAATCGCATACGCAGCTGAACTCCAAAAACTCTGAAGGGTACCTTGACTACTCCACGGTAGCGAAGGTGTTGGAGCGCACCGAATGCACGAAACAACATCTTCCTGCCGTGCTGTGATTCAAAGTACCCTTGGCTGCATATGCCGGCAAACGACCTCGTAGGGAATACGTGGTCACATAGTCAACACGCGCAAAACGATATCACATTATCGTGATATCGAAACAACGTTGGCGTGTCGATCACGTCCACTTTGGATGTCGAGTATGTACGTGCCCGCAACACATGACGATACGTCGATGTCAAGGACACCATCTCCCTGGATGTGACCAACGCTCACAAACATGACTGTGCGTCCCATAATATCACGAAGACGGTACTGCGTATCACCATTACCATTCAGTCTCACTGTTATTCTATCGACTGCAGGTTGTGGTGTGATACTCGTCATAATGGCGTTACCTTCATCAACATATGTTGTTGGTTCATTCACGCGCACAGTAGCACGCGTCGATGTCACATTACCACATGAAGCGGTTGCTGTGCAGTAATAAACACCGGCGTCTGCCATCTTCACTGCGGCAATAACCAGACGTGGACTATTCTCACCTTCGATGGCGGCTTCGTCTTTAAACCACTGATACTCAGCAGTAGCAATGTTTGCCTTCACAACAAGTTCAAGTTGTTCACCAGCTTCGAGTTCAGCATCTTTTGGCTGCTCCGTCATCACCGTAGACTCTACAATTCGCACCATTGCCGGAGTCGACAAGACTTGTCCGCAACTTCCTGCAACACTCACTGTATACGTACCTGCCGAACTCGACGAGACCTGATTTACTGATAACGAAGGGGCCGTTTGACCAGACAGGTCAACACCATTTCGTTTCCATTGATAGGTTAGCTCTTCACCCGTGGCTTGCACGGTGAGTGTAAGTGGCTCACCAGAACACAATTCAACGGACTGAGGCTGTTCAACAATGTCCGTGGCCGCTCCGATTCGTAGTGGCAAGTCATTGGATGCGCGATGCCCACGTCCAGACCTCAGCCGAATCCAATATGGTTTTGTCGGATCGAGTTCTCCTGGATTCCATAAATACGTTCGAGTTGTGATCGAGTCAACAATCTTCGTCCAGGTCTCACGATCCGTGGAATAGTCTAATCGAAAGATTTCTTGATTATTGATATCGGCTGTGTACCAGGTAACGGTGATATTCTGATTCTGACAAGCCTTTGTAGACGATGTCGGAGTAGACAGTGCAACAGTGCCAAATGCCCACTTAACTACCAGTCCATCCCACGTTGTATTGGGGCCGTTGTTTTCAATCGTGTCAATTCCGACGTACATCTTTGGTGAACTCGATGCACTCGTTGCATAGATGTCACCACGATCGTCAAGAATCATGCGCACATTGTCTTCTGCAGCCGTGCCTCCAATTGTCGTTACATAACTCAACTGGCTCGCTGATACACGAATCAGAAACATGTCCTTGAGGCCGCCTACCAGGCCCGTTGTACCAGATCCAATCGCCGACCAATCTCGAGACGTTGTGGACCCCATCACGTAAAACTGACTTCCGCTTGACCAGGCAGCTGTCTGGACAATATCATCACCATTTCCACCAAAGTACGATGACGTGAGCAAGGTCTTGCCTTCTGACGACAACGTGGCGATAAATCCGTCAATACCACCGACAATGTTCTGCTGGCGTCCAGCCGTTACTGGTAGATCGCTACTCTTGGTGTTTCCCAGGATGACAGGATTGTTCTGCCCATCAAAGCCAACGGCTCTTCCCTCATCCTCATCCTTTCCTCCAATAAAGGTTGAAAAGATGAGATTTGAACCATCTGCGCCTACGAGCGTAAGAATTGCATCCTTACGACCACCGTTATACGAGTCATCATATGGCTTCTCGCTGCTTGGCCATCCCCAAGGATTTGTCTTCTTCGGCGCAATCTGAAAATCGGTCGACGACGTCCACCCCGTTAGCAGCACTGCACCATCCTCACGAATTGCCATACGCGTGAAAACATCATCCGCTGCTCCTCCAACGTAGGTACCGTAGACAACCTGCGCTCCAGAAAGCGACAACTTGATAAGGAAACCGTCTTGGCTTCCCTTATGCATGGGTTCGATTGCATTCGTAAATGGCAGTCCCTGTATTGACGTGGTACGGCCACATATGTAGGTATGCCCTACGTCATCCACCTTCATGTCAAGAGGAGTGTCGTCGCCACTACCATTGATGAAGGTACCGTAGATAAGCTTCGTAAGATCACTCGAATAGAACTGAACAAAGCCGTCACGGTTCGATGAGTACGTAGGGTCAACACAGGGCTGGGTTGTTTTGAGATCTTCTGACTCTGTCACGCCACATACGACAATTCGCCCCTCAGGCCCCACTGCACACGCGACAACGGAGTCCATACCGCGACCGCCAACATAGGTAAAGGCCTTTACGGTTCGCAGATCAGACGAAAGAACTGCCAGGAATCCGTCCTGACCACCCAATGGAGACGCGTCGACTCCAGGAACATCCGAGATCGTCACTTCAGAAGGCACGTTACCGCAAACGACAACATCGCCATTTGGGAGCCGAGCAAGGTCCACGAGAGCATCATTCCCAACACCACCCAAAAACTTTCCCGCTACCAGCGGCGTGCCTCCAACAGATCGTGCAGCAATGGTGCAACAGACCATCAAACAGAGAATCGAAAAAAAGTTCTTGATCGTGTTCATACGCTGATATTCTCCGCGAACGCTTTGTGAATGCTCGTGGCGTCTTCAGCGCTTCTTCCATGAATAACTTCATGAAGAAGTTTGCGCAAAAAACGACGACGGTAAAGGTAGCACGGTGAAAAGTTGACGATCGGCCTGATCGTACTTATCTCGTGCTTCCCTTACCGTCGTAGTGTTTCTTCGATGCCTTAATGTGACACCGATACGGTCAAAACTCCGCGTTTTGTGCCTGAACGAACATCAAGAATGTACGAACCCGCCGGTACCGATGAGACGTCCAGATCCGCTTCGGATCTGCCGACAATCGCTCCAATTCCCCACTGTTGTACTGTTCTCCCAAGAACATCAATCAGGTAGATCGACGTCACACCGGTTCCGTCAAACTGTACTGTGAGAACGTCACTCACTGGCAAGGGGCCGGCGGCAAGGCCGCCTACGGGGCCATCAAATGCAACACTCATGATCTTGTTGACCTTCAGAGTGGCGGCCTGTGACGTGGTGGTTCCACAGGCACTAGTGACGTCAACGACGTACGAACCGGCGTTAGACTCTTTTACCATTTCAATGGTGAGCTCGTTCGTTGTTGCTCCATCAATAGCGGCACCATCCTTTTTCCATTGAAACGTCAAGCCCGTTCCACCAGCAACAACACGGAAGGTTACCTTCGTGTTTTCGTCGACTTCCTGTGACTGCGGCTGCGTTGCTATTGATGGTCCAGCACCAATTGACAGGGCTGCAGGGGTTGAATTGGCAATCGGCGAACACTTTCCAGTTACTTCGCACGAATACTGTCCCGCATCAGCTGACGTTACGCTAGAAATCACATACGTTGCCTGCGTAGCGTTGGGGATGACGTTACCATTCTTCTTCCAGCGGTAGCGAAGCTCTGCTCCTGAGGCCGTAATGGCGAATTCAACACGCTGACCAACACATGTCTGAACCGGAACAGGCTGTTCAGTAATTGTCGGGCCTGCAAACAGTGTTACCGGTTGTGGCACTTCAGCGATGTGACCCCTCGCTCCAACAATTCGTATACGATACGATCCTGGTTGAAACGCGGTAGGACGCCATGTATACTGGCGCGTGGTTAACCCCGTTGCGAGATTGTCCCACGTTGTGCCATTGTTTGACGACGTTTGAATCGTAAAGGTCTCATTTTGTGGCGCACCATCTGCAGCCCATGTAATCTGATTTGCACCACTCGTACACCACTGTTCGTTGCCTTGTGGCGCTGTCATGGCAAGAGTTCCCTTTGCAACCTTGAGGACAAATCCATCCGTCTTACCACCAGCTGTCTGTTGCCACCGACTCGCAGGAAGTGCAAGATCTGCCGACGTTGTTACTCCAGCCACGTAGTAGTCATCATTTACGTCGGCTGCTACGGCAAGTCCCATCTCAACGCCGCCACCACTTATCAATGAAGACCACTTACATGCACCGAGTGAAATGTTTGCAATAAAGGCGTCATTTGCTCCTCGGCGTACGGAAGTGGATCCAATACCTTCTGTTTGGAAATTCGATGACGTTGTCATACCAGTGATGATAGCACCCGTGGTTCCATCCTTCACAGCTGCGCGTATATAGTCGTCACCGGTTCCGCCGAAGTACGTACAACCAACGAGTTCCTTCCCATCATCGTTGACGATAAAGAGGAACAGATCTCGACCACCAATACGTTGCTGCCGGAATCCTGCCGTTGTAGGTAGGTCCGTCGACGTCGTCTCACCAACGAGGTAGGCGCGACCAGCATCATCAACAAACAGAGCCCTACCCTCTTCATCAGCATTACCACCAGCAAATCCGGCATAGACCAGATTTGCACCGTCCGCACCAAATCGAATGATAAAGGCGTCCGAGTTCCCCGCAAAGTTCCGGTCATACGGCCGGTTATTTTGTGAGAATTGGCGCGGTATTGGAAATGTTGGGAAATTAGGAGATGTTGTTGTACCCGCTAGGAATGGATTACCTGACGCGTCAACGTACATGGCGTACACGTAGTCATTCCCTTCAGCTCCGTAGTACGTGGAGTACACGAAGGAAGCCCCTGACGGCGACAGTTTCGAAAGGAATCCATCCCATGATCCGTTCGGCGTGCGGTCATAACCAGCATTGATTGGGAAATTCTGTGTTGATGTCGTGGCACCCGCAACGTAGATGTTCTGGTCTTGATCTACAGCCACTGCATAGGCAATATCGTTGAGGTTCCCGGCAACGTAGGCACCAACGAGAAGATTTTGTAAGCTTGGTGAGAGTTTTGCGACAAAGGCCTCAGTGCCGCCGCGAACGAACGATCCTGCCGATCCCTGAGATACGGGGAAGTCGTTTGAAACAGTCTCACCAGCGATGTACACGTTTCCGTCGGCATCGGTGGTCATTGCATGCAGCAGGTCGTCTGATCCGCCACCGACATACGTGTATTGAAGCACACGTGACATCGTAGGGTCGAGAATCGCTACAAATGCATCGTAACCACCGGCTGACTGAAGTTTGAACGGTGACTCAATCTCCGTCGGGAAGTCGATACCAAACGTAGACCCTGCCACGATGATGTTACCATTTGCCAGTCGACGAATACCACAAGCGGTGTCGCTCTCAGCACCGCCTACGTATGTGCCAAATACGATTGGATCGATGACGAGCCGTTGTGAAGGATCGACACCAAGGACGTCAAATGAGAGTGTCGACGAGTTCTGAAGTTTGAACGATGACGGGAGTATCCTGCCACCTTGTTCAACAACGAGTTGGTCAAGTGTAATGGAACCAACGGCTGTCGACAACCGAACGGTGTTCTCTGCTCGTTCCAGTGACCCGGCAAATGTCAAACCGATGGACGAAACGTTAACACCGGCATCAACGGAAAGGTCAAACCGTGGAGTGCCATTCGTCATCGTAAACACGGCATCTACACCGCCAATGACGTCTTGAACCGTCACACGATCTACAACAGCTACCGTGGTAGAGGCCCCTTCTCGCCCCTTAATCATCGATACCTGCATGATCGACCGTCCATAGTTCACCGCCGAAGGCACTCTTCCGTTCTGCCATGTTGCGCGGACAACTGACCGTTCCGGCCCCGTTGTGCGCTGCACATGCTGATCGAGAATGATACCTGAGGTTGTGATCCAGACGTCGACCGTGGCCGATCGGCCAAGTGCAAGAACGTCTGATGGCCACTGGCCGCTATTCAGGATATACCCTTGTCCGGTCGGCCCTGGTGTTGCCGATACCCTCACAGTACAAAGGCAAAAAACGGCTGCGGCCAAGACGGCCAGCCGCTCGAAGCGAGCGTGGTAGGTGTGTCCCACGTAATGTCCCTCTCTGTTCTCTCAATTCTCGGTTCAATAACAGTTCGTTTGCCGTTTGGTTACGTTCTAGTTTTGTGAAATCTCGTAAAGTTTCACCACTAGCTCGAACGACAATGTTACGACTTGCCGTCAATATTGACCACATCGCCACGGTGCGCGAAGCGCGCGGCGGACTCGAACCCGATCCGGTCCACGCTGCTGTCCTCGCGGAAATGGCTGGTGCAGCCGGAATTGTCTGTCATCTGCGTGAGGACCGACGCCATGTGAATGACCGCGATGTGCGGGTATTACGGGATACAGTATCGACGAAGCTGGATCTGGAAATGGCGGCAACCAACGAAATCATCGCGATAGCCCTTGACGTCGTTCCGGATCTGGCTACGATTGTCCCTGAAAAGCGCGAAGAGTTAACGACTGAGGGCGGCCTTGATGTTGCAGGAAATCCGAGTTACTACACCGATGTTACAGCCATTCTTCAGGGTAAGGGTATCGGTGTGAGCTACTTTGTTGAGCCGGACAAACGCCAGATTGATGCCGTTGTCGCAACAGGAGCTGACGTCGTCGAACTTCATACTGGCACCTATGCGAATGCGCGTACAAGATCTGAAGCCGAAGGTGAACTTGCCCGTCTTCGAATGGCTGCTGACTATGCCGCTGAAGCAGGGCTGATAGTAACGGCGGGACATGGACTAGACCTGCGTAATCTGCGGCCTATTGCAGAAATCGACGTCATCGAAGAGGTCTCCATTGGCCATGCATTGATTTCCCGTGCCCTCTTCGTAGGAATGGAACGGGCCGTCCGCGAATACCTGGAGGTTGTGCGAACGGCCCGTATACCAATGTCGTAGCCCATACAATCACATTGGGCTTCCCTGACCGCGCAATTAGTCGCGAGAGGTTATGGCAGCTTTAGCAAAATCTCGGTTCATGGCGGCGATCCATTCGGCAGAAATGCCCTTTGGACAGGCCGCCTCACATTCGTAGTGATTCGTGCATGAGCCGAAACCTTCGGCATCCATCTGGAGGACCATGTTTGTCGCGCGGGAGAATCGCTCGGCCTGTCCCTGCGGCAATGACGCCAGGTGGCCAATCTTTGCAGCCGTGAATAGCATAGCCGATGCATTCGGGCATGCAGCTACACAGGCACCGCAACCGATACAGGCAGCCGCATCCATGGCGCGATCTGCGTCGGTCTTGGAAATCGGAATAGCGTTTCCATCCTGCGCATTACCAGTGTTGACGGAGATAAATCCGCCCTTCTGAATAATGCGGTCAAATGATGAACGATCAACGACAAGGTCTCGCACGACGGGGAAGGCCGTCGCACGCCACGGTTCGATGTAGATTTCGTCACCGTCTTTAAATGTCCGCATATGAAGCTGACATGCCGTTGTACGGGCAAGTGGGCCATGTGGGCGACCGTTAATCACCATACCACATGTTCCACAGATGCCTTCACGACAGTCGTGGTCGAAGGCAACTGGCTCTTCTCCCTTTTCCATGAGCTGTTCGTTGAGCACGTCGAGCATTTCTAGAAAACTCATATGCTCGCTCACGTTGTCAAGATCATACGTCTTGAGCATACCCTGAGCGTCCGGTCCGGCCTGGCGCCAGATATGAAGGCGTAGTCGCATTACTTGTAGCTCCGAGTAGCGAGTTGAACGTTTTCGAAGACGAGATTCTCTTTATGCAGGACAGGCTTTGCCGTATCGCCTGTATACTCCCACGCGGCTACATACGTGTAGTCGTCGTCATTCCGCTTTGCTTCTCCCTCATCCTGGTACTCTTCACGGAAATGACCTCCACACGACTCATTACGGTGAAGTGCGTCAACACACATGAGTTCGGCAAACTCCATAAAGTCTGCAACACGTGTGGCATGTTCGAGCGTCTGATTGAGGGCTTCACCCGATCCAGGAACGGTAAGATTTTTCCAGAACTCTTCACGGAGTTCGGGGATCTTTTTGAGCGCTGTTTTCAGTCCTGCTTCATTCCGAGCCATACCGCAATAGTCCCACATAATCTTGCCAAGCTCACGATGGAACGACGCTGGTGTGCGTTTACCATTGATATTGAGCAATGTGTGAACCTTCTGCTCGGCTGCAGCTGCTGCTTCGCGGAATTCTGGTGCGTCTGTGTACACAGTGTCCAATCCGCCCTTGGCCAGATATCCACCGAGTGTATACGGTATGACAAAGTATCCGTCGGCCAAACCCTGCATAAGTGCAGAAGCACCGAGACGATTAGCACCGTGATCGGAGAAGTTGGCCTCACCAAGGACAAAGAGTCCGGGCAGGTTCGACATTAAGTCATAATCTACCCAAAGGCCACCCATTGTGTAGTGAACGGCAGGATAGATCCGCATAGGTACCGAGTATGGGTCTTCGCCCGTAATGCGCTCATACATCTCGAACAGGTTGCCGTACCGATCTTCAATCGTCTTACGACCAAGTCGTTTAATGGCATCGGCAAAGTCGAGATACACACCTAAACCGCCGGGTCCAACGCCGCGTCCATCATCACAAGCTTCCTTCGCGGCGCGTGAAGCTATGTCACGTGGCGAGAGGTTACCAAACGAAGGATACTTGCGCTCGAGATAATAATCTCTTTCATCTTCAGGAATTTGATCGGGTGCGCGGTTATCACCGCGTTTTTTTGGCACCCAGATCCGACCGTCGTTTCGCAATGACTCCGACATGAGTGTCAGTTTTGACTGATAGTCTCCACTCACTGGAATACAAGTTGGATGGATCTGCGTGTAACACGGATTACCAAACAAAGCTCCCCGCTTATGAGCGCGGAAGGCTGCCGTTACATTACATGCTTTCGCATTGGTTGACAGGTAAAATACGTTACCATATCCACCCGTACACAACAGCACTGCATCCGCAGCGTGTGTTTCAATCTTTCCTGTTGTGAGGTCACGCGTTACAATTCCACGTGCACGTCCATTCACCACAACAAGGTCCATCATTTCCTTCTTGGTGTGCATACGCACCTTACCCAGGCCTACCTGTCGTTCTAGTGCCTGGTATGCACCAATCAGCAGCTGCTGCCCCGTTTGCCCCCTGGCATAGAAGGTTCGCGATACCTGTGCGCCACCAAAGGAACGGTTGGCAAGGTATCCGCCGTACTCACGCGCAAACGGCACACCTTGGGCAACACACTGGTCAATGATGTTTACACTGACCTGTGCGAGACGGTAAACGTTTGCTTCACGCGCACGGAAGTCACCGCCCTTAATCGTATCATAAAACAGCCGCCACACACTGTCACCATCATTCTGATAGTTCTTGGCAGCATTGATACCGCCCTGGGCGGCAATCGAATGAGCACGGCGGGGCGAGTCGTGATACGTAAAAGCTTGAACATTGTAGCCAAGTTCCGCCAGCGTTGCAGCTGCCGACGCTCCGGCAAGGCCTGTGCCAACGACGATGACGTTGAACTTCCGCTTGTTTGCGGGGTTTACGAGTTTGAGCTCGGCACGATGCCGGTCCCACTTTTGCTCGAGAGGCCCCGAAGGGATGTTGTTCTTCAGATCCATAGGGTGTTTCGTCCGTCCGTTGATTCGTTGTTTATTTCACGATTCCCGCGACAACACCAAGCGGGACGCTGGAGAAGCCGACGGCAATTGCGATGGAAAGACCGACGCCCAAACGACGGATGATGGTCACGTACTTGGGATGGCTTACGCCAAGTGTCTGCATGGCACTCGAAATCGCATGGTTAAGATGCAGGCCCGTCAGGACCATCGCAAGAAGGTAGGTTACCACTATCAATGGTTCACGAAAACTCGCTATCACCATGTGATACACGTCATGCCGTCCCAACGCATCCGTCTGATTGTAAAAATCAGGATTTGTGAGCCCCCACGTGAAGTGGGCTAGGTGGTAGACTCCATACGCAAGGATCAACAACCCGCTCAAGAGCATGGTCCTTGATGCAACGGTACTTTTTCTTGACTCTGTTCGAGCATACGAAACCGGACGCGCAGCACGATTCTTTGCACTCAGGCGAATTGCCGATACAATGTGAAGAACAAAGATTGCCACGAGTCCTAGTCGAACAACCCACAACAGTGTTCCATGGCCTAACGAGCGCAGCCATACACCGTATTCATTCATTGCCTCTTCGCCAACAAAGACGAGGAGGTTGCCGGAGAGATGGCCAAGTAGAAAAAGCACGATTAGGACGCCTGTGATGGCCATCACCCATTTCGTGAGGATCGTTGACCGCCATAATTCGCCAAAGGTTCGCATGGACATGGTTCCCACAAGTTTCGACCGAGTGAACACGTTTTGGTTCACGAAAGTGCCGGCAAACTTACGGAAGGGGGCTGAAAGGGGCTACTCGCGTAGTTTCGCAGGATGATTATGCTGAACATCTCCAATATCGTGAAGCGCTTTGGCGCTCACGTTGCAAATGACGGTATCACGTTTAACGTTGAGGCAGGCCGCATCTTCGGCCTCCTTGGCCCAAATGGTGCTGGTAAAACAACCCTCATCCGGATGATTACGAATATCATCATGCCCGATGAAGGTTCGATTACTCTTGATGGACATCCTGTTTCTGCCGAACAACAGAACGTGATTGGATACCTTCCGGAAGAACGTGGACTGTATAAGAAATTGCGTGTTGGCGAACAGCTAACCTACTTTGGACGGCTGAAAGGCCTGAGCCCAGCAGAGGCAACACGTCGTGCTCATTGGTGGCTGCACCGACTTGGGGCCGACGGCTGAGATACAAAGAAAGTCCAGGAGTTATCGAAAGGTATGCAGCAGAAGGTGCAGTTTATTGGCACCGTGCTCCACGAACCAAAACTCTTAATTCTTGATGAACCCTTCAGTGGTCTTGATCCCGTCAACTCTGATTTGCTCATCAATGTCATTCATGAACTTCGTGATCGCGGCACAACAATCGTGCTGAGTACGCATCAGATGGATCAAGTTGAACGACTCTGCGATGATATCGTTCTCGTGAACAAGGGCCGAATTGTACTCTCAGGAAATGTCCGCGAGGTAAAGTCGCGGTTCCGTTCAGATCGACTTCATCTTGAGTACGATGGTGACGATGCCGTTATTCGTTCTATTCCCGGCACGCAGGTCATCGTGTCATCGGCTGGACGTGTTACCCTCGCTCTTCACGAAGGGACCGAACCACAAGAAGTACTTCAGCATGCTCTCAAAAGCGTCGTAATCCGACGTTTTGAGGTTGCCGAACCTTCCTTACACGACATCTTTGTGCGAACCGTACGCGAAGAATCAGAAAGCGTAACATCGGCCGGCTAACATCAGAACGACGTCGACCCTACAAGAAAGAGTCCATGATGATCAGTAATTGACGTTGATCGACTCGGATCAATAAACGTCATATATCGAAGTCGTAACGAGCCATGCCGGAATACGCCGAGACTGATGTCCATACCAACAGCAGGACGTATATCCGATTCGTAGCGCAATCGCGCGGAAATGGCTACACCGACGAAGATGCCACCGCCGATTCCTTCGCGTTCTCCATCGATGTGTTTGTCTTGAACGCGGAACATGAGGCCAAACGGCACCTGAACCGTTGATATATCCGGTGAGCCATCCCGATAGGAAAAACCAAACGTTGGCATGATATGAACACCAATGTTCACATCTGCGCGGACGATGGGCCACGTCATTGCCACTCCGACGCCGAGTGTACCAGTCAGCGTATCCGAGGCGCGCGTCAAGAGCGGACCAACAATGATTTCACCGTCACCACCACGAAGTGGACGGCGTTGTGCCAGGGCAGTCGCACAACTCGTAACCAGAAGTGCTGACATAAGTAACTTCGACGTTATGGCGATCCGATCTTTACGACGCAACATTTTTGTGATGATGGTTCTAACCGTTGTCCTCACACTGAGTGTTTGTCACATCAAACTGTCTTCACGCATCACGATTCACGGTGATGGTTTCGTGTATGTGCCCGTCGGATCATCCGTGATGGCGGCCGTCGATAGCCTTGAAAGCCATGCAGACCTACCGTCTCCCGTCCTTGCCCGACTAACAGCTCGCGCACTTACGGGAATTGCTGGTAAGCAGGTTCAAGCCGGATGGTTTAAACTCGATACAACGATGACACTCCTTGATGCGGTTACGGCGATCGTTGGCGGCCGATATCGCTCCACGATTCGTGTTACAATCCCGGAAGGACTCACCATACGCGAGATTGCCGGTATTCTTCAGTCAAAGGCAGAAGTTGATTCTTCCGACTTTCTTCGTTGGGCATCATCGGACTCAACATGTGAGATGTATGGGGCAGAAGGGGCTTCGATGGAAGGTTACTTAATGCCCGATACGTATGACGTGCGTTGGAGGTCCGAGGCATCGGATGTTGGTACTCGACTAGCTCGACATTTTTTTGATACCTGGAATCGGCACTGTGAGGGCTTGTTAGCTGCATCAGGCCGCACTCGGCACGAGATAATAACTCTTGCAAGTATCGTTCAGGCAGAAGCAGCTGTTGTTGACGAAATGCCAAGAATTGCCGGTGTGTATGTTAATCGACTCGGGCGTAACATGCGTCTGGAAGCAGACCCGACAGTGCAATACGGCCTTGGTGTTCGCAGACGACTGTTCTATGGAGATCTTGACGATAACCATGACTATAACACATACCGAATCACTGGCCTACCTCCAGGCCCCATCAACAACCCCGGCCTTGCGGCAATGCGTGCAGCTTTAACACCAGAGGAACACGACAATCTTTTCTTTGTTGCACGTGGTGATGGTTCAGGGTTACACTACTTTGCACGTTCCGCAAACGAACACAAACGGAACGTTGCATTGTACCGAGCCCGCCGCAACAGAGGTCAATAGTAGCACAAGGTCCAACATCGTCGTGTTTCGGCACCACAAATCTTTTTTATGACATATGACGGTTACGACTGCATCAACGTCCGTAACGCCATGTGTACGGCCGGTACACTATGATCAATTTGATGGAAGAACGGGGCTTACATATCCGCGCCCATCGCGAGCCTGAACTCTGAACACAAAGGGCTTCGACGCGTCACGCCGTTCTACTTCAAACTCCTCGTACCAGCGTAATGTTGGGCGCTCAGACGACGAAACAGGTCGAAGTTGGCCGTAGATCTTTTTGGGTGACGTACAATTCCCGTCAACCACGATGAGTTGCGGTCTGTTACGTTCCTTATCACCCCAGAAAATGACGACGATACGCCGTCGGCCATTACCGACGTCCTTAACGTCAACAATCTCTGGTCCAGGAAAAGCACGGATACGAAGTGGCACCGGACTTCCCTCACGAACACCGTCGATGAGTCGCTCAAACACAATGGTTCGATTTGTATCATTTTCGTTCGGCGTGAACCGCAGAACATCACCTGTTGTCTCAACACGTATTGCCGTGCCCTCGCGAATCTGTGCCTTACTATTTGGGAGATCCGGCAGCTTTGTCACGAGCGAGTACGTCATTCCAGGATAGATAACATCAGGCAGATCAACATTTTCAAGTGGACGCGCGGCAACGACAAATGATGTGGAAGCCTTTGCTCCGTCACGTCGTCTAGCAGTGACATCAATCGTTACAATTCCAGATCGTGGAGCTTTACCCTTTAAGATCACAGCGCGCCGCTCTGCGTCAAAACTGCGTTGAATATCTCCAGGAAGTTCGCCACTGACTGCGATTCGTGGAAGATCTACAAGATCTCGAGCCGCGTCTGCGCCACCTACGACGATACGGTTTGTCCACTCACGCGTAGCAAGCAGCTCTATTTTTTCTCGTTCAGCGCCCAACCAGAACTCGCCAAAGGCACCTTCACCTCCAGAGCCAACGGTCTGCGTAATCACGACGGTGTCGCGAGCGAATACCTTTGTGATATCCTCGCCACGTTCATTCTCTACGACGGTGGCAAGGACAAACTGTGTTGTTCCACTGACGCGTATACCTGCTGGGATCGCTGCTTGGTCAGAACGATGTGTTGTCGATGCTGACTTTGGTTGACCTGAACTCGTTAGTGTGACACGGAAGGTTCTTCCAGCGAGATCCGACATTGATGGTCGCCATCTGAAGAGAATGGCATGCCGATCTGCTCGTGGTTCCAGAGCGAACATCGACGTTGATGTGGAACCAGGCTCAACGGTCAGCACCTGTCCCGTAAGAACATCTTCAATACGAGCACTGACCCTGAGATCATCAACATCTCCGATAAACCGTATCGTATTGATACTATCAAGACCAAGGCGAGTAACAACGCCGGAAGTGTCACGGCGTAATTGATGTTCAAGCCGGACACGTTCTGGCTGTAGTTCCAAACGGAATGACGACAATTCTACGTCCGCACTCACCTGCCGTTCGGACCCGTCCGGCAACAGCAGGACAAGGGCCATGAGGTAGAGAACGAAGTAAATGTCAATTCTGCGCCGTCTAGGATGCCGTGCGATCATCTCGGTCGAGTATGGTGCGCGAAAGGACTCGTTCAAGTTCTTTACGAACGAGACGTTCGACTTCCTGCTGTTCAACGGACTTCAGACGTTCTCCAAGTTGGCCAATTGAGGATGAGAACCCGTCAAGTGCAGCTGAAGTTGCCGACATAGATTGAAGGAGAGCCGGATTAGGAGCAACGGCATCAACGGCAGCCTGGACACCATCGCGCACCGTCGTGAGCAACTGCTCTTGTCGTTCAACGAGGTCAGACAAGGTTGCCGATATTGTTTCTAACTGAACGGCCATGGCAGCATAGTCACGGCCGATTTCACCGAGCTCTCGAAGGAGCTCATCCGTTGCCCCAGATGAGGAGCCCCCTTGCCCCATGCCTGAACCGGAAAGAGTATCATCTTCCGGTGGACTAAAGAACATCACCGTAAACAACACCGTCAGCAAGAGTGCTTCAACGATAATACCGGCAACTACGAGGGCCGGACTATCAATGACGTGTGTTCGATTGAGGCCGACGGCTACTAGCAGCAGTGCAGCACCGAAATAGACAAAGGCGTTAACGGTGGAATAGAAATGTCGATTGACGATTTCTTGTAACCACAGCGACGTGCCTGACCAAATCCCGAGTGGATGCAAAATCAGGACGTTACGCTTTGTGAGCCGGTTGAGCTCTCGTTCCGTGGTACAGATTTGCCACAGGATCCGCAACGTGGCCGTCGCCCCGATCTGGCGATCATATCGCAGTTCGCGGAAGATTTCGCGCAGAAGAGCGCGTCCCTGAACGCCTGAAAGCGTCTCCAGTTGAGTCATCGTTCGTAACCGATCGTGGGAATGGCGGTCAATGATACGGTTTTTCGCTACTATTGGCGACTGATCCATTGAGGAGGACCACTGCCGATGAATGTTGTTCGTTTCGCTCTTACACTCGCCGTTACCTGTTTTACTCTGACACTGGCCACAGCGTCAACGGGTAATGATAGTCGGTTACCGGTTACGTCCGGTTTTCTTGAAAACGTGGGACAGGTTCGATACTCTGATGGTCGTCCCGCACGTCACGTACTCGCTAGCCGTGTTCTAGGTGATCGATCGGTACTCACCCACAAGTCAGGATGGCATCTCATCCAATACCAAGCGACTGATGCTGTTACCGACGATGGGGCACCAATGGAGGACGTAGCGCGCGTTGACGTCGACTTTGTTGGTGGCACGGCTCAATCCATAGAGTATTCTGACGTAGCAGACTATCCAACCTACGTCGGTGGACATCGCGACGTTGGCACGTCTGCTCGGGTTACCGTAGCTCGAACGATGACTCTTCACAATGTTTGGCCAAACATTGATGTTCGGATGTATGCGAAACCGGACGGCTGGAAGTATGAGTTCGTTGTACGACCAGGTGGTGATCCCGACAATGTCCGCCTCCGTGTACATGGTGCAACACCTCAGCGAGATCAACATGGTCGTTTGATGCTTGGAGCTCCACTCGGCAACATCGTAGACGAAGCGCCGATATCATACATCATCAGCGCATCCGGTCAGCGAAGAAACGTAAACTCAAGCTACGTTATTCAAGGATCAGAGATCTCATTCTCACTCGGAGCACACGTAGGTTCATCCGAGACGCTCGTTATTGATCCCGAGCAACTCTGGGGCACCTACCTCGGAGGGAATGGCGTGCAAACACAAAAGACCGGTCTTGCACTTGATTCGCTTGGCAATACTCTTGTTGTGAGCGGAAGTCGTGTTGCGGGCCTACCGACTACGTTCGGAGTCGTTCAGCGCCTCATCAAGTCCGACTTTGACGGCATCGTGTTTAAGTTCTCGCCTGAAGGTAAAATTATTTGGGGAACCTATTACGGCGCTACTCTCGCCGAAGAATTTTCGGCTGTCGGTGTGAATAGCGATGGTGATGTTATTGTCGCAGGTTCAACACGGTCTGATGAGTCGGACCTTGTACTCGGGTTCAGTCCGATTGGTGACGATACCGCCGCATTGTATGATGTTCTTGTCGTACGACTATCGTCAGAAGGAAGGTTTATCGACGGCTTTCGAATCGGAGGCCAACGAAACGACTATGCAACTGCGCTTGCCGTGAAGGGCAGAGCCCTTGCCATCACGGGCTACGCAACGAGTTCAAGATTTGGACAGTCGGCCGGAGTTCGTAGCCATAACATTGTTCGAAATCCTCCGCTATTAACGTTTAACGAGGACGCATGGACGGCATTCCTGGTACCAACAGCAGGAGGTTCAACCTACAACTCTCGTTGGTATACGTGGATTGGTGGAGACAATGAAGACTACGGGAACGGTGTAGCATTTGACAAGGACACCAACGTCATCGTTGTTGGTTCCGCAAAGAGCCCTACTGATATGGGTATGACGGATGATAACGTCATGGGCGGAGTTGGCGACGGATTTCTCGTGAAGTATGCAAAGGCAACGGGCAATGTATTGTATGCCACGTACATCGGAGGAACGAATCGTGAAGATGTAACTGATGTAGCTGCCAATGATGATGGTTACGTGATTGTTGGACGAACACTTTCAACTGACATCATCACTCGAAATGCGCATCAAGCTGTTAAGGGGCCAACACACGGCGACGCCTATATCGCATCGTACACAAACACGAACGTACTTAAATGGGCTACGTATTGGGGCGGTGATGGTGATGAATGGGCCAAGGCCGTCTGTGTGACGAAAAATGGAGACGTGTGGGTAGGAGGATTCGCCCATTGGACAAACCAGGGTATGGATAGAACTTCAGATGCCTTCCAAGCGACAAACAATACACTGGAGTATTGGGGTCCAGACGGGTTTTTCTCCAGGTTCGACAAGAATGGCGTGATGTTGTACAACTCGTTTATCGGAGGAGCACACGATCCAGGTTTACCCCCACCCGGCCCTTCGAGTCCACCAGATCCAAATGCAGACTTTGGCTATGATGAGATAACTGATCTTGTGATGGATGGCGAGAAGACCATCGTCATCGGATGCCATGCACAAACACGCCGAATGCCCGTGAAGAACGAGGTGATACGCGGAGACATTCTTGCAGAGGGAACACCACTGCCCTCAATTCCCTTTGTGACAATGTTTTCTGACTGCAAGGACACAACGTACACGATTGCTACAGCAGGTCCTCCTGTGATCTGCGATAATGGCACACTTCAGCTTGTTGCCCCACAAGGATTTTCGAAGTACGTGTGGAGCACTGGTGGAACAAGCCGGTCAATCACAGTGAGTCAACCAGGATCCTACAACGTGATGCTCGTCGATCCTGACGGATGCCGGTATCGCGATACGATTGTTGTGACGGCTAATCCGAAACCTACGGTGGAAATTGGTGCGAATGTGACGATTTGTCGGGACTCTTCTCACCGGTTTACACCCGTGGTAAACGGTGGGACACAACCCTATCGCTACAAATGGAACCGCATCGAATCAGGTCCGGAGTTTATTGATAATGACACGATTCCTTCGGCATCTGTAAACCCTGGCTCAACGTCACGATATGCGCTCACGGTCACCGACGCTGCGGGATGTACAGCCAGTGATACAGCGATTGTTGCAATTCTCGACGTACGTCCGACGGTGGCACCATCATCTCTTGACTTCGGTTCACTTGATGCTTGCAGTTCGTCGACAGAAACTACGTTAACGGTTACGAATCCGCTTTCCATTCCTATCACCGTTAGCGGTTTTGTCTCAAACTGGGCCATCGTCAGTCTCGTTACACCAATCTCGCCTCCTGTACAAATTGCAGCTGGTGGTACCGCTTCGTTCATCGTCCGCGCAAGTCCGACGACGGCTGGTGTTACAAGTGGCACCTTCACCCTGCAGGGTGGTCCTTGTGACTGGACTGTATCCGTACCGTTTACGGTCGAGAAACAACAGCTCGTCGCCTCGATTCTTCCAAGTGCCGTGACGTTTCCGTCAATGGCGTCCTGCGATCTGACCGCTTCTGATACAACCCTCGTTATCCGAAACAGTGGTACCGATGCATTGGTACTTCAGTCACCAACACTTAGCACCTCAGAGTTCTCGGCATCGTCAGCAGGATATCCACGCACCGTTAACCCAGGTGATACCGTTCACGTGAGTGTTGTGTTTTTCCCGCCCGGCGTTGGTGTGTATTCGGGATCGATTACGTTTCCGTATACATCCGGCTCTTGCGATGCAACGTTAAAAGCAGATTTGTTCGGCAGCGTGGAAGATGTCCGAGTAGCGATCGAAGACACTACGATCGACGTTGGGACACTTTCTGGATGTGACGACAACGTCCGCTCTACCTTCGTGATTCGCAACACCGGAGGTGTAGACCTCACGGTCACCATCGCCGGTGATGCCCTTTCATCCATTGATGGGCCAACAACACGAAGTGTGCCTGCTGGTCTAACCACATCGGTTGATGTAATCGTCACGCCGGATCAAGCCGGAGCGTTTACGTCTACAGTTACAGTCGAAACACAACCATGTGCACTGCTACGAACCGTTCGCATTTCCGGCTCAAAGGCCAATGCATCGCTCAACATAACATCGGCAGCAGACTTTGGTGAGGTTTCGTCATGTGCTGGCACTGGAAGTTCGACGTTCCCGATCAGCATTGGTGCTGTAGGCGGCGACTTTACCATTCGTTCAGTGGTTGTACCACAGGGACTAACGTTTCCATTAGCAGCGGGCACAACAATTGCAGACAATTCAACCATTTCCGTTACGGCAACATGGTCACCAACAGCAGACGGCACGCTAAACGACAGTATCGTGATTACCTCCGATCCCTGTGACGTTCGTCGCGTCATTCGTCTTACCGGTTCGGTAACGACTCCTGCGCTTTCGGCTTCGACTCCCCTCATCACACTCGGCACCGTTGTTGGGTCAGCCACTGGACAGGTTGTGTTCTTTAATACGGGTACGGATACCGTTTCCGTGACACTGACAGCTGTGACACCAGATGTTACATTCACGGTTCAAGGCCCGACAAACTTGAATGAGGTGTTACCTGGAGCGTCCATTCGTGTTGACTACGTCATCGCATGTAACGGCAGAACCGATATCAACGATACCATTCTGGCTCGTGTAACTTCACCATGCAGACTTGATGCAGTAACGGCATTTTCCGGCACCTGTGGTGCTGCCCCGTCAGCATCAGCAGAAATTGTCATCGACTCAGCAATTGTGCGGGTAGGAGATCAGTTCTCTGTGCCCCTCAGAATTGTCTCTTCCCAAGCCCTCAATTCATCGAATGCCCGCGCGTGGACAGCTACAGTTGCGTACAATCCTGCCGTGCTTGTTGGTCGAACACCAACGCCTGATTGTTGGACGGCTGGTACTTCTGGACCGTGTGAAATCACACTAACCGGCACACGAGGTGCGGATACAACGGGAATCCTTGCACAGATCAACTTTACGGCAGTACTCGGTAATGATTCTGCATCTTCCTTGCGTCTTGTCAACTTCTCGTTTACCGATGCACCGGCGACTATCATTGGACAACGTGATGGCTACGTATTGATCGAAGATCTCTGTCGTGAAGGTGGCACACGACTTCTGTTTGCAGATGCTGATGCCCGCATCCGTCTGCATCCCACACCAACGACGACAACGCTCACGATGTCTGGTACACGGCTGACAGTGAGTCCACTATCCTGGAAAATTTTTGATCTCACGGGCAAACTCGTTGCAATGGGTTCGGCGATGCCGGAAACCGACGGCTCTGTTCATGTTGATATTGACGTGTCGACGTTTGGTTCTGGAGTTCATACAATTGACGTTCAGCACGTTGACGGTCCAGTTCGTTCACTCTTTCTTGTGGCCCGATGAAAACACGTACAACAACATCACTCGCTGTTCTTGGTGCCTTTGTCGTGTTCTCGTTGTCACTTCAAGCACAAGAAGCTCAGACGCGACCTGATGAAGTGAAGGTGCCCCCTTCACCCCCTGTCACTGAATCTCAGCCGGCATTCACCATGAAGCCCATGATACGATTTGGATTGGGCGCGAACTTCGACCTTGCTAACCACGCTGCGTCAAATCTTACGTTACCAGGGGTGCCAACGTGTTGCACCGGATTCAATGGAGTTTCGTCAGGGGGCTTCGCCCTTTCGGGCGAAATGGGGCTCCCCATTGACGATCGACTCGACATACTTGTCAAGTTGACGTACATGACAACATCGTCGACCATGACGGAGGACGAAGTGACCACCGTGCGCTCGGGAAACGAAGCCGTGGCAACTCCGTTTCGACATACTCTCGAGTCGGATCTTGGATTCCTGATGCTTGAACCCGGAGTAGAATGGCGACCAACATTACACGTGGGCCTTGTTGGTGGACTTCGTGTTGGGACACTTATGGGAGCAACCTACAGGCAGGAAGAACGAATCGTCGATGAGTCTCTGGGATACACGTATGAGAATGGCAGCACGGTTCGGAATACGTCCTCAGGTGACGTTCAGGAGACATCATCCTTCCAGTTTGGACTGCTTCTTGGAGCTCGATATCACGTCTTTTTGACAACAAATGGAAGCCTTCAGCTTGTGCCTGAAGTATTCTATGCTCCTCTCTTTACGAACGTCGTTGCAGACCGCTCTTGGTCTGTCAGTTCATTTCGTGCAGGTGTGAGTCTCGTCTACACTCTCTTTTCGAAGCAGGAAACTGATTCTCCTGTTCTTCCGAGACGGTAGGCAAACGGGCGGTATCTTTGCCGCCATGTCTCGTCTCGAAGAAATCAAACGCCGGCGTACGATTGCCATTATCAGTCACCCTGATGCAGGCAAAACCACTCTGACCGAAAAACTCCTCCTGTATAGCGGCGCCATCCATCAGGCTGGCGCCGTTACGGGTGGGAAACATTCCAGTACAACGTCAGACTGGATGGAGATTGAACAGCAGCGTGGAATTAGTGTCTCGTCCTCTGCCATGCGCGTTGAGTACGACGGCCACCTCCTGAATATTCTCGATACCCCCGGTCACCAGGACTTTTCCGAGGACACCTATCGAACCTTAATGGCCGTTGATGCGGCGATCATGTTGCTGGATGCAGGTCGTGGTGTGCAGGAGCAGACAATCAAGTTGTTTAAGGTATGTCGGGATCGAGGCATACCGATTGTTACGTTTATGAACAAGATGGATCGCCCTGCACGGAGTCCACTTGAATTACTTGATGAGGTAGAAAAGACCCTTGGCATCACGGCAATTCCACGAACGTGGCCAATTGGCGATGGTCCAGACTTCCGCGGCATCTATGATCGTGATGCCCGGATCTTTCACTCCTTTGAGCGTACCACTGGTAATCGATATAAGGCACCGGTAAACGTTGGAGATGTGCGTAGCTCAGAACTGCGTGCATCACTCGGTGAACTTGCTCACGACCGGTTACTCGAAGATCTCGAGTTTGTTGATCATGTCATTCCATCGTTTGACCAGGAAAGTTTCCTCGCTGAACACAGTACGCCCGTGTACTGGGGATCAGCTATCACAAACTTTGGTGTAGAGCACTTCCTGCAGCAGCTGCTTGAACTTATGCCGGAACCTCAGCCTTTTTCGATGTCGGGTACAACCGTTGATCCTAGCTCGAATGAGTTTGTTGGCTTTGTGTACAAGGTCCAGGCAAACATGAATAAGGCGCATCGCGACAGAATATCCTTCTTGCGCATCGTTTCCGGAACCTTCGAACGCGGAATGGTGGCCTATCATCCACGCACGAAGAAGGACGTAAAGCTGAACTATCCGTTTGAGATCTTCGGTCGCGAACGAAACATCATCGACGTAGCCTATCCAGGAGATGTTATTGGCTTAACAAATCCAGGGCTGTTTCAAGTTGGCGATACGATTACGCAGGGAATGGACGTACAGATCGAAAACTTCCCACGATTTGCACCGGAAATCTATGCCAAGGCATGGCCTGCAGGCGGATCATTCTCAAAAAGTTTTCGGAAGGGTATTGATCAGCTTAAGGAGGAAGGTGTTATCCAGGTGTTTACGGATGCCGAAGGCAGTCCCGTTCCGATCGTCGCCGTTGTCGGTGAACTCCAGCTCGAACTATTCGCTTGGCGTATGGAGAATGAGTATGGCGAGAAACTCAGGTTAGAACGACTCCCCTATACACGAACTCGCTGGATTGTCGGCGATGGACGCCCCGCAACAAACGCTCCTGTCTTCTTTGATGAGAAGGAACGTCCGGTTGTTGTCTTTAAAAATGACTGGGAAATCAACTACTGCCTTGAGCGTTCACCGGGTCTACAACTTGCCGAGACCCCATAATCGGTGATTGTCACCCCAAGCTGCAAGACCAACAAAGAGCCAAAGTCCAAGTGCAGAAATTGCGACTGCCATTTCGTTCGGCGGAGGTGGCCCCATAATGTTTGCAATGTAGATGAGTGCTAACATCACAAAGTTTATTGCTGGCACGTACGTGCCCGTTCGATCTTTAGCCTTTGATCCAGAGTAATACACGTAGAGCCCAGTGGCGAAGAACAACGCCTCCAGGAGGATGGCAATCACAGGCTCATTCCATAGACCAAGCCCAAGTTTGGCGCTGTCATTACCAACGATAGGCAGATCAGGACGGTGAACGAGCAGATCGAGCACCCAGTGACTGACCACGAGAGCGGCGAGGACAGTTGCTTCTCGACGATCACGTCGAAGCACAAACGTGATGACTCCCACGACGAGTGACATTAACGTCACGGACAATAATCCATGCGAGATCGGATAGTCGTAAAAGTCTAACGGTGTTAACACCGTGTTGCCAGGGTCAACTGCCATCCGTTCCACTCCTAAAAGGAGTAAAAACGGCCAAAGAAGGTCGAGAAACTGACCACCAATAAACAGCAAGCCGAGATTGGTTTTGGGCGTGAGTTTTTTCGCCGCCATAGCAACGGCAAAGTGGGCAAGGAACATGGTCCACGATCAGTGGTGAAGTGAAACGAGACGGCCTACGTGCGAACGTACGCCTCAAGAGTTACACCACCCACTACGCAATCTGCGCCCATTACCTTATCGCCGCCTAGTCCTGTAAGGTGCCCATCTTGCCTTCCTGGAAATCCATAAAGGCATTGTAGATCTCAAGACGAGTGTTCATCACAAAGGGGCCGCCGGTGGCAAGGGGCTCCCGTAGCGGTTGACCAGCAAGAAGGAGTAGTGATATGGGCTCTGAACTATTTGTGCCACTACCTTCTACAGCAGCAATAGACACAACGGTACCTGGACCCAGAATGGCAAGTTCACGTGAACGTACGGTTGTGTCATCAACACGAATGGTTCCGCCAAGGACATAGACGAGTGCCGTTTCGTCATCGACGGCCCACTGGTACGATGATTCCGTTTCGAGTTCGGCCATGATTGCCGTAACGGGTGACTGTGTCACGGCAGGTCCTGCCTCCGCCTCAAGTGTACCGGCAACAACACGAAGGGTAATTCCTTGGTGGCGAACAACCGGGATAAGTGGTGACGACAGTTCTTGATACGATGGGGGGTCCATCTTGTGCGCTGCAGGAAGGTTCACCCACAACTGGATGAGTTCGAGAGCACCACCCGTCTTTCGAAGGTCGGGTGCTGGTCCTTCACTGTGTACAATTCCTGAGGCCGCATTAATCCATTGTACCTCACCAGGGCCAACGATACTCTCGTTACCCAATGAGTCGCGATGGAGAACAGCCCCACGATAGACAAACGTCACCGGTGCGAAACCGCGATGCGGATGTGGGTCAATCCGGTGCTCTTCGGCACCGGCGACGATCGTCTGGGGTCCTGCATGGTGCAGCAGGACGAACGGATCTGCATAGTTCACCGTGTCACTTGGCAAGGGTTGAGCCACAGATAATGGCCCAACGGACGTCATTAGTGACGTGGAGATCCGGGTTACTTGGCGTTGTGACATGGTGGAACCTATGAGAACGGTGTGTTATGTGTGGTCGACGTGAATTCCGGGGACCGGTGCAGCGGCCACGGACAGTGTGATTACGCAGATACTGCGTCTTCAACGAGCTTTTGGACTTGGGCATTCACGTGCAGCTTTACGACGTCGCTGACAACGATACCACCGGCTTCCGTGACTCCGTTCCAGAGAAGTCCAAAATCCTTACGGTTTACAGAGCCAGAGAGCTCAAAGCCAGCCTTTGTGTTGCCGTAAAAATCAGCCATCTGGCCACCATACTCTACGTCAAGTGTTACTGGCTTCGTGATATCACGGATCGTCATGTTACCATGAAGTTTGTACTCAGAGTCGCTGACACGTTCAAACTTCGTGGATTCGAAGCGTAACGTCGGGAATTTTTCGGCGTTAAAGAAATCGTCACTCTTGAGGTGGTTATCACGCATTTCGTTCTTTGTGGAGATCGATGCTACGTCTGCTTCGAAAACAAGCTTTGTGTCCGTGAAGTCGTCTGCCGTTGTCTCCATGTCAAGACGGTATGAGGTGAACTCACCGGTAACCGTGTTGATCATAAGGTGCTTAACCTTGAATTGCACATCAGAATGTGCCGAGTCGATTGTCCAGCGTGCCATAGAATGTTCCTCCAAAAACCTGTGTGTGGTACAGTTGTGAAAAGCGTTTGACGGCTGTTTACGACGAACGTCGCAACATTTACGTGTTGCAACACACAAATATCGGAAGAAGTTCCGTGCTTGTCAAGTGTTTGAAGAAAAAAATGTGTTGAAACGCGTTTTTTGCGTCCGTCTTGTTAACCCGTGACGATTGCCACGCCTGAACTCGTTCCTAGGCGATCTGCGCCTGCAGCCAACATTTTGAGTGCTACTTCTCTACTTCGGATTCCACCGGAGGCTTTTACACGAACGTTTGGACCCACGTGCGTGCGAAGCAAGGTGACGTCGTCCACCGTTGCACCGCCGGTTGAGAACCCCGTCGATGTTTTGATAAAGTCACTTCCACACTTCGTGACGAGTTCACAAAGGTGAACCTTCTCGTCGTACGTCAATAAACATGTTTCTATTATGACCTTGACGATGCCGCCTCCGTGATGTACGGCATCAGTCACTCCGCGAATGTCGGCATGCACTGTTGACCAGTCTTCGCTCTTTATGCTCGTAATTGGTACAACCATGTCAATCTCTGTGGCACCATCTGCCAGAGCACGACGTGCCTCGGCAATCTTTGATTCTGTATGAGTAGCACCGAGTGGGAAACCAACGACTGTGCAGACCTGTACCTGACTTCCATCTAGTGCGCGACGTGCGCGTTCTACGTGCAGCGGAAGTATACACACTGCGGCGAAGGAATATTGGCGTGCTTCTTCACACAACGTGAGGATTGACTCATACGTTGCGTCTGGTTTGAGTATCGTGTGGTCAATCGCTGAAGCTAGTTTTGCTGACTCATCCAGTGATGTCATGGTTCACCTATTCTTGACAAGATGCCTGATTACAACGAGGGCAAAGAACCGACTACTGTGCGTCAATCGTTCTTCCAAATACAGCCGGCGGGCGGTAACTGTGCGATCCAAAGGCGGAAAAGAGCTGATTCGTCGTAAAGACGATTCCACCGAAACGTTTGTCGTCAAGATTCATCGCAAAATCAAGACGGAAGATCGCGTCGTCACCTGACGCTTTAAGATTATGGAATCTCAGTCCAAGTCCTATCGCATGATGCCAACGAGTGGCCCCAATGGATGTACCTTGACTCCAGACGGTACCTGCGTCCCAAAATGCTACGGCACTCATCCCGGCAATCCATACCTTCCATTGAGGGAACCAGCGTACCTCCGCATTGCCAATCATACGATTGTCACCAACAAGTCGGTTGGCATCGTATCCACGCAAGCCCGACTCAACATCCAGGACAAGTTGCCGATAAGCTAACCAGTTCCATGCTGTCTGTGTACGCAGACGTGACGTAACGACAAAGTGATCAGAAAGTCTAACATGGCCTTGCCCGTGAACTTCGACATAGGTGTAGAGTGGCACACGGTCTCCGAATCCTGATGCTCCTTGAACATGGCCAAAGAGATAGAGTCCATCAGCCACATAGCCTGACTGCTCTGCCATTCCTCCAACGTACCACATGGTTTGTCCACCGTTACCAAGCGAGAACACTCTACCGATCACAGCCGTGCCCCATGCTCCTGACATCACGTCCTCAGTTTCGTATCCGTTGAGAAACTGACTCCTTTGAAATCGTTGTCGGATGGAAGAGAATGCTACAAGAAACTGGCCTGTATTATCGAACGCCTGACGCGATGTTGGGATTGTCCGTTGTACATCATCAAGTCTCAATGATGCACTTACAAAGAGTCGGTCGACGTCGCCGGAAGCCTGACTAATCCATCCTGAATAAGACCGTTCGTGAAAAGGCAAAAGAGTTGACGTTCCATCTCGATAGGCGAAATCTCGTCCAAACGCATTCACTGCCGATATGGCAAATGCCCACGGCGTCATCGTGGTACGATACGGTTTTGTGAATGACAGGAGTTGTGTTGTACGAACCGAATTACTTTGAAGTGCTGCAGTCATTCCAATCTCAGATCGGAACAACCTACGTTGCGTAACCTGAACAAGTCCCTCCCAACCGATATCATTCTCAGTGCGATACAACCCTTGGACAAGTACTTGTGTAGCCGTACCGGCAAGGTTCATTTCTTCGAGTTTGCCACCAAGATTTGTTATTCCGCCTCCGGTTCCGAAAAGTATTGCCGGTCGTAATGAAAAACGATCTTGTGTTCGAAGAGTAACGTCAACAACACCTGGTGAAACCGTATCAACGATCGTCGTAACGTTGGCGAATAATCCTGTTCGGCGAAGATTACGCTCGGTCTCAATCACCAACGTCGTATCAAGATCCTCTTCTTCGTCGAACAACAACTCGTCTTCGAGAATGTACTCACGTGTCAACGTATGGAGAGCATTCGCCCAGCTGGCAAGAAAGAACCAGTCGTCGTGACGCTCATCAAAGACATCACGGCGGTCAAAGTACACCCGACGTATCACAGGTGCAACGGAATCCGTTAACCGTTGTTGTGCAGCAAGATCGGATGTCAGGGTGACAAAAAGAACGGCGCAACAGAGTGACGCAAACAAAGAATGCATTATGCGATGATACGCAACGGCTGTCTATCGACGGCCGTTGATAATGGCATGTACCTGAGGTGTTGTTGTACAGCGCTCAATCTTTCGCACAAGTTCAACACAGTCATCGTAGGAAAACTGACGGATTCTGTGACGTATTTCGAGAAGCAGTGCCGGAGATACACTGAGTTCACTAAGTCCCATCCCTACGAGCATTTCCGTCGCTGCCGCATGTCCAGCAAGTTCTCCACACACACTTACACTTCTTCCATACCTCCGCGCAGCATCTACCGTCATTCGAATCATTCTCAACACACTCGGATGCATAGCATCAAAGATATCAGCCACGAGTTCATTGGTGCGATCAGTTGCCAAGGCATACTGTGCGAGGTCATTTGTGCCGATACTCAGGAAATCTGATTCAGCAGCAAAGTAGTCAGACATCATTGCTGCCGAAGGCGTCTCAATCATCACTCCAACGGGCATTTCCGCGTCAAACTCGACACCTTCTGCAGCAAGCTCACGTTTGCAGCGGTCAATCAGAATCCGAGCTTGCTCAAACTCCTCTGCCACAGCAACCATCGGCAGCATAAAGCGGACGTTCCGATGAGCACTGGCACGGAGAACAGCTCGAATCTGTTCGCGGAAAATATCCGGTCGATACAGCAGGAAGCGGATTCCCCGTAAGCCGAGAGCTGGATTGTCTTCATGATGTGGTATACCATCCCGATACTTATCACTTCCCACATCAAATGCACGGAACGTTACTTGTAGCGGATATGCTCGCTGAGCAATGTCACGGTACCATTCATACTGTTCATCACTGGATGGGTAACGACTTCTATGCAACAGAAGATACTCCGTGCGGACAAGTCCGATACCTTCACATCCCGCCATAACAGCCGCGTCCACCTGATCAGGAGAGTCCACATTCCCAAACAGACTCACACGATGTCCATCACGCGTGACGGTGGGTTCGTGGCGCAGGGCACCGAGTGAGACACGATAGGCCTCCGCCTCGGATTGTTTCCGTCGATATCCTTCAAGTGTTGACTCGTCTGGATCAACAACAACAATTCCAGAATATCCATCAACGACGATATTCAAACCGTTGAGTATCTCTCCCGTTGCATTTCGAATACCGATTACTGCTGGTATCAGCATGTCTCGAGCAAGAATGCAGGCATGCGAGTTAATGCCTCCAACTTCAGTGACGTAGGCTAGGGTACCAGTCTGTTTAAAGAACAGCATGTCTTGCGGCGTAACAGACCCTGCAACGACAATCGCATTGCCACCAGCCGCATGTGTAAGGGTTCGATTCCGGAGTGTTCCGATGAGTCGTTCCTTCACGGCATCAAAATCCTGGACACGCTCACGAAGGATAGGATCTCGGGCACCCAGCAAGATTGACTTATGAACGTCAAACTCTTGGACAACTGCTGCCTCAGCAGGTATGCCGGTTTCGATTCGTGTTACAATACTGCTCGTAATGATCGGATCACTCACGATGAGCAGGAACGACTCAATAATTGTGCTCACGGAAGCTGATTCCGTACGAGCTAGTTCGATGGCAGATACGAGTTCAGAGGCGGCCGCCTCAAGGGCAGACCGAAAACGCGCTACTTCGTCAGGTATTCTTCGTTGTTCGAGCTTTTCGTGCGGAACACTCGGTGATTCAACACTCAGCACAAAGGCTCTCCCGATGGAAATTCCCGGTGAAGCGGGAATGCCCTTCAGCAAACGTTGGCCTGGTGGTGCAGTCTGACGCAGCATCAGATCGACCGGCCTCCACGGATAATGCCCCTGAACCATGAGGTCACCCGACGTGTACGTTGACCATGATGTTCCCCCACCATCATGGTTCTCCAAATCCTGTTGCAAAGAGCTCACCGACAGCCGCTGCTGCTTCGACCTCATCGATGCCTTCTACCTGCAGTCCCAGGGTGCTTCCCTGCTCTGCAGCCAGTGTCATCACGCCGATAATGCTCTTGGCATTTATGCTGAATCCGTCGCGAACAAGATGAATCTCACTTTTGAATTGTGATGCGAGCTTTACAAGCATCGCAGCAGGACGGGTATGTAACCCTGCTCTGTTCGTCACAGTAACCTGAGTATCAATCATCCTTCCTGCCGTTCTTCCTTCGTTGACTCCGCCGCGCGGCGCAGTCTGTTCATCATGGCCTCGTCGCTCCGGATTTCTTCATCACAATGTACGATGATTTTTTCCACATGCAAGGCATCTGCCCGACGAAGTTCTGCGTAGAGCGAATGAGCCGAAAGTTGCCGCCACGGAATATTATCTCCCGGTGAATGTCTCGATAGAACAACCACGGCCTTCGTTGCCCCATCCGCCCCTTGCCGTCGAACCTCTTCCAGATCATGAACGAGGACGAGCTGAGCACGGGGAGCATAGTGTCGGTGGCGCGTGCCGGGTGATGCCGAAGCCTCGTGATCATCAGCCGACCTCACGGCGAGTCCTGTGGCAGCTGCAAGCATTGCCGCTGTAACGGCCCCCGGACGGAGGATTACAAGCTCGTTGTTAACAATCTGAACAACAGTTGATTCAAGGCCGACAGAGCAGGGGCCGGCATCGAGAACGGCATCAACAACATTTCCGAGGTCATCTACAACATGCTGCGCCGTTGTTGGACTTGGCCGACCGCTGAGATTTGCGGAAGGGGCGGCAAGGGGCTTGCCCACACGACGGATAACGTCGCGAACCACATCATTACCGGGTATTCGTACTGCCACCGTTGGTAAACCAGCCGTCACGTTGTCGGAGACATTTTCACGACGTGGAAGGACAATCGTTATGGGCCCAGGCATAAAGTGCCGAATCAGCACAGCATCAGCGTCACCCACAATGGCAATGTTGTCGATGTCGCTAACATCCGCAACATGAACAATCAACGGATTATCGGCTGGACGTCCCTTGGCTTCAAAGATTCTGGCTATTGCCCTTGCATCGTCGATTCTCGCCGCCAAGCCGTAGACAGTTTCGGTGGGAAGGGCTACTAAATGACCCCTTTGCAAGAGGTCAACGGCCCTGCTCACATCGTCGGCATTGCTGGCTTGAAGGATCGTTATCATACGTACAAATGTATTGGCGAAAGGCGATCCCCTATCTTCGCCCTCCCGATTCGCCTACGACACTTGAGAATTTCTCTCCCCCATGAAGCCCGTCACAACCTTTCTCGTCTCTCCATCCGTACCCCCTTCACTTGCTCCGCTTAAAGAGCTCGCTTCGAACTTCTGGTGGTGCTGGAATGCTGAGGCTGCGGACCTTTTCCGACGAATTGATCCAGTTCTTTGGGACGAGGTCCACCACGATCCGACGGCCCTTCTAGCACGTCTACCGCACCAACGACTTTTACAACTATCCGAGCGGACAGACTACCTTCGCGCCGTTGAAGATGTGTATGCCGACTTTCGCACCTACATGGAAGGTCGTGGCTGGTACTCTGAAACGAATCTTCCATCCTCACAGTACTTTGCCTACTTCTGCGCTGAGTTCGGGATTCATGAGAGTTTCCCTGTGTATAGCGGTGGACTCGGTGTACTTGCCGGTGATCATCTTAAATCAGCGAGTGACCTTGGACTGCCACTTGTTGCAATCGGCCTGCTGTATCAGGAAGGATACTTTCATCAGTATCTCACACAAAATGGCTGGCAGAACGAACGATATGCGGAACTGGACTTTCATTCCTTACCTCTTACGCCCGTCGTGCGAGGCAACGGAACACCAATACTTATCGATGTAGATCTTCCACTTGGCAAGTGTTATGCAAGAATCTGGAAGGCAAACATTGGTCGTGTTCCCTTGTATCTGCTCGACACGAATGTCCCAGAAAACGAAAACCCCGTACTACGAGATGTCACGGATCGGCTCTATGGCGGCACGATTGACACACGCATCATGCAGGAAATGGTACTTGGAATTGGCGGCGTGCGGGCTCTTCATGAGCTGGGTATAGATCCGGCGGTGATTCACATCAACGAAGGTCACGCAGCATTCTCAATGCTCGAACGATCAAAGGCGATGATGTCGGCCTTCGGCCTCAGTTTCCGAGAGGCATGGAGAATGTCTGCCGCTTCTTCCGTGTTTACCACCCACACTCCCGTTCCAGCCGGTAACGAGATCTTTTCGTTTGAGTCGTTACGACCATACTTTGAACCCTATGCAGCAACACTTGGGCTGTCATGGGAAGAGTTTTGTGTGTTAGGATCGCAGAACGACCATGTGTCTGACGACGGTTTTAGTATGACCGTGCTCGGCCTCAAGGGGTCTACTTTCCGAAATGGCGTGAGTGAGCTTCATGGAGATGTTGCACGGCGGATGTGGCAGGGTGTATGGAGTATGGCGGACCTAAGTGAGATTCCGATTGGAGCTGTAACGAACGGCGTTCATACGTCGACGTGGGTAAGCCGTGAACTTGCTGAAGTTTACGATCGGTACCTAGGAACTACGTGGCGCACGGATCCATCAGATCCATCGGCATGGTCGAACATTGACGCCATTCCAGATGTTGAGCTCTGGAGAGTTCACGAACGTCGCCGCGAACGACTGGTCCTGGGTGCACGTGATCATATCGTCAACAATCACAATGTATCGCTCACGCAGGAACAACTCCTGCGGATTCACGAGCATCTTGATCCGGACATTTTCACCGTCGGATTTGCGCGAAGATTCGCGTCGTATAAACGAGCCGACCTTCTGTTTCGGGACATGGACCGTCTTTCACGACTCGTTCTTGACGCCAAACGTCCGATGCAAATCATTCTCGCTGGCAAGGCACATCCTCGCGACACGGAGGGAAAGGACTTGCTCGCATCCGTCGTTCAGAAGATTCGTAAACATGGTCTTGAGCACCGTGTAGTCTTCCTCGAGGATTATGAAATGGACATCGCTCGGTTACTCGTACGGGGATGCGACATTTGGCTTAACACGCCACGGCGTCCATACGAAGCCAGCGGAACGTCCGGAATGAAGGCCGCCATGAATGGTGTCATTCACTGCAGTATCCTCGACGGCTGGTGGGCTGAGGCCTTTGACGGATCGAATGGCTTTGCCATCGGCCATGGAGAGACACTTGAACCAGATCAACAAGATGTTGCAGACTCAGAAACACTCTACGACTTGCTTGAACACGTTGCCATTCCAATGTTTTACGATACAGGAAAGACGCGTGTCCCTGATCGCTGGGTAGCTCTGATGAAACGGTCAATTTCCACACTGGCACCTCGATTTGCAGCACATCGAATGGTCAAGCAGTATGCGCAAGAAGCCTACGTCCCTGCAGCATCTCGGTTCGAGATTTTTTCGAGGAATGGGGCAGAAGGGGCTCGAAGTCTCGATGCATTTTTCCGACACGTAGCGGGACAATGGCCACATGTTTCTGTGGAAGCCGTTGAAATACTTGGTACTTCTGCGGCCTTCGTCGGGAAAACCGTCCACGTTCGCACAACGGTCCGACTTGCCGGTCTTTCTCCCGGAGATGTGATCGTGGAAGCTCTTTATGGTCGTGTCGATTCTAAGGGCGATATTTCCCCCTTACGGACAATTCAACTCAGTCACACCGGTGGAGATTCTGCCAGTGCGACATTTGAGGGAGAATATGTCTGCGAAGAGAGTGGGCTTCAGGGATGTGGCGTTCGCGTAATGCCCTCACATCCTCTGCTTGTTTCGTCGCTCGATGCACATCGCATTGTCTATGCGACAACGTGACCCTGAAACTTTTGTGGGCCGCAACGGTCCTTGATTCGTCATTTCGGAGTACAGAATGCACGGTTTACGCCTGTTTGCGGCCCTCTTTGCCGCAGTTTTCACCACAACGGCCGCATCGGCGCAGGTCGCCTATTTTTCGTTTCTCCACAATAGCCCTGATCCGGCTCTGGAAGTGGTAGACCTGTATGTAACGCAGAACTCGAACACGACCAAGTTTGAGGATATTCCGTTTCAGACGGGAATCAACCTGGAATCAGCGCTGATTTTTGGTGGATTTCCTGTTGAGTTTGTACTTGCACCGCCCACGTCGGCTTCTCCTGATGACGGGATCCTGCGTAAGACGTTTAATCCGGGCGAGGATCTTGCCTACGTGGTTGTCGCACAAGGCCTTACGACCACCGAAGGTTACGTAGCAAATCCCGACGGGAAATCTGTTGCAGCCGATATGGTCCTGAAACAGATTGGCGACGCTCCAACAGATCCAAGTAAAACAGGAGTCTACGTCCTCCATGGATCAACGGATCTTGAGCGTTTTGATGTCTACGTCAAGGGCGTTGGAGCAGCGCTCGCAACAGGCCTTTCCTTCGGTGACGTTACAGCGAACATGTCTGCCATTAATCGTGCTGACATCCAGCTTAATCTTACCAAGGCAAATGACGCGTCGAAAATCCTGGCCTCGTTTTCGGTGAACCTTACTTCGCTCGGAAGTGACGTTGTGTTACTCGTTCCGTCAGGATTCTACGTTCCTGGTGACAATAACGGCAGCACCGACTCCTTGGCTCTGCTTGCTGTGCTTGACAATGGAACAGCTGCGCGTATTCCGGCAATCTCGGGATCGCAGACTGCACGTGTGCAGCTCGTCCACAATGCATCAGACCCAAAACTTACACTCGTTGACGTTTGGGTGAATGGCACCAAGTCCATCAACCGTTGGACGTATCGAACAGCGACACCCTTTCAGGACCTACCATCGGGTATTCCGCTGAATGTGGCCGTTACGGCAGCGAATTCGGCAAGTCCGAGCAATCCACTGTACACAACAACAATTCCGTCACTTCGACCCGGACGCACCTACCATATCATTGCAACCGGGGTTTCCGAATCGGGTTTCGCAGAAAATCCAGGGAAGATTGACACAAGTTTCCGACTCGTAGTACTTGATGACGCTTTGGAGCGTTCACCTGAATCTGGTAAGTCCGCTGTTCGAATCGGACACTTTGCTACGGATGCTCCGACGGTAAATGCTCGCAACACGACTCTTGGAGTTGTTGCTACGGGCCTGAAGTATCTCGATGTTACGCCATATCGCCTGTTCGAGCCTGCTGTGGACACGATTTGGGTTATTAACGCCACGGAAGAAAAGATCATCAAGGGATACATCGTTGATCTTCGTGGCACCGAACGGGCGGCACTCTTCCTCGCCTCTGGCTTTGTAAATCCGGCCGCAAACAAGAACGGCAGCCCGTTTAAGATGATCCTCGTTGAGCCAAGTGGCACCGTTCGCTCCAATCTCATCGAAGTTGACAGCGTCACATCCTCCGTGAACGACTATCTGCAATCCATGCTTGCTGTTGGACCAAATCCGGCTTCTTCCGACGTCACCGTTCGGTTTGACGCTCCAGCTGCCGGCAGTAACGTAGAGATCGTCGATCTGAACGGGACAGTTGTGGCCTCCATGCCCCTTGGCACCGAAGGTGCCGGCTCCTTACCCGTTACGGGCCTCTCAGCAGGTATGTACACTGTCCGTGTCCTCGATGCACGTGGTGTGCCTGTTGTTGAACGCCCTATCATCATCACCCGGTAATTCCCTTCCTCATAGCACACCAACGAAGAGCGGCTCATTTAGCCGCTCTTCGTATATTTGCCGTTCTCTGCAACGCCTATGTTTGAATCACTCCAGGAAAAGCTCGAAGAAGCGCTGAAGCGCATTCGAGGTCAGAATAAGCTTACGGACGACAACGTATCCGAAGCTCTGGCCGAGGTGCGCACGGCATTACTCGATGCTGACGTGAATTTTTCCGTCACAAAGAAGTTCATCGACGACGTCAAGGAGAAGTCTCTTGGCCTAGAGGTTAAGGGTAACGTCCTGCCCGGTCAGCTCATGATCAAGCTCATGCACGATGAGCTTGTCGCGCTGATGGGAGCTACGAAGTCAGACCTTACGATTGCGCCGCAAGCGCCGACGATTGTTATGGTCGCCGGTCTACAGGGTTCAGGTAAGACGACATTCTGTGCAAAGCTGGCCTATCAACTCAAGAAAAAGGGACGTCAGCCCCTTCTTGTTGCATGTGACATCTATCGTCCAGCAGCTGTTGACCAGCTCAAGACGCTGGGTCAATCAATGTCGCTGCCGGTACACAGTAAGGACGGCGCCAAACCACTGGAGATCGCCACAGAAGCTCTCGACTATGCCAAAAAGTATGGTCGTGATGTCGTGATTGTCGACACGGCTGGCCGTCTGACCATTGACGAAGAGATGATGAATGAGGTAGCCGAACTCAAGGCTGCTCTCAAGCCAACAGAGATCCTCTTTGTTTGTGACGCGATGACAGGTCAGGATGCTGTGAACACCGCATCGGCCTTTAACGACAAACTGGACATCACCGGAGTTGTCCTTACAAAGCTTGATGGTGACACGCGTGGCGGTGCTGCACTTTCGATTCGGGCAGTCCTTGGCAAACCCATCAAGTTTGTTGGTGTTGGCGAAAAAGTTGACGCACTCGAGCCCTTCCATCCCGAACGTATTGCTTCGCGGATTCTCGGCATGGGTGACATCATCACGCTCGTTGAGAAGGCACAACAGCAGATTGACGAAAAGGAAGCAGCTCGCCTTGAGGAAAAACTCAAGAAAAACGAGTTTACCTTTGAGGACTTTCTTGAGCAGATGAAACTCATCAAGAAGATGGGCTCACTTCGTGACCTGCTTGGAATGATTCCAGGTATGGACAAGGCCATGCGGAACGTTCAGATTGATGAACGAGCGTTTGGCCGCGTAGAGGCCATCATTCTTTCGATGACATTTGAAGAACGTCAGAATCCGCGTTTACTCAATGGCTCGCGTCGTAAGCGCATTGCTAGTGGTAGCGGGACAACGATTCAGGACGTTAACCGACTTATCAAACAATTTGAAGACATGCAGAAGATGATGCGTACGATGACGAAGGGCGGGCGGATGCCGCAGATGCCTGGACTCTTTGGAGCTCGTCGATAATGCTGTCAAATTCACTTTTTTTCATGTCAGGAGACCACCATGGTCAAACTCCGCTTGCGTCGCCGCGGTCGTAAGAAGGCACCCTTCTACGACATCGTTGCGATCGACGGACGCGCTCGTCGTGACGGCGCATCAATCGAACGTGTCGGCTACATCAATCCGATGACAACTCCAAAGAGTGTCACCATTGATACCGAACGTGCTTTGTACTGGTTAAACGTCGGCGCACAGCCAACGGAAATCGTACGTCAAATTCTTTCACGTGAAGGCATTCTGCTTCGCCGTAACCTTCAAGGGAAGGGAATGGCAGAGGCTGAGATTGATGCCGCTGTTGCACAGCACACAGCTCGCGCCCTTGCTCGTTTTGAGCGTCTGAAGAAGCGTCGTGCTGACCGCGCTGAAGCAAAGGCTCGCGCCGCTGCTCAGCCAGTCGAAGAGCCTGCTCCGGCAGCTGCAGCTCCAGTAGCAGAAGCTCCGGCAGCAGAAGCCCCAGCAGCAGAAGCTCCAGCAGCAGAAGCTCCAGCAGCAGAGGCTCCAGCAGCGGAAGCTCCAGCAGCAGAAGCTCCAGCAGCAGAAGCTCCAGCAGCAGAATAATCACTGATTCCGTCCGATCTTTGCGCGCGAAACGCCATTCAGGTGTTTCGCGCGTTTCGTTTTTCAGGAGTTCAGCATGTTACATGCATCCGTCGCCGATCGTTACGTAGGACATCGCACCGTCTTCCTTCGCCTTCTGCGACTGGCATTTGCAGCCGCCGGTACATATTGGATCCTTCTCTATTTGCTGCCGTTAGAAACACATGCAGCGTTACGTAGCGGACAGTCCATTATCTACTTCATACTCCTATCGTTATGGGGTTTCGACTATATGCGCGAGCAGAAACGACTTGCAGTCATTATTGAAGCTGCTAACTCCCGTAACATCCCGCCTCGTGACGTAACTCTCAATGACGTTGAGAAATCAGCATCTCTGTTCTCCATGTTTATACCGCGGTCAGGTTTTGGAGGGATTGTACTCCCCGTTCTCTTTATCACGGGCCTCATTTCAGCGTGGATTCTTATCATTCGCCAGTATGTTCTCGCTTTCTCTTCGATGTAATGCCGGAAACGTCCGTCGAACTCAGAGTTACACAACTACTTGACGAAGCCGTTGAGGCAAGTCGGATATCACCCGAAAAATCTCGTGATGCCGCCACGGAAGCCCTCAACTTGATTACTTCGTTACTCACGGCAGGAGTAAGGCCTGAGGTAGAGGTACAGATTCGCTCCGAAAAAGTAACAGCACTCCTGACGCTTGGACAGTACTATCATATCTCCGGACAACCAGACGTTGCATCGCGTATAGCCCGTGAAGCTCTTGCCGAGGCCGAGGCCATAGGTGATCAACGTTCACGAGCCAAGGCATGTCTCGTTCTCGGTAGTCAGGAGTCCATGACGGGGTCACTGGATGTCGCCACAGAGATGTTAACCACTGCTCATGACATCTTCGTAACACTTGATGCTGCTGACGGCGTTACCATGACATTGTACAACCTTGCCGTCCTAGATGCTAAAGCAGGTCGGATTCGTGACGCACTGGTCCACTATGATCAAGCTGCCGTTGCGGCTGCCCAGGCGTCGATGGCACACGTAGAGATTGGTTCGCTTATCGGCATCGGCACACTACATGAACAAGCTGCCGACTACGATGGAGCCGTAACGTATTACCAACGTGCACTTCATCGGGCACGCGAACGAGGTGAGCGATACCTCGAAGGATCTGCCATTGGGAATACGGCAACGGCGCTCTTTAATGCAGGCCGAGTTGAAGAGTCACTCCTGCACCATCGTGAGGCCTTTGCGATTGCCGACGAGCTCGGAAACACCTATGGGCTCGCAACATTGCGGACAAACGAGGCAGGTGCACTGTTATCACTCGGACGGCTACGTGAAGCACTGGCAGTCTACGACGAAGCGATTCGTTTAACAAAAAGTGTTGGTAATCTTCGAGAACTCATTGCGGCCCATTGTGGAAGATCGCTGACGTTAACCGCCATGGGCCGCTTTGCCAAAGCGCGTAGTGCAGCCACAACGGCAATACGACTTGCCCGATCCATAAAGGACGGGAAGTCGCTGCTTCAAGCGCTAACAACGCACGTTGAAGTCTCCGTTGCTGGAGAAGACTATTCAACAGGAAAGGCCAGTTTTCTCGAAGCATACAATCTTCTTCAGGAATCTCAGATTCAGACGTTTGCACTCGCCCTGTTACAACATGGTGCAACCCTTTTCGAACGTTTACGGATGTGGAAACGAGCGTATGAGCTTCGGTCGGAACAACAGATCTTGTTTGCTTCTATTCACAATGAAGTATCCACACGCAGAATGCAGTTTCATGGAGCAAAACTCGGACTCATTGCTCTGGAAGCAGAGCGAAAAAGACTCTCTGAAGAGAATGTACGCCTTCAGCGTGACGTAGAGGCACAGTCACGCGAGATTACAACACTGACGTTACAGCTTGCAGAAGCTGAGTCAGGTTCAACTCCTCGCACGAGTGTATTGCGCCGCGTTCTTGACGAACGTTTTGAGACACTGAATACAGACTTCACGCGGAAACTTGCCGAGCGCTGCCCTCACCTCACACCGATGGAGCTTCGGATCTGCGCTCTGTTAAAAACGGGGCTTTCAACTAAGGAGCTATCAACAATTCTACATGTGACTGACCGAGCTGTTGAAAAGCATCGTTACAACATTCGTCGTAAACTTGGTCTCGATCAAAACATTAACCTCGTCGTATGGCTCGAACACGTCCCTCTACAGCCTTCACCTGTAGCTGTATCATACTCTTCTTCATAGTGTCACATTCGATAGCTGTTGGTCAGGAACTTCACAACATGCCCTTGGCCTTCGAACTTGACTGGGTTCGGTCGTTCGGTGAGATCGTTGACATCCATGATTCCGACAACGTTTCATTTGATCGACGTGAGTGTAGAATCTCCTGCAGAAACACGGAACCGAGGCCAACACTTCGAACGTCAATCAGCGCTCAATACGATCAAGACTTTTGTTTAGAAGTAATCTATACATTTCAATCACATCATGATTCAGCCCTTGTAGCCTTCGGCTGGGCTGGTCCAACATTCTCGCAGAGTAATGTTTTTGCGCATCGCCGCCGAGGCGATTGTGGCAAGTGGACGTCACGTGGAGACGTCCCAGATCCACTGCCCCATACTCTGACGCCTCAGTCCGAGCAAATAGCCGACACGTTACGCGTCATTCGGACTGGAGACAAAATCACCTACTACCTGCGTTCGGAGCATGTTCATACTGATGATGCGGCAGATGTTCACGTTTCTTCTGCCGACGTTTGGATATCGGTGAATCCGGGGACTACCGTTGTGCTACATTCCGTCCGACTCTATCAACAGCGAGATCCGATAGACACCGTCATAAACTTCGGGATCAACTTCCGTCGAATCAGTGAAGCGTCGTTTCTCGAAGTGAGTAAACTTTACCGCATTGCTCCGTTTAACTTTGACCTGAGCTTCTACGCGTCCATTCGCGGGACACGGCCATCTCAGTCGCTCATCCTTGGTCACCGAGATTCAACGAAAACATTATTTGAATTCGAAAAAGGGTGGTTCCGCTCTCCAGTGTATTCAGCGCGCCCATACGTTATCAACTGGGCTTCTGCCGATGGTCGGTGTATCCTTGTTTCAACTGAATCTGCCGATTTGCAACTAGGACTACAGTTTTTCTGTAAGAATCGAGTTGGCTGGAGGCGAGAGTACAATGTGTCGTTTCCAACACGTAAGCTCGTCGGAATGTTACCTGAGGCTACCATTTCGCCAGACATGAAAACAATAATCTTTTCTGGGTGGGTAGACACGATCAGTATGGCACGTGATCTTTGGATCACGTTTTACCAACATGACTCCGTATGGTCCGACCCAGTCCCTCTTGGTGGTCCGATCAACACTCTCCAGACGGAAGGTGAACCGTTTATATCGGCGGATGGAAAATATTTATACTTCTCATCGGATGGTCATCCCGGTTTTGGATGTGCCGACATATTTGTGTCAGAACGCCAGGACACAACTTGGACAACGTGGTCAAAACCACAGAACCTGGGCCGACGAATAAACACGGTCGATCACGAATACTCCCTTCGCACCGACGAGCTTCGCAGGATCTGGTTCCTTATGCAGAGACAACCGTATAGTGATCGTTACGTTACCGTGTATCGAGATACGATGGTACGGGACCCTGCTCCGGCTGTGGAAGCGATGCCCGAATATCCCGCGTTTCAGCGTCGTGGCCTCGTGGAACGTGTGTTTTGCGACTCCTCATTCGTCGATATTCTATCCCAACCAACTGAAAAGTTGATGAAGGGCATACAGGACCTTCGCGCTACTCTCATAACGTATCCTCTCTCAACGGTATCCATCCTGTACAACGTGACGTGGGACAAAGATTCGATGCTCACTGATTCAAGTCATGTGAATATGTGCCATAAACTTGTGGACCTGCTCATTCGCTCTGGTATTCCGGCTGGACGTCTTAGCGTAGCACCAAACTATGACATGCTCTATGAAGATGAGGAGTACGAGGACGAAACGCTCCTCGCCGAGGATGATCAAAAGACTTCGACATTAGACGACTCTGTATTGGCCGATCAGGAGTTCGACATATATCGACAGAAAATGCATAAACAGTATTGCTTTGTTGTGCGATTTCAGTAGTCTTTGTCAAGTGATCATACCATGAAATCCAGGTGCCCCCACACAAGGACTCTTGTGATGGTGGTAGTTCCGTAGTAGTTGCAGCGAGAATTTGACGTTTAGGTTGCAGTGAGAAAACTCACCGTCATCCTTCACACATTGGAGTACTACCATGCGAAACATCACCATCGTTGCCGTCGCACTTTTCTCATTCCTCATCACCTCTTGCTCAAAGGATGATTCGTCAACGGCTCCAACGGCAAGTGGAGGATCAATGACGGCATCCATTGATGGCTCATCGTGGTCGAGCTCATTGATTACACAGGCAACCGTCCAAGGTGGTGTTCTTGCTGTGGCTGGACAAGATGGGTCCGTCCGTCAAATTCAATTGCGTGTGATCAACTTTGCTGGCCAAGGAACCTATTCGCTGGGTTCGGGCAACATGCACCTTGCCACCGTCGTCACTGGCACGACAGCGAATGACATGTATACGGCAAACATGGTTGCAGGCACTGGTTCGATCATCGTTACCGAATCAACGTCTAGTCGAATCAAGGGTACATTTACGTTCACGGCGAGAAATACTGCCGGTGGAACGAAGTCCGTTACGAATGGCAACTTCGACGTGCCGATATCGCAGTAAATTCACGGTCATATGACCGTCCAACACATCTCGAGCAGCCGTACCTGGTTGCCCCGTTTGCCCCTTCTACATGGCATTTTCGTCGCTCTTCTCCTTCTTTTGACACAAGGAGGTGGCCGCCCGTTGTTGAGCCAGACAACACCGCCAGTGTGGATGGATGTTAACGTAACTGACGATCGCGGGCCGTGGGCACCATCGGCACAAGGGCCAATTGCAGTTGAACATGATGGCAATCTTCTTCGCTTACGAAAGTTAACGGACGTAGGACCCGCTGCACGCTGGTCCTACATCCTTCTGAATCCGGCGAAGGACTTTATCATTGACGTTGTGCTGCGGATTGATTCTTCAGCTCCAGAGCTTCCTCTTGCGTTTGTATGGGGTGGCAATGGTCTGAGCGACGTGAATTATGTCGGCATAACAGCTGCACGCCGTGCCGTTGTCGGCAGATACGCTGGCGGTTCATGGGATAGTAGATTTGTTTGGGAATCTGCACCACAGCTACATGGGATGGGAAGTTTTGACACAGTCAGGATAGCTCGCGAGAATGACTCGATTTCATTTTATGTGAACAACGTACTCTTTGCGAAACATACGAGCCGGGATTTCCCGATTCGAGGCTCACTACTCGGATTTGAGCTCAATGGCCGGATGACGGCGACGATACAACGAGTGACGATTCGACAGGATCGACCACCACTACGCCTCGACAACGGGCGATTCTCCGGGAAAGAACGGTTACGACTTCCGGGTTCCGTGAACTCACCCTTTGCAGAAAAGGGACCGATCCTTTCTGCAGATGGATCATCACTATGGTTTACACGCGAAGATGCAAGTCAGGACGTGTCAGACGACATTTGGGTTAGCAGGAAAGGGGCAAAGGGGGCTTTTACACGCGCAACACGGCTACCCGGACCCCTCAATGGAAGTGGCCCCAATTATCTCGTCTGGATGTCAAAGGATGAGACATCAGCCGTCGTTGGAAATATTTACGATGCAACAGCAACCGTCATCGACGTTGGCTTTAGCACATCGAAGAAGCTCAATGGGAAGTGGATGTTACCCACGCGCATGGAGATTCCTGATTACCGAAATGATGCACGCTCCGTATTTGCCTGCATGTCGGCCGATGGACGCGCGCTTATCGTCTCTGTATCACGCCCAGGTGGACATGGGTCACTGGACCTATGGGTGTATGTGCGCCAGGAAGATGGCACGTGGAGTGATGCGGCCAATCTTGGTCCACAAATCAACACCTTCGGACAAGAGATTACGCCGTTTTTGGCTGCCGATGGACGGACATTATTCTTTTCTTCGAGTGGCCACACGGGATATGGCGGTAATGACATCTTTATGACCGTGAGGCTCGACGACTCCTGGACAAAGTGGACACCACCGGTAAATCTCGGACCATTCGTGAATGGTCCTGACTGGGAAGCCTACTACTCAGAGTCGGCGGATGGCACACTTGCCGTTTACTGTGCTGCCGGCCCTGAGGGCGACCTCGACCTCTATGCCGTCGGTGCTCCGAACATTGTAGCCACACTGAACGTTGACGACGACGGCTTACAACGAAGTCTGGATACAACTTCACCAGGTGGCACGGTTCGTCTTGACAATATCTTCTTTGATCATGGAAAGGCCGACCTGCGGGCAGAAAGTGAAGCTGAGATTCTAACGCTCGTAGGAATCCTTCGCACCAATCCGGTGATGACAATAGAGATAGCTGGGCACACTGATGATGTGGGTGATGAAGCTGCGAATCTTCTGCTCTCAACCGAACGGGCTGCAGCGGTACTCAATCGTTTAGTAGAACTCGGCATCGACCCACAGCGCCTTCACGCAAAAGGATATGGCGAGTCACGCCCACTCGTACCCAATCGAAGTGAGGCTGACCGTCGTCGTAATCGGCGCGTGGAGTTTGTTGTGCTCACGAAGTAACCCGGCGTGAGTCGTTGATTGACCGATCGGACCTATTTTCCGCACTTCATCTGGAGGGAAGGAAATGCGGAACAGCGTCATTGCGGCTCTCGCCATCATGATTTTTGCCTGCCCTGCGCAAGCATTGATCGACACGATCTACCGCGACAATGGTGTGTATTCGTCGTCAAATCTCACGCGCCGCGGATGGGACGAATCGGTTATCCTATCACCTGGCGCACCGTGTAGGATTATAAAGGTGCGTGTCTACTATGCCGGCACAGGAACGGATACTCTCCGGATTGTGGGTGATGCATCAGAAGGAACTCTTCCGCCTACACAGTATGTGCATTCATACAACACACTCGGAAGTGCTGTCGTAAACGTTACCGCTCCCGGATGGTATGATGTCGACGTTACGTCAGCCAACATTCGGATTGGCGGTTACGATCGCATTGTTGTCCAGCATATCATCAGCGCAAATGGACCTGCCTTTGGAATGGATTCAGACGGCATGGGTGCGGTAACATCCTACATCTATGACCCGATAACGCCCAACGCAAACTTTTTTAATATTCCGGGCATCTATTACCGTGCTGCAGCAGACTTTATGGTTCGCTTAGTTGTTGACTATACGTCACAACTTGACTACCCGCAGTTGCCTGTTCCCGCGAAGTTTGTTGATGTAACACGGCAGAGCGGACTGCTAGACGCCTCAGGGCAATTCCTTCGTGCTGATATGGCATCCATCGTTGATTGGAACTCAGACGGTTTTGAAGACGTGGCTGTTGGTGGTCGTTTTTTTCAAAATCAAGGCGACGGCACATTTAGATCTGTCGAGATCGGAATAACAGGTAGTGTGACGTCGTGGGCAGACATCGACGGTGATGGTGATATGGATTGTATGGCTGTGAATGGTTTCCGGAACGATCGATTCTATCGCAACGATGGCGGTACGTTTTTTGACGTCACTGATGAGACGGACTTTTCGAACGATGCACCTGCTGTGACGCCGTTGTGGTTTGACTACGATGGTGACGGAGACATCGACATCTTTATCGCCAATGGTCGTCGCGAACAGAATGGCACAGAAACCTACTATCGTGATGAACTCTATACGAACAATGGCGACTGGACGTTTACGCAGTCGACACTCTCGTCGCGAATCGCTGCGGCAGAACCACCGCCCTTTTTTGACACGTGGGGTGCTTCCTTATGTGACTTTAACGATGATGGCCGCACGGACATCTTTGTGGCTACGTACCGTTTGGCACCAGATAGACTCTATCGTAACAATGGTGATGGCACGTTTACCGATGTATCCACATCTTCCGGTATTCGAGGCATGGCGACGTCGGTACCAGACTACTTTGGCCATGGAATGGGCAGTGACTGGGCAGATATCGACAACGATGGTGACGCTGATTGTGCCGTAGGTAATCTCGGCCATCCGGAATATCGTGGACAGTTCAGTAATCCGTCGCTCCTCTGGATGAACAACGGTGGAACCGATCCAAGCTTTACTCCACGTCGTGCTCATGAGGGAGGAGTCACCTTTCGGGAAATGAATGCCGGAATGTGTTTTGTTGATTTTGACCACGACGGGCTTACCGATCTGTGGCATGGCCAGATATCATATTCACCACGTAATCAGGATAGTGTGCGATATGCACGCCTCTTCAGAAACATGGGCACATCATTCGCCGATGTGACCTGGCAGGCTGGGCTCGACATTCATGGTGCGTGGACTGCCGTCCGATTTGACTATGACGGTGATGGTGACCTTGACCTTCTCTGCGCAAGTGGCACAGACAACGTAAAACTGTTTCGTAATGACATGTCCACTCACGGTTCATCACTGACCCTTGAACTCGCGCCGACATTAACAGAGTACGGCACGCGCCGAGGATACGGTAGCAAGGTAACGGTGATAACCGATGGACGCCGCCAAACTGCATGGTTACCTGGAACCGTTAGTGGAGGTCGTGCATCGGCGATGTCTGAACGCATACACTTTGGACTTGGAGATGCCACGACGATTGACACGATCCTCATTCGTTGGACGAATGGACAAACAACAACGATGACCAATGTATTGGCTGATGTACGATTAACGGTAGATGAACGTGGGAGATCGACGGTACTTGGTCGCCCCACACCGCGACAACGGGCTCCAGAACATGGTAGCGAGCGCTTGACAACAATGGTTGAGTTTTACTGGTCACTCACGAACAGCTCAGCGGTAACCACACAACGTTTAGAAATTTCCAGAGATTCTAGTTTTGTATCACCAATGACGGTTAGGACATACGATTCACAGCGTCGGCGTGACACGGTTCGTTTAGACAATGGAACGTGGTACTGGCGTCTTGTTGCTACAACGTCTGGCGATTCGACACGATCACCAGTGTGGATGTGTTCTGTTGGAGCTCCTTTGCCCCTTTCACCCCTTTTACAACGTCCTTCAAAAGACTCACAGAACGTTGGAACGCGTCAGCAAAACTTTACATTTCGCCCTCGCGGATATGGTTCTCAACGACCCTATCCTACAACGTATTCCCTGCGCATTGCACGGGATTCGAGTTTAGCTGACATCGTTGCGGATACCGTGATCGGAAGTGACTCATCGTTGGCTGGTCTACCCCTTGAACCCACAACGACGTACTACTGGGATGTACGAGCCGTGTCACCATTCTCAACAGTGGTTCATTCAGACGTGTGGTCATTCACGACGTATGGGATACCAGGAGCACCTCTATTACTTCGGCCGGATGATGGTGCCATCAACATCGTTCCACGGCCACGACTGGGTTGGGAGCCCGTTAGTTCAGCTGACAAGGGGTATGATATTGAATACGATACCCTGGCAGACTTCTCAACATCTACGGTGCGTGAACGTGCAGACACGGCACTCCAGGTAACAGCACCGCTCAAGGTTGGCCGGCGATACTACTGGCGAGTTCGAGCAAAAAATGATGCGGGGACAGGTCCTTGGAGTATGACACGTTCGTTTACCGTAACATCAACGACTGCTGTTGATGATTCATACCCTACCGAGGAACATGTGTCCATCCGAGTCTTTACGCTACTTGGTGTTGAGGTATGCAGGCGTGACAACGTCATCCTCCGACATGGATCCGAACTTGTTAGTGTAGACACCATCCTACCGACATCAGGATACTATCTCGTTGAAGTTGAAGGGCGGAAAGGCCGACACTTTCTTCCTATCGTCGTCACGAAGTAGGCCTCACCTATCTTTGCCCCATGTCGAGAATCCTTGTAACCGGCGGCGCCGGTTTCCTCGGTTCGCATCTCTGCGAACGCCTCCTTGCCGACGGCCACCGTGTTGTCTGTATGGACAACTTTATCACCGGACGAGCTGAGAATATTGCCCACCTCATTGGCAATGCATCGTTTGAGCTTGTGCAGTATGATGTGACGAACTTCATCCACGTACCTGGTGAAGTTTCGGCCGTCATGCACTTTGCCTCACCTGCCTCACCGATTGACTACCTCAAGTTTCCAATCCAGACACTTAAGGTTGGTAGTCTTGGAACACATAAGGCTCTTGGTCTTGCCAAGGCAAAGGGAGCTCGATTCCTTCTCGCCTCGACATCCGAAGTGTACGGTGACCCACTTGTCCATCCACAGCCGGAAACATACTGGGGGAATGTGAACCCCGTAGGTATACGTGGAGTCTACGACGAAGCAAAACGTTTTGCTGAGGCAATGACGATGGCCTATCATCGCTACCATGGTGTAGAGACACGTATCGTACGAATCTTTAACACGTATGGTCCGCGGATGCGTGTTGAAGACGGGCGCGCTATTCCTGCCTTTATCGGACAGTGTTTACATGGAGAGAATGTCACCGTCTTTGGCGATGGATCGCAGACACGCAGTGTCTGTTACGTAGATGACCTCATCGACGGAATTATTCGACTCTTGTGGAGTGACATATCGGATCCAGTGAACATTGGCAATCCCGATGAAATCTCCATGAAAGGACTCGCAGAAGAAGTCATCGCCTTGACAGGATCAACGAGTACGATAATCCATAAGGATTTGCCGCAAGACGATCCGAAAATTCGTCAACCGGATATCACCGTTGCACGCACGAAACTCAACTGGCAGCCGAAGGTTCAACGTGAGGAAGGTCTACAGCGGACAATTGCATGGTTTCGCAGTGAACTCGGGATATCCGCATGACGTCTGCCCTTCGGGCAATACGACGCAAACTCGCGGGACTCGTCAATCGAGATGCTCCTGAGTATGCTTCGTTCCTTTCCTTTGTCGCCTGCGTCATTCTTGCCGTAGGCAGTATCGGTATTGGTCTTGCACAACACTCGCTGATTGTTCAGACCAATGGATACATCACGTTGATCGACATTGGTAATTCACTGCTGTTCTTAACGGCCGTACGACGAAGCTCACGGAATGCCGATCTGACGTTTAACTATGGATATGGCAAGTATGAATCACTTGCCATTCTCGCCAGTGCAACATTGTTGTTTGTCCTCACACTATTCACCTTTAGCGAGGCTATCGGTGTCTTTCGTCAACCGCCTGACGATCGGAATATTAGTGTTCTTCTTGTCTGGAGTGTAGTGTCCTTCTTCGTCATGCGATACACGGCTCGCAGACTTGAAAAATCTGCTCGACGGTTTCATATGCCCATGTTGCACTACGATGCAGAGTTATGGCGTGTTGACTCCTGGGTTGAAGTGATCGTCGTCCTTGGTTTGCTTGCTAGTGGTGCGCTACAGTACTTCAGCTCCTATGGTACAGCAGCCATCGTTGACGGCGTTGTTTCCATTACACTTATCCTTGTTACGGTCAAAGTACCTCTACGACATGGCAGGGATGCCTTCCGTCAACTTCTTGACAGAACACTTCCCGATGAGATGCAATATGAGATTCTAGCCATCATCGCAGAGAATTACCATCGAATGTGCGAATTCCGAAGTGTTCATACCCGCCAATCTGGTAAGGATATCTTTGTTGAGATCGACCTTGTAATGCCATATGACTACACGCTGGAAAAACTGTATGAGACCGAAAAGGAAATCCTCTCCGGAATAAACGCAAAGTTCCCTACGGCCTTACCGCGTGTGTACGTAACGCCATGTGATAAAACCTGCGTCAACGGAACGACTGCCTGTCCGGTTCGGCAAGCAATGACGTCGTCGTAACGACTGAATTCAGCAACTACGTAGACGTCGTCCGTTAGAACGACGGTTCTGGTCCCGACCCGATATACCCTCCGCCAGCACCATCATCAAACTGTTCTGGATGGTATGTAAGATCGTGGAATGCAGCAAGCTCCTTGTGATAAAACAGCTTAACATCGCCCGTAGGACCGTTACGTTGCTTACCGATAATAATCTCGGCAATATTCTCTGTTGACCGTCCATCTTCAAAGGTTGCAATCTTATAGTACTCTGGTCGGTGCACAAACATCACGACGTCAGCATCCTGCTCAATCGACCCAGATTCCCGCAAATCACTCAACATTGGTCGTTTATCAGCACGCGACTCAAGCGTACGGTTTAACTGCGACAAAGCGACGATCGGAATATTGAGTTCCTTGGCAACCTGCTTTAACGTATGCGAAATCACACTGATTTCTCGTTCACGGCTCTCTGCTTTTGGAGCATGCATCAGCTGAAGGTAGTCGACGATAACAAGGTCAACCTTGTGCTCAGCCTTCATTCGACGGCACTTAGCGCGGAACTCAACTGGTGTAATTGCTGCCGAGTCATCGATGTAGATCGGCGCATTCATCAGCTTGTCGATCTTCGCAACGAGATCATGCATATCCTTTTGCGACAGACGGCCAGTCCGAAGATTTTGTAGAGGCACTTCAGCATCTGCGGAAATCAAGCGCAGTACCAGCTGCTGTGCCGACATTTCCAACGAGAAGAATCCAACAGACTTTCCTTTGCGGGCTGCCTCGCGTGCGATCGAAAGAGCGAATGCCGTCTTTCCCATGGATGGACGCGCAGCAAGGATAATCAGATCGCTTGGCTGAAGACCACTCAGCAGCATGTCAAGTTGTGCGAATCCGGTGGGAACACCGGTTATACCATCACCTTCACCACCTGCCAAGGCAAATATTTTCTCAATTGCATCCTTCGTGAGCTTCTTCATGCCCGAGTAAGAGCGCTTGAGGCGTTTTTCGGCCACGTCAAAGATGCGTTGCTCCGCTCTGTCTACTTCGTCAAGTGCATCTGTTGTATCATCAAAACAGTCCGCAATGATTTCACCGGCAACGCGGATAAGCTGACGTTTGAGATATCTTTCAAGGACAATACGTGCATGATGTTCAACGTTTGCTGCCGTCACGGTCCGCGCACTGATTTCCGTCAAGGCAAACATGCCACCAACACGATCGAGCTCTCCGGTACGCGTCAACTCATTTGTGAGCGTCACAAGGTCAATAGTCACACCACGCTCAAACATGGCCATCATGGCCTTAAAAATTGTCGTATGAGCTTCGTGATAAAAACACTCAGGTTCAAGAACTTCAACAACCTTACTTACAGCATCCTTGTCGATGAGCATCGCACCTAGGACGGCAGTCTCAGCCTCGTTTGAATGCGGAGGAACTTGTCCGGCTACATCGCCAATATTGATGATTCGTGCCGGCTCTTGCCGATCACGTCGTGAGGAGGAATACGAACCAGATGCCATGCAGGTCAGGGGGGAAACGTCAGCGGAAAGGGGTAAAGGGGGCAGACTACCACGATAGGTGGAGGGTGGAGGTCGTATTGCCCAGAAGTCCAACATTACCAAATCCTACTGAGGACATGAGCCCTCTGTTATTCCATAGTTTCCACGACGGTGGCACCAACTATCACCACATTGTCCACATTAACTCAGATCGTCAGGTCAGTGTATTTCCACGTACGTAAAACACTTGACATGACACGTATTTTTGCGTACCTTTGTGTGAGACCTCTCCCAAGGGGGGAGAGAGTGTCCTACCCATCAAGGGAGGATTTGACAATGTGTGGGCAACACAACACGCGCACCCGCCACCGGAAGTTGGGCACTTTCGGACGCGGCGGAGTGACACACGTCGCCATGTGGGCAATATTGGCGACTGCTCTCGCGAGCTGTGTCACAGAACCAGATGTCCTCGATTTTCCGGATGCTACCGAAGTCCGTCAGACGTTGACGGGTGGAAATAGCAGGGCATGGGAAGTCGTTTCCATAACTACGGATTCCTCCGGCAGAACGGGCCTTATGGGGCCTCGTGAGGATATCGTCGTCTTTACAGCCGATGGTATCGGCGTAGCGTTTACGGAGTCATCAGATGGTGACATACGTAAGGGGCCTATTGGCGACGTCTTTAACTATGTCCTGCTTGGGCTGAACGATGGATTCCGGATGTTATCAGCTGGGCATGATGCAAACGAGGCTGATATCCGCAGACTCGTTTTTAAAGACTGTACGTCTGATGGTATCAACGTTGAAGATCACTCGGTATCCGGCCAGGTTCGTCGACTGCGACTCGCTCCGGTGCTGCGTCAGCGTCAGGACAACATTCCCGTTGCCTTGGCAGGGCGAGAAGTAAAACTCTGGCACGCCACAAACATCGCCGTTATTCGCGGTCAAGATGTTGACGTAACAGATTGTACGCAGGACGACGTACTTCTCATGGCAAGCAGTGGTCGTGGATGGTATTCGCGTGGCGGTTGTGACTGCCTGCCAAATTCTGCACGAAACGGTGGTTCATTTGACTTCCAGCTCGACAGTCGTACAGGAAGGATGATGCTCGTTGCACGTGCACCTGGGAACCCAGCACCTCCAGCAGACACGATGCGAATTGTGAATCTTTCCGATCGTGAGCTTGTCGTTGAGTCAACCGACCCGTTTAACAAGGTGACAACAATTCGAACGTTTGAGGCAATGCGCTAACGGTGCGCAGCAACAGTTGCGACCTTACTCATCAGCAACACGCAGACCATACGTCATCTTGTTGCCGAAAACCGTGTCGACTACGGAATAACGATCTCTCGTTGGAGTTCGGCACTGGCATACATAGCCTCAACAATCTTCATACGTTCAACCGCTTCATCAACCGTGCTGATCAGGGGCAAGAGTCCCTTGATAGCATGAAAGAAGTGTTTGAATTCCGCTTCGTAACTCTTTCGGTAGAGAGCCATCTTCGCCTTATCACTCTGTGGTGGCTGTGTTGTGCTAAACACGTTGCCATCGCGTTTGACAAGTTTGAATGGGTTGATAAAGGCACTTCCTTTTTTACCAAAGACGTTGCAGTAGTAGACGTCTTCGGCACGTACGAGTGACCAGGACGTTTCAACGGTAGCAACAGCTCCGTTTTCGAAGTGGAGCATTGCTACCACAACATCTTCGACGGATTTTGTTTCGTGATGGAAGGTGCTGCACGTCACACTTCGCACTCTTCCGAAATTAAACACATGTAATATCATGTCGACAACGACGATACCGAGGTCGACTAATACACCACCACCAGACTTGTCGGCATTGGCCAACCACTTTGCGTCTGTAGAACGCTGTTTTACCCAACCGGCTTTCACATAAAACACCGGGCCTATCTCGCCACGGTCTACAGCATTTTTCATCGACACAACGTCCGGACGGAATCGGTGATTCATACCAACCATCACCTTCACGTCGAATTCACGTGCTGCTGATCGAATCTCAAGAGCCTCTTGAAGTGTCCGCGCTACGGGACGCTCAACAAAGACGTGTTTTCCATGTCGTATGGCCGCAAGTGCCGTCTCGGCATGTGCATCAGTGCTTGTCGTCACAAAAACAACGTCAACACCCGGTAGCTTCAGCACGTCATCAATTGAGCGAACGGCGTGGTCTGCTCCATACTTGTCAGCGAGGATCTGCGCTTTTGAGCGTTGTCTGTCGGCAATGGCAACAAGCTTGATGCCCGACATCGCCGATAACACGGGCAAGTGGACGTTTTGGGCAATGTTGCCCGCTCCAACTATGGCAATACCGATACTCATGCTCATAATGAAAGCAATTTACGTGCCCCGTTCACAACGTCATCAACAGAAATTCCCGTCATACATAGGAAATGTCCGCGCGGACATTGTGACTTTCCAACATGAGAACATGGGCGACAGCCGACGTCGTTCTGGATAATGACATGTGGTACGCCATAGGGTGCAAAACCTAACTCCGGAACCGTTCCTCCGAAGATCGCGACGATGGGAACATGACGGGCAGACGCGATGTGCATCACTCCCGTATCGTTCGTGATCAGAAGGTCACAGCCATCAAGAGTCTCAATCGTCGACGCAAGTGTCGTAGCCCCGTCGGCTCGCACAACATCTACTCCGGCTTCTTCCGCAACAGCCGAACATCTTGCTACATCAGCGGGTCCGCCAACAAGAACGGCCTGATATCCAAGATGCGTCAGTTGCCGACATACTTCAGCAAACCTTGATATGGGCCAACGTTTGGTCTCGTGATGTGCTCCGGGCGCAATCGCAACACGTCCAGTGGCAACTCGGTTGTTTCTGCCCCTTTGTGCCCCCTGACGAAACTCTTCCTCCAACCACAACTCGGGTCCCTCAACATCGAGCACAAGTGGGTAGTCACGTAACGTTTGCCGGTACCGGTCAACAACAGGAATGGTAACTGCAGGTCGGCGTTTTAGCCACACAAGCAATAGTTTTTCGAGGCGATGTTTATTGACAGTAACGTACTCTTTGCCAAGACCCCGAAGAAGTAGTTTCGACCGAACATTTTTCTGCAAGTCAACGACAAGGTCATACAATTCCCCATCGTTGGCCTCGGCCATGGCAAGTTTTGTATCGTCAATGTGCGTGTCAGCGGCAGAACGTGTCTCAATACTCCAAACGTGCCGGATCCGCGGATTATGTGCCCACACCTCGGCGAAGCGCTCATGAACGGCAACGTCAATGGCGGCGTCCGGCCACGTCCGTTGTATCTGCCGGACAAGGGCTGTTACGAGGATAACATCCCCCATTGAGGAAAGCCTGACAACAAGTATGGAGCGCATACGGGCGAGTTTACGATATTTGTGCCATGCGCTTTGCAGTTGAACAAGACGACGAGCTCGTCATCTTTACGATCAAGGAATCAATTCTCGACTCCACGAATGCACCGGACGTCAAGAGTGAACTCCTCATTTTGTGCCAGCCCTCCGTTAAGGCACTTGTCATGGACCTGTCGATGGTCCACTTCTGCGACTCGCAGGGCCTGAGTGCCGTACTGTTGGCGCACCGCCAGATGAAGGACAACGAAGGTTTCGTTGTACTCGTTGGCGTGCAGGAATCCGTCCGTAAACTTTTTGCGATTTCGCAAATCGAATACCTGTTCGAATTCCAGCCATCGGTTGAAGCCGCAATTAGCTGGCTACAGTCCGAGTAACACAACAACGTAACCCAGAACTGAAAACGATAAAAGGTTCGTAGCGATTTCGCTACGAACCTTTTTCTGTTGACATTCACGAGACCAACCTGTCGACTACTTCTGCGGCAAGGGTAACGAACCAGGAATACCAGCCAGCGGGAAGTCTTTACGAAGTGGATAGAGTGGCTCCCCGTCGGCATCCATAAAGTCTTCTGGCATATAGAACCGGCGTAGATCTGGATGACCATCGAAGATGATACCATACATGTCGTAGGCCTCACGTTCGTACCAGTTTGCTCCTTCCCAAAGATCAGTGACCGTTGGTAGATGCGGTTTGTCCTCACGAACAGCCGTCTTTACGCGAACATGAGTTTTGTTTGGAATCGAGTACAGTATATACACCACCTCAAACCGATCTGTCTTCCGAGCCCAATCAATGGCCGTAATGTCTACGCATTGATTAAAGTCCGTGGCAGGATTCTCCTTGAGTTCGGCGAGTACGTCAGTAACAACATCGCGACCAACCACGAGGGTGAGGTCGCCGTGGTGCTCAATCACGTCGACGTTTGGAGCGATGTTCTTGGCGACGTTGATGATGATGTTTTTGTCGAGAGCCATGGTGTTATCCGTTGGTCGTACGTGCACGTTTCCGACGTCGTACCCAATCTGGAACAGTGTTAAACACATAGTCCCACAATGGATTGCTGACGCCGTAGGCCGTGTGATCGTCCACGAAGTGATGCTTCATGTGATATTCCTTGAGGAATCTTCCTAAGCGTCCCTTCGGGTTAAAATGATGTGTTGCGTAGTGAATCGAGTCGTAAGCAACGTAACCAATCAAGAGTCCTGCAAACAAACCCCAATGGTAACCGGGCACAAGACCTCGCATGGACCAGTAAATCACAAGGGCAAGTGGCACGCTGACAAGTAACGGCATGACCAACCTCGTTGAGTCTCGCGGATAATCGTGATGAACTCCGTGTACGAGGAAATGCAGACGTCGCCCACGTTCCGTGCGTGGCTCAATATGAAATGCCCAGCGGTGAATGGTGTACTCAAGAAAGGTCCACAGTAACACTCCGAGCGGCAGCATGACCAGCGTGACCAACCACGACAGTTCCATAGCGCCGTTCCATACGCACCATAGTACAACCGGGACGTAGACAACGACCGGTGTAATTGGATGGATGTGCGAAAAATATTCGAGAACAGGATTCTCGAACATTCGAACAGTCTCATCCTTGTTCGAAATGAACTTGGCGCCCATGGATATCGGGTTTGATGTGGAGATGAAGGTTTGCGAAAATACGCGATTTCCGTCGAGTCCGTGATATTGCAGGATAATGACGAGTTCCTCCGTACGCCCAACAGCTACAATTGTCCGCAAAGGGCTATTGATTGGCCTTTTTCTCTCAGCCATCGTTCTCTTCACCGATTGGCTTTGCCCCTTTTCGCCCCTTGTCCCAACGTCGACCATGGTGACGGATCGTGATGGCCGACCGCTAACGGTGTTTCTTGCACGGGATGAAAAGTGGAGGTTACCCGTTCGGCGTGCGGATGTGTCTCCCAGACTCATAGAGGCCTTTCTCGATAAGGAGGATCGTTATTTCCGGTGGCATCCTGGAGTTAATCCGTTCGCTATTCTCCGGGCAGGCTGGAAGAACATCACGTCGGGCCGGACAACGTCGGGAGCTTCAACCATTACCATGCAGGTTGCCCGGCTTCTCGAACCAAGGCCCCGAACGTTGTTATCAAAGGTTATCGAAGCATGGCATGCATTCCAGCTCGAACTGCATTACTCAAAGGATGAGATCCTGGAACTCTACCTGACCCTCATCCCGTACGGTGGGAACATTGAAGGTGTGGCCTCCGCCTCCGTATTCTATTTCGATCGAGAACCCTCCAGACTCACGTCGGCTGAAACAGCGCTACTGATGGTCGTCCCCAACCGTCCCACATCGCTGCGACTCGGTGAAAACAATGACCGCTTACGAATTGCACGCAATGTATGGTTGAGGGAATGGGGCAAAAGGGGCTTCATCTCTTATGATGAAATGGAGACAGCACTGCGTGAACCCGTCAATATTCGTCGTATTCCCACGCCGCGTTCTGCTTGGCACCTGAGTGTTCGTCTTCGGTCAGCGTGGCCATCAGAAAATTTTATCAAGAGTACAATTGACCGCGCACGCCAGGAACGCGTCGAGAGTTTGACGCTCCAACATGTCCGACGTCTACGGGCATTATCGATTAACAATGCTGCCGTCATCGTAATCGACAATCGAACGTCAGAGGTGATATCCTACGTCGGCTCTCAGGACCCACAAGACCTTGACTACCAGGGCCAAGTTGACGGCGTTAAAGCAGTTCGTTCTCCGGGTTCAACCCTCAAACCGTTTCTCTATGGTCTGGCACTTGACAAAGGGATTCTGACACGTCGGACAGCGATAGAGGACGTTCCGGTAAACTATGACGGATATTCGCCGACGAATTTCGACGAACGTTACGATGGCCTTGTCACGATGTCGGATGCCCTTGCCAGATCCCTGAACGTCCCCGCTGTTTCAACGCTGGCCAAGGTTGGTATCCCTACCTTTCTTGAACTGTTACGCAAGGGACGACTGTCAACAATTCAACGTGACCAGAAGCTACTTGGGCTGAGTGTTGTACTGGGTGGTTGTGGAACACGACTGGATGAGTTAACAGCAATGTATGCTTCTCTGGCGCGTGGTGGCCAATATGTGGCACCACGATGGACACGACGTGATGCACTGGGTGATACGACCCAACTTTTGAGCCCTGAAGCATCATGGATTCTTACGGACATTCTGTTGCAGAGAAATCGTCCAGACATGCCATCGAACGTCCACCTCACACCATCTGTACCAGTTGTTGCGTGGAAGACCGGCACGTCATACGGCCGACGCGACGCATGGAGTATTGGCTATAACGCTGACTATACCGTTGGAGTATGGGTAGGAAACTTTACAGGTGTCGGTGTACCTGACCTCAGCGGATCCACTGTTGCAACACCCCTCATGTTTGACATTTTTTCATCACTAGGTCGATCTGGTCACGATGTTTGGCATCAGAGACCATCGCGACTTGATATTCGTTATGTGTGTTCAGTGACGGGCAATGTACCTGGTGACTCATGTAAGGACATCGTACTTGATGACTTCATACCCATGATCTCTCCAGCTCTTGAATGTAATCACATTCGTGAGGTCTTTGTGAACTCACGCGGAACAGTATCATACTGCACTGACTGTTTGCCACAACGCGGGTGGAAACGACAATTGTTTATCAATCTTCCGCCGGCCATCCTCACCTTCCTTCGTGATGAGCATCTACGTATTGCCGTCCCACCACCTCATGAATCGTCATGTACGCGCATAGAGCGCGATGGCAGCATTGCGATTGTTTCCCCTACAGAAGGCAAGGAATACATTCTTGAGGACGAAGGCGAACGACGTCTTCTGCTCCAATGTCACACATCGGCGGATGCCACCACGGTGTATTGGTATCTCAACGACGTCTTTATCACCTCTGCACCACCTGGGGGTAATGTGCTTGTCAAACCACACGCAGGTAACAACACGGTAACGGTTACGGATAACAGAGGCCGTTCAGCCACCGTTTCGTTTACAGCAACGGTCTGGTGACTAAGAGATTCCCATCGCACGATGCATCTCGTCGCCGTAATCGGTGAGGATTTCCTCTCCGGCAGCAATACGACGCATTGCAACGATGTGAATCTTACCGCCATCTGTTACATACTCTGCATTAGGTCGGCGTCCGCTTCCATGGTAGTCACAGGCATAGCGCGCAACACCAGCGGACGTCTTGCGTGCATCAATAACGTGTTTACTATCAAGCTGAATACCGTACGACCCCATGGCATCGTCACCATAACGACGATCATACTGATCAACAGTAAGCTTTTCTCCTCCGTACTCGCAGATCACTTCGTCCTTCTTAAAACCGCGAGTGGCAAAGAGTCCCATTCCTGCTAACGGGATGGTGCTCTTTGCCACACGCAGTCCAAGAACCTGTTCCGTATGTGGACCACAATACGGATGCGTTTTTGTTGTTTTGCGTTTGCAACGTCCCTTTTCATTTCGGAACGCGCACTGCTTTGTTACGTTGATGGAGTGTCGCTTCATAGGGCGCGAAGATACGCCCAATGCCGCCTACCTAGAGTGTGTATTCAACGCCAAGGAACCAATTTCTTCGCGCAGCAGGAAAGAACTCCTTACCTGTGGCACCGCTGATCCACGGTCGGTCAAGGACGTTAAAGACCTGAAGACGCAGGCGAAGGTCGGATACCACATCAACAGATCCAACCATGTTCACGATGACAGCTTGATCCACTCGATTCTCGTCGTAACCAAGAGAGGCAGCCAGGCTTGCACGCTCCTCAAGGGAGAGTCGATGACGATCATCCGTGTTATCCGAATAGAACTCGCCGAGGAACTTGGTCGTGATGTCCAGACGAACTGGACCAACGGCGGAACGAAATCCAACGTTGGCAAGAAATTCAGGGAAACCGGCAATACGATTCCCATTGAGGTTTACCGTACGATCGTCGAGAACGAGTGTGTAGTCAACAATCCGATTTCTCGATATCGTCGCATTTGCCCAAAGTGTACACTCGAGGTCATCAGAAGGGCGAATGGTATACGATGCTTGTACCTCGATACCGGCGTGATACGACCTTGGCGCATTACCTTCAATCGGAAGTCCAAAGATATCCCGCTGGCCATTCTTTACGAGTTCATTCGTAAAGTCCATATAGTATCCAGTTATCGTTGCACGCAGCTTCTCGTCCGTCCACGAATACTGAGCCTCGATATCGAGCATACGCTCAGGTTGGACAAGTGGTTTTGAGAAATCATATCGCACAACACCACCCGACGTATCTGCCGCAAAACGTGGAGTTACACCATACCAAGCTTCAGAAGCAGCATAGAGGTTGTTGCGGCGTGGCTCGCGCGACGTCATGGATACGCTGATAAACGATGACTGAAACTCATCGATATTCCAGTGTACACCTAATCGCGGATTAGCGAAAGTGTAACGAACATTAAAGATGTCTCCCCCATTACCCACACTTCCACCGTTTACCGTCATATACGATGTTTGCCGTCCTCCTTGCCACTCATTTGTCACGCCATACCGATGCGTTACAACCTGGAGTTCTGTTGTCACTGACACATCATCATTCACGACCCATATTTGTCGTGCAAACGCGCTGAATATGTCTCGTTCACCTTCGTAGGAGTAAAACTTTCGATCAGGATCGTACGCGTCCGGCAGCTGTTCGGCATATCGAATGCGTCCGTAATGATCACTGCGATGGAGACGAATTTCTAGTCCAGCCGTAAGCTGGCCAAGGTCGTTCTCCCAAACAAGACGTGGTATCCACCCTCCATGTCGGTTGTCAACAACAGCACGGACGATAGTATTGGTTGGCCGAACATTTTCACCGAGGCCATAGGGATCATCATAGTAGATGCTCCATGATGCATCGTAGTCGAAAAACCCTTCGCCCGTATAGTAAAACAACGAACTCTTCAACGTAAGCCCGTCTGTGATGCTCCAGTCGTTAAGAAGCTCATAGTGCGGCTGTGAGAAATTTTCAAGTTCTTGCGGCCGTCGTTCCACAGAATATTCGAGATTCCTCCCGGTGGAATCGTAGCCGAAATCGCTGAGATTTCTCGTTCGCAGATTGGCGTCAAGGGCCCATGCACGTGGTAATCCAGTGTATGCTAGTCCATCGGATATTGGCCCACCAAAGACGTTAATCTGCGTTGTTACCGACTCATCAAATCGTGCGGCAGAGAAGAACCACGACGTAAGATTTGCCCACGACTGGTCACGATATCCCTGTGAGTTGATACGCGATATACGCGCACTCACGGCATAGTTCCCAACGAGTCCGGATGCGAGCTCTAGAGAATACTTCTCAACGGCCGGAGCCACAGAACGGTCAAAGGGATTTACGGTGGAGCGCTCTGCTGCAATTCCTTCCTGCCAGCCAATACCTGTGGTAAGGCGCGCAAGGGGCTGATCGAGCAGATTTGACGTTGTAAGATTGACTGAACCACCGATAGCTGCAGCACCGTAGTTCACGAGGCCGGCACCCCGCTGAACCTGTATTGAGCTGAGTGACGAACCGATATCGGGCATGTTGATCCAATAGACATTGTGGTCCTCGGGATCATTCTGTGGTATGCCGTTTACCAGCACGGCTATTCTTCGCTGGTCGAATCCCCGAATCGTGAGATTGGTATATCCAATACCGTTGCCGTTCTCACTCACAGCGAGGGTCGACGGAAGGTCGGCCAACGTAGTTGGAAGGTCTCGGACGATGGGAGTTCGACGCAGTTCGGCGTTGCCGATCTCGTCGTAGACGACCGGATGCAGCCTATTCACCGCACGTGTTGACGTGACGGAGATTGCCGGTACGGTAATCGTCTTGATGGGTGGTGTCGTCGTTGTGTCGACAACCGGATCTGTCGCCAGGACGGCGAACAATAGGTGGAGCATGGACGTGCCCGAGTGTTGGTGTAACAATCGCCACGTCCGTTCGAGGATGGAACGGTCTTTCCGCTTCCCTACGCCGGTATTACCCGGATCAGGTTCCAAGAGTGTGATCTCAGCCGATGTTTTTTCTATCGGCACCTCTAACGGACGTACAAAAATACGCGGACCGTATCTTTGAACAGCAATCGCTTAAAAATTGCAGCCCCCTTCACCCCCTTCCTTGCCTCCGTGGATAAATTCATTGTTGAAGGTCCTGTACGCCTTCAGGGTACCGTAACGGTCTCTGGCGCAAAAAACGCCTCACTTGCCCTCATGCCTGCATGTTTGCTGGCACCGGGTATTTACCACCTCGGCAATACACCGAACAATCGAGATGTGTGGACGTTCTCGCGGCTCCTTGGTTCGCTTGGAGTACATGCAGAGCTGAACTCAAACACACTGTTTCTCGACTCGTCAACGATTACGAGTTACGAAGCACCGTATGACCACGTCAAAAAAATGCGTGCGTCGATCTACGTTTTAGGCCCACTGGTTGCCCGTTATGGTCAGGCTCGCGTTTCGCTACCCGGTGGATGCAACTTCGGCCCCAGGCCAGTTGACCTGCACCTTAAAGGACTTGAACGTCTGGGAGCAAAGATTGAAGTAGAGGGAGGGTACATCGTTGCAACAGCGGATCGTCTCCAAGGCAACCATGTACATTTTGACGTTTCAAGTGTTGGTGCCACGGTGAACGTACTGATGGCAGCCGTGCTGGCCAAGGGCCAGTCAGTATTCACGAATGCAGCCCTAGAGCCTGAAGTAACAGCCCTTGCCCGCATGCTCGTGAAAATGGGAGCACGTATTGAGGGTATTGGCACAACAACACTCGAAATAGAAGGTGTTGACACACTTAAGCCCGTCAACGAAGAAACAATACCTGATCGGATCGAAGCAGCAACGTACCTTATCGCAGCTGCTATGACACGTGGCGATGTGACACTCAAGAACGTAAATCCATATCACCTCGCTGCTGTTGTTCAAAAACTTGAGGAATCGGGTGCGGAACTCGATGTAACAGGCGAAACGATTCGAATTACCATGAATGATGCGCCGAATGCCGTCGACATCACGACGGCACCATATCCGGGATATCCCACGGATGCTCAAGCGCAATGGGCAGCCTACATGATGTTGGCAAACGGTGCAAGTACGATCAAGGATACCATCTATCCAACACGATTCGGATATGTACCAGAGCTTCATCGCCTTGGCGCAGAAATCGAAGTGACCGATGGCGCTTGTGTAGTCAAGGGTGGTCGCCGATTAACCGGTGCAACCGTGATGTCAAGTGATCTGCGTGCTAGCGCATCACTCGTTATGGCCGCAATGGTGAGTGAAGGTCGGTCAGAAATCCTTCGTGTATACCACATTGATCGAGGCTATGAAGCAATTGAGCGTCGGCTAACTGCTTTGGGCGCTGTCATCCGCCGTGAGCATACGGAGGAGTACTGAACCATCGCTTGAGATTGATGCTGCGAGTTCTCGCACTTATCGTTGTTGTTCTTGCGACAGCGCATTCGTCCTATGGTCAGTCAGTTGAAGATCGTCGCAAAGAACTTCAGCGCTTAAAGTCCTCGATTGAGTCAACGCGAAATCGCATTGACGCACTTCGTAAACGTGAATCAGGGGCGATGAAGTCACTGACGTCGGTCCAACGTCAACGTCACCGTCTTGCGGCATTTATCGCTGAACTCGAGGCAGACCTTACAGCTCTACGCGATTCGGCTACAAGTGTTCAGCGAGGGATAGAGCAAACACGATCCGAACTGCGCGCAGCAGAACAAGCGTACTCTGATGCCTCCTCAAGGTTATTGGCGTTAAAGGCGCGACGTAGAGGTTCCGAAGACGTGCGAGTAACGACGGACGTTATGTATCGGACGTTAACGGAGAATGTGACGACGTATACATACCGGATGCGCAGACTAACGGATTCGCTCGATGAACAGAAAACATTACTGGAAGCGTATTCTTCAACGCAAGAACAGCTGCTGGCAACGAAGGCACAAGAGGACCGCCAGTTAACAACAACAATTGCAAAGTCTCGATCACAACTGGCCTCAATTCGCAAGAACCGTACGTCACTCGAGCGAGAACTCTCTCAAAAACGACGGAGTCTTTCTAAGATGAGTGGCATCATAGCGAATCTTGAAAAGAAGGAACGAGCGCAGCGTGCACGACGTGAACGAGAGGCACGTGCACGAGCCAACCGCACAAAGACACCAGAGATAACTCCCGCTCCTCCTCGGCACACAGCTGGTGGTTTTGCACCTCGTTCGTTACCGTGGCCTACAGCGTCACGCACTCTTATCCATGGATATGGCACCTATCGCAATGAAGCAACTGGAACCACGTTCGAAAATCCAGGTATAGATATCAAGTCAGGCAACGGCTCACGTGTTACTGCCGTGGCAGATGGTGATGTAAGCAGCGTTTCATTTTTACCTGGATTCGGCTCACTTGTAATTATCGACCATCACAACGGTTATCGAACGGTGTATGCAAATCTTGCAACCGTTACTGTTCGTGAAGGGTCAAACGTGCGCGCAGGAACGACGTTAGGAACAAGTGGTGAGAATGTGGACGGTGAACTAGTTCACTTTGAGATCTGGTACGGACGTACACGCAAGAATCCAAGCGCATATCTACGGTAGGTCCTACTCCGCTGCCGACGCTTGTTCTTCAATCTTCATATAGTCCAGAATCTTCTGAGCTGCTGCCGGATTCTTGACACGTGAATAAGCGTTGGAAAGAAGTCCACACAAACGGTTCCGGTATTGTGCACGTCGGTCACGATCTGTTATCTGCAACCAAGCACGCTGGTCGTACGGCCTCTTTAGCAGACGCACAACTGATGCAGGAGACTTCGCACTATCGGCACTTGCGCGATCAAGAAGCTTCGCCAACTTCTTCTCATATGTCTCTTCTGTGATCTTTATACTATCCAGACCAAGACGGTGAATCTTGTGCGAAATCTGCTTGTTGATTTCGTTAACGTTCTCCTCATCGAAGTCATATACCTTCATCTTGGAGATCACGGCCGGCTTTAGTCGCACCCAGACTTTTGCATTGTCGTTACCAAATCCACGATTGCGCAACGACGTCAGGATATTGTCTGCGTCGGAATACGACATATTTGTTTCCACGAGCATAAGGGCAGCACGAATCGCCACTTCTCCAAGGAATCCATCCGTTCGCTCAAAATTTCTCAGCAAGGCCTGCCGAATAAACTGGCCCTGATTATACACGCGTTGAAAATCACCCGCTGAGTATGCTTGTCGTGAACGAAGCACTCGAAGCGTACCCGAGGCATTCTCTTTATATCCTAACAGTTCCAACAGACCAATGGCTTGAGAGAATCCAAACTCGACGTAGTAGTCAATCTTCGGCACTCCAACAATCTCACATATGGCCTTAAGATATGTTGTCCTACCACGATTTGCCCGTACGTTCGTCAGCTTGTTGAGTCCTGTTGAATCTTCAAAACCAGCATCGAAATACGTATCACGCGGAATAGAGATAATCTCGACACATCCAGAGTCGAGCCAGAACCGTAGAAGATGGTTCGCGTCAGCATGCCCCATCGGATCACCGAGTCGCGAGTCGACACCGGTAATCATAACATTTACAACCTTACCAGACACGGCTGGAAAGTCTTGGTTCTTCAGTGTTATCGTTGTATCGCTAACATGGAAGGTCGTTGTATCAATACCCTCTTCGTTCAGCTTAGTTGACTTCTTCTTTGCAACCGAATCTGTCACCGTGCTAACTGAATCAGGTGGCGGCACCTCGCTTACGTCGTCATTTCCGGTATTGCAGGAAATAACAAACAGGGCAACAATGATACAAAGGGGCAAAAGGGGCAGCAAGTGCTTGAACGCGCCATTGGTACGTGCAGCACGCAGTGTTGTGATCATCATGAACGTGAAGTTTCTTGTCGTTTTGCTTCGTCCCACCACACATCCATCTCAGCTAGGGACAGATCAGTGAGTGTGCGCCCTTCCTCAGACGCCCTGCGTTCGATATGCTGAAATCGCCGCATAAACGTGCCGGTCGTCCCATGTAGCGCGTCTTCGGCAATAACACCTTCATGACGAGCTGCATTAATGAGAGCGAAGAAGACATCTCCGAACTCAGATCGTATACGATCTCGATTACCGGCCTGGATTTCGTCACGAAGCTCACGAAGTTCTTCGTCGACCTTCGCCCAAACGTCTCTGCGATCGTGCCAATCGAATCCTACGTTAGCTGCCTTCTCCTGCACGCGCTGAGCACGCAGAGCGGCGGGAAGGGATCGGGGGACGCCATCAAGAATGGAAGAACGTCCTTCCTTCATTTTCAAACGTTCCCAGTTTTCAAGTACCTTCTTTTCCGTATCCGCCGTTTCATCGCCGAAAATGTGTGGATGTCTATGGACAAGTTTTGTGAACTCGTTATGAATCACATCACGTAACGAAAAAGCTCCTCGTTGTTCAGCCATCACAGCATGCATTGTCACGTGCAGGAGCAGGTCTCCGAGTTCTTTTGAGAACTCCACGTCATCTTTAGCGGCAATGGCATCCAGAGTTTCGTAGGCTTCCTCAATCAAGAGATGGGAGATCGACTCATGTGTCTGCTTCTGATCCCATGGACAATCGGCACGAAGAATACGGACAAGGTCAACGAAGGCGGCCATGTAGGAAATGGCATCGTCAGCGTGGACAGGATGAGGAACGGGTCGTAAGGGAGGCATAACTGAGCGGCAATGTTACGGAAAATACGCTCGTGGTCACGACGGTCAGATGGCCATTACAATGAGGCCAACGGCCATGGATCCAAGGATGACAAGGAAGCTGAGGGCCATGTTCTTCATGAAGGCCGACGTTCCGTTGATTCCTGAAAGACCAATCTTTACGATTGCGTTAGCGGCGATGGCCAGCACAAGAGAAAGTCGAGCCACGTCATGGGAAACCATCGACCGTTCGACCAGATCTGTCACTGAGATCGTAATCGAATCAACGTCAAGAACGGCACCAAAAAAACTCGTGACATAGATAGCCGACGTACCATATTCGTTCGTGAGGGCACTTCCAGCAAAGTTCACTGCTGCGAGATATGCTGCAAACGCCAGTGCTGACCGCAGGTTTAGGGGGCGCGTTTGAGACGTGAGTTCATCAGTCTGTACCGATGGTCCTCGATGTCGCAATCGATACGTGAGCACAAGACCGCCAACAGTTCCGAAGAGGACCGGAATTGCGAAGGCCTGGGCCATCGTTGGATAGATAGCACCGAGGACGATGAGCATACGTGGTAGCTGGATAACGTTTGCCAAGGTTGCTGCATACCAGCAGTCTCTCTGGCGATCTGGTGACGTGCGGACTTCTGCGGCAAGGGCGGCCGTCACAGCTGTTGTTGAGACCAACGAGCCAAACGATGCAGCAAGTACACGCCCCCGATGTGCTCCAACGTATTTGCGGAGAAAGTATCCCACAAAACCCACAGCACTCACAACGATCATGGCTGTCCAAAGGCTTCGCGGAGCAAAAAAATCAAACGGTCCGTACCGTCCATCTGGGATGAACGGCCGGACCGCAAAAAGAACTGCTAGAGCGATTCCGTCAACGACTTCCTTCGTCACACAAGCGGGGCCACATAGTGTTCTACTTGTGGACGCGCTAGCGCTTGACGCACCCAACGACCCATTTCTTCTGCCGTACGGCGGACTGCGAGGCGTTCAGCGTTACACGGACCATCTCCGTTGATGACGCGCTTAAACTCATCCCAATCTGGATCACCATATGACCACTTGCCCGTAACAGGATCCTTGCGGAGTTCCGGATCAGGGACGGTGAGTCCAAGTTCCCAGATCTTTGGTACGTACTGGTTAAAGAACTGCTGACGCATATCGTCATTCGTTGCCATCTTTACCTTCCAGCGGACAAGCTTCTCAGTATGTACCGACTCCTTGTCGGGAGGTCCGAAGAAATGCATGATGGGCTTCCACCAGCGATTCAGGGCTGCCTGAAGTGATTCTCGTTGAGCGGGCGTTCCTGTTGCCAGCGTTACGACATTGTCGTAACCATACTTCAAATGGAACGACTCTTCCTGACAGATTCGTTCAAGGGCACGACAATACGGTGCGTAGGAGCCCTTAGAGTTTGTAACCTGGTTGATAATTGCAGCGGCGTCGATTAACCACGCAATCACCGCTGTGTCTGCCCAGGTTTCTGCAGGATAGTTAAAGACGTTTGAGTATTTCGACTTGCCAGAGATGAGATCTTCGATCATCTTCTCGCGTGGCTTACCAAGCGTTTCGGCGGCACTATAGAGTAGCTGGGCGTGACCAACTTCATCCTGGACCTTTGCCATCAACGCCATTTTCCGCTTAAACCCAGGCGCACGTGTTATCCATGTGCCTTCGGGCAATGCGCCAATAATTTCGCTGTGAGCATGCTGCTCAATCATGCGGATGAGCTGGCGCCGATACTCGCGAGGCATCCAGTCGTGAGGTTCAATCTTCTCGCCTCGATCAATCTTCGCCTCAAAGGCTGCGAGTTTTTCCGGATCGTCGTGATGCTCTTCGGTTGGGCCTTCGACGATAGTAATGTTTCCGTACATGATCAGACTCCAAGTGTTCAGTTCGTCAGGCTATCTGTCATCACTGGTCAACAGTGATACGCCGATAGCGGAAGTGATAGAATCCCAATGGCGTTGTGAGATTCGGTGTTGCAGGGGCATTTTCGTAGATGCTCGTCACCTGGAAAATGTACCCTGCCGTTGACGTTACAACAGCGACAACCTTGTCCGGACTAGGTCCGATGGTATGTGAATTCCTGTTGTAGACAAAGATCGCATTTGCACAGGTAACACAATTCGGCATCACGCGGTTCGCTGCCGCAGTGTCATCTGATCGAAGGGCCGACGTGGGTATCTCCGTCACGTCCTCAAATCGTCCTGAAACGACGGCACCTTGTGCTGAACCTGGACCAACATTTCCGCTGTTCAGTAATATGTCGATGGTTCGTGTTTCGCCGTTTGTTCTCAAATAGGCGAATCGGATATCCCAATCCGTTGACGTGACACTTGGTGAGGGCACAATAGTATCACCGTCAAGATCATAGTATAGCCACCCGATCGTGCTATCAGGACGAAGGTTGGAGCGTGTAACGACGTCGTCAGACGGCGTCGGAGTGGGAGCTACCGTATCATCCGAACAAGCGGTGAACACGGCAACAAACGTGCTGGTCAGAAAGGCTAGCCGTAGAAATGTCATCATCGTTGCGAACCTGTCGATCGATAGTTCAATGTTGCTACCACATGGCGGCCAATGTTAGCTCCATGCTCATTACCAGCATCACAGCCTCGACGATAATGGATTCCGCCATAGAGTCGTGAAACTGATGCCTCCAGTGCTGCTTGCCGGAAGGATGTAAATGACCGTACTCCAAATCCAAAGATGTGTTCGGTACTGTCAACAAACGGTCGGTCTCCAAAATGGTGCGTTAACACCTCTGCAGCTGCTGCCGTAATTGTTGAGTGGCCACTTGCATGTTCCGGAAACGGAGGAGTCTGCAGCATTGGTTCCCACGTCGGGTCGATATAGAGGTTGATGTAGGTCACCGGGCGAATAAGTGTACTCCGAAACTTCTCGGCCCAACATGCAGTGAATCCGTCGAACAAGGCAAATGCAACCGATGAATACACCTCCAGTGCACGTACCATGGGCGTTTTGTCGGCCACCATGACCTGCATAGCAATGTTCATCCAGTGTCCACCCGGAGAGATCTGGCGCGAGTTATAGATAAAGTGTCCATGGTAACTCGTGACAACCGGATTATCATTCCAGAATTCCGCAATGTGGCGCTGCTCCTTCGAGAGCGACTTCGACAACTCTAAGACCTCCGTTGCGGCCGCATAAAACTCTGAACCACGGCTGGTATCAAAGGGAATGTTTGGTGGCACACGAAATTGATTGGCTGATGTCAGAACAATCGTGCGAACCATTCCACAATATGGCGATAGTGGTTTTGCAAAATTTGGAGGAGTTGGCACCCAACAACTATCACATCGAGGCCACTCCCAGTCGGGTAATCCCTGCGTACGTGCATATCCATCCGACTTGGCGTAGGCGTTTATCGCCTTGCCGACAGATACTCCATACTCCTTTGAGCGCTGAAACACATCAGCGGGGACCGTGGCAGATAGTTCAGAAAACTGACGATTCGCTAGCGAATCGGTAATGCCAATTCGATAGACAAGTTTTTGCGAAGCCGTTTGAAACGCAGCAACAATTGCTACGCGCCAGTCATACGTTTGGCCAGGGCTCGGTTCGGGGCAGCTCTCAAAGCCCTGGAGTTGGCCAACAAGCGATTGACATCCTGGCTCTGCATGGTAACCAGCTTGATAACCTGCGAGATTTGCATAGGCATGAATTCTGGCCGCAATCGGGGGCCCAAATCCATCTTCCATGATGACTTCAATGATGGCCCGATTCCACTCATGGACGATTGAGGCACCACTGACTTCCCTACCGAACAGTGTACCGGCAAGGCACGTAAGAAGTGCGAAGGAGATGAAGAACCGATACATGACCACAAATTTGCCGAAAAATCAGTAGCTATTCGACGTACGGGGCTAGGCTTACCGACGCTTTCTTGGTGGATTCTGGCTGCCCCTTTGCCCCTTTACTGTGTCATCACTCGTCGGTGTGAGCATACTCGGCAACTGGAACAGGCGGACGGGGCCGTCGTTTACCCCAACAATGATGTAACTCCCACCATCTGCAGCTGGCAGCACATCAACACTTCGCGCTGTGCCTGGTACGATAAAACCCGAAGAGGCAATATCCCACGGTTGCCACTGCCCCGCAGTTGTACCAAGGAGTATCTCCCCAAGACCATTGTCGTAGGAAATGACGTCAGCATCCATACCTCGCTCGTTACCTACAAGAACGATGTCGGTCAGCCCGTCAGCATTCACATCAGCGATGATGGCATCGTTAACAGGAAACACCTGAGCAAGTTCGGGTAACGTTTCGGGAGTAAAACGACCTCCTTGATTACGCAAGAGAATATGATCAAATCTTCCGGCTGAGTATACACGAACGTTTCCGTCTGTGTTTGGGAGTACATCTCGTAATGACGCACGCGCGAGATCCGCATAGGTGTTAAAAGATCTGACGAGGGTCGGAATATGCTGGATAAGATTCATACGGGATCGAGTCGGACGTCGAACTCCATCCGGAACATAACTGACGATTTGATCAAGACTACCATTACCGTCAAAGTCAGCCACGTGCATCTGTAATGGCTCTTCTGGCGTCCCTAAAATCCTGCAATTCAAACCAATGTTTCCCAGAACGACGTCAACATCACCGTCACCATCTACATCTCCGGCCGTTGCGCTTCTCCACCATCCAGTGAGACTGTCCAATCCCCATAACGTGCTACGATCGACGAGTTTACCTTTCTCATTAATCCAAAGTCGGGGTGCAGACCATTCTCCAACGGTCATTACATCCGCATCCCCATCACCGTCAACATCCAAGGCAACAACGTCGCGTGTCATCCCAATATCGCTCATGCCTGGCGCTACTTCGGAAGTTACATCTATAAACTTCTTTCCTGTGTTGCGCAGAATTACTGTTGGTTCGTGTTCCGGGAATCTGCCTGGACGGATCCTACCCCCAACTACAAGATCACGAAATCCATCATTGTTAATATCAACAACAGCGACACGCGATCCTGCTCGCCGTGTTGGAGGCAAAGCAGCCGTATCGAGAGTGAAGACTCCCGATCCATTGTTTCGATACAAACGATCACGAAGCTCTTCGTCGTCAGGTTCAAATTCGGCACTTCCGGTTACGATGTATACATCAAGGTCACCATCTGCATCAGCATCAAACAGCGTTGCTGATACATCCTCCGTTTCCTCAAACTCTGTAAGACCTGATTCTTTTGCACGAACGAATGAACCGTCGCCTTGCTGAAGATAGAGTTCGGTGTACTGAAACTTTGCACCGGGCATCACAACGTCGTAAAGACCATCACCATTGACGTCACCAACACCGATGTCCGGACCTTCTTGTGAATATCGATACGGTAAGAGACGCTCTCGTTTTAGATCATCATAGAAGTTCTCGCGATGTCGAGCAGGCAGTCTCGATGAGACATCTGTAAAGGCTGGCAAGGGGCGAAATGGGGCTCGTGGTTCCTTTGCATTCGAATGTTGCGCCACAACCGCACTGGCAATGTTGACGTTCGTAAGTACGGTACGTGAGCGATCAGACCATGTCACCTCAATCGTATCAACCTTCAAGCGATCATCAAGTCCGACCAAGATGGGGCCGTGAGATGATGAGAGGTATCCGTGAACGGGATTCGCGGAAATGGCATACGTACGATCTCCAGCAACAACACGAATGTGAGCACCGTGGCCTAGTCTATCTGATGGTGGACCCTGGAGAATGACCTTTAACGAGCGTCGCCCGTGGTTCTCGACGGTCATGTTACGATACAGACCCGCAACGTGGTCAGTATTACTGAGAACAACGTCAAGGTCTCCGTCGTTGTCTAGATCAGCATATGCTGCACCATTGGTGATAACACTGTCGCCAATCCCCGACCCGTCAGACACATCACGAAATATCAGCGAGCCCGTACCAAGGAAGAGTGCGTTACGCAGATTGGTGATCGGCATCTTTTGGTACTCATCCTTCTTTGTCGTCGTCGTCGCATAGTAGTTATATACGAAATCCTGATCTCCAATATCTCTCTTCACCCCATTCGAGATAAAGACATCTGCAAAACCGTCAAGGTCGTAATCTGCCGTAAGCACGGACCATGTCCAATCTGTAGCAGCAAGCCCAGAGAGATAACAAACATTTGTAAAAAGTCCGTTTCCACGATTAATATGAATGGCATTGTGGACACGTTGTGCGGAATCAAAGAACGGGCCGTAGATCGACATACCACCTATCTGAGTCATCCGACGGAAATGGTCCTTCGGCAACATGTCCATGGAAAGGATGTCGAGCCGACCATCGCTGTTAAGATCTGCGATATCACTACCCATACTCGACCAGCTCATATTCCTGAGTGCACGCATGGCATCGTTTCGAAATGAACCGTTGCCATTGTTGATCCAGAGTCGATCTCGCTCTTCAAAATCATTTGCTACAAACACATCAGCGAATCCATCATCGTTGACATCACCGATACCGAGTCCTAAGCCATATCCCTTATCAACGATGCCGGCTGTAGCTGTAACGTCAACCCAGACTCCATTTCCGTCATTTCGAAACACGTTATCATTTTCACCTGGATTCATGTGCCCTTGCCGGCGACTCTTACCACTTCGCATCACAAAAAGGTCAAGGTCTCCGTCAGCGTCTATATCGATAGGCGCAGCCATCGTGGCCGACGTAGAATCCGTTAGCGTGATCGGTGAATCAACTGGTGTAAAGTATCCTCGACCGTCGTTAACGTAACACAGACTCTTCCCTGGTCGTCGACAAACATATAGGTCCAGAAATCCGTCGGCATTGAGGTCAGCCAGCAACACACCAGTGCGCGGAATGATCGAGTCGTGACGGATACCGCGTTCGAACGTGACGTCCACAAATCGAAAGTTGCCTTTATTAATATACAGTCGATCTCCTACCTGCGTACCAGTAAAGTAGAGATCAATCAGACCATCTCCATCGACGTCTCCTGCTGCAACACCACCTCCATTGTAGGCATAGAAGTCGGCGAGAACATTGAAGTCGTCGGTTTCACGAATGTTGTTCGAAAAACGCAGACCGGACGTAGCTGCATCCACTCTTTCAAAGAGCTGTGCACGTAGACTCATCGGCGAGAACATGATGAGAACAAGTCCGATCATGATACCCAGTAGTGTGATCATGACAACGTTCGGGATGGATGGGACTGCTGTGGTGAGCGGATGTTACGTCCGCGTTCTAACAAGGATAGTCAGACCAACGAGGAAAAACAAGGCATTGGAGCTCCAGGCCACAACCCAAACGGGGAAATCGAGATCTGTACCCATTGCCTGAGAGATTCGAGAGAAGGCGATGTAGACAAAAGAAACAACCATTGCAGCGGCAATGTTTACAGCAATCCCACCACGACGTCGAACACTGGCAAATGGGACGGCAATCAACAAGACGATGGCATTTGCAAACGGGAAGGCCCATTGTCCGTAATAGTCAATCTCGAGGCGACGCGTATCCTTCCCGCCGATCTTCTTCGTTTCAATGTAGTCCCACAGCTCATCAAACGTAAGTTCATCAGTGTTCCGCTGAAGTCGCACGATACGATCATGTGTGATGGCAAATGGCAATACGGCATTGTTTACGGTTGTCACATCAAGGCTATCACCTATAGTTACGCGTCGAATTGCCGTTGGAGCTACCCATGCCGATCGAACCGTGTCCCAGTTCATAATCGGTGCTTCAATGCGTTCCAGAAGCCTAGGATGCAGTTCGTTCGTAAACGTCTCAATTGATACGATTCTCCCTTGCCGCGCTATTGCGTCATACGACTCCACACTGACGTTACGCGTTGGCTGATCGCGGAAGTATAAACGATACAGCGCTTCACCCCCTGTCCCTCTCGCCAAATATTCACGTTCGATACGAAATTTCTCTGCATTCGCAACCGGAACGATCCATCCGTTAAAGTACAATTGAGCAAATGACATCGTTAGGCCAAACACAAGTAGCGGTGCCATAAGACGATAGAGACTCATACCGGACGATCTCATCGCCGTCGTCTCATTGTTTGTCGACAACCTGCCAATACTAAACAGTGAGGCCAAAAGCATTCCTACGGGAAAGAGCAGCTCAAGGATCTGCGGCAGGAATGAGACGTAGTACGTGACAATAACACCGAAGGTAGCGTTGTGATCCAGGAAAGCATCAAGGCTTTCCAACATATCAACAACAATAAAGATGACGCAAAGTGCACCGACGGAGAAGAACAACGTCGATGCAAACTGTCGAAGCACATAGCGGTCAACGAGCCGCACGATCAGCCTTTCGAATAGCCGTCGATGTCCGCACCGTCGTGAGACCCTGAACTATCGTCACAATCGCACCGAACACTGCAAGACCACCCAAAGCCAGAGCGATTTCGTAAACGGTAACACTCTCCAACCACGGCCACACCTGCAGTGCAGATTGACGTGTACCGACAATAACACCAGTAGCTCCTGCAAGCCCAAGTGCTCCACAGAACATCCCGACCAACATATGTGGTCGAATTGACTGCCACGAAGACGCACCGAGAAGACTCACCACGGGAAAGTCTTCTTCAGCTCGGTGCAATTCGGCACGCAGTGCATATCCAATCGCTGTGGAGACAACGGCGAGTGTGAGGATGCCAGCAAGAAGACTTACGATGATAAGGTGGTAACGGCGCTCGTCTAAACGTACAAGTGTGACATCCGGAGTTGCCACGACGTCAACGTTATCAGCCTGCGGCAAATTGAGGAGAAGGAACTCAAAACTCTCAGCACCATGTTTGCTTGTGTTATTGTACTTCAATGCCACGCGAATGATAGACGGGAGAGCGGCAAGACTCTTCGCCGCATCATCTGCCAAACCAAGGTCGGTAGCGAATTCTTCCCAAACAGCCTCATCATCGACGATATATGCTTGCTGAACGGCTTCAATCTTCCGAATAGCTTTCAGGGTTGCGATGGTTATTGAGTCTGATGCAGTTGACGCCATTACAACATCGATACGGACATCAACGGTTTGCCGCACAACATCTCTCCAGGCAGCAAGTGCCCAGATGATACCACCCACCACCCATAGTGCTGTCAGAAACGATGTAAGAACCATACGCAATACCGGACCCCGCCGACGTTGCAGAAGCTTCCATGCCATGTTCGTTGCAAACCACATCTTCATACGTCCTCCGGCTTTCGCCTTGTGATGGCATTCCGTACGTCACGTGCGGCACGAAACATTGCAGACCACGGAAATTGGAGTTCCGTTCGAACGTACACAAAACAGAGACCGCCAACGACGAGCGAATTGATGACGAGTGCCAGACCGACAAAGTCAGGTTGCCCAAACTCTCCAACTGCAAAGAGTGTCACGAGTCCAGCCAATAACCCAACAGCCGTATACCGAACTACAATTGTACTCCGTCCATAGGCAGCGATTACGCTGGACATGAGGAGAAACGGCATACCCAACGTGGCAAACAGAAGAACGTTAAAATGTGGTACTACCTGACGAAACTTCTCTCCGAGAAGGGTAGGAATAAGATCGCTTCCGCCCAGTTCCAATACAATAATTGCGAACACTGTAGGGAGGAGTGTTACGCTAATTGCCTTTGTAACAAGTATTCGCAAGTCATCAAATCGCTGCTGGCTATGCATTCGAACGGCTGCAGGATAGAGCAACGTTGTAACGGCGTCAAAAGCTTGTTCAAAGAATCTGAACAAGTTCTTTGCCTGATTGTAGAAGCCCGCCACAGCTGGTCCAAAGTATCCAGCTATGATCATAACATCAAGTTGACGCGGTGTGGCATAAAGGGCCGTCGCAGCTGCCATGGGCACGCCGAATTTGAAGTAATCCGCGAATCGCACCGTGCCCGCGAATCCAAACACCAGGCTTTTTCTCGCAAGCACCAAGGCCATTAGCGAGGAAGCTGCCATGCCAACAAAGTCGATACGAATAATGTCTTCGAGTGTAGCAAGCGACGACGTTTGTACGGCATGAAACGTCATAATGGTTCGTACTCCGAACCAAACGGCATCAGTAATAAACAGATCACGTATTCTGAGGTCACGATAGAAGATCTTTAAGCAGAACATTCTCGGCATCGTGAGCAGACAGTACAACGGCAACATTGCAGCCACTGTCGCAAACCGATCATCGTCATACAACCGCGAGAGTGGCCCGAGAAAGGCCCACAGAAGCCCAATACTTATGGCGGTTATTGCCACATGAATGATCAGGGCCATCGTATTGATTCGACGTCGCTCCGACTCCTGGGTACCGAATTGTATGATACCTTGAAGAGCCGACCCATCAGAAACAATCATAATCCACGTATTCATTGATACGAGGAGTGTAAACATTCCGTACGCGTCTGGAGGCAGAATGGCAAACTGATAGAGCTGAACAAGACCATACAGGACGTAAAGTCCTTTGTCTGCGAGTGACCACGTGATCTTGCCCAGATGGGCGGTTAGCTTCATCGGCGCAAAGGTACGGAACGACGTCAGGCCACGGATAGGGTCCAACGACTGACGTCATCAATCACGTCAACAGTAACAACGGCATTATCCCTGCTTACTCCATAGGCAGGGGCACAGACTGATGGCCGGACATGGATTCGACCACCATCTACAATGTGTAACGTAGCAAGGACGCCCCCTTGCCCCTTTACCGAAAACTCAACCACTCTGTCAACAATCCGGACGTCGATGTCAGGAGCAATCGGGAAATGTAGCGATGCTCGTTCACCGGGTGATGTGCGATAGACGTCTTCACCGTGAAGCCGTTGACCGTCAATTACGATCGAACGTATATGTGGAGCACCATATCCCTCATGTCGGCCAACCCACGAATACGACGATCGCTCAAGAACGGTTGTTCGTGTGTGATCAGGCATCATCCAGAACAGGCCTTCACCACTATCGTTCGGCCAAACCAGTTGCTCCCGTCCCTCTACAACAAGTGTTGCATGTAAGGAAGTCGACCTGTCCATATTACGTCGTGTCGGATTGCCCGTGTACGTATAACATCCTGAGTCGATAACAATATCTTGTGACCCTACCCGGAAGGTAATCGCATTTCGATCGTTGTGTGCGTGACCTCCTTTGCCAAACTGTCCAACACCACCACAACGTAACGTCGCTGAAAATGATGGCATATGCACAACATCCAGACCGAATCGAGGGAATGCCACAGTATACTCTTGTGGTCGAACAACTGGCTGCCAGAATCCGGCAAGTTGGGCCGTATCCAGTAAAAGAGATGTGTCTGCCGAGTAGTCCACAACCTTTATCAACATACCGTCATCATTATCACCTACAAGTGGCATACCAACAGACTCTAACACATGAAGAGCATCAACTGCCGTACGAATCCGCTCTCTCACCGCCATCGGTATATCATGACGATCATAGTGCCGAAGCGCGTAAATCATCACAAACAGATCAACCATGTGGCGATGATATCCCGTCGACGCTTCGATATTCATGCCATCATCAGCGAACTGAACCAGACACTCTGAATCAAGTTCGCGCGTGGCAAAATCGTACCATCCAGACGTATCGTCACCGTGAAGAAGAAGGCCTGCAGCTAACAGACCAACAAGGTTACCGGTATAATGAGATGTTCGCATGCCTCCTGCCCACTCCAGATGAGCCAGGACGAATTGTACATGATCTACGGCGAACTCAATCAGACGCCGCTCGAGAACATCATCAACAACGCCGCAGAGTCGGAAGTCATTCCACGCCATTACAGCGATACAACAACGCATTCCAACACCCATTGGGAAAGCCCACGGCAGTCCATACCCCGGCGGAAATCGCGAGCAAAAGTCATTGAGCTGTGCTCGAAAACAATCAAGGTTACGCTGCGCACGTTCCGGACGAAGGCGTGCGTCGAGTGCGAGAGCTGACCATTGATGGGCGCGTGAAAATTCATGGGGGACCCGCACGTCGGCATCTCCCAGCGTTAGCCCCTTGGTGATCTCTACTCGTGGCATCCAAACGTCTGCAGATGTATACCAGGCATCTTCCGGCCACGTGGCACCAGCAGCTGGATGCTCTGTCCAGGGTAACCTGAGTCCATCACCCGTACTACGAATCACAAACGTTGACCCCATCACATCAATCGTTCCGTCATCAATCATCGTGTCAACATAGTCGGCGAGCCGTTTGCCATGCTGTTCAATCCACGGTGCCGATGGCATTGGAGTGTTTATGACGTGAAACGATGGCAGAGGCCCTCGTTCATGACGTGATGCCGCCCAACGGCGTGCTGACCTCCGGCGTTTGAAGGCAAAGAGCAGCTTTCCGATGAGAAAGGGGCGAACGGGGCCGAGTGACAATCGTAGTCGAGTGGAGACGTCCATCGGTCACAAGTATACAATCCCCGCAAACACGCCCTATCTTCGCAGCCTATGTGTGGCTTTGTCAGTCTTGTTGACACAACTCTTTCAACCAACGATCTCGCCGACCTTGGCGGGCGGATGCTCGTATCGATGTCACACCGTGGCCCCGACTATCGTGGCACGTGGAGTTCAGGACCAGTCTTTCTTGGACACAATCGTCTCAGCATCATTGACCTTTCATCGGCTTCTCATCAACCGATGACGAAGGGCACGGCAACCCTTACGTATAACGGTGAAGTGTATAACTACCGCGAGCTGCGTACTGAGCTAGAGCGAGACGGATATTCATTTACGACGACCGGCGATACGGAAGTTATTCTCGCTGCCTATGATCGTTGGGGTGACCGGTGTGTTGAGCACTTTATCGGGATGTGGGCATTTGCGATCTGGGACGAACAACGTCAACGCCTGTTCTGCTCACGAGATCGGTTTGGAATCAAACCCTTCCACTACGCACATCGACTCGGCAGACTGCATATCGCTTCCGAAATCAAGGCGGTGCGACATTCACCACTTGTTTCTGGAGGCATTAACGAAGCACAACTTCTGCGTGGCCTGTATCTAGGCTGGATGCATCATCATGAGGAAACGGTTGAGGCGGACGTTTGGGCCTTGCCAGCCTCGCACAATCTAATATGGGAAAACGGTAACATTTCCGTTGTACGGTATGCGGATATTCCGACACATGATGAGACGAACGTTTCGTTCGATGAATCGGTGACCACGTTTCGAGAGCTGTTCTTTGACAGCGTCCAACTTTGTGCACGTCGCGATGTTCCCATGGGTGTTTGTCTCTCAGGGGGACTTGACTCGACGAGTATTGCTTGTACGCTCGCTTCGATGACCGATGAACATGACGTACTCACGTTTACTGCATACTATGAAGGTAATGGTAATGTTGATGAGCGTCCGTGGATCTACAAGGTGCTTGAGAGGTATCCGAAGATTACACCGCAGTACATTTCTCCGACAGATAACGACGTAGCAGATGCAATTGACGACATTGTTGCCATCATGGACGCGCCAATGCCGTCATCGTCCTACGTCTCACAGTACTTCGTGATGAAACTCGCTGCATCGGCAGGGGTAAAGGTTGTGCTAGACGGCCAGGGATCAGATGAGATTCTTGGCGGATACATGCATTCCATGTATCGTGTTGTTGCCGACATGTTGCGCCGAGGTCGCCTTGGTACGGCCGTTTCCGAACTTCGTGCGCATGCAGCCCGCCAAGGATATAGCCTTCGCAAGCAGCTCGATGTTACGGCCAAGTCCGTCGTCACAATGTTGCAGGACGAGCCATCGTTGTATCGACTTGAATTCGAACGAACAGCACCTTGGCTCGCCCATGTACCAGCTCGCAACATTCCACTCCGCGTTGAGTCGCCAGCTGGTTCGAAGTTTAATGGCTTTTTGTACGACCTTATTCGGGTGACGCTCTTGCCGACGTTACTACACACGGAAGACATCAACTCAATGGCGTTTAGCATCGAGTCTCGTGTGCCATTCCTCGACCATCGGTTGGTGGATGCCTGTTTCCGAATGCCAACGGAGCACAGGAGCTCACGGGGAGAAACAAAACGTGTACTTCGTGCGGCAATGCGAGGAGTTGTACCGGACGCAGTACTTGATAGAAAGGATAAGACAGGGTTTGTAACGCCAGGTCACGTTGTGTGGCTTCGCGGCGCATTATCGTTTTTACTCGACGGCAATTGGCGCGAAGTAGATGGAATTGTTGATGTTGCGCGCGTACAGACACTTGTTGACGAATATCGACGTGGCGACAATCGCCAGGCACTTTTCTTATGGCGACTTGCAATGATGCGCAGATGGCTAGCGCTTCGTTCCTGATTGACGATTCTGCGCCCAACGGAAAATCACATTTTGGGTGCGAGTTACGACTCACATTCGCGTTTGCGCCCTATCACCTGCAACCGTTCAAATAGTGCATCACGATAGGTGTCGGAGACATCAACGAAGTGACCGTTGATCATTTTCAGTCGATGTTGTTTACCGCGTTGAATACTTACAATGTGTTGGAGATTTACAAGACTCGATCGATGTACGCGAAGGAATGCATCTCCATGGAGTGATGCTTCACAGTCACCGACGGTGCGGCTTAGAATTATAGCAGGATCGTGGGTAAACTCCACACGTGAGTAACTGCCTTCACCACGCACGTAAACTATATCATCAACACGTCGGAGTGTCATTCCGTTGTTTACTGGCAGAGCTACAACCCCAATCGTACCGAAGGAAGATTCTCGAAGATGCCGAGGTTTGCCCGTTGATGACACATATGGCAGCACACGTCCTATTCGTTGAAGTGTCCGTTGAAGTCCACGTGCAGTAAAAGGTGGCTGAAGAAAATGAACAGCGCCAGCATCAAACGCTTCGATGGCGAAGGTGGCATCGCATGTAGCGCAGATGAGTAAAGGATACTTGCCAACATCCGTAGGCCACCGTACGAGTGTCCGGCCACCGTCGAGAGAAGGATCATACACCACGACATCAGGATGAAAGCGTTCGATGTCTGCATCAAGTGAAGCTACCGAACCAATATCGGCAACAACCTTTGTGTCACCTTCAGCCGCATGGTCTAATGCGACACGAAAGGCCTCAACATCTGAGGGGTTGAGGGCAAGCAAGAATGTGATCTGCTGCATAACAAACTCAGTCTCTTCGTGATGAGAACGTGGTGATGGTGAACTGATACAATCTAGCCTGTGTCAGATCGCGTGTGCGTTACATCACGTTTTACCCTGTCACATTCTGACATAGTGCCAGATCACCGACATCAACGATATTCGCAGTCATGGCTCAGGCATTGCTTTCAATCTTCCTCATTATGGCTTCAGGACTAGCCTTTCGGGCAATTCCATCAATGCCGTCAGCAGCCGAACTGCGTCGCATCATTGGCTCAGTTGTCCTCAACGTTCTGTTGCCAGCACTCACATTTGCCGCGTTATACCGCGTTTCTGTTACATCGGACCTCTGGGCAGTACCCCTTGTATCATCAGGAGTCGTCTGCGCAACACTCATACCAGCGTGGATTCTGTATGCTGGTGTTGGGCGAAAACATCTCCCGGCACCGGCAATAGGCTCGATGCTCCTGGCTGCAACGTGGTGTAATGCGACGTATATGGGAATTCCCGTGTTGACGTCAGTCTTAGGTCCGGACGTACGTCACGTTCCCGTTCTTTTCGATCACATGGCGATGACGCCGCTCTTGTTTACTATCGGAACACTGATATGTGTCACCTACGGCACAACTGAACATTCTCACTCGCTGATCGATGGTATTCGAGCTGTCGTACGCTTACCACCAGTGATAGCGGCAGCCTGTGGCTTTACAGCCAATATATCGGGGATCTGGATTCCGGATGTTGTTCTATCAACCTGCGATACACTGGCATCGGCCGTGTCGCCCTTGATGATTTTTGTCGTAGGAGTATCACTTGGCACACCTCGCTGGCGGTCGGTGCCTGTCGTTCTCCCAGCAACGCTCCTGCGTCTCGTACTTGGACCAATCGTTGGGTCTGTTCTTACATCATTTGTAGTAACAGACCCAACCATAGCCCGTGCGACGATCCTTGAGAGTGGCATGCCCACGATGATGCTTACCATACTCTTTGCAGAGCGATATGGACTCGATGTTGACCTTCTCGCGCAGGCAATTCTAGTGTCTACAGTGTTGTCACCTTTCACACTACAACTGCTCTAATCATCATTCGTGAACGATGAAGCTTGTGCTTGTTGTTCCCGAAGAAGCGACATAGAAACCACGGGGTAACAGCGAGACATCAATTCGTTGACCGATCTGGGATGGGCCATGTCGTAGGACGACATTACCTGTCAGATCATAGACCACGATGTCTGATGTAAGTGCCTGAGCAACAACAATCTCACGACTTGTTGCATCGAAGGACAGTACTGACTCATGGTTATCTCCGGTCCGAACGTTCACATCTTCGTCGTCGTCAACCGACGTAATTGCGCCACAGCCTTCAAGATTCCATCGCACGATGGTATGTTCTTGCATGGACTTACCGGTAGCCGACGTTATTGAAGCGTACAAGGGTGTGGATCTCGCAACGCCAAGTCGCTCGAAGATGTCAAAGTCAGGTACTGACAGGACAAGCTGCGTACCCGTTGCTGCTGATGAAGCAAATACGTTGAGCCTCGACCCATCGTAACTCACACGGAAGTCGTACACCGAACCATCAGCCGTGAGTTCAAATGGCAATTGTTTCATGGCAACCGTGTTTTTATCATCATGCCGTGAGCTCGTCACACCTTGAACGGGCACCATCAGAGCAACGTGCTGAGGGTCGCGATCAAAATTCGCCGGGTTCCGATATGCGTCAACTTCAACAACAACGACGTTTGGCAATCCATCATAACCAAGACCTTCTCCATTTCGACCTAGATAGGTCCGATCGATACCTGTTGAGAACAACATGGCTATACCGTCAGCCCCTTGTGGGCCACCATCCAGGTAACCATTATCTGTACCACGAGAAAGTTTAAGCCCAACCGATATGTCAAACGACGAACCATCAAGAGGGACATTCGACGACATTCGGCCAACAGCAGTACCTGTACTTGGCGTAATTCGAACACCTTCGTTCGTTACAGCAGCCATTCCAACAAGGCGAAACTGCTTTGAATCGAGCAGATTTTGGGTAGGTTGGGAGCAAGATTCAGTGAGATAGTACACACTTGGCGTATTCATAGATCCGGATCCTGACCCGGTTAATCCAGATATGGCAATGACGGTCGGGCTACGGACACCTCCAGGTTGAACTTCGCTTGAGACAAGTTGTACATATGCGCGAGCTTCGGGAAGAGAAGGAAGCGCCATCACTGATCCGTTGGTCAGATTAATCGCTTCTGCAGATGACGCGATTACTACATTTCGCTGATAACCTCCAACGATCACGATGTGATCATTCTTCCACAACGCTGCACCGTGCCACTGCCGACCTGTTTTAATATTCCCAACAACACGCGCCGGTGAGGAATTTGTTAACGTCTGAATTGCCGTTGATGCGTTGAATGGAGACTCCATCAATGCTCCACCTGTCACAGCAATGTCGCCTGAAGGGAGCTCGACCAGCGTTGGGGCAACGACGGTTTCTTGAAGTCTCGTGAGGAGTCTCCATCCGCCGCCCTCAAATGCCCAAACTTCGCGCGATCGATCACTGTTCACGCCTCCCGCACGTCCAGCAAAAACACAAGGCTTGCCGTCAATGATGGCCGCGCAACCCGTTGAAATTCCCATTGGATACGGAGGCACACTTTCGGAAAGACCGGTACGTGTATCAAAAATCTCTGCATTACCCACCACATTACTTGCATCAAGCCTTCCTCCTACTGTGAGGATACGGTGGTCATCGATAAACAGACCCGCAAGTTGCCGCCTTCCGGCACGGAGCGAACCAACACGTTTCCAGGTCCTCGTGGTTGGATCATATGCCTCAATGCTGTTACTTCCAGATTCCGAATTTTCTCTCCGACCACCAAGAACATAGATAATGCCATCCGCTCTGGTGAGCATAATGTGCTCGGTCCTGCCATCATTCATTGGCGGGAATGCCTCAGATACTCCTGTGGTAACATTTATTACCTCACAATCTTTAGCACCTTCACCATGCAACTGACCACTAGAGTTCTTAAATCCACCAGTAACGAGAATTTTATCCTCAGCGATTTTAGCTACCGCGAATCCATGCCTTGCGATTGACAGGTCACATAGCTTCTTCCATTCGTAAGTCGGTTGTGAAGTCGCATCAGGAGCAACATAAACCAAGGCAAGTACAAGGAAGAGTACTAACGGAAAACGGCGGCGTGACATATCTTTCCTCAGTTTCGACTGTAAACGTGATTCGGTACAACATCTTTTGCCATTTCGGACTATTATACCTGCTCTAAATATACTATACTTTTAACGTCGATCACCAACCAGCAACATGTAATAGTTTTTTTATCATGAGATCACCAAGATTGACGACTGTTCTACGTACGCACCTCAGACCTAAAGTTCTCGTCAACTTCCTTCCATCACAAGACTTACCCCGGTTACCCGTACATTTGAATACCCTCTCTCCGTACATTTCTGAGCCATGAAAACTTTACTCCGCAGAGCACTTCGACTTCTCCTCAAGCCAGTCTTCCGATTCTTTCCAAGAGAACATGGTAAATACAGCCTATTGACCCGGCTGTATTTCCCTTTCGCTGCTCCTACACACCCACAGATTGTAATCGCTCGGCTTCGTCATGGATTCAAGATGTATTTGGACATTTCTGAGTATCTGCAATCGTATATGTACATGTTTGGCGCTTACGAACTGCCGACAGTAAAGCTCATTCGCAATACATTTCAAGGGGAATCATCGTTTCTGGACATCGGCGCACAAATGGGCTACATCACACTCGAAGCTGCAGTTGCCAACAAACGTGGGCACGTTTTTGCCTTTGAACCAGAGCCTGCAAATTTTACTAGGTTGATTGACAACATCTCAATTAACTCGATTAACTCAATTCGGACCTACAATACTGCGCTAGGCGCAACAACAGGAGACCTCGACCTCTATCTCGCTGAAGCTAACAGTGGAGCCCACTCAGCATTCCAATCGAATGCTAATGTGTCAGAAAAAAAGGTACGAGTTCCGATGCGTACACTCGACAGTATTGTGGAACAAGACTCGATCAAGGACATCTCGATGATTAAGTTAGATGTCGAAGGATATGAACTTGAGGTTCTTCGGGGAGCGACTCAGGTCTTACGCCAACATAAACCTATGCTTATTGTCGAACTAAATGATGAGATCCAGCAGGCGGCAGGAAGCTCGTCATCTGGAGTGAAGCAACTACTAGGTAGCTTCGGTTACCAACCTCACTACATATTAGAAGATGGCAGGATAGGGGACATTGTAGGGGCAACGAACCATCTCAACGACAACGTTGTCTTTGTTTGTACCAAGTAGCAGCCACACGGACTAGAGCAATGTCGTCATCCTCAAGTCCGCTTCATCGTAACACCGACATAATGCTACGCAGCTTCTCCCGGCGATTTTCAGCCGAGAACTGCAATGCGAACTGTCGCGATTCTTGGCGGGTAGCAATTGACGTCGTGGCGTGAGCACGCTCAATCAATGCAGCAAGCTCGGAGTCTGTGTCACCACGGTAACCAACAGTACCAGTTACCTCAGGTAGCGCTCCACCATTCGTTGTCACCGGTATACAGCCGCACAGCATTGCCTCAACGACTGCCATACCAAAGGTTTCCTCAATACTAAATTGACAGTAGACCGTGGCACGTTGGAACATGGGTATGATGGTGCCGTGTAACGACACAAATCCTGGTACTATACTAATGTTAGGAATGTTGGCGGAATCCTTCTGTGCTTGCTCTAATGCCGCTCCGGTTGGGCCAACGATTACAAACGATATCGAAGGGCACATTCGAGCAACGTTGATGAATCTGGGGAGGCCTTTGCGGATGTATTCCACAATGGTATCGCCTTGGCTCACAGTAATAGCAAGAGCATCGCGTTCGTTGTTAATGTTCTCCGGAAACTGATCTCGAAGGACACCATTGTATACGACGTGATGAGGAGCTGTCTTTCCTTCCGTTAACATTTGGAGTTGCCGATTGGCATAGACACTTACCGGCAGGACTAAGGTTGCTACGCGGAATGTTGTTCGGACACACCACCAGCGGAGTGGACGTACACGAGCTCCATATCCGATCTCGGGAAGATATCCAACGTCGTACCCCCCAGCCACTACAACGACCCGTGTCCGGGTGATACGAGCTACGAGGGCCGGTAGAACAGTGTGATAGTCAGCAAACCAGCAATACAGAATGTCCGTCGTGGGAAGTCGTAGTATAATCCGAAGCACCATAAAGCCAAGACGAAGAGCACCCTTTAGTCCCCTTCCAACAACACTGTCAATTGTGTCAACTGCTCCCAGGTCCGAGAGACCAGCAATATCAGTTTTAACGAAGGTGCTCCGGAGCGGCCCAACGACGAGGATACGCTTCACAGTTCAAATCCGAACGACAACAATCGTTGATATTCATCAAAGTTTGTAAGCTCGTAGTGCAACGGCGTCACTGCGGCGAATCCTTCACCAACAAGTGCATCATCGGCATCGTCGAGTCTGCTGATTGTCACAAACTTGCCTGTTAACCAATAGTATGGCCTGCCCTGAGGGTCGCGGCGGACTTCATATCCATCATCCCACGAGTTATGACCTTGTCGTGCAAGACGTATTCCGCGGAACTCATGACGTGGGATGGCTGGCACGTTGACGTTCAGTAGCGTTCCCTGTGGAAGCTGAAGTTGTAGCAGCCGTCGCGCCACGGCTTCCGCAACATCCGCAGCCAAGCTCATATCTGCACTGTGATCAAAGTCACAGAGTGATACGGCCATGGATGGGATCCCCATCAGGGTTCCTTCGGTAGCAGCACTGACGGTGCCCGAATAGATTGCGTTAACGCTTGTATTGCTACCATGATTAATACCACTGACAACAATGTCGGGCCTGTGTTCCAGTAAGGTGCTGACGCCAAGCTTCACACAGTCTGCGGGGGTGCCATTAATCGCCCATCCGAACATGCTGCCATCTCGGTAAAACGGCGTAGCCCGTAGGGGCGAAGCAACCGTGAGGGCGTGCCCAACAGCACTTTGCTGCCGATCAGGTGCTACGACGTCAACATCTCCAAGTCGGCGCATCGCACCAACGAGCGCATGGATTCCCGGAGAATCGATGCCGTCATCGTTTGTAACAAGGATGCGCATGATTACCGTGTAATGTCGAGATAGAGAACAAAGGCCATCAGCGCTAGAAGGAGAGCCATACCAACCTGTTGGAAACGAATCTTTACCATCGTTGGGATTTCACGACGAATGATTGATTCAATTCCAACAAAAACGAGATGACCGCCGTCGAGTCCCGGAAGCGGTAACAGGTTCATAACGGCCAACGAAATGCTGATGAGGCCCATAAATCGCAGGAATGGCTCCATTCCAAGTTCCCTAGAACGTTCGGCCATCTTGGCAATCTGGAGTGGGCCTCCAAAACTTTGTTTGACAGATACCGTGCCTTGGAAAACCATGGCAACACTGCGCCCGATCATAACAACTGTTGATCCCACATCCGAAAACGATCTTGAAAAGGACTGTGCCAGTCCAAAGGTTGTGTGATGCATAGGCCCGTCATACTTTGCACCGGTTTCAATTCCAATCAAGCCGTCATTTCCTACAGTTACCACGATGGGGCGTACGGAATCCTTGCGCTCAATGTGAAGTGTTACCTGCTTTCCTGGATGGGCATTCACGTATTGCGTCAACTGTCGCGTAGCGTTGATGGACACGCTGTCAACAGCAAGTATCACGTCCCCAGGCTCTAGTCCGGCTTTCTCTGCTGGTCTCCCCGAGATGACGCCAGCAACTACAGTCTTCATTCCCGATGGAATGATACCAAGCCCCATACCAGTGGAGAGGTGGGAATGCAGGTCTGCAGAATTGACCGTGATATTCCGCGCCCCTTTTGATCCAACAACGGAGATTGTCACAACATCTTGAGCTGCGTCCGCGAGCCGCTCCGTGATCTCATTCCATGTCGTTACGCCTTGTCCATCAATAGCAACTATTTTATCACCAGCTTCAAGACCTGCTCGTTGAAAGGGTGAAGACTTTTCAACGTGTGATACACTTGTCGTCGCCAGTCGATCCTCTCCATAGACATATGACATCATGGTGAATACGCCAATGGCGAACAGGATATTCATGGCAACACCAGCCACTAAGACAAGGGCCTTCTGCCAGTTTTTCTTGGACCGGAATTCATAGTGTTCAGGAGCGCGATCTTTAAAATCTGTGTCAAACGACTCGTCAACCATACCAACGATTTTTACATATCCGCCAATAGGAAACCAGCAGATTCGATAGTCCGTATCGTCACCGAGTTCGAGATTGTCAGGGAGCTTCCCGAATGTGAATCCAGTTCGTCGGTTCCACCCCATCATTCTCGGTCCCATACCAAGCGCAAAAACGTCAGCCCTCATACCGGTCCATATGGCCGTGAGGAAGTGTCCTAGTTCGTGTACAAAAACGAGTACGCCGATGACGAGGAGGAAGGAGAGTATGGTTGTGAGGAGTTCCATGTCGTAACTGACGAGAGAAGAGCTGGCGAGGAGGATGATTTACGCGTCGATGTCTGCCGCAATACGGCGAGCCTCGGCATCCGTTGCAAGAATGTCGGACAAGGACGTTTCATCGACGTGATTCATGCGCGAGAGTGTTTTTTCGATGATGGCGGGAATTGATGTAAACGGTATGTGACCGTCGAGAAACCGAGAGACAGCAATTTCATTCGCTGCATTCACAATACACGGGGAATTCCCCTCCGCACGTAAGGCCTCATAGGCGATACGTAAACATGGGAATCGCTCGAGGTCGGGACTTTCAAACGTCAGCGTTCCAATCTCGGCAAGATTCATCCTCGGAGTATCAAGAGGAGCATGCCGAGGATACGTGAGGGCATACTGAATTGGTACAAGCATCGACGGGAGCCCCATTTGCGCCTTTACTGATCCATCGACAAACTCTACCATGCTGTGAATGATACTCTGCGGATGAATGACTACGTCAATTCGATCAACGTCGATATCAAACAGCCAACGTGCTTCCATCACCTCGAAGCCCTTGTTCATAAGTGTCGCTGAGTCGATGGTAATCTTCCGACCCATAGACCAGTTGGGATGACGTAAGGCACGATCTACCGTAACGTGTTGTAACTCGTCCTGGGGAAGGGCGCGAAAGGGGCCTCCACTGGCCGTGATCACAAAACGCTCAACATCTGCAAGTTGTTCACCACACAGACATTGGAGGATGGCGGAATGTTCTGAATCAACGGCAAGGAGTGTTGCACCATGGTCACGCGCAGCTGCCATGATAACTCCCCCTGCACTCACCAGAGTTTCCTTATTTGCGAGTCCAACAACGTGTCCTGAGCGGATTGCGGCAAGCGTGGGGACGACACCACTGAAGCCTACCATGGCTGACATAACGATGTCGTTGTCTGTGTCGGCGGCGGCTTCACAGAGTCCTTCCTCACCACACAAAACCGGACCAGTAAACTCCGGGAGTAGTTCAAGGAATCGACTACGAGCCCACTCTTCGCGAATGGCTACTCCGTGAGGACGGAACTGACGGACCTGATCTGCGAGTTCTTCAACCCGAGTATTACAGGTCAGCCACTTAATAGTCCAATCGTCAGCTGATCTCTGAATTACGTCAAGTGTCTGCGTTCCGATGGATCCGGTGGAGCCGAGAATGGTCAGTGTTCGACGTGTCACTCGCACCTACATGTACCGTTTCGTGATATCCGTGGAGCCAGACAGACATCGGAAATCTCCAGCTTCAATCGTGGAGTCTTCACGGAACTTCACGAACAGAAAATATGAACGTAACCACCGGCGGGTTGTTTGTGAGGCATGGCGCTCCATCCACGAGATCACAAAAGGATGAGCCGCAACCGTAACACGCATTTTCCAGGTACGCGCGCGGAAGGTGCGTAACCATCGATCAACTGCCTGTACAGTTGTTTCTGGACTTTGAACACGTCCCGTACCATAACAAGCGGGGCAGGCCTCACTGGAACGTTCGGCCATACTCTGTCGAATTCGCTGTCGAGTAATCTGAAGAAGACCAAGCTGTGTAATAGGATAGATCACTGTCTTCGCTCGATCACGTGCCGTTTCCTTCCTCATTTCTCCAATGAGTCGGCGACGATTGTCCTCTTGCTGCATATCAATAAAATCAACAAGGATAATACCGCCAATATCACGCAGCCTCAGTTGACGAGCAACCTCGCGAGCAGCCTCGAAGTTGGTCTTTACGGCATTACCCTCTTGAGATCTTTCATTCGATGCACGACCCGAATTGACGTCAATCACAACCATCGCTTCCGTATGGTCGATTACGATACTGCCACCACTAGGAAGAGGCACCGTTCGCGCATGCGTCAGCTCGACATCACGCTCAATACCGTAGACATCAAAAATCGGCTTCGAATCAGTAAATAATTCAATTTTCCCATTGAGATGCGGGGCTGTACGCTGAACATAGGCCTTAATCTCCTTGTACAGCTTGTGATCATCAACCACAACCTGCCGAACGTCATCCTTAAAGAGGTCACGTATAACACTGTGGGCAATACCGGCTTCTTTATGAAGTAGGACAGGCCCCTTTGACCCCTTCACCAACTTTTCCATTTCCTGCCATCTCTCAACGAGATCTTCGAAGTCATTTCGAACATCGGATTCGTCGAGACCAGCTGCGGCTGTCCGGATAATGCAGCCCATACCTTCGGGCAGGATACTCTTAGCGATTGCACGAAGGCGCCGGCGCTCACGCATCGACTGAACCTTCAGGGAGACACCGATTGATTCATCAAACGGCAGAAGGACAACGTTTCGTCCAGGAAGGCCAACCTTCGTCGTGACTCTAACACCCTTACTATGGTAGGCTTCACGTGTTACCTGGACAATTACTGGCTGCCGCGGCTGAAGGTTGATGGTGATATTTCCACTACGTTTTGTACTGAACGTAGGCAACTTCTTTCCCGTTGCAGCTTTTACCGTACGGAGAGCAACTTCCGTGCTCTCTACCTGACGTGTAGTGGGCCTGTCATCGGAAGCATCTTCATCGGTGTCGGTATCATCCGTACCATCTTCCATCGTCGAATCGACGTCGCTGAAGTGCAAAAACGCATCTTGCTCCAGGCCGATATCGACAAAGGCAGCATTCATTCCCTGAAGGATCTTACTTACCCTTCCGAGATAAATATTGCCGACGTGATGTTCTGTATCGGGGGCCTCAGTAAAGAGTTCTGCGAGGCGTCCGTCCTCCGTGATCGCAATCCGGAGGTGCGTAGGCGTGCTATTGATGAGTATGCGTTGTGCCATCTTCTAGAAAACAAAACAGCCAAGTTGACCGTGGCGCCTTGTATGCAAACTAACCGTTGCTTCCTTCCGGACCTGGCGGGGTTGGGTTCGATACAACCGCACGGGACTTGGCCGTGTTCGTTTCGATTGGAGAGCTCCAAATATACGGAACGTTCCGAAACTGTTAACGTGATACATCACGGAGCTCGGAATTCCGGTTGCAGTCCTTGCCAACACTCCCAATAGTCTCGCTGGAGTTCACCACTGGACATTGCAAATGCCGTTGGTTTACACACAAAGCGCGTTTCGAACATAAAGGCGAGTGTGTTTTCGAGTTTGACGGGCGAAAGTTCTGCCGTTGTCATCCTCGTATACGTGTCAGCATCTGGACCATGACCACTCATACAGTTATGTAATGAGGCACCGCCCGGAACAAATCCTCCACCTTCCTTGGCATCATAGACGCCCTTGATGAGGCCCATGTATTCATTCATGAAGTTCCGGTGGAACCACGGTGGGCGGAAGGTGTTTTCGGCTACCATCCAGCGCGGTGGGAAGATGACGAAGTCCATGTTGGCCGTTCCGGGAATCTCCGACGGCGACGTCAGAACCGTATAGATACTTGGATCTGGATGATCAAACGTTACCGTATTGATGCACTGGAAGTTTGCCAGATCATACTTATACGGTGCATAGTTTCCGTGCCAAGCAACTACGTTAAGTGGCGAATGATCATAAATGCCGCGCCACAGGTTTCCTTGAAACTTCGCGACCACGGAAAATCGGCCAGTTCGCTCTTCATACCATGCCACGGGCGTAAGAAAATCCCGAGGATAGGCCAATCCATTTGCGCCAATTGGACCAAGGTCTGGCAGACGTAACGGAGCACCGTAGTTCTCGAGAACATAACCTCGTGCAGGGCCAGATGTTTCTACACGGAACTTGATACCTCGAGGAATAACGCAGATTTCACCGGGTGAAAGATCGATGATGCCACACTCGGTTAAAAACCTCAGCTGACCGTGTTCAGCAACGATCAGCATTTCTCCGTCTGCATTGTAAAAAAACGTATCATCCATTGACACGTTACAGACGTAGTGGTGGATGGCAACACCGGAATGTACCGTCAGATCTCCATTCCCTGCCATGGTGCGCATACCCTGCAGGAACGTTGTTGGTGTTTCCGGTATCGGCAGTGGGTCCCAGCGAAGTTGATTCGGCGTCGTCTCAACAGCCGTAAACGGCGTCGAAAGAAAGAGTCCGTTATCAATACGAACGTAGGGTTCGTGCACAACGGATGGTCTGATTCGATACATCCACGTGCGCCGATTTACATGTCGTGGAGCCGTAAACGGCGTTCCACTTACCTGTTCGGCATAGAGGCCGAAGGCCGGTTTTTGTGGGGAGTTTCTGCCCTGTGGGAGGGCTCCGGCAACGGCTTCAGTAGCGAACTCATTGCCAAATCCAGTCATGTAGCTCATGACGGCGAATATACGTCTACGATGGCTGCGATGAATCGACGATTTCGTCGGGATGTGCCCTGATCAGGACACGCGGGTGTATTGTTCAAGATCCCGGAGGGATTCGACGAGCTTTGCCTTTCGATCCAGCCCTAATTTTTTCCGGAGTGTACTACGGTGGAGTTCAACGGTTCGATCCGTCACACCAAGTGTATCAGCGATCTCGAGTGTTGACCGACCCTCCACAAGTAAGGCGGCAACTCGTAACTCTGCTGGCGAGACGTCGGGCGCTTTTTCAAGGAGCCGACGCTGAAACTCTGGATCTGCGGCTGCCGCTTCTTCACGGAATCGTTCCCAAACGGCATCGTCCCCACGTGCCTGTCGGATAACACGCAAGAGGTCCGAAACATCTGTTGAGGTAAGGGGCTCGCCGCGTTCGGCGAAGGGGCGCACACGACGATCGATTCCGACGGCAACTTCGCGTAACGCGCCAACACGAGCTAATGTTGTTGCGAGTTCTCGAGCAACCCGACCTGATTCTGTCCGTTTTGCTGCGACGTCGATTCCGTCTGGACGCACCGCAAGTAATCGTCGACGTTCCTCGATTGCAGCGCTGTGCAGCAATTCAAACCTTCGGCGCATTGCTGCGTGAGCTTCTGCCGTGTTGCCAACGGCAAGCTGACATCGAGCAAGTAGGTCATACGCACCCACAAGAGGTCGATGATCACCATTGTCCTCATGTCCAGCTGCACATCTACTAGCCCAGGTACATGCCTCTTCATACCTGCCTGAAGCAAGTGCACATTCTGCAAGTGCCCCATCAACAACAGCACGAAGTGCCTTTGGAAGTGTTAATGCGAGGGATTGTTCAATTGCTATAAGCTCTTCAATGTATTCAGCAGGTGAAGCCCCCATCTTGACGTCGATAAGGATATCATACACCCGTGCGATTGAACGATTGTCCTCTTTCCAGCGACTTCGGTTTAGACTGCGGTAGCGCTCGAGTTGAATCCTCGCCTCTTCGTAGTTACCACGTCCAAAATGAAAAAGTGATAGTGACCAGCTTGACGTGGTGAGGTGTTGAGGCGACTGAAGGTCAGCAGCAATGGCATCAGCTCGTTCATACACTTCAAGTGCTTCGTCATGAGCTCCAACACTTTCGAGCAAGTAACCACGAAGTGTAAGGAACGAGAACTGCAAGTCTGGTCGTCGTTCGTCAGCATACCATTCTGCTCGTGCCAACGATTCTGTTGATTCGAGGTACCGTCCCAGGTGGAAAAGTGCTACCGCACGTTCGTACCAGAGGTGGGCAACCTGTTCACGACGTTCATCGATGTTTTCCTCGCTGAGGAAAGCATCTACAACAGCTAGCAGGTCCCGATATCGACGTATGAGTTTAAGCGCACGACAGTAGTCAACAGCTGCACGTAGTCGTCGTTCATCTTCACCGAGGTCGTCGAACTCTTCGAGAACCTTTTTCAGCATCGGGAGAGCTTCTGCAGCTCGCCCTTCGTTGAGATAGTACCAGGCTACGCGGTGACGTGCCCGCGCACGAAACATCGGATCTACGTTTCGTTTGCGTAAAACACGGAGGATTTCCGCTTCGTATCCGGCCTCATCGGCACGGAACCGCTCAAAGAGATCCTCAAGTTCGACGTTTTCGCCCATGTCCGAGTATCGCCAATTCCCGGACTTAGTTTGTTCGGGAATTGTTCGAGAGTCCGGAAATTTCGGCATCAATTGCAATAAGCTCGGCGATGAGGCTTTTGCCCGCCTCGAGTCCTAGACCGCGCCGTATTGTACTACGATAGAGCTCGACCGTTCTATCTGAAACGTCAAGAACACGAGCAATATCCTTTGTCCCCAGACCAGCCCTGAGCAAGAGGGCTGCCAACGTTTCGCGCTCCGAGAGCTGTGGAGCCCTTCGTGCCAAGGTTTGCCGAAATCCAGGATGCGCTCGTTCAAATTCACGGGCAAAACGACTCCAGTCGGTAGGCGCATCGTCTGGAACGACAGATTTGAGGCGCACCAGGATACGATCTGCGAGGTCAATCGACGATCCTTGGCGTCGTGCCTCCGTGAGCAGATTTTCAACGTCTGCCAGAGCCGAGCGAATGGATTGAACCGTCGACATTGAGGACGACAGTTCGGCCATTCGTGAGCGCCGATCCATCTCAACCTTTCGAACTTCTGCGATGGCATCGAGCGTCTCTACATACACGGATGATTCCGGAGAAAGTCCGCGTTCAGCTACTTCTGAGCGCCGCACGAGTGCTTCATACGCTCCTACGTCATCTCCGGTAGCTACGTAACACTTGCCGAGGAGCTCATAGACCTCAAGGACGGGTCGCAAGTCGCCATAGATGTCAACAGACTCTGCCGCCGCCTTAGCCCACCGCAGTGCCTCGTCGTATCGGCCTTGTCCATACAAAATATCGGCGAGCACTGACTTGGGCACATAGGAAAGTGGATGTGATTGATGACCCTCAAAGTAGTCAACAATGACCATCAACTCTTCTATGATACGCCTCACAGGAGCTCCGGACCGAAGCTCGGCCTTTAACTCAGATACCCGAAGATTTTGTTTCCAGGCGTCAGCATTTGATGGAAGCAGGTCGGCAACAATTCTAGCTTCCCGTAATTCTTCTCGGAGTTTCGTCGAATCATTAGCAAGGTCTCGGTTCGCCACACGTGCCTGACGTATCGTCCACTCAACATGAGGATCATGGAGATGTCGTGCAATCGACAATGCCGATTCCAGCGCAGACCAAGCAGCCTCTATCTCGCCGAGTGATTCAAGGATAACGGCGCGTTGCCATTCCAGGCGAGCGGGAATACTGTAATCGTAAGAGGACTTGAGATACGGCCGTGCGTCTTCGATGCTGCGGAGAGCATCAAAATACCGGCCGCGTCGGGCAAGACACTCTGCCTTTTCCAGATGGAGCACAGCACCACATTCATCAAGGCCATCCTGTCCCTGCAGTGCTAACATCGTTTCGATGTCGTGAAGTAACTCGTCGTATTCAAAACGATGTTTGCGGACGAGTGCGCTAATGATGACCCAGCGTCGTAACCGGTGAACGTCTCCGACACGTTCCAGAAGGACACGAGAAGAGGTTAAGCACGTAAACGCCTCATCATAATGTCCATGAAGCGCGTAATACGAGGCCAGCCTACTGAATGCTAGCCCACGTGAATGGTCGTCGCCTTCGCCATCAGCAAGGGTGCGACGTATTTCCTCTACGGCGGAACCGTCCGGCTCAATCATTGCGGCAAGCAATTCTTCGAAGGACTTTTCCGACCTCCTCTGACTTCCCATACCATAACTATACGAGATTCTTGCGTACGTACCGAATTCGAGGTGTACGAGCCTGCCCAATTTTTTTTCGTCTTACACTATACAGCGCGCCCAGCAGGACTCGAACCTGCGACCCACAGCTTAGAAGGCTGTTGCTCTATCCAGCTGAGCTATGGGCGCGTGGACGGCAAAAATACGTTACTGCGGGTGGACTTCGAAGGGATTCATCATCTCGTCGATAACTATTCGTATCGATCCGTGCGGCGTATTGAGCATGAGCGGATCGGACACAAAATCAGACCCATGTAAAACAGACTCCTCACGAAGCAGGTCCGCCAACCACGTATATAACGTCGGCGAAACCACGATTTCGTGGGGTGCATGTCCGTGGTCGCGTACGTAGGCATCTACGGAGGCGAACACTTCTTCGAATGCGTCAAACCAGTCCATACTTCATCAACACCAAAAAGTCTTCAGAAGTTACAGCAAGCGGCGTGCCAGCCCCTTTTGCCCCCTTCATGTGGATATTTGACTCAAGTCCTTGAATTCCCTATCTTTGCCTCCCTTTTTCGGGCCCCACGATTTCTCAACAAAACCATTGAGGTTTCGCACGTGTGGAGGGCCGCACACGATCGGAACCATCGGAGTACTCATGTCGGAACAAACCACGGTCGCAGAAGACGCGACGATGAATGCCGTCGCGGCAAGCGCTACGCAGGCACCTACGCCGAAGCGTACGGCTCTTGCGGCCATTTTAGCAGGCGAGCTCGACAACGTCGCCATGGACGATGCCTCGTACGAGGCGATGTTTGAAAACAAGGGCACGTCAAAAGTAAAGGCCGACGAGATGGTTCACGGCAAGGTCGTGTCCGTCACGAAGGACGAAATCCTCGTAGATATCGGATTCAAGTCTCTCGGCGTTGTTCCGCGTGCAGAATTCGTAGGCGCAGAACTACTTACAGCAGGTGATGATGTTGATGTCTTCATCGAGAAGATCGAAGATGCCGATGGCCGCCTGATGCTGAGCCGTCGTCGTGCCGACTTCATGAAGACATGGGAAGACATCCTCAAGCTTCACGAAACACAACAAGTAGTACCAGTACGTATCCTCCGCCGTATCAAGGGTGGTATGGTCGTGGACCTTCTGGGAATCGAAGCGTTTCTCCCGGGTTCACAGATTGACGTTCGCCCTGTTCGTGATTTTGATGCATGGGTTGGCCGCGCAATCGACGTACGTGTTGTGAAGGTTAATCATCCGTCAGAAAACGTTGTTGTATCTCACAAGGTTCTGCTTGAGGAACAACTCGCAGAACAGCGTTCGAAGATCCTCAGTCTCCTTGAGAAGGGTCTTGTCCTCGAAGGTACCGTGAAGGCCATCAGCGACTTCGGTGTCTTTGTTGACCTTGGTGGAGTTGACGGTCTTGTTCACATCACAGACCTCTCGTGGGGCCGCGTAACACATCCAAGTGAAATCGTTCAGCTTGATCAGCAGGTGAAGGTCGTTGTTCTTGACTTCGACGAAAACCGCAAGCGCATTTCGCTTGGTATGAAGCAGCTCACGTCACATCCGTGGGACCAGATTGGCGAGAAGTACGAGCCAGGTTCCAAGGTTCGTGGTAAGGTTGTATCGCTGACGGACTACGGTGCCTTTATCGAAATCGAGAAGGGTGTCGAAGGCCTCATCCACATCAGCGAAATGTCGTGGACACAGCACGTGAAACATCCTTCACAGGTAGTTTCCCTCGGCCAAATGGTTGATGCTATTGTGCTGAACATCGACAAGGGTGACCGCAAGCTTGCTCTTGGTATGAAGCAGCTTGAGCCTGATCCGTGGAACGACCTTATGGCCAAGTATCCTATGGGATCGGTTCATAAGGGTATCGTTCGTAACCTGACAAACTTTGGTGTCTTTGTTGAACTTGAGCCAGGTGTTGACGGTCTTGTTCACATCAGCGATCTGTCGTGGACAAAGAAGATTCGTCACCCAGGTGAGTTTGTCAAGAAGGGCGACGAGCTCGACGTTACTGTACTTGCCATCGACAACGAGCACCGCCGTATTTCTCTGGGCCACAAGCAGATCTCCGAGAATCCTTGGGATATCTTCGAGAAGGAATTTGGTGTGGGAACGGAGACGGAAGGTAAGATCGTCCGCATCATCGACAAGGGCATCATCGTTGAAATGCCGCAGGGTGTTGATGGATTTGTACCGGTTTCACAGCTGAGCTTCGCTCCAGTTCGTTCGATTCCTGACTACTTCAAGGCTGACGACGTTCTGCCGCTGAAGGTCGTCGAATTCGACAAGGAGCAGAAGAAGATCGTCCTTTCAGCCGTTGAGTTTCTCCGCGGTAAGTCGGCCGATGTTGTGGCCACGTATAACGTGAACCACCCAGTACCGAATGCCGACAAGTTCAACTCGGACGGTTCGGCTCCGGCACATACAACGTTGGAAGATCTTGAAACGAGTGAAGAGATTGGCGAGTAATCTGCTTCACACAGCATAGGCACGTACAGAAGGCCCGCCATTTGGCGGGCCTTCGTCGTTTATACTACTTCGTAGTTTCGCGCCCATGGACATTCAAGCCTTACTCGACGAGCTGTATGCAATGACTTTTTTCGGGGTCAAGCCCGGCCTCGAACGTATTACAGCACTCTGCGAGGCTGCAGACAATCCTCAGTATCACCTACCGGTTATTCACGTTGCCGGAACAAATGGCAAGGGCAGTGTCTGTGCTATGCTCACGGCTATCTTCCGTGCAGCCGGATATCGCACGGGTGTGTATACGTCGCCACATATCCGTCACTTTAACGAACGAATTCGTATTGACGGTGTCCCCATTTCAGATGAAGACATTGCTCGACTGGCACGCCCGCTGATGGATGTAGCCAAACCGATTGGTGGTACATTTTTCGAAGTGACAACGGCAATGGCCTTCCGATTGTTTGCGGAACGTCATGTTGACGTCGCCATTATCGAGACTGGTCTCGGCGGCCGACTTGACGCAACAAATATTGTCCATCCTCTACTATCAATTATCACAAGTATCGATTACGACCACATGGAGTACCTCGGAAACTCCTTGGAAGATATTGCACGCGAAAAGGCAGGTATCATCAAACCGGATGTCGCTGTGGTGATTGGCGAACGCCGTCCGGAACTTCGTTATGTTTTCGCAGAAGTTGCCACTCGTTTACATGCACCACTTGACATTGCCCATGACCGTTTACACGTGGACGTTGATGCATGGCATCCCGACTTTACGATGACGGTAAGTGTTATTGACGAAACGTTCCGCGATTACTACACAACCGACCTCTGCGGACAGCATCAGGCAGAAAACATCGCTACCGTGATGGCCGCAGTGGGCCAACTGTCGTCTACCTTCTTCCTGGAACATCGTCATGTTCGCGAAGGACTACGCAATGTTAAGGGGCTCGGATGCCTCAGGGGGCGAATGGAACCCTTACAAACGTCGCCCCTTTTGCTCCTTGACGTTGGACACAATCCGGCTGGCTGCAGAGCACTTGTTGACACGCTCCGTCGGTGCGGATATGAATCCGTAAACGTTGTGCTCGGTGCTATGGCCGACAAGGATGTAGACGGGATGGTCCGTGCGCTTGCTCCTGTAACATCTGCATTTCATATCAGTGCCCCCGCCTTCCCGCGGGCTATGGCCACGTCCGAACTCGCAACAGTAGTCCGCCAGCATCACATGAACGTGATTGAGCATCCTTCTCTCGCTGCCGCCCTGGACGCGTCACGTCACACGGATACGGTTTGTTGCGGGAGCTTCCATGTAGCTGATGAGATCCTTGCGGCGATGGAAAAAGAATCATCACGTTAGTCTGAGACTCAGCCTACCCACCGTATCCTACAGCAATGGCGAACAACGTTGTGACAATGATCTGAAGATAGATCGTCGCAACATTGGCCTTTACCAGCGTACGTTCGAGAATGTGCCTGCGCATATAGGAGATGATCCAGGAACCGTATACCAAGCCAACTCCTACGGAAGCCCATAACCAGAGGTTGTTGTACGTCATAGCATACGATGCCGTGAGCCCAAGTGCTGCTGCCCAGAAGAGGCTGTAAAAAACAATGGCAGACTTTTTACCAAAGGTCACAACGAGGTGATTCTTGCCCGTTACGGCATCCCCTTCAGCATCTGGCACCTGATTAATCACAAGAATGTTTGTTGTGAGTAATCCGGCTGGAATTCCAATCATAAACGCTTCCCACGAATACGTCCCTGTCAGAACGTAGGTGATGCCCATAGTGATCAACGGACCGAATGCGAGGCCAATGATGAGCTCTCCCATGCCGTGTCGTGCAACAAGGCGTAATGGAGGCGCAGTATAGAAGTATCCACAGAACAGGCCTGCAAAACCTAGCACCAGAACACCAGAGCCTACCTGCCACGTTAGGTACAGTCCAATAGCGAATGCTGTTAGTAGCAACCCGATGGCTGTACGTAATGTGCCCTTCAGATCGATAAGTCGCATTTCAATTGCGCGACTTCCTCCACTGTATTGAACAAAGTAAGCGGTGTTCGCCTGGTCCGTGCCGCTCTTCACATCGAAGTAATCGTTAAAGACGTTACTCGACAGGTGAAGAAGTGCTACTCCGAGAATTGCCAGCGTTGCGAGTAACCAGTTAATCTCTACACCAAGTACTCCACCAACAAAGGCCGCTCCGATAAATGCCGGAGTTAGAGCCGCCGTTAGAAACGGTGCCCGCGTTATCACCAACCACTTAAGGATGTTTGTGGTTGTTCGAATTGGGACGTTTACAACGTTGTCGAGCTCTTCGGTAACACCGCAGTATCCAATCTGTACACCGTTCCGCATCGTTGGCGTGATCCGGATTTTCGCGCCGAACTTCTCGCCATTCTTGCGGATAAAAACGGTTTCCGTGACATACTCCCCATCCTTGACGGCAGAGGTAAGCCAGATGTTCAGATTCTGGAGAACAATTTCTCCGGGAGAAAAGACGCTCACGCGAAGCTTGCCGACGGTTTCTTCCTTTGAGTAACCGAACATTCGCTGGGCACCATCGCTAAACGTCTCGATGATACCTTCCATATCACACGTTATCACCGATTTGTCAAGAGCCGTTGCCATCGTTGTCTCCGTTCACAAAATGAAGGAATCTGAAGACTCAAAATTACACCGACCGATGAGTCGGTCAAAATGAATTCCACCTCGAAACGGTACCTTTGTACGCCATTCGAGTCGTTCAGTCACCAGACAACGACGATGCGCCCGACTCTCACCTCTTTCTACGTCCCCTTCTCATGCGTGCTCTTCTTTCCGTATCTGACAAAACAGGCCTCGTTGAATTTGCTCGTGGACTTGCCGATCTCGGCATTGAGATCATCTCAACGGGTGGGACTGCCAAGGCATTACGAGACGCCGGAATCGGCGTTATGAACGTTGGAGACGTGACAGGATTCCCCGAAATCATGGATGGTCGAGTAAAAACGCTTCATCCAAAGATTCACGGTGGGCTGCTGGCAGACCTTGATGTAGAGGCTCACCGCGAAGCTCTCGCCATCCATGATATAACACCGATTGATATCGTTGCTGTAAACCTGTATCCGTTCGAAGAGACGCTACGGTCTGGAACAACAGACGAAGGTGAGCTCATAGAGAACATCGATATCGGAGGTCCGGCAATGGTTCGTGCCTCAGCTAAAAACTTCCGGCACACTGTCATCATCGTCGATCCACGTCGGTATGATGACGTGCTCACGAGTTTGCGTGCTGGGACAGTACCGATGGAGATGCGGAAACAACTCGCACGCGAAGCGTTTTCGCACACTGCGAAGTACGATGCGACGATCTCCTCTTGGTTTCTCCAGAATGAAGGTCTGGACTTTCCCGAAGAGTTTGCCATTCCGATGAAACGAGCACAAGCACTGCGCTACGGTGAGAATCCACACCAAGAAGCTGCGCTCTATGGTTCGTTTTTTGACAGGTACACGTCACTTCATGGCAAAGAACTTTCATATAACAACATCCTGGACATTGACGCTGCCGTTGGATTAGTTGATGAGTTCGACGAACCAACCGTCGTTATCGTCAAACACAACAATCCATGTGGTGTTGGTTCTGGTGATGACCTTGTTTCGGCATGGCATAAGGCCTTTGCAACCGATACCGTAAGCCCCTTTGGTGGCATCATTGCAGTTAATCGGCCTGTAGACATCGCTTGGGCTGAAACGGTCCATTCGCTGTTTGCCGAGGTACTCATCGCGCCCTCATTTTCCGATGATGCGCTCGCAATCCTGACGAAGAAGAAGGACAGACGACTCGTAACCTGTTTGCCCCTTTCGCGCCTTTCACAGCATCAAACGGCCAGAATGAATGTCAGGTCCATTGCAGGTGGTTATCTCGTTCAGACTCCCGACAACATGCTTGTTGACGAATCCGCCCTACGAGTCGTAACAGAGCGTCAACCCTCAACCGAAGAGATGTCGGCCGCACAGTTTGCATGGAAGGTTGCTAAACACGTAAAAAGTAATGCCATTGTCTACGCTCTGGCAGATCGGACACTTGCCATAGGTGCGGGTCAAATGTCGCGCGTAGATTCAGCGCGTATCGCAGTACGTAAAGCACAAGACGTTGGCCTGTCGCTCCAGGGATGTGCCGTAGCTAGTGATGCATTCTTTCCGTTTGCAGATGGACTATTACAGGCCGCTGATGCTGGTGCCACGTGTGTGATCCAGCCGGGCGGTTCGGTACGTGATGAAGAAGTTATTACTGCCGCCAACGAACGTGGACTTGCGATGATTATGACAGGAATGCGTCATTTCCGTCATTAACATAGTTTACGACTCAGAATAACCTGCAGAAGGGTCTATCCAGTACGTTGATACGTCACCGGCTCCTTTTACGTAGATCGTACCACGAGCAGTGATCGTAAGACCTTCACGCGAGGTGAGTGAGTCAACGACACGATCACTCACATGTAAACGACCTGGCTCACCACTGGATTCCATCCTTGCGGCGAGGTTCACGTCGCTACCCCAGACGTCCCACTGAGGTTTATCCCCTCCAACAACACCTCCGATAACACTTCCGACGTGGATTCCAACGCGAGGCATCAGTCCAGAGATGCGGTGGCGATCTCTTTGTGCAACCGTGAGTATTTCGAGCCCGACCTTTACACAGCGGTCTACTGCATCGTGAACGGGCGTCGGAGCACCAGCTACGACAAGGACGGCATCTCCAATTGTCTTTACCTTCAGACAGCCATGACGCGTACGTGCCTCATCGACGATGGCAAAAAAGTCTCCAACGACGTCGACAACCTCAATTGCATCCTTGTCTTTTGACCACGTTGAGAAACCTGCGAGATCAGCAAAGAGGATGGCAACGGATTCAAATCGATCGACAACTCGTCGTTCGCCCTTGAGCCACGCCTCGATAACGTCTTCTGGGAGCAATGACTGCACCATTGAACGGACTTGTTCTGACCGTATGCGCTCAACTTCAACACGGTATTCCATCTGGTGCACGGCAGCTTGCTGAACAGCCTCAACACCACGCGTTCGACGCTCAAGTTCAGCCGATTCCGTACGACACGAATACGCATCTTGCCATTGACCGAGCTCCGCATAGATCACGGAGAGTTTTTCAAGCAGTCGTCGTGTTTGCCCCGTGTTACGAGCACGTCGAGCAATGTCAAGAGCCTCAGCGAGCTCACGTTCAGCAGCTTTCCAGTTACGATAATACATGTGGTAGGAGCCGAATGCATGATGGAGATTTCGGCGTTCGTCCACGTCAAAATGTCGTGTGCCTTCGTCTCCTTGCCGGCGCAATTCCGTCAGGATATGAAAGGCCTCTTCCGTACGATCCAGGCGCATGAGAATCTGCGAGTACACGATTGTCACACTCGTCATAATGATGGCGAGTTCCGACCTATCGGTATACGGCAAGACCTCCGTGATGATGCGGTGAGCTTCCTCCGGATCGTGTTCACGTATCTCATCCGCCAAGGAGTATACGGCTTGTACCTCGGTCAACACGTCGTTTGCACTACGAGCACTTTCAATCGCTAGTCTGTACAGCTCCGTAGCTCTGTCGTAAAAACCCAGAGCTCTATACGTGCGCGCAAGCATAAGATCCGTATATGCACGTTCCGCATACAGATTCGCATGTTCAAGATGCTGCCGAGCATCGAAAAGTACTCTCAGTGCTTCGGCGTACTCTCCTTTGTTGTAATACACAATTGCTGCATTTGATAGGGCTGTTGCTGCAGATTGCGGAGATCCTCGACGCACGTCGATGGATGCGGATCGTTGATATGCTTCAAGCGCTCCCTCGGCGTCACCAAGGTGTAACAGTACGTTTCCGTAGTTGGAATATGAAACTGCCGCACCCGCATCATTTCCAGAACGTTCATGTCCTTCAATAGCAAGCAACAGTTCTTGACGTGCATCCTCAAATCGTTCGAGTTCTCGATAACACGCGCCGAGTGCACCATGCCAGCTGGCACGTTCCACGTCGGTTGCAACTTCTTCAACAACATTGTGGTGACGCTGGAGAATATCCAAGGCTTCGTCAATTCTACCAATAACGCGTAATGATGAAGCAAGGTTGTTTACCGTATGTAGCAGACATCGTTTGTACTGAAGTGTCTGTAAAAGCACCATTGCCTGCTCAAACAGTGGTATGGCCTCTCGACGATGTCCGCTGCGAGACAACGACGTTGCCGATACGACATAGACCAGCAGCCTCTCAGTGTCACTCCGTGTTTCGTCGAGCAGTGACGTCAGCGATACGGAGTCACCGTTACGAAATGCAACAACATTGCGGAAAAAAGTCAGGAATCGCCGACGATCGTCCGTATCTCGTAGTCGTCGAGCCGCCGTATCAAGATCATCTCGTGCACCAACATAGTCACCGACTTCGTATTTCCGCGCTGAACCGATTATGTCGCGCCAGTATCCGTCAGGATCGTCGTCCAATGACAATGCCTCTGCATTGTTTGATACAAGGGCCTGATCTACAATCGAGTCATCAGCAGCCTCGTGAGCTGCCACTTTGTCGAGTCGTAAGAGAACAACGACGTGGTGCCGACGCTGAAGATCCGTCATCGCGACTGTCGACTGGCCTCGTGAAGGACATCCAGATTGGATTGTGTCTTGGCATAGACCGTATTTGGCGGGAAGGATCCGTCTGATTGAATTCGACCCGCAGGCATCCCCATCATCAATTCGATGGCATCTTCGAGTCGCACAATTGGCCACACGTTAAACAATCGTTTTTTTACGGCTTCAACGATGTCATCTCGAAGCATAAGGTCACCAACATTCTGATGTGGTATCAGCACGCCCTGTGTTCCTGACAGGCCTCGATCGCGACATACCTCAAAGAAACCTGTAATCTTTTCGTTAATACCACCCACTGGTTGAATGTCACCTTTCTGACTGATACTTCCGGTGATCGCAAGATCCTGTCGGATGGCAATGTTACTGATGGCACTTAGCAGGGCAATCACTTCAGCCGTCGACGCACTGTCACCGTCCACGCCACCGTATGACTGTTCAAATGCAATGCTCGCCGTAAATGACATTGGTTGAGCGCGTGAGAACAACGACCTCAGGAGGCCGTTAAGGATTAATACTCCCTTGTTGTGGATAGCACCACTAAGGTTCACCTCGCGTTCGATATTGATGATACCTGCATTACCGGCACTTACCGTCGCAGTTATTCGTGCAGGTTTCCCAAAATCAACGATACCCGTTGAGTACACGGTTAGTCCGTTAATCTGTCCGACACGCTCCCCTGCCGTATCAATGAGTAATGTCCCCTTCGTAATCTGTTCGCGGAAACGCTCATCAGCTTGATTAGCTCTGTGCCAACGTTGTTCTATAGCATGTAACACATGATTACGACGTATCAACCGGGCACCGGTGCCACGTGCATAGAATGACGCTTCACGCAGGAGATCGGCAACGTAACTGAATTGTAACGTGATCTTGTCCTGACTCTCAGTGTAGGCTACGGCCCACTCAATGAGAGCAGCTGCTCCACTTTTGTCACAATGAAGAAGATCTTCCTCACGAACGAGTTTTGCAAAGAATCCGCAGTAGTGCGAAATCATCTCTGGACTTCTGCGCGTTTCTGATGCAAACTCTGCATGGATCTTAAACATTTTGTGGAAGTCTTCATCTGCCTGCCACAATGCGAGGTAGATGGCTGGATCACCAAGGAGAATGATCTTGACGTTTACCTTGATCCACTCAGGTTTAATCGTGTTTAACTGAAACTGACCGTCCGACGACTGCATTTCGAGTCGGTTGTACAGCATTACGCGCTTTAACGCTGGCCACAATTGTGGATCACTCAATACATCAGTTGCATTCAGGATAAGGTATCCACCATCGGCTCGCAACATCGACCCAGCACGGAGATGTGAAAAGTCGCTGATCGCAAATCCCCGGGCGTCGATTCGTTTCTCGATTGTTCCGAACACACTCGTGTACGTGGGCGCCGTTTCGATGATAACTGGTGCAACCTTTGCATCGTAGTTATCAAGGATGAGGTTTACGGAATAGAGTCGAAAAATCGATCGTAGTTGCTCTTCAATATTCTCGTCTGTTGGTGCCGCTTGTTTCGCCTGAAACAACCGAACGATATCATCGAGGTGTTCGAGGATATGTGTTGTTACGCCGTTCAAGAACTCTGCAACACGATCACGAGGGAAACTGAGTCGGATGTCATCAAAGACGGTCTTTAACAGCACACCAACAGCACCTTGGTCATGCTCACTGAGTTCCTTCCGGAAATCAATCATAATGCGCATGGACCTACGGCTAATGTCGCTGAGTTCATCACGATGTTTTTCGTGAGCCACACGAATCTGCTCCAGCTGTTCTGCCGGGAACTCGCCTTTGCGTGCGAGTTCATCCAATTCCTCGAGCTGGAAGGGCTTACCGTCGATAACAGGAAAGACTTCAGTGTGTACACTGCCATCCTCTTCCTGCACGTGGCCAACAACAAATCCCGTAGGTCGGATCTTCGCGTCAAACTCCTTGAGCAGCTTCTGTTCGAGTGACTGATATCGTTGGATTATTAGCTTCCGCTCTGCCTGAAACTGCTCCTCTTCAAACAGCTGTGGAATTCGACGTTTTACGACGGCAACCGCATCGTCAATCATTCGCGCAAATACGCGGCCCTCTCCGGCGGAGAACCGAAGGAGCACGGGTGCTTCGGTCGTTTTAAAATTGTGAACGTAGACAAAGTCGTACAGTTCTGGCCGATCCGTCCGTAAATCGTCAAGGATTGTGCGAATAGTCGTAAGCCGTCCCGTGCCTGTCACACCAGAGGCATAGATGTTATACCCTTGTGATCGAATCTGTGCACCAAGGCGAATCGCTTCCATCGCCCGTTCCTGGCCAACGATCCGATTTAATGGCTCCACGTCCTTTGTAGATGAGAATGGCAACAGACTCATCGGACAACTCCAGCGGAGTTCTGTGTGACGAAGGTGTTTGATATTCACGGTGAGATTCCCCAGGAGTCAATTCTGCAAAGGCTGGCAAACGAACAATAACGGCAGGCCGTTGGTTTCGGCCGGACCGGATACGTACGACGTGTCGCCGTCGTGTATGCCGGTACGATCGTCTTTACGAGTTCATCAACCTGCGTACCTATCGGCAGGTTAACGAGATCATCCCTCCACTGACGAGAGGGCTGCAACACCGGTGTTGCAGTATCGGCAAGCACAATCTTCGTTACAGGATCATCTGCGGATCGGAGTGAGGTCCCGATTGTGCGATAGATGGCAGAAACGGGTTCGACGCGTATTCCGTGATCGGCAAATGACTGGCGAACCGCTGCCAGGTAGATCGGCATCTGTGTTGCTTCCCCGGCAAGGATTCGTGACCGAGATGAGACGGAGTTCTGTGTGGACTTGTAGTCAATAACGCCGATAACAATTTTCCCATCGTGTTCTGCGACGTCAATACGATCAACTCGAATTCGGACCGGAATCTCAACTGCGTTACCAAGTACGTCGTATGTCTGGAGTGTTGTTGTTATCGGCCACTCAAAAAGTGCTGGTCGAAGAATTGAATTTGCCTGATCCTTGAATTCGAGTTCTAGCCATCGCTGAAGCAGACCCTTTCGTGTCGGCGTTCCGATGTAGGTGCGAAACTCTGTTGGTGCAAACAAGTGGTCCGTTCCGTACTTCGTACGGAGTTCGATGAAGTGGTTGTGTAGGATGTCGAGGTACTCTGAACGCCGTTCTTCACTGAGCTCAATTCGAGCGGCGAGCAGATCTTCGCTCGTGGATATGTTTTCAACGACATGACCACGAACGGTGTCAAAGAATCGACGAATCGTAGCATGGAGTAAGACTCCACGTTCCAAAGCCGAAAGTCGGTCTGTGACAAGATGTGATTCGTCCAACTCAAGGAGTCGTGATGCATAGTACTTGTACGGACATTGAGCGGCGATGTCAAGAGCTGATGGACCCATCGGCTTGCTGATCAATGTCTCAATCGTGGCAACACCTAGTACGTCCACAAATTGACGATCAGGATTTTGTTGCCGTCGTGGTTCTGACGTTCGCGTCTCAAAGTCATATAGCACAACATCGTCAACGGTATAGATGTTTACGAGAGACTCGTCTGCAGCACGACTGTTATGCGTCACAAAATGTTGAAACGGAGATTGCAGAGTCGGTGTCTCGTCGACTTCGATTGCACGACTAATAATCGTCACGCCATCCACATCCGACATTGTAACGATGTCGTCCACCATCATTCGAACGTCACGCTGTTGACGACCTCTATCGATCACGTCATCAATCGGTTCGCGGTGAGGACGTGGCAGAACACCTTCTCGGAAGGACGGAACGATAATTGTCGAATACCGCCGTAGTCTTCCTTCTGCTGGCGTAACGACAGCCAATCCATCAAGCCGCGAATCGGGAATCCTCACCTGTGTCGTAACGACACTTTCCCAGAACTCAGTGACATGTTCAGAAAACGGTAACGCTCTATCATTAAACAGTGACGACAGAGCACCATACCGCTCAGCGAGAGCATCGAGAGACAATACTGCCTCACGTTCTGCACAAGGTAAACCTTCCACATCTGCGTCCGCTGCAAGAGCGAATGCAGCGGCTCGGATTCCGAGCCTACCGACGATGTTCTCTCTGATGATGTCAACAACTTCGTGGGCACTGCAAATCGTTGGTGAGTCACCAAGTTTGTCTCGTAAGGAAGTGACTGCATTGAGAGCACGTCGTAGATCTCGAAGGAGCGGCAGAATATCACGTTGCTGATCATCATCCGATTCAAGTAATTGCTCCAGCTCTGCTTGACGCTCATGAAGGTCTTGTAGCCATCCGTCTGCCCCCTTGCCCCCTTCCAATCTATGCTGACGTGCTACACGAATGAGAGCACGCTCATCCGTACCCGTATCAGATAATAGGCCGCCATACAAGAGATGTTCCAGATCTGAACGTCTCCAGCCATACCACAATACATCGAGTGCTGCACGTACAGTTGTTGCAGCTCGAGTTGAGGCCAACGGTTTTGTATCGTCTGTTGTAAGCGTAATACCAACAGAATCAAACACCTCCCGGAATAGACGAATCGCCTCTCTGTCACCAAGGTCAACGATGGCCATTGACTGTAGTTGATCTCCATTCTGCAGACGATCAAGTACGACGGCCGCTGCCCGACGAGCTTCGTCGACGGGATGTTTTGGCATTACGACGCATGTTTGACGCTGTGCAGGAGGGTGTTCGGTTTGACATGTTACCGTAGCTCCTACCTTACAAAGACGTTCATATACTACCTTTCCAACATCACGCAGATGCGACGTATCGGAGGACCATGCTGTTGACAATGCAACATTCCACTCGGACCGAAACATTTGTTCAATGAGCAACAGTTCGAGTTCAGTCGGATTGTCGAGGGCCAAGACAACAATGTCTCTCGCGGTAAGCGTGCTGACAATTGTCTCAGCATATGTCAGCGTATCAATAGGCGTCGCAGCAGTACCGCGTTTTTTCTCTTCAAACGCCGCCCAAAGACGCGCACAGTCTGAGAGAAGCCGCGACATATAGGCAGAAGGAGCTCGCTCACTTTCACCTTCAAGGCTGCGAGGGCTGTGACCTGCTGCCTTCCAACGACTAATACTCCGTGATGTGACACCAAGTGTACCCAACGACAGGCCTTCTTCACGTGCAGCACAACGTAGTAAGAAGTCAGCGTCGGACGTCGACAGTCGTGTCCGTACAATACCAGCTTCATTACACAGCGCTGCGGCAAATGACGTAAACGTCTCAACGGTAAGGGGCTGACCGCCGCCGGTTCGACGTGCCCGTGCGGCGGCAAGGGGCCTCTTCCAGGTGGCTGTTGGTACGATAATCGTCAGGTTCTCATCGTCAAACGCGCGAACCACATCGTCAATCGTACGCGCAGCAGCGGCCATGCGGAGATGATTCTCACATCCGTCAGAATGTGCCAGTAGTCGGTAACGTCTCAGTTGGCAAGGACTCCTCTATTTTCGCATACAATGGATTCGCCGGCAACGAATATCAGAGCAGTTTCTTCACCAACCAAACATTGGCGGATATTCCTGTTCTCCGTTGCTGCCCTTGTCGGAATAGCATGTCAACGTCACGAACCAATTGTCGGCCCGTCACCTTCAAACAAGGTACTCGTGACGCCCTATGTTGATGATTCTCTTCGCCACGAATTCACAGTAGAGAGTTTGGATGGACTACTCCATGGTGTAGTAGTACGCCAGCCCGACACCATTGAAGCTACGGGTCGCATCGTTGTAGTCCTACATCATGGTGGGCAGGGCTCCATGGCAGATTATCACGACCATGTTGAATTGCTCTACGATGCTGGCTTTGACGTTGTGGCGTGGGACTATCGTGGTACTGGTCGCTCCACCGGCAAGCTGACGGAGACAGTACTGACCGTTGATGTGCATAACCTTATCACCGTGTTACGACGTGATCACTATACGGACGACACACGATTTGTTGCCTATGGAATCTCGGTAGGCTCCGTAGCTGCTCTCCTTCAGGCAACAACGGATTCAACAACCTGGGGAGTGATTCTGGAATCGCCCATAGCTTCAGCCGATCACCTCATTCAATCATCGTCGACTCTTGATGTTGTCGCTGAGTGGCGGAACGGAGGTACATACGACAATGTTACCCGCATCCGACAACTTCGTTCACCACTTTTGATACTTGCTGGAAATGCAGATCGAGCAGCACCTCTTCGAGACCATGCGTCCGTCCTCCATCAGGAAGCTGCATTGCCCAAGATGCTTGTCACGGTATCAGGTGCCGGACATACCGATGTCATTTCGACACTCGGTCGCGATGTGTTCATCGACATGCTCCTCGCTCATCTACGGCGATAACTCACAACACAGGAAAAGACAATGTTTACGGGACTTATCGAAGAACTTGGCACAGTAACATCGGTAGAGCAACTGGGTGACGGCCGCAGGTTTGTGATATCTGCATCAACAGTTCTTGATGGCACTCGACCAGACGACTCCATATCTGTGAACGGAACATGTCTCACCGTGACCGAGCACACCGACTCAACATTCTCGGTAACGGCCATAGCGGAGACGTTGCGAAAAACCACCGTAGGTGAATTCGAACAGGGCCACCGCGTGAACCTCGAACGAGCTGTTCGACTTGTTGATCGACTCGGTGGCCACCTTGTTCAAGGTCATGTGGACACAACAGGCACAATCGTAAACATTATCAGCAACGACCAGGGCTGGGAAATGTGGATTGAGTTTCCACCAGAGTTCCGCCGATGGATTATTCCCGTTGGCTCTATCTGTGTTGACGGCGTATCCTTAACCGTTGCTGAACTCCAAGATGCGCGCTTTAAAGTTGCCCTAATTCCGCATACACTCGAAAAGACCGCCTTTTCAAGCGCTGTGGTTGGCCAGCGCGTAAATCTTGAGTTTGATGTCATCGCCAAGTATGTCGACAATCTATATCATCATTCTGAGGCCAACGTTCGTCCATAGGTTTGATTTACGGACGCTTTGTACAGATCACAATCACAAACTCATTTGTCAAAAGCACTCGTCCATCGGCGCGTAAACAATCATGGACGACGTCCTTGGTGGCTTCGGTAACAATATCTAATCCCACCAAACTTGCAGCTCGTACAGCAGATCCCATGCTCAACAGGGCTCGGACGGCATGATCCGTGTTACGATATAGCCAGTGCGACTGTACAACATCATAGTCTTGAATAACGAATCCTGCTGATCCAACAAGTTCACCTACGTCCTCCTTTGTCCACGGAGCATACACTGGAGGCGCATCTGCAGGCCGTGGTGGAAGGAACGGAATCATTCGCTCATAATGTCGTGTTGCATCACTTCCGGCTGGGTCACCCCACGTGACAAACACAAGTTGCCCTTCTTCCGATAGAACTCTATGTGCTTCTGCAAGTGCGGCACGCTGATCGCCAGCATATTGATAGGCATTAAAGCCTGTTACGACATCAAGTGACTGAGACGTTATTGGTAGAACTTCAAGGTCACCTTCCAGGAAGTTTACAGCCGATGTTCGCCGTCTAGCACGATCAAGGAGCTGAGGGGTGGCATCTAGTCCGGTAACGTTCCAGCCGTGATCAACAGCACGAGTACAGAACACACCTGATCCGCATCCTGCGTCGAGTAACGAGCGCATGTTCCCGGGACCGAGTCGACGAAGAACATCATCGTACACCGAGATCATCATCGGTTCCTGGAGGTCGGCCCAGTCGCGGGCTGCGAGGCCCCAGATTTCACGCTGATAGATTGCAGAACCCATAGGGGGGCCGAATACGATGTGCTCTCAGTGAAGTTTCGTCATTTCGGGACACGACCGCCAAAGGACTCACCGGGTGTTGTAAGCCGGCGCATCACTTCCGCAGCACGTTGAGCGCGCACATTTGGAGATTTTGCCGATGCTACCCAGTGACACATTCCGCGCTTCATGCCTGCTGTTTGACGTTCAAACACCGCGCGAAACTCGTCATCAATATCCATTGCAGCGAGTAACTCTTCGGGTATCGTAACACGATCAGGATCGTCCAGCACAAGTGATACGCGCACCTCGTCACCCACGACAATTCGGGCCTCCCGCATCAAGGCTTTCGACACCATTACGGCGTGCCGCCCATCTCCCATTGGCATCAGTGCTCGCTCAACTTCAACACCACCTATGGTGGCAATCACGCGTACACGGCCTTTTGTGCCATAGTGATCTGCCACAGAGAATGGCACCTCAAGATAATGCCAGCCGCCCTTCATCGGGAATCTCTCCAGGCGAGCAGTAAACGCTGTTATAGATGTAGATTTTTTGGCCACGGAAACGTCGAAACAAAATCAGTTCTTCACAAAACGACTTCTAGGTTGTCCTGTCGATCTCCATACTACGGTCGTCGCAAGTCGGGCAATGTCCACAAGTCGGCGAACATTCAGTTTTTCTACCTCATCCGTAATCTTGTGATAGTCTCCATGTTCGCCAGTAAAGTAAAAAATTACAGGTATCTCCTGTTCAGCAAAACTGGCCTGATCACTTCGATAGAAATATCGCTCAATATCGTACGCTAGAGTAAAGGGCTCTTCGAGATCGTCATTCTCCTCTGCATTCATTTGAGCAAGATCCGGACAACGTGTGTTGCCGCCAATCGAAAGTTTATTCCCCTCACAACGTCCAATCATATCCATGTTTACCATGGCAACGCAATTGGCAAGGGGCAAAAGGGGCGTCCGGCAGTATGCCTTTGAACCCAAGAGACCCTTTTCTTCACCACTAAAGGCAAGAAAGACAACACTTCGTTCTGGCTGTACGTCGGCATTCGCAATGGCATCTGCTGCCAATAAGAGTCCTGTTGTCCCCGACGCATTATCGTCAGCACCGTTAAAAATCGTGTCCGCACCAGCTGTTTTGGCCGTCATGACTCCGATGTGATCATAGTGAGCGCCGAGAACGACGTATTCATCGGGATACGTTGATCCCTTTACCATTCCTACCACATTCCGAAGGTTAACGGCTTCACGTGCCAAGTCTACCTGTAGCGATACGGTCACATCCTCAACTACTCTCGAACGTGGAGTCAACGTTGAGTCAATAGCTTCAACATCTGAGCGAAGTACGCCAACACTATCAAACACGGCATTGACAAACGACGTGCCAACATGTACGGCAGGAATCCAGTCGGTGGCTGCCGTCAGTGTTAATGGAAGCGCATCACGAGGAACCGCTGGAAAAATTGATGGCCACGCAAATCCCGTTACGAGCAGCCGACGTGTTGCGCGAGGCGCGTCGAGTGCAAGGACAGCAATAGCACCGTGAGCCTTTGCATTACGGGCTTTTTCGCCGACAGACATATACTTTGTGTACATCTTACCGGCAAACTTCGTCGAGTCATCTGTGTTTGGTTCACCACGAAAAACAACGACAACAGCACCACGTGCATCGATGTTTGCATAATCATCGTACTCAAACTCAGGCGCTGTAATACCAAATCCTGCAAAAACAACTCGTGCATCTGAGATCTTCCCGGCACCAGTATTCTCAAAGGGAATAAAGTCTGCCTTCAGCTGAAACTCTGTCTCCACTCCCCGCCGTTGGATAACGAGACGTTGGGTAGGTCCTAGTTCCGTTCTCACGAGCTCGTAATGATGGAACCACGCTCCATTCACTGGCACGAGGCCACTTTCACGAAATCGCTCGGCAATGTATTCCGCTGACTGTTCAAGCTGCGGTGATGGTGTGTTTCTTCCACGCATTGAATCGTCAGCTAAGAAGAGCAGATGACGTTTTGCCGCCGCTGTGTCGAATCGAAGTTTCGCCTTTTCGGGAAGTGTACCGGCGAGGGTCCACGTACACGTCATCAGCAGTACAGCAAACGCTGCTGCTGTCCGGTGCGTGAATTGGCGAGGAGTATTGTCGTTCATACAGGAAAGAAGTACTTCACAAGTACGGTTGTGCCATCCGACGTTGGATAGAACTCCACAACGTCCGCTAAATGGCGAATGAGAAAAACACCACGTCCTCCCTCTCGAAGGATATTCTCAGGGTCACGAGGGTCGGGTACTGACGCAGGATCAAATCCGTGACCTGAGTCGCCGACAAGAAAGACCACGTCACCATCTGTCGTCTGCACGTTTACCGTCACAAACTTTGCCGGATCACAGTCATTTCCATGAATGATCGCATTGTTTACCGCTTCGGTCAGCGCTACAAGTGCATCATGATATCGATGAGGTCCGAGCCGATCCAGTTCTACGATCGATCGTAAGAAGGGCTCTACAAGAGCAATGTTGCCTCGCTCACTATGGAGACGCAGCTGATATGTTCGCGGATGCCCCATCAATTAGAGCGTAATCCTTGTATGTAGCAGAAGATTTGGCAGTTCCGTGCGACCGGTGATATTGACGCGGCGGAACTCATACCAGCCACTGAGAGAAAGCTCCGAACCATTGGGTGTTCGATACGTTATCATCGTCTCTGGAGCCAACCAATGCAGTGAACTTGTTGGTGAAAGTCCACCCGGTGCGAGGGACTGTTGCTCAAGCATGTATGCCCGAATGCCAGCGCCGACCGTCCACGACTCCGAGGTGGCCGAGAAGATAAGCATTTTGGCAAGGTACTCAGTAGTCCGAAGTTGCGGAACTTCAGCGAAGTCACCCCATAACAACGAGGCCTGCTCTGCCCGACGAAGTAGGACGGAACCTGCAAGGTACCATCCAGGAACGAGGTTGATGCGCATCGAGTCGCGATAGGAGATTTGGCGAAGCGAGTATGAACGTGTTGCACTGCCTGTTTCCTCGAAGTCGTAAACGAAGTAGTTGGCAAGAACTTCAATCCGCGGTGACATCGTGATAACCGACGAGGTAACGTCAACTCGCGGCACAAAACGAATAACTCGATTCACAAAGTTCTGGGCCGATCTCTGTGCCTTGATGAATACAAAGTGTACGTTCTGACTTGACAGTGTAAGGGACGCCGATAGGACATCTGACATACGTCGAGAATACGTCAGGGCTGCCACGATGCTTAACTCATCACGGTCATCATAGTTCAGATCACTCGGTGTATCGTAACGCGTCAGAAAACCGGTGTATTCTGCTTGAAGAGTATCATGCTTTGATGGTGTCCACTTCACGGTCGACACAAACTTTGATGTAAATGTTGTGTTGTCACGCTGATTTTCCTGAGCTCGAAGTCCGTCCACAATAACGTCATCCACATCAAACACGGTAGAAACTCCGTTTCGTTCATCGCGGCGATACACCGTAGCAACTGCCGTTGCCATAACGTTCGGCGACGAGTACGTTAGCCCGCCGGATATGTCAACGATAAGTTCGTCGAGACGCCTATCGACAGCCGTAATCGGAACATCGGCCACAGGCTCTGCATAGGACCGGTCGATTCCATTCATCTGTGCTTGACCAACAGCCGACACAGAAAGACCTGAAGCAATCTCATAGACAATCTCGCCGACGGCGGTCAGGCGGCCTTCTCCCCGCGATTCAATAGCTGGCAGAGATCCTGCAGGAGACGTTACGTTCGTGATAAAGTCTCGACGAAGATCTAACCACGTTGCGCCGAGTTTCAGGTAACTCATTCCATCAATATTTTTTATTACCTCGGCGCGAAGATCCATATCCGTGTTCGTTCTCAGTTCGTCGACACGATTCCAATCAGCTAGTCCCGACAGTGACATTTGCCATTCGTCAACGTCAACATTCTGTGCTTTTGCAGTGATCCCTGCAATTGGCCCTGTTGCTGCTACACCTAATTGTGTTAATCGTTCAACCCCACCTATAGCCTCTGCCGTGACAAAGTCTGACGGTTTCCATCGCACTCCTCCAACACCACCAAGTCTCTCCAACGAACTCAGGCCAATGTTTCTGTTGTCGCGCGAGAACGACCAGTGAGATCGTACAATTGTTGACCATTGGCTAGAATCAATAGGCATCTCGAGCGAGAGTGTTGTCTCTTCAACGTCTCGAATGGCCATCGTTTGTGTGCGAACTGCAGTTGAACGAAAAGCGTTTACCCACCGAATATTTACGTACTCCGTTGGAATGTCAACATCCGCGTTGCCAATCCACACGTAGGTATTGGCAATCTTGTCGAGGCCAACATGGAACCCTGAACCCCATGAAGACGTCGGCGGATGTAACAAAGGCGCAATATGCTGGGAGCGTGACGTGATGGCAATAAGGCAAAAAACCATGGTTAGGAGCATAGGTCGAATTGACCTACGTCCTTTTACCGTATGGACTTGCTTCATTGTCCTCATAAACGCGTACGTAATCCTACCGTGTAACAAAACAGGGTGGGAAACGGCCGCATCTCGTAGTATATTGCCACTTGTTCGAACAGCCGGGGAATTGCCCCACCAGTCTCTGCAGTAGATGACGTCATCACCGCGCACCATACTGCTGCTCGACGCCGACCTTGAACGGAGGGCTTCTACGGCTCGCACCCTCCTCGGATACGACGTATCCGTTCTCGTTGCCGGCGACGTCGGGACAGCACAAGCATTGGTACGACACCACCGCCCATCGGCGATTGTGTTGGACTCCTTCTTTCTATCGGTGAATGACCTTCGCGAGCGCTTATATATCCATGGCCTGAACGTTGATACGCCATTTGTTGTGCTGGCTGATGACAAAGAGCCACTTGCCGGAACGGATATTCCATACGGCGTGATATCACGTCCGTTAACGGATGCCGGCGTACGTTCTTTGTTAGCCATTCAGGGACTGCCCATTGTCGGCGAAACACCACCACTTGTGCAGCCCGTCGCTCCGCAACCGTCGTTGCTGTATGCGCTGCCCCACGAATATCGCACTCCGCTGACGGACATCATCGGTCAGGCGTCGTACCTGCATGGACATGCCACCGATAGTGATCCTGATGAGATTCGTGAACTGAGTGCCGAAATTCTTGGTGCTGCTCGCCGCCTCCTGCGCACCACGGACAACTTCCTCATGTATGCGCAGATTGAGACGCTTGCCGAAAGTCCGTTGCACGTCGAACGTATGCGACAGGTAACAACTCGAGAGCCAGCGATGGTGATCTATGATGCGGCCGTGCAACGATCTCTTGCTCACCAACGTCAACAGGATTTGACTCTTGGTCTCGATATTGAAGGCGTTGCTGTCACGATGATGGAACAACATCTCGACAAGGTTGCAACAGAATTGATTGATAACGCATTGTATTTTTCGCGCCCAGGTACTCCGGTAACGTTTACAGCAACGGCAACAGAACACGATGTGACATTTACCGTGCGCGATCATGGTGTTGGTATGCACGAACATGAAGTGCTGCAAGTTGGTGCCTACCGCCAGTTCCGTCGAAAGACACAGGAACAACAAGGGATCGGTCTCGGACTGATTATCGCCAAGCGGCTTGTGGAACTCCACGGCGGTACATTCACCATTTCCTCTGCGCTCGGTCTCGGCACGAGCATTACGTTTACCGTACCTCGCGCCGCATAGGCAGCCTACAATACGTCAAGTCTCGCATAGGCAAGCACGAGCTGCTTCCGCGTTCCATTCGAGAATTGCACGGTCACCTTCGTTTGCTGCCCAGATCCAGAAAGCGTCAACACTGTTCCAACTCCAAACATGGGATGTTTTACTCGATCTCCCGGACGGATTGTTGTGCCCTCCCCTGTTTGTGAGAAGGACTCATCAGCTGGAACCTGTGAGTATTCGTTCGATGAGCGCGGCTTCGGTACGTTAAATGCCCGAGGTGTTGACATCGGTGTAGAGGAGTAGCCCCCTTTGCCCCTTTGCGAGCTCGAATACTGTTGTTGACGATGCTGTTGTGCTTGCTGGTTAAGGGGCTGCGTCGGCGCCGCCGATGGCGTCGCCGAACGCATGGGGCGCGAACTCGCCGAGAAACAGTCGGCATCAATCTCCGACAGGAACATTGATGGACGCGAGAATACGAGTTCTCCAAATCGATAACGTCGTTCAGCATAACTGAGTACGAGTTGCTCGCGAGCGCGCGTTATGCCAACGTAGAATAGCCGACGTTCTTCTTCTTGTTCGCCAATGTCTTGTTCGGCCTTTGCTAACGGAAACAGTCCTTGTTCCATCCCCGCAATAACAACAAGTGGGAACTCAAGTCCCTTTGCAGCATGCATTGTCATGAGGGCAATTCGGTTAGAACCGAGTGCCGGATCGTCGGCTTCACTGACAAGTGCAATTTGTTCGAGATAGGTTGTTAACGTCAGGTCTGGATCAAGGTCTTCCTGTTCACTAAGATGATCAAGAACACGCTCAATGTTGTTCCATCGATCGAGTGATTCATCGGTGTCCTGCAGTTTATACATCTGCGGTAGCCCGGTCGATTCGATGTAGTGTTTTGCAAGCTCTGACGGACTCATCGTTTCAAGAAGTGATCTCGACCGTTCAATGATTCCAATAAAGTCACGGACAGATTGAGCGATCCGTTTCTGGAGTCCAACAACTGAATCAACGTCGAGCATAACATCATACAGTGTACGCCCTGACGTTACAGCCGTCTCCTGGAGTCGTTCCAACGACGTCTGACCAATTCCGCGCGCCGGTTCATTAATGACGCGAATGATACTTTCGGAATCGGAAGGATTCACGAGCAGGCGCAAGTAGGCGATAGTGTCTTTCACTTCTTTGCGCTTGTAGAAACTCACACCACTGACGATGTGATATGCCATGTTATGTCGGCGTAATGCATCCTCGAGTGCCTGCGACTGAGCATTTGTTCGGTAAAGAATGGCAACGTCACGTGATGAGTATCCGTGATTGTCCATACGTGACCGAATCGTACGAACCACCATGTCGGCCTCTTCGCGATCGTCTCTACAGGACAAAAGGGTGATTTTTTCACCTTCCGGATTCTCCGTCCAAAGTGACTTCTTGAGCTGTTTAGCGTTGTTTTTGATCACTGCATCGGCAGCCGCAAGAATGACCTTTGTACTGCGGTAGTTCTGCTCAAGCCGTACGACGGTTGCGTCCGAATAGTCCCGCTCAAAGTCCAGGATATTGCGAATGTCAGCACCCCGCCATCGGTAAATACTCTGCGCATCGTCTCCTACAACACAAATATTACGATGCGCCTTGGCCAACATATTTACAACCTTATACTGAGCCCGGTTGGTATCCTGATACTCATCAACAAGCAGATACCGAAACCTCTGTTGCCAAGCGGCAAGCACCTGTGGATGATGTTCGAATAGACGGATCATGTTGATAAGAAGATCATCGAAGTCCATGGCATTACTCTGCGCCAGACGTTTCTCATATTCTTCGTAAATCTGACCCGTCTGTTTTTCAACAATACTATCTGCATTTCTCGCATACTCCTGCCACGACATCATTGAGTTCTTGGCATTACTGATCCGACCCCGGACGGCATTGGGTGCAATAACTTGTTGTGAAATTCCTAGCTGACCCATAACCTGTTTGATTGCAGCCGTAGAATCGTCCGTATCATAAATAGTAAACGACGATGTAAAGCCGAGGTGATCCGCTTCCTTTCTCAGTATTCGAGCAAAGATGCTATGGAACGTTCCCGCCCAAATATTCCGAGCGATATTGGCCCCAACAAGATGGCCAATACGTTCCTTCATTTCCTGTGCGGCCTTGTTCGTAAAGGTTAACGCAAGGATGTGATCTGGATGCACTCCGGATCGTAGGAGATAGGCCATACGATACGTCAGGACACGCGTTTTACCGCTTCCCGCACCAGCAATTATGAGAACAGGGCCGTCGGTGGTACGAACGGCCTGTGCTTGACTGGGATTAAGACCTTCAAGGAGTGTATCGGCCTGTTGGCCATCAGTGTCGGGAATGAGTCTGAGCATGGTGTTGGTGATCTCGGGACAACGCTACGTCCCGGTCAGATCACCGCACAAACGCAGAGGCGCGGCGCACCGACCCGTCGGGACACAGCAAACTAATGAAGATGTGCCCGATAATGCCGTTCGGAATTTCCACATTTTCCCCTGCTTTAGCAGAGATCTCCGTATTGCTCCTGCCAATCGCATCTGTAATCATCAGACGTCCACTGACGTCAGATGGCATGACAATGTGATCACCAACGACACGCAGGTTCTCCTTACTGTTTGATTCGTCCGTTACGGCTGATACAATTCCGGTGCTAACACGAATGAGCTGTACGCCATCACTCCAGAGACTGTTTTCTCCATTCGACCACAGCTCAAACGGTAGAGGCGATGACGATCCGTGTCCACGACCGAGATCGGTAACTACTCCTGATTGCAAATGGCGACTTACATATCGATTGTCATTCGTCTTTCCGAAGAGATATCCGCGTAATGATGAGAACCACTGTGTCGAACGATCGCTGAACTTCACGATTTCTTCAGGTTGCATTCCGGGTTCTTGAATGTAGACGCCAAACGAATCGTCACGATTCCGCACCCGCACGATATTTATCCCATAGTACGTAGCTGTAACATCAAGGATCGACACCGCTCCAAGTGCTTCAACAACAATTGAATCGAACCTTGTGTCTCCAGCATACCTCCAGCGAATGACGATACCTGGTGTTCCGAGATCATCAAGCTCAACAATGTGTGCAGTTACGATTCTGCCGCTTCGTACCGTTGATACATATCCCGGGAATGTCTGTCGGCGTGATATCGTTGGTGAAACGCCAAAAAACTGCGATGAATCCTTCGACTGCGTGAGCGGATACCAAACCATGTCACCATCATAAAATCGCTGATGCGGGAACACGGCAATCCGCTCGTGGAATACGTTGCCTGTCGGTGTCACAACTTCCGTTTTTGCCTTCTCCGTACGCGACACAGATGCACGAATCTGCATTTCACCAGCTTCATCCAACACCACCGATGTGTCAGGATCTTCATTTGCCGTTTCGTGCAACCATGTCTTTCCAGAGTCGAGCGAAATAGCTGACTCAACGCAGAGAAGATTACTTGTCCCACTGACGTCGTAAAAAACGTCAAAACACGAGGCGCGTATCACACTTCCGTCGTCAGTACGAACATATCGTGTTGGCCGTGCTTCAGACGTTACGTACGACGGTACAGAGTATACAGTCGTACTGAGGTTCTCCTGTGCGCCTGCAATATTCGTTGTGGCAAAGACGAGAACTGCAAAAAGGGCAGAACGGCAGAATTCGGAAGTTTTCGCGCCGTAACCAACCGTAAACAATCGATTACGTTACGTCGTCGAAGATGGCTTTGACTTCGTGGGAGTTGATGGTGCTGGTGTTGATGTGGACGACGTCGAAGCGGCGGAACTCGAAGCAGGTGTTGTAGCCGCCCCAGAATCCCCTGACGACGTCGAAGCACTCTCTGACGACGCTGCTGGCGTTGATGCAGACTTCTCCGCACCACCCTTACGAACGTAGTCCGTCAGGTAGAATCCTTCTCCCTTGTAGATCACTCCTCCCCCACCACTAATTAAGCGCTCTACGGCCCCCTTGCCCCTTTGCTCAGACTCGCAGACTGATTCAAGGCAGGTTGTCAGAGCATCATCCTTCATGGACTGCACAAATTCAAACTGTTTGCCGCATGTCGTGCAGAGGTAGTCATACGTTGGCATGTTACTTCTCCGTGAGGTCGACAAAACCTGTTTTTTTGTATACTTTTCTTAGAGTTTTACGTGCTCGTCCTCGTGCTGCTTCAGCACCGTCACGAAGTATGGACCGGAGGCGTTCTTCATCAGCACGGATCTCAAGGAATCGATCACGTATTGGTGCGATGTAGGACACAAGTGCTTCACCAACTGCTTCCTTAAACGACGCATATCCGGTGACGTTGGCGAAACTCGACTCAATCTCTGCAAAACTCTGTCCCGTTGCAACGTTCAGGAGTGACATCAGATTACTGATACCGGGTCGGCCCGTTTCATCATATCGAATCTCCGAACCAGAATCCGTCACGGCGCGTCGAATCTTCGTCCGTATCTGATCGTCCGTATCCGTCAAAAAGATCGACGCATTTCGGTTCGGATCGGACTTCGACATTTTTCGCTCCGGTTCTTGAAGCGACATGATTCGGCCACCCACTTCAGGGATAAAGGGATCGGGCACCGTAAATGTTGGCGAATAGTGATGATTAAACCGCTCAGCAAGATTTCGAGCAAGTTCCAGATGCTGTTTCTGATCCTCACCTACCGGCACAAGATCTGCGTTATACAACAGAATGTCGGCAGCCATGAGAATTGGATACGTAAAGAGACCAACATTGATGTTGTCACTATGCCGCTCGGACTTGTCCTTAAACTGCGTCATACGAGAACACTCACCCATTCCGGTGAGGCACGTCAGGACCCATGCAAGCTGCGAGTGTTCAGGAACAGTACTCTGAATGAAGATGACACTCTTTTCGGGTTCTACACCGGCGGCAATGTACATTGCCGCAAGGTCGAGTGTCCGACGTCGTAGATCTGCCGGCACCTGTCGTGCCGTGATGGCATGCTGGTCAACAACGCAAAACAGCGAGTCAAACTCCGTTTGCAAGCGCACCCAATTACGGAGTGCCCCGGCGATATGGCCGATGGTAAGTTCTCCGGACGGCTGCATGCCCGACAGAATGGTCTTCCGCTGTGGTACTGATTCCATAGTTCGGCAAAATTACACGTCAGGCCATCAACATCATTCGTGCCTAGATTTGCCACCATGGTCAAACGCCTCATCCTCTCTACCATCGCCCTTGTCATAGTTCCCATAACCGTCCTTGCTCAGGAAGAGCTCGGTGTTGACACTTCTCCGTCAAGTTCATGGGCTATGTTCTCCTATCAACGAACGTGGTTACCGCAGGCCAACGATGCACCCAATGCGGGGATTTCGATTCAGGCGTACTCATCGCTTGATGAAGGTCGGCGGTGGTGGGCCGGAGCTAACATTGCCTTTGTTGGCGTAGATCGACGCGATGCAGTTTCTATCGCAGCCGGTCCTGCCTGGTTCTTCCTAGGAGATGGCAAACTCGGAGCTTTCACCTTCGCACAACTCGGACTTGTCATGACGTCAGCAAGTGGCCTTACGTCATTTGATTTTTTTAGCGATCGTTCACTTCAGTTTGGCCTTTCAACCGGAGCTGGACTTGGTGCTACCGTTCAGATCAGTCGCCTTTTCCGTTTGCAGACATCGATTATCGCCAACTGGTATACCGTTGATGGCGGGAACACGCCGTATGGTATTCAGATTGGACTTTCGTCGGGTGGCCGATGAGAGCGCAGATTGGACTGGGCACACTGCGTTTACTGTCGACCACAAGCCCTGGCGATATCGTTAATGAAGCTCGTCGCCTGGGCATCGGCTGTATTGATATCCCGGCATCAGTGGACGATATCGACCGCGATGGCACCATTCTTACGGCGTTAGCTACCGAGCCCGATGCCCCTCTTCCGTCGTGGCTCATTCTCCGTTACGATCCTCGAAATCCAGCACGACCGAGTCTTCTTCGTTCGGCCACTGGAGTGTCGTGTCGAATTACAGCACTTGTCGACCGTCCAGAACGACGGTATGTCCAGTATCGCACGGAGGGCCTTGATCATACGGCTGCAATGATCGCACTTCGAGAGTATCTCATCGAAGCATTCTCCGCACTTCATCACGATGTGGCCGATGGCCATCTGACGGATTACGGAATTCTGAGTGAAACACTGTCGATGCCTCACGACATGGAAGGCGCGATATCGTTAGTGGATGTGCTCGACATTGTGCGAACCACGGTTGGAACAACGGAATCGTTCACGACGGTTCAGATGCCAATGAACGTACTTGAGCATGGTGCCGTTACGTCGCATGTCTATGATGGACGCTCCGTACTGCAGCTCTGCGAAGAGCATGGCATTCACGTTGTTGTTCATCGCGCCCTTGATGCAATTGTTGATCAGTCGCTTATTCGACTTGTTTCATGGCCAATACCCGACCACCTTGTTCATGCCGATGATGTTGCAGCGCGCATCCATGCCCTAGAGATTACGGAACACGATGTGGCAAACATGGTCATCGCATCCCTCAGTGCAGAAGCATCTGTTCGCGAAGCCATACTTGAAACGTTCCGCATCGCCGGGTCGTTATGTACGGCCTGGAACGGCTTTGACGGACTCCCCCATTGGCGTGACGTGCGGAAACAGCATCTTGATCCTCGATTTGAGGCGATGACGCGTGTTGCCGTGCGGATGCGTGAGGATGGGGCTGATACGACCTTGTTTGCAAAGTTTCTTGATGACATTGAGGACGTTCTTGACGACATTGACGTCCTCTATGCCCTCGACGAAAACGCCAGCCTTGAAGAACTACGCATCTCGATTGCCGATGAGCTTGGTTTGCCGATGGACACACCTCTTCAGCACATTGCACTTCATGCCGTTCGTTGTACGCATGGTGTTCACACGGTCCTGGTAGGAGCACGTTCATCAGAGCAGCTACACGATGTGCTCACGACGTCCGACCTTCCCATAACCCCCATCCACGAATCTACGTGGCATCGTATTCACGCTCATCTTGCGCGACTCAGTACAGAGTAACAACTATGCACAACATTCGCCTGGCTCCATCACTCCTCAGTGCAGATTTCAGCCATCTCGCTCAAGCCGTGGCTGCGTGCGAAGCCGGTGGAGCAGACCAGCTCCACATAGATGTCATGGACGGCCACTTCGTACCACCAATCACCTTCGGTATTGTTGTTATGGAAGCTTTGCGGAACATCACAACGCTTCCACTCGACGTCCATCTTATGGTTACCAATCCAGATCATCAGGTGGAACTGTTTGCCGATGCAGGTGCCTCGTGGATTAGTGTCCATGCAGAAACAACGCCTCACCTTCATCGTACACTATCACGAATTCGTGCACGTGGCTGCTCACCTGGGATAGTCCTCAATCCCGCAACACCATTAGAGCTTGCAATGGAAGGGGCAGAGGGGGCTGACTTTATACTCTTGATGAGTGTAAATCCGGGATATGGCGGCCAGGCATTTATCCCGTCATTCTTCCGCAGATGTGAACGCCTACGGTCGTGGTTAGATTCAAATGGACTTCAACATGTTCGAATCGAGGTTGATGGCGGTGTAAAGATTGACAACGTTGTAGACGTCGTTCGTGCTGGTGCTGATACTATCGTCAGTGGAAGTGGCCTGATGCACGGAGATATTGCAGCCAACATACAAGACATGCGCACATCAATCACACGTGCAGTGTCATCGTGATTTTACTATCGGCATCACTGTTTGACAGAAATCTGTCGTAACAACATGTAGAAAGTATACACCAGCAGGCAAGAGCTCTGTATCAACAATAGTCGATTCCTCACGTTGGTACAGTTTACATGAAATGATCCGTCCGGTCACGTCAAGCACTGTTACCTCAGCATGGCTCGGTACAACGATGGAACGGCCTCCATCAGTGCTATATACATAGCATAGTTGAACGGGACGCAGTTCTGTTGAGCCGTTAGTCGGCGGATGGCCTGTTGTTGTTGAAAGTCTTGGTTTTGAGATGATGTCTGTCGACTTATACACGATGTAGATGGAATCTTGATCAACCCCAATCCCAACAATTGGCACATGTTTCCAGGCCTCATCAGTAGAATACAACTCCGATGTTGCCTCACCACGATACACCTTTAGCTGGATTGAAGGAGGGTATCTGTAGTCCCTCGCAGAGGATACGAGAGCTTTACCATCAAAGTGCGCTTGCGGTTGAACGACGTGTGACTGGAGTGTTTCAAGTGTGACCTGCCGATACACATCGTCATCACGTTGGAGAACCAGGAGTTTGGGACCCTCATGTTTTGCTGCCGCTGCTACAACCAGCACTTTTGACTGCGACATGTCGAATGCCATCGTCGTCGCCTGTGCTAACATCGGAATGTGTCGGAATGCACCATGTGAGTACGAGTACCAACGCTGACCATACCCAACGACGTTGCAGTGGACAAGAAATCCGAGTGGATGTAGATAGTTGATATCGAGCGGGACACCCGGGACGTCCTGAACTTCATTCCACGATACTCCGTCGTTCGTAGACACCATCAACCTTCCTAGCAAGGCCATCGCCATATCCAAGGTAGCATACATTGTTTCTGCCGATGGCGGCTTCAAGACGGTTCTCATTCCTGTCGAATCAATCAGCATGTGTTCGTTGGCAAGTTTTCTTACAACAACGTCATGTGATTCGATAGCATAGGTTGCCTGGCTCGGCGTATTCTCAACAATACTCCACCAACGCAACCGCCCTGAATGGCGAGAGACAATAACGATTTGGGAGTAGTCAGCGTGCGGAATGAACGGCGGCCTACACTCCATCACGGCAATCTCGTTCCCGTCATATAACCGACGATAGTCGAGTATGCTATCGTATTCACCAGAAACAGACTGATTCAGAATCCTATACTTCTTTATTGTGCTGTGGTAGTGGATACGAACGATACCTGCATGACTACCAAAACCCATCTGAATATTCGTAGGTGTAGGTGATGCAAACACGAGCGGAAGGTCAGAATCAAGCGGCGAATTCGGGTAGAACTCAGTTTGACATGTTCCTCGCGTGATATTAACCAAACATGGTTTACGTATACCGTTGATCACCAGCGACGTCATAAACTCATCAGGCGACAATCTGAGGACGGAAACATCATCAGCAACACTTGAATCCGGCAATCCAAAGTACCATTGTAATTGGCCAAATCTCTCTTCGGAAACAGCAACCACACAACACGCAGAAGAAGTTACGATAACGGCAATTGTATCGTCGAGATACACGGAGCGAATAGAATCGAGCACGGGTATTGATTCACTTCGTACACCTCCTGACGTGCTCCTGACGAGCCTGCGCGTTGATGTAATCCAGGTTGTGGACGTTGGTGCGTATCGAACCTTTACAGCATCTGGAATTCGTTCATGCCGCACGAAGGATCCATCATAGTTCAATGTGATAATCGAGTCGCCCACGTACATAACAACCTTTTGGTTCTGCGTGTCAATATCTCGTACGGACGGGATATGCATCTTCCACCGCAGAACGGATTCCGTGAGTGATATACAAAACACGCTATCGTCCTTGGTGATGACGGCACCCGTTTCGGGAGCCATACTTATTCCACGACAGATATTCTTTGGATATGATGCCGGTCTCCATGACCATGTCCTTTCACCGGCAGAATATCTCCATACATTTCCGTCTACATCTATTGCTACGTCACGTGCAGCCGGACCATCAAACATGGCGGCAATACGCGATGTCCATGGTGCCCGAAATCTCGTTTGCGCATCAACGACTGATGATACGAAGAGGAGACTAACCAGCAATGTGATGATACATCGCATCACACCTCATGGACTCATAAAGACAGAGGATTGGCGTTCTCCTTGGGCTGACATAAAACTTACAGCATACAGGCCCCTGCGCAGCGGCGAACTGAACGTAATCCGCGTTACGTTGCCATAGCGTTGCATCGTAAACATGACACTCTGACCAACATAGTCGACCAAATGCACGTCAGTTACATCCGCAAAGATTTCAAGTGACTGTGAATCTTCCGTGAGTCGTATCACTTCGCTTCGCTCTGGCGATGTTTCGTATTGTGTTGACGAAACATTGCGGAGGTCATATGTGAACTCCGTTCCATCATCGAAGGTAATCACAATGACCAATGGATGGGGTTTACTGGCATATGCCACTCTCGCTCGCTCCATCACTGGCAAACCGATGACGTCATACGAAGATGAACCGTCGATGTCATACGTTGCAACTCGCATTCGTGTCGGATTTACAGCCCGATCTACATCAAAAATGATGGTCTCATTGGGGCGGCGCAAAACGTCAACGTGAACCTTAAACAGTGGATCAGAGACTACTTTTTCGGCCTCAAACCGATTGCGTAGAGCACCGAGTGAATCTCGTTCGATAAACGAATAGAATCCATGGGTCACGCCAGTCGGTACTGACCAGTCGATAACAAGACATCGTTCGCCCTGTCGAAGGTCGGTATAGAACCCAACGGGCGACATGGCACCATGTACAGGGACAAATTCTCCTTGAGGGCGTTTGATGTACCAGGTAGATGTTCCGGGCTTACCATCAACAAGTGTTTTAACGGCCCACATTGAATCGGTAATAAAGAATCCCCCAATAGTATTACCAATGGAGACTGCGAGGGTATCCCACGTGGTCCCATAGTTTGTGGAGACAATCGCTGGTTTGTAGAGTGAATACAGCTTGTTGTTGAACCTGCGGAAGTGTTCACATCGAGGGTCATCCGAGAACAGTGAGGTAACTACGCCACGGAGGTCAATCGCCAGCGTTTGTGACGATGATGTAAGAATTGCCTGTTCATCGGTGATTGCCAGAATTCGTCCACCATCTGCAAACTGGGTTGGAACAACAGTCCAGGATTCGAGGCTATCAACATTGGAATGTCGGAGTAATGCCGAAGTTGACTGTGATTCCCATGGTTGATACGGAGGCGGACATTTGAGGAGTGACACAAGCCGGCCATCCTCGCGTTCCACTCGATCAAGTACCGTAACATTTGATTTGGGCAATGACTGATAGTTCAAAACCCATGATTCTTCAATCGTGTTATATCCAAGTCGTCGTATCGACGCATCATTTCCAACAATGAAGATGTATCCCCACGATAACATGACATATCGTGGTGTTACGGCGCGCGGAATTCTGAGATCACCCCGCAACCATGTGTTCTGACGATATCTGCGATCATTGTCAATGATCAGGGGATACTTCGTATTGTCATAGACCAACGTTCCGACGGCCGTTCCAGAGTCAGAAACAAACATCTCATCTTGTTCAATACTCACTCCAGTTGGTAGGTAGATTATCTGAATTGTGTCTACTTCATCATTCATGATACGAATCGTGCCCATCTCTAGGTTTGACGCGAAGGCAACGATGTTGCCACGGATGCCACCTGAGAGGACGGGTACTTCCATCGTAACCGACGTTGTTTCCATCGACTCTCCCTGAACGACATTCAGTGTACCATCGCGCAGCAAAACGATCGTTCCCTTTGGTCCGTACGAAGCTGCAACGACACTGACACTCCAAGACGTCGTTTCTACGGCTAACGTCGTGGGATGAACAACCTTTACTTGTTCCGTCGAATAGCAGACATAGCGGCCATAGTTATAGGTGAGTCGATTGGTGCCTTGAACATCTATCTCCCACTGAATCGACCGCTCAGGCCATCGATAAGCTCTAAGTTTACCGTTACTGCGCAGTACAACAAGGGTGTTCGCCGTGGGCCATTCTGCGTCGATGACGTCGGTTGGGAAATCAGACGCCCTCCAATACCACGTTTGATCACCAATTAGGTATAACCAATGATTACCTTTCTGGTCGATGGCTATGTGCCGATTATCATACGATGCAGTGGCAGTTATCGTTGACACCCACGGTGGAGTCAATTGTCGACTTGTGATCTTGGCCTGACTCCATTGCGAGTCGGCATGAGAAACGAGTACGAACAAGGTCGCTACGATAAACAATGCTAATCTGATACCTCGTCTCATCTCCATCCCTCATGTGTTGCGCATAGTGCTTCGTAATGACCGTATCTCCACCAAAAGGTAACAGTCTCAAGGAACGACGTTGGCCACAAACCGACCAAGATAGGCTATCAATTCGCGTTCCGCTTGTTCCGCCGGCATCCACTCAAATTCAAAGACCATCCCGCCATCTTCACCATCGCCTGTTACGACATGTCGGAATGGGGCAAAAGGGGCATCTTGTAGGACTACTCTACAGATATGTGCACGGATTCCGTAGTCATCAATGTCAACTGAGTAGAGATACTCCGGAGTGCCAAAATCTATTCCGGTTTCCTCCAACACTTCTCTCCGTGCTGCCGTCACAATGTCCTCAGTGAGTCCCACCGTCCCCTTCGGAATCTGTGGAGAAACTTCGGGAGCATCGGGACGGCGGAATACCAATATTTGTGGTTTGCCCTCCGAATGACGAACAATGTAGACAAGCGCTTTGGAAACAAGCACAGGAACGGCCAGGCCAACTGTTTGCTGAAGTGATCGGCGATATTCATCAGGCAGACCATCGGCGCACGCCAGAAACATTGCAGCTACGTGATGACGGTATACATCGGAAGCAACAATAGGCAGTGCTTGAAGATGTCCCTGTATTGTTTCAACATCTCCACGAACCACCGGTCCCGTGACGGGTATACTCTCTCCAGTCTCGAGTGCACGAATGGCGTTTTCGACAGCCGTCCGGAGTATTGTTGGAATGAGGTCAATCGGCGATAACGTAACCGACGTAAGGAGTTCCGATGCAAGGACGACGGCATTCTGCACGACATTTGACGCTTCTACCGCAGCAGCGTGATAGACTCGCTTCTGGTGAGCATCTCCATCTCGTAATAGTACAGGACGGCCGTTGAGCGCACGAACAAAGTTTATGAATTCCTGCTGATGTTCCTTAGCACACTCAATTCCCCACGAAACATTGCGGAGATCTTCAGCTCCTGCGCCACGACGGATTGTCTGGAATGGATGCACTGATGCCGTAACATATCCATCCTTCTCAAGTGGGGCTAGTACGGCTCGCGTTTGAGCACCAGAGACGTGAACAACGTAGGCAACCGAAGAAGGTTGTGATGGTAGAATCTGCCGTAAACGTCCAACCATCTCAGCGATGGCCGCATCCGGTACAGCAAGAAGTATCAAGTCCGCCTCAAGATGTTCTAGATCCGTGTGACGCCGAACCTTTGTCTGATATCCGTTGAGTTGCGCCGCAGCAGCAATGGCCGAGCCTGCGCGGCCGGAACCAATGACGGTCACGGACTGGATCACGATCGGGGTTCCAGCACATAGCCGGCTGCTCCATCCTTCACAGACCAACCTTCGGCAGCAAGTACATCACGCAAACGATCTGATTCAGCCCAATTTTTTGCCGAACGAGCCGCCCAGCGTTCATCCGCCAGTTGTTGAATTCGTGCTGGAATCGAATGTGTCGGCCGAGCATCAAAACTCCATACGGCAACAACATCATTCACTCGAGACAGGTCTGCTAGGGCTGCATTTCGTTCCGAGTCCGACATCGTATTCATCACCACATCAACTGACGATACGTAACCATACAGTTCCGACATTGCCGTCGGCGTGTGGAGATCGTCAGCAAATCGTTCAAACACGGAGGCGATTGATGGCACATCGGAGTGATACTGCTTTTCACCATCACGACTGGCGCCGTGTTCAATCAGTTTCCAGATCGTCTCCTGAATACGTCGTCGGCCCTTAGCCATTGCGGATACATTTTCAAAGGTAAAATTGTATACACTCCGATAATGTGCCGACATCATGGCGTAACGGATGTCAAGAGGGTCCAGGCCACGTTGTACAAGATCACTCAGCACAAAAAAGTTGCCAAGTGATTTTGACATTTTCCGACCTTCAACCTCAAGAAACTCGTTATGAAACCAGAACATAGCCTGATCATGACTATGATATCCAGCCGTGCACTGGGCGAGTTCATCTTCATGGTGAGGAAACCGCAGGTCAACGCCACCCGTATGGATGTCGAATGGTAGGCCTAGCAGGACTTTCGACATGGCAGAACATTCTATATGCCATCCTGGTCTTCCGGGTACGTTTTGTCCATCGACCTCAAAGTCCCAATAGGGTTCCTGCCCCTTTCGCCCCTTCCACAAGACGAAGTCACTGACGGATTCTCGATCATACTCATCGGCATCAATCCGTACACCTTCCCGGAAGTGTTCTTCGTCGATCTGAAAGATTCTCCCGTACGTTGCACGTCGGCCATCAGGCAGCTCTAGATTTCGATATGCCGACGTCGAGAAATACACCGAGCCATCAGATACATATCCAACACCGTGCCTAACGATGTCAAGGATAAGTTCCTGCATGTCCTTGATGTAGTCTGTTGCACGAGGCATTGCAAAGAAGTGATCTTGACGTATTCCGACTGCTTGGATATCAGCTTTGAACAATCGTTCGAAATACATTGTAAACGTCCGAAGGTCTACAAGTGCATCGCCCGTTTGTGGCCCCATATCTTCCTTCCATCGAACGGACCCGCGTGCCGAACCATCAATTGTTTTATCATCAATGTCCGTTACATTCATCACCCAGCGAACGTCATAACCTCCAATGGTACGCAGCGTGCGTTGTAACGTATCGGCAGCAATAAACGCTCTCAGGTTTCCGATATGAGCAGTGTCATAAACTGTTGGACCACAAGAGTACATTCGCACAATTCCGTCGTGGACGGGTGAGAATGTTTCAACGCTCTTTGTCAGGCTGTTATACAGTCGAATCGGCAGTGTCATGGTGCGAATGTACGAACCCTATGCCACCATTTCTCCACGCACATACACTCCCAGGACATGGTTCACACCAAAGTGATAGACGATATCGGCATACGTAGGAACATCATATAGCACCATGTCTGCCTCTTTGCCAACATCAATGCTGCCTACACGATCGTGAACACGCAGGGCGGCTGCACCGTGAAGTGTTGCGGCAACAATGGCCTCCTCTATCGACATTCCGAGGGTCATACATGCAAGGGAGAGAACGTTTTGCATGTTTTCAGAAAGGCATGATCCTGGATTACAATCTGTTGCCAGGGCCACAATGGCTCCACGATCAATCATCATACGTGCATTCGGCGGTGGCAGACGCAGGGTATATGCTGTACCTGGCAGAAGTGTACAAACGACTCCTGCGTCACGAAGAGCGTCAACATCTGCCTCGGTCGTATACTCAAGATGATCTGCACTCACACAACCAAGCCGAGCGGCCATATTCGACGCTCCGATGGCGGCAATTTCATCGGCATGCACCTTGAGGCCAAGTCCATATCCAGATGCGGCCTGGAGGATGATTTCTGACTGCTCAACGGAAAAGAAACCTTTATCCGTGAAGACGTCACAAAATGACAGTACGTCGATATCCGCAACGGCCGGCAACATATCGTCAACAATATGTCGAACGTAGTCATCGGGAGAAGATCGGAACTCCGGGGGCACGTCGTGCGCCGCCATAAAGGTTGAAACGAGGCGGATATCAACTTCTCGAGCCACCTCTACCGCAGCATTGAGCAGCTTTACTTCGCTTTCAAGGTTTAAACCATATCCCGACTTAACCTCAATAAACGTTGTACCGTGTTCGAGAGCACGCTGTGCATGTTGTGTTGCAACGTGAACGATTTCGTCGGCCGAGGCCTCTCGCACGGCGCGCATCGTGGTGAGGATTCCTCCGCCCTCTGCAGCTATTGTGGTATACGGCACCCCGGAGAGCCTGCGTGCAAACTCGTGGGCGCGTGACCCAGCATAGACGATATGCGTGTGAGAGTCCACAAATCCCGGAAGAACTGTCAACCCACTGCAGTCGTCGAGTTGAAGTTCTTCTGGTGCAATACCAAGACTCGAACAAGCATCAGCGAATTCAGTCATCGGACCACGCCAGCGGATTACGTCATCAAAAATGACAGCTCCGTCGCGAATCTCACCAAGGTCACGCATTGATGACCCCGTCTTTGCGCGTTTCCCATCACTCGCAACTGTTACAAGGCTTGAAATATTGATCAGTGCTTTCAACGATGTTCCCTTCGAGTACGAGCCTTTTGTAGTTGTCGTTCGATAATCAGATCGGCCAGCAGATCAGGCACGTCAGGAGGAATGGCTGTCGTAAAGATCTCATTCACACGCTGTTCCTGGACATCAATACGATACAGCGCAGCCATTAACCGCTCAGGATTTGACGTCAGGAGTTGAATGATTCTGTTCACAAGTGCGGCTCGAACGGCCTCGAGTGATTCAACTTCGTCAAGATCAAAGGTCAGAGAAATTTTCTCTGCAGCACTTCGCGCTAGTTCATCGTCAGATGACATCTTCTCGTCCGGATTCTCGTAGCAGAGTCACAAGCTTCTTCACGTCCTGTGCACGATCCTTGCTGCAGATCATCGTTGCGTCCTGTGTTGACACAACAACAACATTCTCCATACCTAGTGTGGTAACAACATGGCCATCATCTCGTGTATTGACGATAATGGACGACGACGTGTCAATGGTATACACATCACCTTGTATGACGTTCATTGACTCATCCTGTTCACGCAGGCGATCCATTGCATCCCACGAACCCACATCGTCCCACGGAAACGTGGCCGGAACAACAACAACATTTTCTGCTTGTTCCATCACGCCATAGTCGATGCTGACGTCCGGTAACGACTCAAACGTCGATCGTACGGATTCCGTTATACCTTGAGATGTTGCAGCAGTGTGAAAATTCCCGGCAAGGATGGCGTCGCGCATCGTGTGATGGGCCGTACCAACGACTGGCAGCGACTTCATCATTGCCGCGTTGAGTGACTCGGTTGACCAGAAGAACATGCCGGAGTTCCAGAGATATCTACCACTCACGACGTAGTCAAGAGCAACGTCACGCTCGGGTTTTTCGCGGAAGGACATAACCTTCATCGGACGCCCCGCCTCAAGAGCGCTGTGTGCGGCGACTTCGATATATCCATAACCTGTTTCTGGTCGTGTAGGCCGGATACCCAACGTTACAAGTACGGCGTCATGCTCTGCCGCTGCTAATGCAGTGGTAACATTCTCCCGAAATGCGTCAACATCTCCGATAAAGTGGTCAGCCGTGAGGACGGCCATGGTAGCCCCGTTTGCGCCTTTCCCGAACTCGCGTGCATCAATAACAGCGGCAGCAAGGGCAAGACAGGGTGCTGTATTTCGCTTGGCAGGTTCTGCGATCACGTTTGCTGGAGGTAGAGCCGGTACACCGGCAATAATGGCCTCTCGCAATACTTCGGACGTGATAACGAGAATTCTTTCTGCTGGTACAAGTGGTGCGATACGCTGAATTGCTTCGTCGAGCATCGTCAGTGAAGGCGATGTTAAACGTAACAACTGTTTTGGATGCTGTTTTCTGCTCCATGGCCAAAAACGCTCACCGGATCCTCCAGCCATGATGACAACGTACGGCGTCATTGAAGGACCTCAAGAATCTGAACAGCATTTGTAGCAGCACCCTTACGGAGATTATCAGCAACAACCCATAACAACATACCTCGTTCTACCGAAGGATCACGACGCAGTCGACCTACATAGACAGGATCTGTGGATGCTGCCTGCACGGGTGTCGGATAGACGTCGTGTGATGGATCATCAAGTACGACGATGCCTGGTGACGACGTCAAGAGTGATCGGACGTCGGAGATCGTAAAGTCGCGAATCGTTTCCACGGCAACACTCTCGGAGTGCGCTCCCAACACTGGCACACGTACGCATGTAACCACGATCGGAAGTGAATCGAGGTGAAGGATTCGGCGCGTTTCTCGCATCATCTTGACCTCTTCTTCCGACCATTCAGAAGATTCAGGGAAGGAGTGGAAGACTGTATTGTAGGCTAGCGGATGTGAAGAAATCCGCGATTCTGCAACACGTCCGGCAAGCTCTGCTTGCAGATGATCAACACCTTTCTGGCCAGCTCCGCTCACACTTTGATACGTACTCACAACAACGCGACGAAGACCGTATTCATCGTGTAACGGTTTGAGAGCCACAACAAGTTGAATTGTTGAGCAATTGGGATTTGCGATAATGCCCTTGGGTCGATTGTGAACATCTGCGGCATTCACCTCCGGAACCACAAGGGGTACATCCGGATCCATTCTCCAAGCGCTCGAGTTGTCAATGACCACACAGCCACGCGATGCAGCTATTGGTGCCCAGTGTTTACTTGCGACTCCTCCGGCGCTGAACAATGCCACGTCAACACCGTCAAAGGCTTGCTCAGTGATCTCGGCAACAGTCACATTGTCACCTTTCCATGGGACAACGGAACCGGCAGACCTTGCTGAGGCAAGCATGCGGATTTCAGAAACGGGAACCTGTCGTTCCTCAAGGACTCGTGCCATTGTGCGGCCAACAAGGCCGGTGGCACCAACGATAGCGACAACCATTCTGCGAAGATCGGAATTCTCCCGGCCAATGAACCTATTTTCGCAGATGTTCCGCTCCACACATCAGATCTGCATCGTCTTCTTGATTATCGTTCTGAACGGCATTCCGCTGCAGGCACAATCATGTGAAGACCTCCCCTGGGATCCTGCCCTCGTGCGATCATGGAATGGTGTAGGAGGTCCGGCCTTGCTCACGACATCAAAGGTGGCATCTGATGCTTTGTTGCCGCTTGCCATAGGTGTGCCGGTAACGCTAACGGTCTTGGGTCACATCGAAGGTATTGGCACACAAGCGGAGCGTCGCAAACTCAGCGAAACAGGACTCCAGAGTTTTGTCACCATGGGTATTACCTACGGCTCAGTTGTTGTGCTCAAACACGTGTTTGATCGCGAGAGACCGTATCAGGCCTATCCCAACTGTATCAAGAACTACCGCTCCGATGCTGATGGCTCCTTCCCCTCCGGACATTCGGCGGGATCAGCCGCTTTGGCAACAACACTCTCACTACGTTATCCAACGTGGTACGTTATTGGCCCATCCGTGGCCTATGCTTTGTACACGGGATTCAGTCGGATCCACCTCGGAATGCACCACCTGACAGACGTTGTAGCTGGATATGCACTCGGATCAGGCATTGCTGTGGTTGTCCACGTCTTGTCGGAAGAACTCTTCGACTTGGCTGACCCACTCTTACCGTCGGACACACAACCAGGAGCGATGATCGTTCCGCAGACGAACGTGTTCTCAATCTCCATTCCCTTCTAGGCATGAAGCTCGCCGTTGTCCAGTACAGTCCGATACGCGGTGATGTAACGCATAACATCGCTGCGATTGTTGACCACATTCGCGCGACAGATGCAAACGTTATCGTGTTCCCCGAATTGGCCACAAGTGGATACTTCTTCTACGACACGGCATCTGCGCGGCCATTTGCACGCCATGCCGAAGAGCTCGAGGAAATCATCGCAGCAGCTAAAACAGCACGACGAACCGTTGTCTGCGGATTTCTGGAAGGGGGCAAACGGGGCCCGCTCTATAACTCCGCACTCATTGCTTTGTCGGACGGAGCAACAATGGTCTATCGGAAAACACATCGTTTTTATCGTGAAGTTGATGTGTTTGCTCCAGGAGATACCGGATTCTTTGTGATTGACCTGCCCGACGTGGATTGTCGTCTTGGCACAATGATCTGTTATGACTGGAGATTCCCGGAGAGCGCTCGCACGCTGGCACTTAAAGGTGCTGACGTTATCGCCTGTCCTTCCAACCTTGTGACACACATCTGGCGCACGGCAATGCCTGTACGAGCTCTTGAAAACAAGGTATGGCTTGCCGTAGCCAACCGAAGTGGAGAAGAAACAGTTTCGAATGAAACGGTTCGGTTTAATGGCGATAGTGTTATCTATACGCCAGCTGGGGCCGTGGCTGCATCGTGTGGACCAACTCAGGATGAAACGATCATTGTTGATATTGATCCCCTGGCAACACGAGACAAACATTTTAACACTTACAACGACATTTTCGCCGACCGGCGACCGGACATGTACGCATGACATTTAGCACCATCAATCGCATCCACTTTGTTGGTATCGGTGGTATCGGCATGAGCGGAATTGCCGAAATCCTCATCACACAAGGATTTTTAATCTCAGGATCTGATCTGCATCGCAGTGACGTCACCGACTACCTTGAGCAACGTGGAGCTCGTATTACGATTGGCCACGACGCAGCGCATATAGAGGATGCAGAACTTGTTGTGTACTCCAGTGCAGTTCGGGTAGACGACAATGTTGAGACGAAGGCTGCAAAAGAACGTGGCATTCCTCTTATCAGACGTGCTGAAATGTTAAGTGAGGTATCCCGGCTTAAATACACACTTGCTATTGCGGGGACCCATGGGAAAACGACAACGACGTCTATGTGCGGCCTTGTGCTGATGAAGGCGGGACTCGATCCAACGGTGATCGTTGGCGGGCGTCTTAAGGGACTCGGCGGTACAAATGCGCGCCTCGGAACGGGTGAGTGGATTGTCCTTGAAGCTGATGAATATGACCGATCATTCTTGCAGCTCCTTCCAACGATTGCCGTCATAACAAACGTTGAGGCCGATCACCTGGACATCTACACGGACCTTGACGACATACGCGGAGCGTTTTGCGAGTTCGCTGACAAGGTACCGTTCTACGGAGTGACGGCCATTTGTCTGGATGACGCAGGAGTACGTAGTATTCTGCCGAATCTGTTCAAGCGGACCTCAACATTTGGATTGTCGCCTCAGTGTGGGACACGGGCCATCAACGTACGGAATCACGAACGATCCACGACATTTACCCTCGTCCACCACGATCAGGAACTGGGTGACATCACGTTAAATGTCCCGGGTGACCATAACATTCGCAACGCTCTCGCAGCATGTTGTGTGGCACTCCAGCTCAACATTCCATTTTCAGCAATCAAGGATGGCCTTGAGGAGTTTACAGGTGTTGATCGTCGCTTTGAGATACGCGGAGAGTCTGATGGAATCCTCTTTGTCGATGACTACGCCCATCATCCTACGGAAGTGCGTGCTACACTCGCTGCGGCACGAAAAGGGTGGGATCGGCGAATCGTAGCTGTTTTTCAGCCCCATACCTTTACGCGCACACGAGACTTTGTCGAAGAATTCGCCACCTCATTTGATGATGCCGATATCGTGATAATTACCGACGTCTATGCGGCTCGCGAAAAGCCAATCGAGGGGGTAACCGGTGAGATTGTCGCTGAAGCAGCACGACGGGCCGGTCACCGTAATGTGCACTATGCAGCAGATCTTCACGTCGCAACGTCGTCCGTCCGCCAACTTAGCCGTCCTGGCGACGTCGTAATCACCCTTGGTGCTGGTGACGTATGGAAGGTAGGGCGCGCTTTCGTGGACTGACACAGGCCTCTACTGCCTATTTTTGTCGTTCGTCGCGTCAGAGTGACGCATTCATCCCGTCCGTCCAACCATGTCATGACCTTTTGGAGCCATGATGCAGATGTTCCGTGCGATCGGTCTTCTACTCCTTTGTTCAATCACTCTTGCCAGTCCAGCACACGCCCAGAAGGGTAAGGCTAAGCCCAAGGCACCATCAAAAGCTACGTCTACGGCCTCGGCTGGTACGACTTCAGCCGGTGGATACTATAACGGGACTGTACTTGCCACCGTCGGGGGCGAAAAAGTGCTCTACGAAGATGTTGAGCGTGCATTTCAGAAGAACCTATCGCGGCGAGATACTCCTTTTTCGAAGGTCCCTCGCGATACAGCACTTGAGTTTCTTCAGTTGTACACGAATTACCGACTGAAGGTAGCGAGTGCGCGTGAACGCGGTGTCGACAAAGATCCTGCCGTTGCACAAGACATTGCAAACAACCGCAAACTGCTGTCGGAGACATTCTTTTTCGACAAGGCCGTTGCCGACGCACGTGTAGCTGAGCTTACACGTCGCCGTACACGCGAAATGAGGGTAGCCATCATTCTCTGTGCAGTAACACCAAAAGGTGCGTCACAGTGGGATTCCGTTGCCAGCCTCAACAAGGCTATGGCCGTTGTTCAGCTTTTAAACAGTGGTACAGACTTCGAGAAACTCGCTCGCGATTCATCCGATGACAAAGAGACAGGTGCTAATGGCGGTGTACTGCCATGGTTATCAGGTGGCACCATCATCAAGGTTGTCGAAGACGAAGCCTATGAAGTTCCCATCGGATCATATTCAAAGAAGCCAGTTCATTCACGCTTCGGCTACTTCATTGTAAAAGTCCTTGATTCGCAACCTCGGCAGGTTGTGAAGTTCCGTCATATTCTTCTTACGCCTTCAGATACGCGCGACAGTGTCGCCACAATCGCCCTGGCTGACTCGCTGATCTCGATTCTGCGTATGCCTCCAGCGAAACAGGCTTCGGCCTTGTCGGCACGAGGCATATCTATGAAGGAGGATGCATTTACGGAACTGGCAAAGGCCTACTCCGATGACAAAGCGTCTGCACCAAAGGGAGGATTTCTCGGATCTGCCTATTCGCGTTCCGGAGGCTTGGAGTCTGGTGGAACACGACTCGTTCCTGCGTTCGAAGACGCAGTCTTTTTGCTGAAGGATGGCCAGGTTTCTAACAAGGTTCGCACGATCTACGGCTGGCACATCATCATCCGCGACAGCACACGACTTTCCGATGAGCAGATGGAACGTGACAATGCACGTCGTACGTATCGCCGACTCTATTATGAAGAGGACAAACGACGTATCCTGGATTCTCTTCGTAAGGCCTACGGATATGGCTGGAATACGGCCACGTATGCGCAATTCCGGTCAAACGTTGACTCAACCAAGACCACACAAGACACAACATGGCTGGCAACTGTGCCTGCCGACATGATGTCGAAGGTTCTCTATACAACACCTTCAGGGTCGTACACAGTAGCAATGTTTACGGACTCGCTCCGACGCCGTCTCGACATGCGTGGATACACACTTAACACGGCAGGACTGGAACGCGCAGTCAACAAGATGACGGACAACGCTGTCATTGAACAGGCAACGGTCGGGCTGGAACGTAGATATCCTGAGTTTGATGCGCTGATGCGTGAGTTTAACGATGGAATCCTTCTGTTTAAGGTTGAAGAGCAGGAAGTGTGGAGCAAACTCAAGTTTGACACGACTGACGCTCGTGCCTATCACGACACAACCAAGAGTCGATGGCTTACCGAAACAGGTTACATGATTTCCGAGATCTACTGTATCACTGACAAGGAAGCGAACGACGTCCGCAGTCAACTCAATAGTGGTGCTGACTTTGCAACACTTGCAGCAGCACGTACACAACGCGAAGGTTTGCGCGAGAAACAAGGCAAGCTTGGCACGCTGTATCCAAAAACGTCGAAGCTTGCCCAAATAGCCGCAGATTCTCAGGCCGTAGCAGGCAAGATTCTTGGCCCCGTTCCCTATGAGCGCGGTTTCTCGGTGTTACGTGTTGACGGCATTGAACCACCACGTGTAAAGACCTTTGAAGAAGCACTTCCAGACCTTGCTCCTGCCTACCAGGATGCACTGCAGAAAAGGCTTACAGAAACATGGCTGTCCGACGTACGCAAACGATTCCCTGTAACGATTGACGCATCGGCGATCGACAGGATCTACGGAAAGGCAAAGCGTTAATGAAATGTCCGTCACGTCGCCCCTTTCGCGCCTTAACCCTCATCACACTCTTTGTGGGAGTGATGGGTGCGGCTCACGGTCAACCTGCGTTGGAACGTATCGTTGCCGTTGTCGGCAAAGAAATCGTCACGCAGTCCGACGTTGACGGTCAGATCGAGGTACTCCTTCAGCGAGACAAGTCGATACGGCGTGACGATCCTGCCGTACGGCAGGCCGTTCTCGACCAGCTCATAAACGAGCGTCTCATCATGACAAAGGCTCAGGAAGATTCGGTAGAGCCGAGCGAAGAAATGGTGACTGAGCGAATGGAGCAGCAGCTTGCATACTTCATTCAAATGTATGGTTCGGAGAAGCGCTTTGAAGATGTCTATGGCATGAGTATCGCTCGTATCCGTCGCGAATTCCGCGACGAGATTCGTAAGCAGCTCATGGTAAAGATGATGTTAGATCGGAAGTTCTCAGATGTAAAGGCGACACGCGGTGATGTTGAGAATTTCTTTAACCGCTTTCGCGACTCGTTGCCGACCATACCGCCACGTGTGGACCTGTACCACATTGTAAAGTATGTGAAGGCTTCTGATGAGCAACGACGAGAAGCGCTCGAACTTGCAGGGAAGATTCGTGACTCGATCGTTGCTGGTGCTCCGTTTGCCGACTTTGCACGGCGGTACTCCGGCGATCCCGGATCTGCCGCCAATGGTGGCGATCTTGGATTCGTTGAACGCGGAAAGTTTGTAACGGCTTTTGAGAATGCAGCCTTTGCTCTCGAACCGGGAGAGATATCACTGCCGATCGAAACACCGTTTGGATATCATGTTATTCAACTTATTGGGAAGACAACGTCTGCAATCAATTGCCGGCACATTCTGTTAAAGGTGGGCCAGTCAGATGCTGATAAGGAAGCAGCGCAGGCAGCCTTAAAGGATATCAAAAAGCGCGTTGAAGGCGGAGAAGATTTTGAGAAGCTTGCGCGCGACCTGTCCGACGAACGTGAGTCTGCTGGTTTTGGCGGCGCAATGGGACAGATTGAGTTTGATCGTATGCCAGATGAACTGCGTTCAACGTTGATGAACATTCCAGACAAAGGTGTCAGCGATCCCCTACCCTACGTCGCAGACCCTACAAAGCCAGGATATCACGTTCTCTACAAGAAGGGTATACTTCCTGAACACAAGGCCACCCTCGAGTCTGATTACAAACTGCTCGAAACCATGGCGACACGTGAGAAGCGTTCACGCCTTGAGCTCGACTTTGTAGAGGAACTGCGGAAGACGGTCTATTGGGAAGTTCGTAAGTAGGTCTGGAGCCGAGTCGTTGTATATCGTGCATTCGTACGATGTTCGTCAAGTCCGAGGACACGATCACCAGCTTTGCGAGATGGTTGCCCGGAAGATTGTCTCGCGATACGTGCCGCCATACACTGCAGGCACTACGCGTTCATCAAAGATATTACGTTCAGCACGTATGTCGATGTTCGCATACTCACCAAGGGCAGCTGTTACTCCGATATGATATCCTGAACGAGCACCATAGGTATCATCCAGTGCAAGCATGAGTCCGGCATTACATGATAGTTCATCAAACACGGAGTAAGAACCTCCTATGTCAACGGTTACAATTCCATTATCCGGCTGGCCAGCGGCCGACTGAACGATGTAACCCAATCCAGCCGTTACGGACAACGGGAAGACGAAGGATAGCGACTGTTGAACGTTCACGGACGTTACGCCATAGTCTGAAGCACCCCGAAGTGTTGAGCTGTTCTGTTGGCCATAGGTAAGTGTTGTTCCTGCACCCATTGATCCTATCCGATAATTGTATCCGGTGGTGACATTTAACACCGTCGTACGATTGTCGAACCGCAGTAGAGTATCCGTGGCATCATTAATCTGTGCATACGGCGCGTACGACACTCTTAAAAAAGGCCAGCGTCGGATATTGAGGCCGAGTGTTCCACCGAGTGACGTGATGGTTGTTGTGCTACGTTTCCATGGTATGAGGTTGTCGAGGTCACGTCGGTAAAACAACCCAACACTCATTTGTCGTTTCCAAAAGGATTGATCTGCACGAACATCATACCGAAGGATGTCTGTTCGCAGGTTGGGTACGGCAAGAGCACGATATCCCGGGCCAATACGCCGAATACTTGCGGTAAATCGTGTGCCTGTTTCTCGAATGTTGACAGCTGTTTGTGCGGTGGCAGCCCAGTCGAAGTATGACGACGCTGACGAGTCCGAGAGGCCAAGGAGGAATCCTGGAACGTCGTCATCAGAGAGTGTTGGAGCAGTTCTATCAGCAACCGTGAGAGATACTGCTGCTTCTGCCTGCATCGACCACACACCTTCAATCGGCTCAACACGAAGATCGAGTCCGGTTAACATGTTCTTCTGAGGTGTAAGTGCCGTATTCGAATCAGTCAGTGCAACACTAACTGGATCGTCCTCAACAAACATTCCGGTGAGAAAGACGTGTGATCCATCACGTCTGCCGACACCTAGTCGAGCCGCATATAGGTGACGTCCGTAGGCGGAATTGTCAGCCGACGTAAACAGTCCACTGTCAACGCGCACGGAGTCGAACCGCAACAGCGGGCGTTGCATTGTACCACCGGTAACGTGGACATAGAACCAACCTGGATTCCATTCGAGCATAGCTCCCTGGATTCGTGCGCCACTCAGTGTGATGGGTGTAAAGGTTGGGAAGACTGTGCCAACGCCAACGGTTGGCAATGAAGCCATCACGCGTTCAACGTCTGACATAAACCCCATTGATGACAGAACATCTGTGTAGTCCGATATGTCGCCTTTTGCAACATCACGCATTTGTTGGAGCTTTCGATATTCCTCGAGTTCCTTTAATCTTTCCGGATCTACTCGTTGCAGACTATCACGCACCTCATCATACGAATCGAGCAGCTGTCCGGCCTCCGTACGTGCATAGTCGTTCAGTGCAGCATAAGCACGCTGTGTCACGATACGTCGAACAGCGTCGGGATCCAACGTCAACGAAAAGGCATTGATGTTCTGCCGCACATCTCGTTGTTCACTACTCACAAGAACACTTGCTGTGAGAGGAATTCCGTAAAAGAGCAGGCTCGGATTCAGCTCTGCCCTCCACAGATCTGGAGGTTTTTCCTGGAACGATCCTTGTCGTGATGCCGACTGTCCGAGTAATCGATAACTCCCCGTGACAATGACAGGTGCTTCGCCACTCCGAGAGCCAAACACAACAAACGGATTGCGCACAGGACCATTCTGATCCTGTGCCGAGGCCACAGACAGTGCTGCCACGAGAACGAGGGCGAACCCACCAAGTTTTGTCAACATTGTGCTGACGGTTTTACGGTGTTGCCAATCGCTCAACGCGAATTGGTCCTAGAGGTGGGTCAAGTGGCACAGCGGTAAGATTCGTAATCGGCCCTTCTCCTAGCTGACCGTATTCGTGTGTTCCCCATGACCATAGTCCACCGTCAGCACGAACGGCCATGGCAAACGTACTTCCTGCGGAAAGGCCAACAACGGCATCGAGACGTGAGATCTTGACGGGTGTAAAACGGCCCACACGCGATCCGTCACCAAGTTGACCAAGGACGTTATTTCCCCATGCCCAGACGGTTCCTGTTGAATCGAGAGCCAAGGAGAACGTACCACCAGCGGAGATGGCCTTAATCTTGGGCAACCCTTGCACAACCATCGGCTGATGTCGGTCCTTCGTTGTGCCATCTCCAAGCTGACCACTTGCATTTCCGCCCCACGTCCACACTCGCCCATCCTTTCCAAGTGCCATCGTGTGATGATCACCAGCACTCACAGCAATGACGTCGTACCGAGTAGTTGAAGGGCCCCCAACGGGAGCAAGAACGGGCCACCAGATGGCAGCGGCGGTATCGTCATCAAATCCACATTGGCCATGGTCATTGTTACCCCATGTGTACACGTTACCTGTCAGTGATAACGCAACGGAGTGTGAATGACCTGCAGCAACCTGACGGATCCCCTTTAACATCCCATGTTTCAGTGGCTTTGGAATGTGGAGGATTCGTTTGATCTGCGATGCCGTTGCTGGTGTTGAAAGTTCAAAGTTGATGATGGTACCACATTCCCAGGTGCGGTTGTACCCCCACACATACACGTCACCCTTTTTCGAGAGTGCTAGAGAGTGCCGGCTTCCAGCAGCCACCTGAACTATGTCGGCAAGGCCTAACGACACCGGCTCTGACTTTTGCTCGCGGCTATCCGTACCAAGTTGCCAGTAGTCGTTATACCCCCACGCCAGGACGTCTCCGGACTGCGTGACCGCTAGCGAATGGTCCATTCCCGACGCAAGAGACTGAACGTTTGTTGCTTTGGCAATTTTTGACGGGACCGGTACAACGGCTCCATACGGTTTGGCAACGGATTTACGCAGATTGTCGCCCCACCCCCACACAATATTTGGACGCGGCAACATCGCAAGGGAAAGTTGCGATTGTTTTTTCATGATTTCGGGTGACACGTCAACAAGTTGATATTCCGGTCCGTCTGGTTCATCTTCACTTGATGTTGCGCCCGTGAACCCAGATGTATATTTCTGCATACCTGCGGCTGACGCAAACTTTGACTTAAGCTGCGTTGACGTGCCGTCGATAACGTTTACCTCATCCAGGATTCCCGAATTCCCCTTCAGTGTTGTAATGTCCTTCGTCAGCTGCTCACGAATCTTGACTGGCAGTTTCTCCGGTGGCGTTGCGACAAGAGCGTGATTCTCGCCCGCGTCAAGCACCAGCACAGGAAGTTTGACGGTGTCATCCTTCTCTGCATCATGGAAGGTAAAATAGTCGACATTGATATGTGCGGATTGTGACGAGTCTCTGATGAGGATGTAGGCGGCACGGTTAAGGTACTTTACAACGTCCCAATCGACGGGTACAAGCCTATCAGATGTGCCCCTGCGTTCATCAGCATCGGTAGAGTACAGAACAAGAAACTCTTTTGAGCTTCCAGCCAGTTTGCGTGTGCGCATGGAACCGACCGTGTCCTTGGCAAGGCGCTCTACAAGAAGCTCAACGTTGGCCATGGGGGAAACTGAGCCACCTACAAGGAAACTCACGACGCTGTGCTTAATCTGAAACTCTTGTGAGAGCATACTACCCATCGCTGCGTCACCGTCAGCAGCCCCGAGTGACGTGACCCAGTATTTGGCATGATGTCCAAGTGTGCCTAATACGGCGTGTGATTCTTTTACAGGATCATCAACAAACGATGTCCCGTCAACCGTCCAACACGACAACGTACCTAACTCAAAATCCCAGTTTTCGCCTGGACACGGTATGTCTGCAGCGAGGTCATCTGTTGCAATAACCGGTGTGCCCCTTCCGCCCCCTCCCGACGTTGTATCTCGTCCGGTGTCATCACGTCCGTCACCGTCATCATCATCACCACCATTATCAGCAGATGACGGCATATAGGTAAACGACCATATCTCAGATTCACCGAGTGGGATTCGTGCGCGTGCGCCGTCTTCAAACGCAGCAATTTTCCACGCATACCGTTGCTGTGGTTGGAATCTGCGTGCCGAAACGGGATACTGAAGTGTTACGCGTGGCAGACGCTGCTGTTCAAACCATGCAGGATTTCTGGCGATGGCGTCGGCAGGCGTCTGTTTTCCGAAAATCTCCACAACGCGAATGTCGTATGAGATACGTTGACCCGGCCCAGGAGGCATACTCGGCATCCATGAGAACACGGGTAATAGCTCGGCCACATCTGACTCGTCAGGCGGAGTAATAAGAATCGGGATTGTTAACCTATTTATGATCACAAACTTACAGTCGCGTCCAAGCACCTGATCATTCTCTGCGAGGATTACCTCGCAGCAGATCGTGTAGTCGCCTGTAGGGACACTTCCCGTTTGTAATAGTGCGTCGCGATATCGAGGATTGGATTCATCAACGGTCACAGGCTGGACATCATTTCCGGTAACACGTGTACGTCCGGGCTGCAGCGTAAACACCTTCGTACGCGCGTCTGCGATGATACCATCAGGTATTGACGTTTCTTCTGCGGTACCATGGAGATAGACCTCCAGGGGACGTCCAGACTGATTGTCGAGATCAATTTTCCAGAGATCACCAATTCGTAATTGATTTGGTGGTGGCTGGGTTAATCGAATGGTAACGCGCTCCTGGCTCCGTGACGATTGAATCGTCAAGAGTAGGAATAGGACGGCTATCAGTGCGCCCCCGCGACTGTGTCTTCTCCTCATGTTCGGCCTCTCGAACGCCGTGAACCTTGTTTTGAACCGTTCCGAACATACCACGGAAATCGTTCCGTGCAACATCACGGAACATCATCAGACAATGTTTGGCCTTGTTTGGCTCACATCTGGCAACAACGCTGTCGATGTGATGAACTGTCCGATATGCCGTAGTTCAGTTTGGCGCACCCGACGATCTCACGAAGGAAAATGTTCCCTCCACATGGAACAGAAATCATTCTGAGTTGTACGAGTCGATTCGTGGCGTATGTTCGCCACAGGTTCATGTAACAGGGAGGAGTTGGCGATGAAGAGGATCGCCCTCAACGTTGGCGCAATTTCGCGGCGACGCATACCTCGCATTTCGGCTGATGCACGCTCTGCGGTTGTTGCATTGGTTGGTGCCGAGAGTGTCGTCCTGAGCAGACGGCGCGCCCTAGGCGTGGCCGGTGCGCTTGGTATTCTTGCAGCTCCTGCGGCTCGTGCCGTAGAGAGTGCACTTTCAGATTCCTATCGAATTGTACGCCGTGGACAGCGTATCGCCATCGTCGTTGCCGACGTTGAGCGGTGGGTTCTCGACCCGTCCATGTTCGACGGTAGTCCCGAGACGTTCTATTCGGAGTCCGACGATGGTATTCGCCTGGAACTCCGCCATGCACGATATCCCGGCACATCGATCTCGGCCGATATTGTTGCCGAGATTTCACGCGGCACAACACCCGTCGTGCGATTTACGGGTCCGCTATTTGCTGCCCCTTCGTCCGCACCGTTACTTGCATGGCTGCTCGAACGTGAGAGATACGAAACAACGTGCGCCGTTCGTGCACTGAAGGGATTGCAGTTTGCGGCAGTACTACCCAACGCATCAACGATACGATTTCGGCCTACGTGGTCCTTTACCGTCGATGGTCGTGCTGACGTTACGATTGACTCGTTACAGCTACCGTGTGACCGACTTGATGTCCAACTGTTAAAGGCACAACGGTCGCGTCCATCGTCTCTACTTTCCGGCTCTGCATCGTCTGGTACGTTCCTTCGTGCTGTTCGCGGTACATCTGCGTGGAACATTCCCCTTCAGTTTTCTGTGAGCCCATCGGCAGAACTTGAGGTTGATGCCGATGCGTTTGACACGTGTTCACTTGAAGTACGCAGTGATGGTCGATTTGCAGGTTTGCTGGAAGGGGGCCGAGAAGGGGCAAGTAGATTCCAACTCATTCATCATGATGGCCATGTTGGATTCCGCGACGTTCGATATGCATGGACATCGGCAAATGGTGATCGTCATGAGGCCTTTGTTGCACGATATGCGTCAACACCATCGTGGATTCGCGCACATGGTATTGCCTTTGAGATAAGTGATCGCGAAGGTTTACCTGCATGTGAACTTGTACGACGTAATGGAGTTGTAGAGCGGTTTGTTGTTGCTCCGGCACTGAACCGCTATCACATCTCGGTTGCAAACGCAGCAACGGAACCAACGGCGGTTCCCGCCGCATCACAACTTGCCTTCCTGTGTTCGGCTGTTGCACCATCTGCGCTACCAAAGCCACACTTCGCTATGACAGCCGTTCGGCTGGAACCGGCACAACAGTTTTCGCAGCAAACACAGATTGATGTCTTCAAAAAGGATACAAAACCGAATATTAAGGTTGGCAAACAATCTGGACGGTGGAGCAAAAAGCCAATTGTGTTTGCGACAAATCCGCGCGTTACTGTTATCCGTCCTGAAGACCTGCTCGTCCTGACGTTTGAGTTCCAGAACATTACACTCAACAAGGCTGCGGGCACGTTTGCGGCGAGTGGAACAAACTCACGATTAATCGTCCACTTCCAGCCACAGCACATTGCTGAGCGAGCGTTCTTCTATGTTACGGACGACGACACGCCGAAGGATAAGGTAAATGCCTCTGAAGCACCGGCCAGTGCGCCGAAGAATCAGTCAGGGAACGAGCCTCGTCTTGACCCACCGATTGAGGCCATCATGGCTCATTCGTCGCGACTTGTCTTTTCCCTTCCGAACGGACACTCCGGTAAGTTTTCTATTGAGGGATTACTCGACTGGTCAAAGCTGAAAATGGTTGTCTCGCCATCAGCCAAACCGCCTGATGCCGAGTTTGTATTGAGTGTGCTGGCAAAGTCTGCCGTCTCAAAGTTTGGTGGCATTACTGCACCTAAGGATCCCAAGCCGGGTGGATCGTTCCTCGCCAAAAAGGGCAAAACATCTCAGACAAAGACGTATGCTCTCAGTGGTGGAATAGCGTCGAAGGTAAAATCTTCCACGAAGGCAGTTGTTGAATCGAATGCCGACATTGCCACCACGATCTCGCCTCAGTTACAGGCAGAGTTAGCAGCAGCTATACTTGAAAAACCGCCGATTCGTGAACCGAAAGATGACGAAACGGCAATCGAGTATCCGTATCGGCTGTTTATGTCGCCGAACAAGTATGCGGCCTGGGCACACAGCACAAAGGCAAAAATTGACGACGAACGGCGCGCCGAACTTTGGCATACACGACTCGGCGTACTGCATGCCAGCGGCGAAGTCAACGAAAATGCTGCCTACTTCCGGACGATGCGGGCAATATGGACGCCCGACATGAAGATTGCCTACAACGTAACGTCGGCAGCTCGTGAGCGTCCGTTCCGTACATCGATTAACAGACGTGACCGGCGCGAACTTGTTCAGCTCATGAGTGACTATTCACTCAAGGACACGGAAGTAAAGCCGGTTGATGTAAAACGGTTTATGATGACATCACTCGGCGCTTGGGCAGACATGACAGGTGTCTGGGATCCAAAGGACGGCGAGCTTGACGTAGAACAATGGATTCAGCGCGGTACTCAGGGACGTGATCACTTTGTGCGTATCTGTTACAAAGGTTATCTCTTCCCGTTTGGACATCGTGCGACACTTGTGAAGGAAACGGAGCGCAAGTTCCGACGGACACCTCGTGGTGACATGGCTGCCTACCTCATGCAGCGTATGTACATCATCCTGCGTCAACCCGTACGTGACTATCCTGCAGCTGGACTTGCTGGTATGCAGTTCCAGGGTCGGGAGTTCCCCTTCCGTCGAATCACAATTACAACGAAGATCACGCCAAATCTTTACGATCCTGGGCTTACGGCCTTGGATGTAGCGAACATGGGGCCAAACTCATTCTGGCCTCAGTTTGACGCAAACGGTCCGGTTGACGTGAAGTGGTCGTGTATTGGCACTGATTGGGATAATAACGAAGTACACTTCAGTGCACCTCTGGCCTTTATCGCCAACACGGCCGCTATTGGAGACAAGTGCCAATCGTGGATTAACAACACGTATAAAAACGAAACAGCACGGCGTACGCTGGAAATGGGCGGTCAACAAATCGCTTATGCAGCATCCGTCAAACTTGGCGACACGTCACTCCCGACAGGCAAGTTCACACTCCACGGTTACTACGCTCCTGAAGCCGAACAGTACACACCGCGCTTTTTCCCTCGTATGGAGAAGTCGAAGGTTCGTATTGAGAAGGTTGCAGAGTTAACGGGCAACAGTGGTGAACGCGATGTTGAGTTCTTTACGAACTACCTCAAACATGCCTTCGAAAAGGGCCAGTCGTTCTCGAAGGGTGTTGTACCTGCTGCAGATCAGGTAAAAAATCCATCGCAGATCTTCGTTCGTCTTGTTGACAAGCTTGGATTGGACTTTGGATCTCAAAGCGACAAGGCAGGCGGTCTTGCCGCACCAAGTCTTGACATCAGTGGCCTGTCCAGACTTATGGGACCGATCGCCGGTGATCTTAAGACGGACATTGAAAAAACTGCAGCGGCTATCGGAAACTTCGATCCGATGCAGTACTTCGAAAGTCTGTTAAGTGCAAAGATCCTGGGTGATATCACCTTAAAGGATGTACTCGACTTTGTGATGGACGTCCTGAACAACCTTGACAAGATGCCGTCACTCGACAAGAAGGACGACTTCGGTGTAAAGGATGCCATCAGTAAGGCCATGCCGAAAAACGAGCTCCTTCAGGCTCTCACGGACAAGATAGCGGAGACGGACCTCGTGAAGTCGGCGGCCGAAGAGCTCAACGCCGTTGCTGGTGAGCTCGACAAGGACGTAAAGGACGCACGCGACGCCCTGCTCGCAGAAATTGCAGATCTCAAGTCGGAAATCAACGAAGCCAAGAACAAGATCCAGTCGGACGTTGAAGAAGTAAAGAAGGCCATTGAAGACCGCGTTAACGAATGGAAAAAACGACTCGAGGACAAGGCAAACGAACTCAAGAGTGAGATTGAGAAGGCCATTAAGCCGCTTGTTGATGCTGGCAACGAAGCCTACAAGAAATACGAGCAAGCACAACAGGCGCTGAATGCGCTTAAAAAGGGCCTTAACCTTTCGTATGAATGGCAAACCGAGATCAAGTCGTCACCAGGCAACATTCTTGTTCCTCTATATCCAGGGGCAACAACAAAGGAAAAGAAAGCGATACTCTATCTCAAAGCGTCGTTCACGAAAAAACTCGACCTTGAGCCGCCTGAGATCTTGATCTATGGATCACTCTCGAACTTTGTTATCAACTTGATTGGTGATGGAGCTGCCCAGTTCCTCATCATCAAGTTTAATCGACTTGCTGTATCCGCCAAGATTGGCCAGAAGCCGGATGTTGACCCCGACATTGAGGCCGTAGAGTTTGCTGGGCCACTGGCCTTTGTCAACAAGCTCAAGGACCTCATCCCAACCGGCGGTTCAGCTGGAGGTGTTGGATTCTCCTTTGACCTCAACGTCAACTCAGCCGGCATCACGGCCTCACTGACCATCGGCCTCCCGAACGTCACGGTAGGTGTGTTCTCGCTCATGAACATGTCCTTCCTCATGAGCTTGACGATTCCGTTTGATGGCCGGAGTTTTTCGTCATACTTCGCCTTCTGTACACGCGAGAATCCATTCCGGCTCACCATCATGATGTTTGGTGGTGGTGGATTCTTTGGCATCGAGATTCAACCGTCGGGCGTGCGTATGCTCGAGGCGGCGTTTGAGTTTGGCGGCAACTTCGCCTTTGATTGTGGTGTTGCCTCTGGTGGCGCAAGTGTTATGGCTGGCGTCTACTACAAACTCGAGCGCAAAGAAATCGATGGCAAGGAAGTTGAACAGTCGGAACTCACCGGATACTTCCGTCTGACCGGCAACCTCAGCATCCTCGGCATCATTCGCGTTAGCCTACTTTTTGAACTCAAGCTCACATGGCTCAGCACCGGTAAGGTCTTCGGTACTGCCACGATTGAAGTGGAAATCGAGATCCTCTTCATCAGCTTCTCCGTCGGTGTTACCGTTGAGCGTCAGCTGAAGGGTTCTGACGGAGATCCAACCTTCCACGACATGTTGCCTCAGGCATCAATGTGGGACACATACTGCAACGCCTTCGCATAAGGTCGGGACAATACCATGGCGACTCAGGAACTACAATGGATGGCGCTTCCCTACGATGTGGAGAAGCGGGACGGCGCAACGATGTTACGTGTGGCCGTAATGTGTCTTCCAAAACTCCAGGACACTACAACAGCCGATAATACCCTTGCAGAGTATCCGGACTTTACGGACTGGCCACTCACGCTGCAGGGTATACTTATTGGTCTGAACATCGGTGGAACAAACATCCCACCGACGGACCTCACACCTGTTGATGACGCACCGGACTCGGAGACATGGAAGGCCATCTTCCGCCCGACAACTCTCGTGCGCCCGTTTGAGTACAAGCCGTTTACAGATTTTCGGATTTTTTCCTATCCGGTTGGACTTGTACAAAAGACAACGGCAGACCTGCTGACGTCCCTTGCAAAGTCCTATGTGAATGTTGAACCGCTTGTACCTCCAATGGGCAACAATGTTGGAGGTATCAACAACGACAAACTTTCCTCCGTCGGCGCACAGGATCCTGCCCTTCAACAGCTTTCGCAGATTCTGTTACCCTACATCGAAACAGAGAAAGATGAGATTCAGCTCAGGTCGTTAAAGCAGCGCTGGGAAACCGAAGGCCGAAACGCAACACTCATGATGATGCGCCAGGAGACGGCTCCAAAACAACAGCGTGATGTGCGGAAGGGGCCCGTAGAGGTTCCGAGTAATCCTGAGACAATGCTTGAACGACCTGTTTCTCTGGCAACACCCGTTGGCCAGTTACAAATGGTTGAGATCTATCACACACCAAGGAACTATGCTGTTGACGGTGTTGTGAATGGTAAAAAATTACCGCGTGTACAGCGCGTAAAACCGTCACGTCCAAAGTTCGACTTCCATCAGGTTGTGAGCGTCATGCGTGATTATCCCGTGATGCTTCGCCGTCTTGGCCTTGTTCGTCACTTTGAGTTTAAGATGCCCGATGGCATGTCGGCAAACGGAAAAATCCGCGTCAATGTAACGTTCCCTTCACCAAAGGTTGGAACAAAGAACGTTGTACCGTGGACAGCATATCGACTTACAACGTCCGGTGATGCTGCCTACTGGCAGTTCCTGCCACGTCCTGATAGTGATTCGGAGATTGTTGGGCCGGTACTGTGCCTTAACGACACGACGAATTACGACGTTGTTCAGATTGATGTTGATACTTCAGCAATGAAGACACTCAACTTCACACGCGCTGTTGTTGGTCGACTTAAAAAGACAATGAATACGCGGGATCAGAAGGCCGATGCTTCTCCACCTGCCGTTCGCGGTACCGGACTACAACTTATTCGCGTTAATCGCGGGTTAAAGCTGGCAAAGTCCCTCATCCGAAATGCAAAAAATTATAACCGTCTTGTTGCGAATGAAGAGGTAACACTCTACGCAGATGATGTGCTGCGCGGTTATCGAATCGACGTCTTTGATGCGAAGGATAATGCGTGGCGCTCCCTCATGCGTCGGAATCTTACGTTAAAGTTTCCGGAGGCCGCAACACCAGCTCTTCGTAACACCGGCGTCACCGTCAACGACGAAGAGGGAGTGCTATCGTTTGCAGCCACACGACCTGTTTCTCCCGACCCCAATGCCATGCGCAGTCTGTATGCACATGAAACCATTGCTCAGTGGGAGAATTGGTCACTCGTTGCTCCGCGTATCGGCTCGTTTATTGGTGCCGAAGACGAGCTTCAACCAGATCAACCAACACAGTCATCACCGAACGACTTTGAGTATCGTGTTGACTCTACAGCGTCGATTGTTGCAAAGTCGCTGCCACGTCTACGATATGGAAGGAAGTACAGACTACGTGCTCGTATCGTTGATGTAGCTGGTAATGGCCCTGCACTCGACGAACTCAATCCGCTCGACTTCACATGTGCAACGGAACTCATAACGTATCTGCGGTGGGATCCAATTGTATCGCCAACAATCGCTCTCAGGAATCACCCGATCGAAGGTGAATCTCTCGAGCGTATGGTGATTCGCACGTTTAATGAATCCGACGACGAAACCGTTTTGCCCCCTATCGAAGCCCCTTCCCTTCGTCATGTCTTCCCACCAATGGCAAGTGTGGAAACGTGTGAGCGTCATTCCTTGTTCGACGATGAGGTTTCTGGCTCGATGAAGTCGGACATGTACGACATCATCGTAAAAAAGACAGGCAAGACTGGACAACCCGCAGACGTACCCACACAGTGGTATGAGCGTTCTGCAAGTGGTGGACTTGTTCCACTTGGAGCCATCAACACAACTCCTCCCGTTGCAAAACAGCAGAATGCGATTCGATATCCCATTGCACAGGTAGACAAGGCCGTAAGCCCATACCTGCCTGATCCAATGTCGAGGGCCGTAACGTTCCAGAGTGTACCGGGCATGAATGCCAACGAGTTGCTGGAAATCTCGATGAGTGGTGTTTCAACTGCTGCCATCACATCGGCCACAGGTGTCGTAACAGTTGCGTTTGATGGACTTGCCAATTGGCCAGACGTTGAGAGTATTCTTCTCAAGCTCGATGAAGGAACAGAGAAACCGTCATGGGATGCGGGAACAAAGACGCTGACCATCCGCCTGCCAAAGGGCGAACAGGCATGGATTCGATTCTCATCATCATTGGGAACTGATCAGACAGAGGCCGACACACGTTCGGCACTTCATGGTCACATGTCAACGCTCAACAAGGCAAACGTTACCGGTGGAGCACTCAAAGCTGCCGTACGCGGACTTTCCTGGCTCATCACACCTGGCCGCACACTACACCTCGTCCACGCAACACAAAAGCCTCTCAAGAAGCCAAAGGTGGTGAAAGGGGCTGTAAAGGGGCGATGGTTTGATTCAACCAATGCGCGCATTCATCTTACAGAGTTGTACTGTGATGCACGGTCAACACAGAAGGTAGACATCTCGGCACATTGGGAAATGGACACCGACGATGTTTCGAAACCGGCACCGGAAAAGCTTCAGCAGAAAGCACACGTTGGTGATCGTCATGCCGAGAATCGGACAGACGATACAATCGACTTTGACAAAACGCAGGAGTTTGGCGATACGAAGTATCGTCGGATTGAATACTTACCAACAGCAACTACTCGATTCCGCGAGTTTTTGCCTTTGATACGCAAAAACACCAACGACAAGATTACACGGCTCGGACAAGGGATCACACTCGATATCCTTTCATCAAAACGACCGGATGGTGTTGATCTGCTCTACGTCGTTCCGTCCTTCCGTTGGGTTGAAGAAAGCAAAACATTTGCCAATGGCCTCGTAAAAAGCACCCGTAAGGGTGGTGGCCTTCGTGTCTACATGAACAGGCCTTGGTACTCATCTGGTAACGGCGAACTTCTCGGCGTGATTCTCTACTCGTCAAAAAAATTCTCAACGGGACAGAATGCACCACCAGCCGACAATGGAGTGGGTGGTGGTTCGGGTAACATCACGTTTCAAAAGGGCATAAAGGACTTCTCGAAATCGAAGGTTGCTACGAATATCGACCTGGCGTTAAACAACCGACTGGATATTCCTGAGCAGCTTCAGCCCTACGTTACGCAGTGGGGCCTGGATCCGATCTGGCTTTCTGCACCTACTCCGGCAGATGCTGCTCCTCGTATCCAGAACTTCCGTGTGCCCGACATTGTCCTTGACAGTGTAAGCATTGAAGAGGTGCCCGCTTCCCAACGATTTAGCGTCATAGGTTACGAACCAAAGTTTGACGCAGAACGTAAACTTTGGTATTGTGACATTGAGGTTGATCCGGCTGAGAGTTATTGGCCGTTTCTTCGCCTTGCTCTTTGCAGGCTACAGCCGAAGTCGGTTGCTGACTCACAAACAGGGCGTGACGTCTACGTTTCGCGCATTGTCCAGTCTGAGTTCTGTCAGCTCGCTCCAGATCGTGAGGCTACGGCCCGTGTTGACGATGGTGACGCTACGGTCACCGTACAGGTGGTCGGCCATACGTATCGTATGAACACGGCAGGACATCAGGGCTCCGATATCGAAGTCACCATTGAGCGCCGTAAACCATCAGCAGGTGGTGAAGATCTTGGTTGGGAACCTGTCGTAACACAACGTATTGACCGACTCCACGGAGCAAACATGTGGGGTGGTACGATTCCGGTTCAGGGCGGAGTAAATTCTGCTCAACATCGTGTTGTCATCAAGGAATACGAACAGTTCTTTGTTGATCCAGAGAAGAATCGTGATTCAAACCTTGGTGACCCCGTTACTGGTGAAGGCGCTATGACGTTCTCACTCGACAAGCGTATTGTTTACGCTGACATCTTACCACTCTTCTAGATCTACAACAACTGCACACCCGATCATGAAGATCTTATCACGCATTATCGTCGGTCTCGTCGTCGTGATCGCAGTCGCGGGAATCATTGGCATCTTCCTACCTCGCGACATCGTTGTTGTGCGCGAGCGAACCATACCGTATCCGATATCCGACGTACATCAAGCACTTCAGGACCCACGATTCTTTAACGTGTGGTCGCCCTGGATGGAAATGGATACGGCTATGAAGATCTCCTACTTCGGGACGATTGGAGAAGGTGCTGGATATACGTGGGAGAGCACGGAGGGTAGTCTTGGCACGGGGACATGGAAGATTGAAAAAGTAGAACCACTCAAAACCGTCAAGGTGAGCCTTACAAGTGAGTCCATGGGTGCAAGTATGGCCACCTTTACTGTCCGCCGCGAAGACAGGGGCACACATGTTTCGTGGAAACTTGAAAGCGACATGGGCTGGCTTCCCTGGTGGCGTTGGATGGGACTCCTTATGGATTCATGGGTTGGAGCTGATTTTGAGAAGGGACTCGCCAAACTTGAGGTATCAATGAAGGATCGCCCACAACCACGCACGGAGAACTTCCGTCTCATCAACCTTCCACCAACTCACATCTTGTCGATTCGCCACACTGTTGACGTCCAGACACTTGGTGCCACATTTGCTCGCGACTACACAGACATCGCCGCCGCTATCCAGTCGCAAAACGGCACCATGGCAGGAATTCCTGGAGCAATTTATCACACATGGTCGGCCACAACAACGGATGTTGAGCCCTACATCCCCGTGACGGCGGCCTTGCCATCAACGGGACGAGTTGTGGCGTCATTACGACCAGCCATGAAGGCAGTCGTTGTTGACTACTACGGTCCCTACGAAGGAAGTGAAAAGGCCCACGAATTGATGGACGGTTACCTACGTCAAAACGGCCATACCGTTGTAGGTGCTCCCTGGGAAGAGTACGTTACAGACCCGACTGTGGAAAAAGATCCTATGAAGGTTCTGACACGGATCTACTATCCCGTGAAGTAAATTCGGAGATGCAGAGTCCGTTCTCCTCTCGTACGACCCAATTCTTTCTCTTTCTGTTTATCCTCGGCGGTTCGATCTGGTTCGGCTCAGCCGTTGCCAGAACGATCGTTGGCTACGACCTGTTTATCCCAGGTACGCTGACGATGAAGGACCAGGCTGAGGCCGTTCGAATCCAGACGATACGTCTCCACACCCTCCTGGCATCCTGGACGGACATCTCCTTTGCGCTCTTTGGTCTGAGTGGTATTGCCCTCATTGTTCGGTTACGACATCTCTTCCGTGAGCGCGGCTGGATGCTGATGTGTTCCCTTCTTTTTCTGTTGATGTTACCGGCAGGTGGCTGGACAGCGTGGGAGGATTATCACGCCTACACCCTCTTTGATCGTGTAACGGGCGTGGCATTGGCACCTGCCGAAGAGATCATCGACGTATTTTTGCGACGTCAGCAAAACGTCGCCTTCGGCGTGCTGAGCGGACTGACCGGACTTTCTGCTGTCAGCCTTATTCTCATCGGCGCCTTTCGCCCCCTCCATCGCTCATGAAGGCAGATAAACTCCTCGAAGAACTCACGGAAGTAGCACGCACACTGGGATATGCAGTACGTCGGGAAACCGGTACGTTTCGCGGCGGTGCCTGCTTACTCCACGAACAACGGCTCATCATCATTAACCGGTCCATGCCACCTGAGGCAGCGGCCGTTATTCTTGCCCGGGGTCTTTGTCGTCTGGAACTTGGTGATACGTTTCTCAAGCCCGCTGTTCGAGAGATCATCGAACGTGAACGTGGATGGGTAGAGAACCATCCTGATGTTACCATTGAGCCTGTAGCTCCTGCCAAACAGGACGCAGCATGAGTCGTTGCGCAACCGTCGCCCTCATTGGCAGGCCCAATGCCGGGAAAAGTACACTCTCCAATGCCATACTTGGTGCTCACCTCAGCATTGTCACTCCGAAGCCCCAGACAACAAGAAAACGTGTTCTCGGAATCTTCACGGATGACGATACACAGCTCATTTTTGTTGACACTCCCGGCATTCTGAAGCCTCGGTATAAACTCCAGCATGCCATGCTGGGATACGTCCATGAATCCGTTGACGAGTCCGACATTCTCTGCGTCGTTGTGGACGTGGTAAAGGCTGCAGAGCGCGGAACGATTGACGATCCACTCATTGACACTCTGCTTGCGAAACGCCAGGGCACACCAACCATTCTGGTCCTCAACAAAATGGATGCGCTTCGCGACAAACAGCAGGCACTTGTCCTGATTGAACAGGCGCGACTTTCTGGACGCTATACCAAGGCCATTGCGATTTCGGCCTCAGAGAAAAAGTACGTTGACGATCTCGTGAGCATGCTGAAGGAATATGCTCCCGAAGGGCCGTTCGTGTACGATGCCGACGAACTCAGCACATTACCCCAACGATTCTTTGTTGCTGAACTTATCCGTGAAGCCGTGTTTACACTCTTCAGGGAAGAAGTACCCTATGCAACCGATGTGACCATAGTTGAGTTTGAAGAACGCAGCGAAGGCAAATGGTACATCGCCGCCGACATCATCGTGGAACGAGACACGCAGAAGGCCATTTTGATAGGGGCAAAAGGGGCAGCTCTCAAAACAATCGGTGAACGTGCTCGTGCTGCCATTGAAGAGCATCTGGAGCACCCTGTTTACCTGGAACTCTACGTCAAAGTGCGATCCGACTGGCGTAATGACCGTTCGCAGCTTGCCGGCCTCGGTTATTGATTCCGACAATCCCTACGCCCGCCGCTCGTTAACTTTGCTCTCAATGCTTCAACGCCAGGTTCTCCTCATTCTCGTAGCCGTCGCCGCGATCGGCTTGTTTTCCTCGTGTGCATCCACCGATACGTCCACGAACCAACGTACGGTTGACGATGTATTCCGCGAGGCGAAGGATGCATTTGATGACGACGATCTTCTGACGGCTCAGGGATTGTTTGACGTCATCAAACTTCAGTATCCAGCAAGTGCTTTTGCCGATGACGCACAGTACTACCTCGCAGAGATAAACTTCCGTCGTGGAGAGTTTATCCTCGCGGCCTTTAACTATGCCCTTGTTCGTAGGTCGTATCCACAAAGCGAGTTTGCACGCGAAGCACTCTACAAGAGCGCGTTGAGTTATCATCAACTTGCACTGCCACCAGACCGAGATCAGGACTACACAAAGAAGGCCATTGTTGCCTTTAGTGAGTTCAGCACGTTCTATCCAGCTGACTCATTAGCACTTCAGTCTGCCGAAAAGATTCGCGAATTACGTGACCGACTCGCGGAAAAATACTGGGACGTTGCTCAGCAGTATAAAATCATCGGTTCGTCAAAATCACGTCTTATCTACCTTGACGCCATCATCGGTGAGTACCCTGAGTCAAAGTGGTACGAAGAAGCGCTCGTTGAAAAAGCTGAAATCCTCCTCAAACAACAAAAGAACGATGAGCTGAGAGCCGTCATTGCCTTGTATCGACGTACAGTTCGAACGGGTGATTTTACAGAACGGCTTGCAGCAATTGAACGAGATATCAAATGAAGACTCCCTCGGCCACAGAAGTCGTCATGACGGAACTTGTACTTCCGAACGACACGAACTACCTCGGCAACCTTCTCGGTGGTCGGCTGATGCACTGGATAGACATTGCTGCCGCTCTTGCTGCAATGCGCCATTCGGGCAAGGTATGTGTCACGGCATCCGTCGACGAGATTTCGTTTAATGAGCCCATCAAACTCGGACACGTCGTGCACATCCGAGCCATGCTGACGCGGTCGTTTCGCACGTCGATGGAAGTCTTCGTTGAAGTACACCGTGAGGACCCACTTAACGGCACAACCACGCTGACCTCACAGGCATTTCTCACCTTTGTGGCAATTGATCAGTACGGTAAACCACTTCCTGCTCCTCCACTAGATCCGGTAACAGACGAGGAGAAACACCGGTTTGAGGAAGCAGCCATTCGTCGTGAAGCTCGTCTGAAGTATCGAGAGACAATCAGAGCGCGGCGCGGATGAGAGTCATCGTTCTCATCGCAGTCGTTGCTCTTGCAGCGGCGACGGGATATGCAGATGAGACAACCGTAGTCCGAATGGTGCGGACGTACGGGGGGACCGATGAACGTATGCCTCCAGTCGTCATGATTTCGAACCGGTCCACACAAACCACATCGACAATCGGCGCTGAATTCGTAACTGTTGAGTTTGACGTTCAAAGCACAACGATTCCGAATATCTATGCACGGATTGTCCATTGTGACGCATTCTGGAATGACGACGACAATGGTTTCGTATCTGACATTACGATGCGAACGTCTCTCGCTGACTGGACACTGGCCCCACAACGGTCTCGATTCTTCTCGTATCGCGGGAAGATGCGTTTCCCGAACGAGCAGGTGAATGTGCGATTCAGCGGGAATTGGAAGGTTCGTATTTACGATATGGATGGCGACCGATTGTTGACGGAGACACGGTTCTTTGCCGTAGATGAGTCGGCGTCGATGCGTATGAACTTCATGACAGACTTTTACGAACCGCGTTATCGTGTAAGTACAACAGCTCTAACACTTGAAGCTCTTGTATCGGCTGATCCATCACGTTTACTTGATGGCATGTTGCACACCGTCGTTATCTACCGCAACAGTCGCTGGAACGAACCATTTACGATCACGACGAAGGCAGCCGACGTCGCTAATCCACCATCAAGCTCAACATCCGTTGGCGGCGTGTTGTACGGAGGGAAGGTTTTCAGAATCTCGCGAATACCAGCAGAAAACGAGTACCGAATACTTGACCTCTCGAATACAGCCAGATTCCCATCAACCGGACAGCCAATTCGACTTCCCTTAAGTGACCTGCGCCGAAATGGCAACTTTTTTCAGAGGGCGAATGATGGCGTCATGGTCACGTCGATGATATCCTCCTCTGACGACGAATACGTTCCTATTGAATTCCTTCTCGACCCAACACCCGGCGGCCCTTCAGCAGAAGATGTCTTTGTTGTTGGATCGTTTAACTCCTGGAAACCAGACCGATCATGGCAAATGTCGTGGTCTGACGAACTGCGCCTGTACCGTCTTCGACAGTGGGTTCGCCGAGGGTCACATGACTATCTCTATGGGACAGGACGTGTGAATGCAGATAGTGGCGACATCGTAAACTTGTCGTTTGAGGAGTTTGAAGGAAACACAGCGTCGGCGGGACACGGCTTCCTGGCCTTGGCCTACTATCGTGTGCTGGATTACGGCGGTTACGACGGAATTGTGGCTGTGACAACGTCAAACATTTACACGGGTTATCGGTGAAGCAGCGCAAAAACGAGTCAACGACTGGAGCGAAGGTTGATGACGACCTTGACGCTTCGTTGCGGCCAGTTTCGTTTGACGATTTTACAGGCCAGCCCAAGATTGTTGAAAATCTTAAGGTCTTTATCGCTGCTGCCAGAGGCCGCGGTGAAGCTCTCGATCACGTCCTGTTAACAGGTCCTCCAGGTCTTGGAAAAACGACACTGAGTCACATCATCGCACGATCGATGAATGCTGACATCAAGATCACGTCAGGACCCGTTCTCGAAAAGCCAGGAGACCTCGCCGGTCTACTTACGAGCCTTGACGAGGGTGATGTACTCTTCATTGATGAAATCCATCGATTGTCTCCCGTTGTTGAAGAGTATCTCTACTCTGCAATGGAGGACTATCGACTTGACATTATGATCGACAGCGGTCCAGCCGCGCGATCCGTACAGCTTGCCCTTCCGCGGTTTACGCTGATTGGCGCAACAACTCGTCAGGGATTACTCACAGCTCCATTGCGTACACGATTTGGTATTTCCAATCGACTCGACTACTACGATGCTGCTGATCTCGAGCGCGTCATTCTTCGCAGCGCTGCGTTATTACAGGCAGAGATTGATCGTGATGGCGCACGAGAGATTGCTGGCAGATCTCGCGGTACACCACGTATTGCGAATAGGCTGTTACGACGTACACGCGACTTTGCCGACGTGAAGGGAACAGGTATCATCACTCGCGCTATTGCGCGAATGGCACTGGAAGCGCTTGATGTTGATGACTTCGGTCTCGATGAAATGGACAAGCGCATTCTCAGTGCACTCATCGAAAAATTTAATGGCGGACCGGTTGGCCTCGGTACGCTTGCTGTAGCCGTAGGCGAAGATGCCGGAACACTTGAAGAAGTGTACGAACCCTTCCTGATTCAACAAGGATTCCTTCAACGCACACCACGCGGACGCACGGCAACGCCACTTGCCTATCGTCATCTTGGTATTCGCCTTGACTCGTCGGGCCTACCACTGTTTCCTCCGGAGCAACCGTAATGCGTTCCTTCCTCCTTGCTCTCTTTGTTACCTGTTCGACTTCCTCTGCTGCAGTTTGGTCATCGGCGGTTCGAGACACAATCCATCGTGACAGTGTTGAGTTTCTCGGCAGTACAGGCCGAAAGACCATTGTCGTTGATCCCTTCATTGGCATGCCTACACGGCTTGTGTTAGCAACCAACGACGTACTTCAATCTATGGCTTGGTGGGCTCGCCTCGGGTTTACTCCCGTAGCACGTCCGGGTGATAAAGCTGACTCATGTATTTCATTAACTGACGGACAAATTGTCCTGTCACTCGTCAAGATCTCACAACCCACACCGGTCCTCATGTTCCGGACACCAAAAATGTTGGGTCTCAAGGATACGCTTGAGTACTTGGGTATGACGGTGAATGTTGATGTTAAGGGACCAACCTTTGGCGAGATTCGGTTTCGTTCACCTGCAGACGTCTTTCTCGCGATTCGTAGCGAGGCAGATGAGCCCCTTTTGCCCCCTACCGGAAAAGAAAACATCGTCTGCGGTAAACTCACGGAGCTGAGTATCGGTACATCTTTTGCACTCGGCCGCGAACGAAAATTCTGGGAAACCATGGGTTGGCAATTCAAGCGCGGCGGTAGTGAACCGTACAACTATGCTCTGATGAGTGACGGTGTTGTAACGATCGGCATTCATGAAGAGCGGGATATCCCAACACTATCGCTGACATATTTCGCAACAGACATGGAAGATCGGATTGTCCGGCTTCGCAAGTCTGGAATCGACATTTTTGAAGAACTTCCGAGCGAAGAAGGCCGTGTGGCGAACTGCATCGTGCAGTCGCCAGAAGGTATGAGAATACAACTCTTCGAAGGCATGCAGGACTAGTTCGCTACTTTTGCGGACTATGAGTAAGGAAATCACCCCTCGGTCCGAAGATTATTCGCAATGGTACATCGACCTTGTCCGCAAAGCGGGCTTGGCTGACTACTCAGCCGTGAAGGGCTGTATGGTCATCAAGCCGTACGGATTTGGCATCTGGGAGAACATGCGTGACACGCTTGACCGCATGTTTAAGGAAACAGGCCATGTTAATGCCTACTTCCCTCTGTTTATCCCGAAGAGTTTTCTTTCGAAGGAAGCCGCACACATCGAAGGCTTTGCGAAGGAATGTGCCGTTGTAACGCATTACCGCTTAAAAAACGCCGACGATGGAAGTGGCGTCGTTGTCGATCCGGATGCTAAGCTCGAAGAAGAGCTCATCGTTCGTCCAACGTCAGAAACCATCATCTGGAACACCTATCGTGACTGGATCCAGTCATATCGTGATCTTCCTCTGTTGATCAATCAGTGGGCAAACGTTGTGCGATGGGAAATGCGCACACGTCTGTTCCTGCGAACGGCTGAATTCCTTTGGCAAGAAGGTCACACGGCACACGCAACCCGCGAAGAAGCAATTGAAGAAACACGTCGTATGCTTGACGTGTACGCAACGTTTGCCGAGGATTACATGGCCTTGCCTGTGATCAAGGGCGTAAAGACGGCAAATGAACGCTTTGCTGGTGCTGTAGACACCTACTGCATTGAAGCACTGATGCAGGATGGTAAGGCTTTACAGGCGGGAACATCTCACTTCCTTGGCCAGAACTTTGCTAAAGCTTTCGACGTGACGTTCAGCACGAAGGAGAATACGCTCGAATATGTTTGGGCTACATCATGGGGTGTTTCAACTCGCCTTATGGGTGCCCTCGTTATGGCTCATTCGGATGATGATGGACTGATCGTTCCACCTCGACTTGCAACAACGCAGGTTGTCATCGTTCCGATCCCCAAACCATCAGAAGAACTCACAACTGTTGCCAATACGATAGCAGCAGAACTCCGTTCAAAGGGTATTCGAGTAAAAATTGACACGGATGACCAGAATCGCGCTGGCTACAAGTTTGCTGAGTACGAAAAGCTGGGCATACCTGTTCGTATTGGTTTGGGTGCGCGCGATCTCGCCAATGGAGTTGTTGAAGTCGCACGTCGTGACACAAAGGAAAAGTCGAGTATCGCTCTCGAAGGTCTTGGTGATGCTATTGCCGCCCTGCTGGATAACATTCACCAGACGATGTATCAGCGTGCCCTGACGTATCGAGATGAACACACAACGCGCGTAGACACGTGGGACGACTTCATGTCCGTTCTTGATGGTAAAGGCGGATTTGTCTCCGCTCACTGGGACGGCACATCGGAAACCGAAGATCGTATCAAGGATCTGTCGAAGGCAACAATTCGCTGTATTCCACTTGATAATCCAACGGAGGATGGTCGGTGTATCCTAACAGGTAATCCGTCCACGCAACGCGTCTTATTTGCGCGCGCGTACTAACGCGAACATTCCGATGCTTGAGCTTCCGAACTGCGACATTTGGCTTGGCGAGATTGACACCGTCAACTCTCGTATCGTTCATATTCGGAACGTCACCGACCGGCCCGGCTACGACAATCAACCCGTCTTTATCGACGACGGTAAACACATGCTCTTCACGAGTGATCGGACGGGCACAACGGACATCTACAGTTACGCTGTTGGGACTGGTACAACAACACGAGTAACGGCTACAGATGAGTCGGAGTTCTCTCCGCAGCCGATGACTGATGGCCGCAGCTTTTCCGTTGTTCGTGTTGACAACCCAACGGCCTCAGGTGACGCATATACAGCCTCACAGCACATTTGGCGATACGGCGACGACGGCAAGGCAGTCCGACCAGTGACCACAACCAGTCGGGTTGGTTATCACGCGTGGATTGGACCTGGTCATCTTGCCCTGTTCCTGATCCCTGAGGATAGCACGCAGCCCTTCGAGCTTGTTGTAGAGAATCTTGCCATGCGTCAACGTCAATCCATGGCAAAACATATCGGCAGGTCCATTCACCGGGCACCAGATGGCAGCCTGACGTGGGTAGACAAGGCAGATTCAACCGAGTGGTGGGTGACAATTCGGTCGATTCGAGAGGCGCAGCCGACACGACTTGTCACAACACCAACAGGCCACGAAGACGTTGCCTGGGCACCCGATGGAACGTTATTTATGGCCGCTGATCAAGGGTTTGTGCGGTGGACACCCCGTGGCGAGCGACAAAGTTTCCCCTTGGCCGACGGTCCTAGCGGCAGGATCACGCGTCTGGCCCTCTCACCTGATGGCAAAACAATCGCCTTTGTTGTGACCGCTGAATAGTCTTTTCCTCCTCCGCCGAAGGCCTCTTCGTTATCTTTGTTGTCCGGCCGTTGTCTCGGCCAATCTCACGAAGAGCCCACATGGAAAAGTTCAGAAACTTCTGTATCATCGCCCACATTGACCACGGTAAGTCTACACTTGCCGATCGCCTTCTCGAAAAGACGGGGCGCGTCACACAACGGGAGATGGTAACCAACCAAATTCTCGACGACAATCCTCTCGAACAGGAACGCGGTATTACGATTAAACTCCATGCTATTCAGATGGAGTATGCCGCGAAGAACGGATCTCGGTACACACTCAATCTGATTGACACGCCGGGCCACGTTGACTTTTCCTATGAGGTGTCACGATCTCTTCATGCATGTGAAGGCGCACTCCTCGTGGTGGATGCGACGCAGGGAGTTGAGGCACAGACGATCTCGAATCTCTACATGGCCATTGAACAGGGTCTCGAGATCATTCCTGTTATCAACAAGATCGACCTCCCGAGCGCTGTCACAACGATTGAGAATGTGAAGCGTCAGGTCATCGACCTACTCGGTTGTAAGGAGGAAGAACTCATTCTCGCATCTGCCAAGGCAGGTATTGGGATTGAGGACATTCTCGAGGCAGTTGTTGACCGTATTCCTCCGCCGAAGGGAGATCCCAATGCTCCACTCCGAGCTCTTATCTATGATTCCATCTTCGATCCGTACCGTGGCGTCGTCGTAAACGTGCGCGTTTTTGATGGCACGATGAAGGAAAAGGACAAGATCCTCTTTATGGCAACGGGCCAGACATATGAGCTCGACGAAGTTGGTATCCTCTACATGAAGCGCCATCGTACGGGCGTGATATCAGCCGGTGATGTGGGATACTTTACGGCTGCAATACGTCGGCTTCAGGATACAAAGGTTGGCGACACGGTCACAATAGCCTCAAATCCATGCGCCGCCGCCATTGAAGGGTTCCGCGAAGTAAAACCAATGGTGTTTAGCGGTATCTATCCTGCGGATAGTGACGACTTCGAAGATCTTCGTGAAGCTCTCGGAAAACTCACCCTTAACGATGCCGCTATCTCATTCGAACCAGAATCGTCCAGTGCCCTGGGATTTGGTTTCCGTTGCGGTTTCCTCGGCCTGCTCCACATGGAGATTGTCCAGGAGCGGCTTGAGCGTGAGTTTAATCAGACAATTGTTACAACGGTACCCAACGTACGTTACCGCGTCCTGCGGACAAACGGTGAAGTGTTGTGGGTCGACAATCCGGCCCAGTTACCGAGTCCAGGTGTTATCACAGAGATTCAAGAGCCCTTTATCAAGGCTCAAATCATCGCTCCAACCGAATATGTTGGTACGATTATGAAGCTCTGTATTGAGCGTCGTGGCACGATGCTGGGAACAACATATCTCTCGGCTGACCGTGTTGATATGTCCTTCGATTTGCCTTTAGCAGAAGTCGTGTTTGATTTCTACGACAAGCTCAAGAGTAACACTCGCGGATATGCCTCGCTTGACTACGAATATTCGGATTACAAGGCAGGAGATCTCGTTCGACTGGATATTCTTCTGAACGGTGAACAAGTTGATGCTCTGTCGAGTATCGTCCACCGTCAGAAAGCACATGAATGGGGTAAAAAACTTACGAGTAAACTCAAGGAGCTTATTCCACGACAGATGTTCGAAGTGGCAATTCAGGCCGCCATCGGCTCAAAGATTGTTGCTCGTGACTCGATCAGTGCCATGCGGAAAAACGTTCTGGCCAAGTGTTACGGTGGAGACATCTCACGGAAACGGAAACTCATTGAGAAGCAGAAAGAGGGTAAAAAGCGAATGAAGCAGGTAGGTCGAGTGGAGATTCCGCAAGAAGCCTTCCTCGCTGTGCTCTCTCTCGATAACTGACAAAGTCATTCTTTCGCCCATTACCACGTCGAACAATGTCGCTCACAGATCACATATACGCTCGCATTCCTGGCTCCGTTGGCAGCTTTCTCCGTCATCGACGTGAAAAGATCAAGAATCGTAAGCCACCTGAGACGTTTGTCGAACACATTGTTTCGTGGATTCGGACGATCGTATGGGCATTGTCCGTTGTGACCATCGTAAACGGTCTAGCTCTCGCATCGTTTACTGTACCTACAGGCTCAATGGAGGACACGGTCCTTCCCGGTGAGTTTCTCTTCGTGAATAAACTCGTCTATGGTCCATCTACACCACAGATCATCCCGTTTGTAAACGTTGCACTTCCCTACTACAAAACGCCGCCAATCTTTCCACCGGAACAGGGCGACGTTATTGTCTTCATTTTTCCTGGAAATCGCGACGAAGTAAAACCTCTAAACTTTGAATACTACCTGAAACGCTGCGTGGCAGTTTCAGGCGACGTCCTCGAGATTCGCAATCGCAAGGTTCTTGTGAATGGTGTTGAGTATGCTCTGCCGGAAGGTGGAAAGTATCAAAGTGACACCTGGACGCCCGAAAAACGCACATTATATGAGGTTAATGACACGTATCGGACATTTCCTGTTGGTAGAGGATATACGCGCGACAATTACGGCCCTATCCGTATTCCTAAGGAAGGTGACGTTATCAAACTCGAATCTGATTCTGCCTGGCGTGAATGGGCCGTGTTTATTGCTCGTGAAGGGCACATCGTAAATGCTGTGACACGGACAATTGACGGTAGTCCTGCCACAACCTATACGGTTGAACGCGACTATGTCTTTGGCATGGGAGACAATCGAGATAATTCTGAAGACTCCCGCTATTGGGGATTTATCCCGGAAGAAGACGTTGTTGGCACGCCGATGATCGTCTATTGGTCATGGGAAAAGGATGACGCCGTACGTGGAGTTGAGTACGGATTCTTCGACAAGATCAAACGTATTCGGTGGTCTCGCCTCGGTACGATCATTCGATAAATAACCATGCGTCGTCGTATCGGTGCCGCAGCTCTTGTTGTCACCCTCGTTCTCGCCGTCATCTTTGTCAGGCCTTACACCGTTCCAACGGACTCCATGTCACCTACGCTTTCACCCGGTGATGTGATTCTTGCGCTTCGCTCTGGTCCAGGCGCATCCTTTCGATGGTTTACAGTGAATCGTGGTGACGTGGTTGTGTTTCCGAATCCCGGCAAACGTGATGAGCTACACGGCGGAGATGGCGAGGCATACAGTAAACGATGTATTGCCGTCGCCGGTGATACGGTGGTGATTCGGAATTCAACGATCTTCATCAATGGCAGTCCATTGCCATATAAACGTCCTCCCCACGATACAACTACTGTTCATAACATATGGGAATCATTTCCGCGGCATCAACAGTGGGATAAGGGGCAATGGGGCCCCTATCGTGTTCCAGCCGCTGGAGACACCCTGATACTCGATGAAGATGGCTGGAAACGTTGGGCTGTCATCGTCGCTCGTGATGGATTCGATGTTGACGAGGAAACACGCACGGTTGATGGACGCGAGGTAACGCAGCATGTACTTCAACACGACTTCATTTTCGTTGTCGGTGATAATACTCTGAACTCCGTTGACAGCCGCGTGTGGGGTCCAATACGCGAAGATGCCGTTGAGGCCCTTCCTCTTTTCGTTTTATTCTCGACTGATTCATCTCGTCGACTTCTTCAATGGATTCGATAGCGTTCGTGAAGCACACGCATGATCTGGCATCAATCACGCCGCGAGATATCCTCGTGACGTCTGCTGCCGCTATCACCGTCGCCATTCTCCTGAAGGTGTTTGTGCTCGGCGCATTTATGATTCCATCTCATTCGATGGAAAACACGCTGTTACCTGGTGACTACATCATCGTCAACAAACTCGCGTCGTGGATGGCAACAATTGAGCGAGGTGACGTTATTGTGTTTACCCTTCCCGATAGTATGGATGCTGCCGGTGCATCTGGAACGCCATTTATCAAACGTGTGATTGGACTCGGCGGAGATACCGTACGGCTCGCATCAACGGGAATTTTTGTGAATGGTTGGCGTGTGCCCGATCCGCCACGTTCCGCGTCGGCATATGCATTATCACACGATCCGCTGTCGAAAACGGTCACAGTCGTCGTACCAGACGGATACTATTACGTCCTTGGCGACAATCGTTCGAACTCCTGGGACAGTCGATATTGGGGATGTTTACCCGGTGATTGTCTTGAAGGCCTTCCTCTGGTTGTGTACTACAGCTACGGAACAACGGCTACAGATTCCATCCCTCACATCCGCTGGGACCGCATGATGGAGCGTATACGATGACGGGATTCTACATCCACGTACCGTTCTGCGACAAGAAGTGCTCGTATTGTGACTTCTACAGTATCGAGTCCGTTGGACTCATTGAACGATATGTCGATACCGTCATCCGCGAGATCGAACGTCGGGCAGACACCGTGCCAGGACCGATAACATCGGTGTTTTTTGGTGGTGGGACACCTTCGCTCCTTTCGCCCCTTCAACTTCAACGCATCATCGACACGATTCTCCGGGAGACACGGATTACCTCGGATGCAGAATGGACAATGGAATGTAATCCTGGTACGGTCTCACTATCGTCACTTACGGCCTACCGCTCCTCTGGTATCAATCGCCTTAGTTTCGGAGTTCAATCAATTCATGCAGACGAACTGACGTTTCTTGATCGCATCCATACTGCGGATCAAGCTTTTGAAGCTGTCGATCTGGCACGTCGTGCTGGATTCGACAATGTCAACGTTGACGTGATGTTTGCCCTACCGAATCAGTCAGCAGAAAAGTTATCGGCAACACTAGATCAAATCCTTCGCCTTGAGCCCGATCATGTAAGTGCGTACTCTCTTATTTATGAACCCGGTACACCTCTCTATGCTCGAATGAAGAAGGGTCTTGTTGTCCCGGAATCCGAAGAGCATGATGCCGAACTCTATGCTCTCGTTATCGAACGTCTTGTGTCGGCTGGTTACGAACAATATGAAGTAAGCAACTTCTCGCGTAATGGAGCTACGTGCCGACACAACCTAACCTATTGGCATGGCCTCCCATATGTGTCGGTAGGCCCAAGCGCTCACGGGTTTGTTGGTGACGTTCGGTACTGGAATCTTCGATCTCTTACGGCATGGACGGAAGCTGTTGACAAAGGTGAACTTCCTGAGGCGAATCGCGAAAGACTCACACAGTTTGACAAGATTGTCGAGTTAGCCTTCCTTACTCTGCGAGCCGATGGAGTACCACTCTCAAAATTTCATCGCGACTATGGAATCGATGTCGTTGCAGCACTCGGTCCGCAACTTGGATACTGGCTTGACGCCGAGTTTGTCACACTGAATGCACAAACACTTCGACTCACCTCAAAGGGCTACGCTGTTTGTGATGAGCTTACCGTGAAGCTCGTTGGCGCAATCGAATCGGCCCTACTCGCCTCGTAATGCCTCTGAGATAACAGACCGAGATGCTCTGCGTGCTGGATATACTGCGGCACCAATGGCCAAGAGTAGACCAACCGTTGAAATCGCGACAACGTCAAAAACATGGACATCCATGGGGAGCGAAGAGATAATGTAGCCCTGTGATTGGTCAAAGGATATCCAACCAAAATGTTGTTGGCCCAGTGCAAGGGCTGTACCGATTATCATTCCAAGACCAGTTCCAGCAACACCGATAAAGAGTCCTTGCCAGAGATATATCGTACGAATATTCTCAGCTGTGAGACCTAACGTACGAAGGACAGCAATGTCCTTTCGTTTTTCAACGACAGTCAAGGTTAACGACACGAGAATATTAAACGCTGCTACAACAACAATGAGCGCTAGGACGATAAAGGTGCCAATACGTTCGAGCTTCATTGTGTCGGTAAGACCGCGGTGCAAATCTTCCCACGTTACAACGCGCTGCTGTGGGAAGGCACTCTGGAGTTGCGCTGCAATGGTAGCTGCGTCCTGTCGATTGGATACGGTGACATCAATGACAGATCTTTGGAAACCGCGACCGAGTTCAACAATCGTTAACGAGTCAGTATACACTTGTGTATAGTCAATCTCCCTCGAGGCATTGGACTGGAAAACTCCGCGAACGATTGCTGGTCGGCCTGTAGGGACGATCATCGTACGAAGTGCACGTTCAATCATTGCCGGCGACAATAACCGGACCGTGTCACCAACGTAGAGGCCCATTGTTTCTGCAATACCTGCGGCGACAACTACAGATGGCATCCCATCATGAGGCCGTGTCATAGGAGTACCGATAATCGTCTTGTCCTGCAGACCATGCATTCCATGTTCATACGATGCCGAAACGCCCCATCCTTCTGCAACCTGTGCAGAACCATGATGCTCAACGATCAGTCGTGATGAGACGAGTGGCACGGCGGTGATGACTGATGGCACAACCCTGCGTACTGCTTCAACGTCGGTACTACCTTCAATTCGGACATGAGGTCCGAATCCCGTCATAAGATCTGCAGCAAGGTTCCTGAAACCATTAAACAACGACATGACCACAATCAGTGCGGCCGTGCCGATGATTATACCGACCGTGCTCGACACCGTGATTATGGTAATAAAACCAAGTCTACGGGGTCGAACTGTTCGTAATGCTATGCGGAACGGTACGTTCATCGACCCTTTCGTGCGGCCATCAGGATCTTCTGCACGCGGATACCATCTTCCTTGACGGGTACACGTTGATACGAACCGTCTGTTTGCAGAATCCGCGCCTTCACCGAATCGTCGAGATACGACTGTAACGACTCGCGAAGGCGTTTCCCTATGCGCTGATCAAGAATCGGGAACAACAATTCTACGCGCCGCTCCATGTTACGCGTCATCCAGTCTGCAGACGAGATGAAGGTCTCGGCCTCTCCGCCGTTTCGGAACCAGAAAATGCGAGAATGTTCGAGGAATCTGTCGAGGATACTGCGAACGGTAATGGTCTCACTCACGCCGGGGACACCAGGGCGCAGACAACAAACGCCCCGTACAATCAGATCAATCTTCACACCTGCTGCCGAAGCAGCGTAGAGTTCACGGATGATAATCGGGTCAATGAGTGCATTCATCTTTGCAATGATATGCCCCTTTCGCCCCTTAGACTGATGATCGGCTTCTCGCCTGATAAGTTCGATAAATCGGTCGCGGAGGTTTACAGGAGCAACACCAATCCGCTGCCAATTACGATAGCGTGAATACCCAGTTAGAAGATTAAACAAGTGTACAAAATCACGCTCAAACTCCTGGCGTCCTGTGAAAATGCCAATGTCCGTATAGATCCGTGATGTTGTCAGGTTGTAGTTGCCCGTGCTTACATGGGCATACGTAAGAACATTCCGACCTTCTTTTCGGATGACGAGACAAACCTTACAATGTGTCTTTAGGCCCATAACGCCGTACACGACGTGAACACCAGATTGTTCGAGCTCACGAGCCCATTGGATGTTGTTCTCTTCATCAAAGCGGGCCTTCAGTTCAACAAAGGCCGTCACATTCTTTCCATTTATGGCAGCTCGTTTTAGTGCCTGGATTACTGGCGATTTACCGCCTGCTCGATAGAGTGTAATCTTCATGGCGAGCACATGCGGGTCATCTGCTCCCTGTTCGATAAACTTCACAACTGAATTTGTAAAAGAATCGAATGGGTGATGGACCATGATATCCTGCTCACGAAGGATATCAAAGATGTTTGTTCCGTCCTGAGCAAACTCAGGTAACACTCTCGACGTAAACGGAGGATCCTTGAGCTTGCGTTTGTCGAGCGACATGAGCGTCAGAAAGTCCTGCAAGTTGAGCGGCATGTCTACGTGGTAGACATCCTGCTGATCAAGATCCAATGAGCGCAGTAGATAGGTAAGGAGCGAACGGGGCATGTCTCGCTCCACTTCCAGGCGAACAGCATCGGTACCCCAACGACGTTGGCGGATTCCTTCGGCAACGGCTGTGATTAGGTCATTCGCCTCGTCTTCTGCAATCTCGACATCTGCGTCGCGCGTAACGCGGAAGATGTGACTCGACTGCAGACGAAGTCCGGGAAACAAAATCCCGGCATGAGCACGAATAATATCCTCAAAAAGGATAAAATATGTTCCACCTGGCCGGCTCACACGGACAAGGCGCGGAAGCGCTGATGGCAGCTGAAGGACAGCTATACGTGTCTCATCCTCATCATCGGCGTTCGTATCAACGAGGGTAAAGGCAATTGTCAGAATTCTGTTGAGCAGCCGCGGGAAGGGGTGGCCGGGATCGAGAGCGAGCGGCGTAAGGACAGGCATGATGTTGTCAACAAAGTCCTGCTCAAACTCATGGCGCTCCTCTTCTGTGAGCTCGTCAAACGACAGAATAGATATTCCTTCCTTCCGCAGGGAGGGAATGATGTCTGTGTGATACAGGCTCGACTGCCAGGCATAGAGCGGAATCAACCGCTCCCGAATCAGCTTCATCTGCTCTGTAGGCGTCATACCGTCCGGCGAGAGTTCGGTGACACCGGAATAGATCTGCTCCATGAGGCCGGCAACGCGGATCATGAAGAACTCATCGAGATTAGTCGAGAAGATGCTGAGGAACTTCACACGTTCCAGAAGTGGATGTGAAGCATCAGCAGCCTCTTCGAGGACACGACGGTTAAACTCGAGCCAGGAAATCTCCCGATTTAAATAGAGGGTCTCATCATCGAGATCGACAACGGTCACCGGGTGGTCGGCAACGCCATTTGTCGTAAGTGCTTTTGCTGTCTTCTTGCGGGCCATGAAGGGTGAAAACCGTGGGTAGTTCCAATGCGCGGGAATCACGGCAAATCTAGCCCTTTGGGCGTGGACGGCTATGTAAACATTTTACTCACCAACGTAGACGACGGCCGTTTCTCGGATCACGCTTGTCGATGTCGCGTCGATTGCTTCCACAATGGCTACATACCGTCCACTCGCAACACGCAGTCCCCCATCGTCGGTACAATCCCATGCGACCGTGGCCTCGGCACCGGACCATTCGGAATTCACGAGGGTGCGAATAGGACGTCCTGCAAGGTCGACAATCTTCAGGCCAACAATGCACCGTTGCAGAGGCACGGACCATGTTATCTGACATGGAAACCGCACATCGTACGGAGAGCCACTGCACGGAGTTGGCGAAACGGACAACTGGCCATCCATGGGAGGTGATTGTGCCGTCCCGGTTCCGGGTGTACCTCCACGAAAGTCGGCCGACGTTTTCCATGATCGAGGATCGGTACCGAGCCATGTTGGTCCTTGTCGCTCAAGAGATACATTACGGCTGCGTTCCAGAAGTGCGTCGTGATACCTCGTATCGTAGATGGCAACGTCAACCACATATCCCGAAGGTGTTCTAAGAGTAATGGTGTCAGAACTATTTGGTAAGGACAGGCGAGGTGATGTTAGTGACCACCGGACCCTATCGGATGGTGAGAGTAAGGTGAGTAGTGATGAATCAGCAGCGACGACACCGTATCCATTTGGTGGAAGAACAAGAGCTCGAATTGTCGTAGATCGTACCGTCCATGATGAAACGTCGACGAACTCAGATGTTGTATTCAGAATCTCGACATAGTCTGGTCGATCTTCGTCCGTATCGAACATAATCTCGGAGATCACAATCGTACCAGGAGGTGGTGGTAGGATCTGCTGTTGGCGTATGGTGTCATTCGCCGTTCGATCATCACCCTCATTCAAACACGCTTCGACGGTAACGTTTGTTGGTGTTGTAATGGCAAGTGCTGATGCCACTTCGTCGATCGACACAGTTGTTCGGAAAAGACGCTGAGCAACATCGGCGACGGTTGCAAGCGACGGAACATCAACAACACGGCTGTATGTTCTGGAAGAAGAGCGAACCTCAAGGGTCAGCTTGCGCGGAGGAGAACGCTGCATTCCATGCTGGAGTACATCAACCGATAACGATCGATCGGCAGGTAGTATCTGAGCAACACGAACATCGTGTTGCAACAGCACAACGCTATTGAGGTAGCCGCACGTAGCACTATCTGCAGAAAGTGACGTTTGCCACAGACCACTATCGGTCCTTTCAAACGACCTGCCACGTCCAGACGACGGAATACTGTACTCAACAGAGTCGATACCGGTGGTGTCTCCTGACGAAGACAGACGATACAGTCGCACGGCATCGGTAGTATTGTTCAGCGAAGGAATACGCGCTTCAAGCAGAACAGCTGATGAGGGAATCGGTCGCGACTCTCGAAGAGCAAGTGTATCACGTGTTATCACCACAAAGGTTGACTCGGGTAACGACTGCGTGATCTCGAAGGACGTACAGGTACGATTATCACATACCACGTATACACCAGCTGACACCGGACGCGTTGTTACCAACTCCACCCATTCCGGTTCACCGGCTGCTGGTGTCGCGTAAATCTCGCTGATAAGAAGGGCAGGTAAGGCGCAAAGGGGGCTCATACTGTCGTTGTGGATGTACGGCATCACAATGTGACAGTCCGGGGCAATTCTCCGGGAGAAATCTCCGGGAGAAATCTCCGGGACAATTCTCCCGGAGAATTCTCCGGGAGAAGGTGCCGGGGACCTTTTGGCCCCCGGCACCTTTTGACTCAGGAGATTCGCCGAGCGATTTTTTCAAACAACGAACGCTCTAGATCAGAAAACCGAGCGCGTAGAGGACTGTCAACATCCAGCACACCACGCACACGTCCGTCAGTGATCAGTGGCACAACAATCTCACTCTGTGATGCTGCATCACAAGCGATGTGACCAGGAAAGAGATCGACGTTGTCAACGACGATAGTGCGTGCTTCGGCGGCGGCTGTGCCACACACGCCTCGTCCCACCTCAATGCGGATACAGGCCGGTAGTCCGAAGAATGGACCGAGGACGAGTGTGTTTTCCTTAAGAAGATAGAAGCCAACCCAATTGATGTCGTCTACCGTATGGTGCAAGACACTGGCAATGTTAGCCATGTTCGCAATGAGGTCAGTCTCATCACCTATTATCGTATCGATGGTTTGATATACAAGATCATACCATTCGCCAGTGTCCGACACACTGTCACGCGGTGGAAGTGTGAACATCAGGCGAGCTTTTTGAAGACGACGATGGCATTATGTCCACCAAATCCGAACGTGTTACTCATGGCAACGGAAATGTCTGCCGTTACGGCCACACCCGCAGCAATAGGTACATCGGCCGGCATGTTTTCATCTCGCTCAACAAGATTGATCGTCGGAGGTACAATTCCATCACGCATGGCGAGAATGGTTGCAATACTCTCAACAGCACCGGCAGCACCGAGCAGGTGACCTGTCATCGACTTGGTTGATGTGACAATGGTCTTCATTCCATCACCGAAGACGTTACGAATGGCCGTAATCTCCGACTCGTCACCCTTCGGCGTACTCGTTGCATGCGCATTCACATGTTGCACATCAGATGCTTTTAGTCCGGCACGTTCAATCGCCAGGCGCATTCCCTTCGCAGCACCCAGTCCCTCCGGATGCGTAGCCGTCATGTGGAAGGCATCTGATGTTTGCGCATGGCCAACAACTTCGCAGAGGATAGTAGCGCCACGCCGAAGAGCATGTTCGTACTCTTCAACGATTACGGCGCCAGCTCCTTCGCCGATAACAAATCCGTCACGATCCTTATCAAACGGACGAGATGCTCGCTGAGGATCGTCATTCCGGGTAGAAAGAGCTTTACTCGAGCTAAATCCACCAACGGCACTTTCGGTAATTGCCGCCTCACTTCCACCAGCCACAACGACGTCTGCATATCCCAACATCACGTAGATGGCCGCTTCAATGATTGCCGTTGTTGATGTAGCACAGGCAGATACTGGAGCAAAGGTTGGCCCGCGGAATCCATATGTGATACTGATCAGTCCACTCGGCATGTCGACAATCATCTTCGGCACGAGGAACGGGCTAAACCGTGGAGTACCGTCACCACGAGCATAGTCGGCAATCTGTGCATGGAGTGTAGAGATGCCACCATTACCACTACCCCAAATGACTCCAACACGATCCTTGTCAATTGTGTCTATGGCGAGCCCCGAATTCCGAATTGCTTCGTCTGCTGCTACCAGTGCAAACTGTGTAAATCGGTCCGTATTCTGCACAAGTTTACGATCAAGATGTGCAGATGGATCAAAACCCTTGACCTCGCAGGCAAACTGTACACGGAATCGAGAAGCATCAAAGAGTGTAATCGGTGCTGCTCCACTTGTTCCAGCTATCATTGCCTGCCAGGTGGATTCGACAGTGTTGCCAAGTGGTGTGATGGCTCCAAGGCCAGTAATGACGACTCGTTTCATGGAGAGGGGGGATAGGTGCAGTTGTGCGAAGACGGCTGCGAAAATCGTTCTTTTTTGGGAAACGAGGCCGTCACTGCTTTGTCACTCACTGCCAACGATGAAGGTTTGTGTTTTTGTGGTGGTGCGTGTACGCAAGACAACAACGTAGGTTCCGTTCGCTAGTCGAGGAAGCACCAGCTCACGACGATGAAACAGGTTCTCGGAGTGGACGGTACGGCCCGTAACGTCAACAACCGTAATCGTTCCAAAATCAGCATCCGTGATCTGTTGGGAGATCAAGACCCTTCCGGATCCAGCAACAGGATGTGGCACGACGCGTACCCATGGGTCCTCATGCATTTCTGTTACGGAAACAACAGGCTCAAATCGTGTTGTCAGACGTGAACTGTCACGACATCCTCCAGGCCAGGTTCGCACAACGCTGACGTTGCCTGAATCCGAAGTCCATTCAACCGTGATGTCTGACCCTGATACGTCCCCAACAATGGATCCACCTTCTACTGACCATTGATGTTGAAGGCCTGCTCTCCCCCTACTTTGATATCTGGCAGTCAGGCCGGCATGAATGTTTGTTGGCCCGTCAATGTCAGGGATAACATGGCCAATAAATCTCTGCTCGCGACTCCAAAGACTAGATGCCGTTGATCGAACGATTGTTGAGTCATCGGCATACGACAATGCTGCAGTACCAGCACCTTCATCAAACGGCACCGAGACGATTAGTCCAGTTCTCGGATTGACGTGTCGTGTATACATGTTTGACCGGATTTGTTCTTCCGACAAGGCAACATCCCATATTCGGAAGTCAGCCATCTTCCCTGCAAAGTGATACTTCGAGGGAACGTTACCACCGATTCCAAATCCTCGGAGCGCTCCAGGCGCATCTGCAAAACTTGACCTAGCAACCAACGCACCATCAACGATGATCGTCATCGTATCAATGCCGTTTGACGTCATGGCCACGTGATGCCATTGTCCATACCGTGGGTAGTCAGCCGACAACCTTCCGGCTTCGCGCCAGGATCCGAAATCATGATAAATTTTTCCATCACTCCAGGGCGCGTGTGCCTGGTATCGACGTAGTTCATCGTCTGTTTGTCCTACATGATATGCGCTTCCGTTACGTACGTTGGACGTGTCAACAAAGGCCCAGTACTCAACGGTCATTGCCCGACCACTAATGTTGAGGACCGTGTCCACAAATGCCGACCGTCCATCAAACGCAATGATTGAACTGTCGCAAGGTATGGCCGTTACCAACGATGTTGAATTCCAGCTGCCAATCGCTCGTGACGACATGGCACGGACACGGACGGATACCTGTGATGCCGCCGGCACGCCGTCAATCTCGGCACGTCCTTCACCCGTAAAAATGCGACGGGTCCATGGTGGTGTTGTCGTCGTTACGTCCACGTCATACCACTCCGACCCCGATATCTGTGGCCACTCGACGGCAAGTCTGCGTTCGCGAATAGACGTATCGAGCGAAGCTCTTGAAGGCGATACGGTTGTTACTGGCAGGCTCGTGCGTTCAACACACGGCAACGGCGCTTCAGACTTCGCCCACATACTGTCCACTGACAGAATCAGCCGTCGACGACGGACAGTATCATTGGCAATCGCACCCTGACCCTCGTTTAAATGCCACTGTGCAAGCAACGCTGGATCGTTACTCGCCGTAGGCCGTCGTGAAGACATACCGGAAAAGATCTCATCAGCAGTTCTAACACGATTCCAGATACGAAACTCATCTATCATCGAGCGTGCGCCCAGCTGATTCCGCATGGAACCAATCCATAGCCCCTTGAGCCCCTTAGCCTCACCCGCTCTCGTTGATGAGGACACTTGTTTACCATCGAGATAGATAGCTTGAAACGTTGAGCCATCACTGACAAGTGCCACATGTGTCCACTTGTCTGTATAGTCTCGATAGGATGCCGTCAACCGACCACCCGAGGATGTTGAGCCGTAATCCCAATACACGACGTTGTCATCCCACGGCACATGTGCCTGGAGACGGTTGTTAATGTCGTCCGTGCGTCCGATAGCAAATGCCGATGAAGCACGAACACCTGATCGTGGAACGTATTGCCACCATTCAATTGTCACGGGTCCGCCGTTCCATTCAAACGTTGAGTCTTCTGCACGATTATCACCAGTAAGAAAGTTGAGTGCCGTACCCGCACACGCTGGTGTTATGGAGAAGTTTTGTGGGATGGACCATGGTCCCGTTTCGCGTGATGACAACATACGAACTCGCCACCAGGCCGTTGTGCCCGCGTCGAGGTGCAGTGTTTCACTGCCAGGCGAATGCGTAATGATGTTGCGGATGAGTTCGTCAAACGATGCCGATGTACCAACTTGAATGTGGTATCGATGTGCATGAACCGATGTTGACCAAACAGCAGCGACAGGAAACGGGATTCCAAAGGACCCATCTCGAGGTGAACGTATCTCAGGTCGTTCAAGAACGGTTGAGTCTGCCTCTGTCCACGGTGCTGTCGGGCGACTGCTAAACAACGGGCTCGACCTGCCCCCATCATGTGCTCGCACGAGATACGTTCTGACCGTCGTGTCATCATCGTCATCAACGATCGTTAGGATGGATCGTGCCACCGTGTCTAACGCAACGGTATCACCCTGTTGTACACGAAGAATTTCCGTTCGCATTTGCGGACTTCCGCCGTCAATCTTCCACGAAACAATAACACGTCCAGGGCCAGCCTCGGCTCGAATCGCATACGGTCCGCCTGTACCCGTTGTACGTACTTCACGACCCTTACGATTGTTTGAAGTATCGACATCATCTGGATGATCAACTTCAGCAAGTACGATGTGTTTTCCAGTCGGCAGCAACGACGTCATGGGGAGTAGAATGGTATCTGTCTGTGCTGCTTGCAAATTCACAACGACGGTTGTGTCATACACCGTAGAGGCCACGTGGACCCACCGAAGTGAGCATCGCACGCGCACATCACGAAGCAGTGACACGCCGTGATTTCGGATGACGATACGGGGCAAAAGGGGCGATGCCGTCGTGTCATTCTCACGCGGAACGACGATGTCTTCTACAGCAACATCCTTGTCAACAATGATCGGGAATGCAACATCACAGATGTCGCGAGCCGATGCATCGTCTAATGACGTCACCCGAACACGTCCTCGTGACGTTCGTGTTGCTGGCACGAGCCAATCGATTGACCGTACCGTCGGCCCCGTACGACTTCTCACGGTACGCCACGTTTCACCATCGTCTGTACTGTAATCAACCGTCACCGGTCCGTCAGAATTGGCTGTCCACGAGATTACCGCCGTTGTGCCCGAAACAAGGGGTGTGGCCGTTGACGGGCGCGTTACGGAAATCGCTTGTGTTGTTGGTGTGGCCACAACAAACGGACGCGAGATTACATTACCCGACACGTCATTGTCACCGTCTACGTTGAGCTCGACTCGAACGTGATACGTTCCGGGTGCAGAAGGCGCAGCGATATCCGGAAGTGACTGTCGGCGCGTTTCTCCTATACCCAGAGAAGCAAGCTGACTTGTTTTGGTCTCCAGGACTGAGTCGCGAATCGTACGAAGTGTTATCCTGAACGTACCGGTAACGGCTGTTGTGCCCGTATTCCGGACAACGACGGATGGTCGTATACCAAGTCCAGGTCGAATTGATGTGCCAGCTTCCGGCGATGGTAGTGAGACAAGAACGACATCAGTATCATGACGCGGCGTCGACTGTCCAATACACGTTCTCCAGGTCATAACACTCCGCATAAGCGACGCTGTTCGCGGATGAAGAGCAAGTTCCGTTCCGGTATTCTGCAGGTGACAGTAACTCATAATCGTTCCGCGACGAGGACGCGTATGATCGTAACATCCCCCTTCAGCATTCCAGCAGGAATCAATTGGTGGACTCCATCCACAATTATGGGTATGACTTGAACCGATGTTATGGCCAAGTTCATGACTCGTAACATCGATATCCCAGATGTATCCATTTTGTGGAAAGGAAACATCGGCACCAATACCACTCACATTGAAGCCATAGTCACCACACAACGTCCCGACCCACGCGAGCCCACCACCAACACTTGTTGACAATAACGTTGTTGTGCTTCGTTGAACGTGCTTCATCGAGTCAGCCCAATACGTTCGTAGTGAACCGAGTGCTGCGCCGATCTCTCCCGGGAACGGATCAGTTACAACCCATATACGCAGATAGGGAACTACGACACGGATACCTGCATCTCGCTCATAGATTGCAGAACATGCGCCAACCAGTGCTAGTGCATAGGCAGCCGTTGTTCGAACGTTTCGTCCGGCCTTTTGATAAAAACTATTTGAACAGTCTACTGCAAGCCGAAGCTCGTATGATGTTTCGGCCTGTGATTTATCTTCAAGTTTGTGCGTTGACGACTCCTCACGGAGTCTGCGAAACACATCATCTGTGCGCCGATCATACTCGCCGAAGGTTTCACTTTCACACATTGTCGGACGTCCTTGGCCGCGATCCTCGTAGGATACATGAAGGGCAACGGGGACAACAGATCTATCAGATGGCACAACAACATATCGCCGACGAGAAGCACCCGAGCCGTACTCGAGGAATCCATACATACAGTCTTCGAATATCGTCATCACGACAAAAGAAGACGTATCGCCGTTGATGTGCCCTACTCCATGTCGATACCTCGGCGCAACAACGTCTCGATCGCCATCATCAGTGCCTTCTACAACGACAGCATCCGACGTAAGGATGGCCGCATCGTGAAGCGTCACGTTGACGTTACGATCGCCTATTGGAATCGACAACTGAATCGATTTTCCTGTGGCTGAGAGGACAGACTGAACATCGGGAATAAACGATGTCTGTGCTGTGGCAACCATGGGTACAACTAGCAGGACCAACACAATCCTGAGCGTCACGAACGCATGTGATGTCATGTATCTCCCCGTCTTGGTGATGCGGCACGATGGCCGATTCAGCGAAGATGCGCAGTTTCGAGTCATGTCCGACGCACCATCACTATTCGACGGGCCACAAGGGCCTACACCATCGGATCGCCAACGCGCTGAAGAATTGCGCCGAGAAATCGCCCGGCACGACGTCTTGTACTACGTCGAAGCCCGTCCGACTATCTCTGATCGAGAGTACGACAGACTCTTTGCCGAACTCACAGATCTTGAATTGCGCTTCCCTGAGCTCCACACAGCGGATTCACCTACACAACGTGTTGGTGGAGCACCAATCACCTCCTTTGTTACGGTGGAACACCGTATACCCATGCTCTCGCTTGGGAACACCTATAGCCGTGCCGAGCTTGATGATTTTGACCGAAAGGTTCGACAAGGGGCGGAAGGGGCATCCGTCGACTACGTCTGTGAATTGAAGGTCGACGGAGTGGCCATTTCATTGACATATGAGAACGGTGTACTTGTCAGAGCTGTAACCCGAGGTGACGGTGAACGTGGTGACGACGTTACCGAAAACGTACGGACGATTCGCTCAATACCGTTAACACTACAGCCTCTGACTGTTGGCGGCCAGAACGTGAACAGTGTTGAAGTACGTGGTGAGATATACTTGCGAGATGACGACTTTCTCGACATCAATACGGCGATGATAGAGCGTGGTGAAAAGCCCTATGCAAATCCTCGCAATCTCACAGCTGGGACTCTAAAACAAAAGAACCCCAAGGAGGTTGCCAATCGACCGTTACGATTTGTAGCCTATTGGCTTGACGTAGAACCGTATCGAACAGTCATACGCACACATTACGAAGCACTTGCAGTTCTTCATGATCTCGGATTCCCTACAGGTGACAATCATCATCTGTGCTCGACCATTGATGAAGTGGCTTCTTTTATCGATCAGTGGGAATCACGCAGGGATACACTCCCCTATGCTATTGACGGCATTGTGATTAAGGTAAACGAGTTTCGGCTTCAGAATGAACTCGGATTTGTTGCCCGAGCTCCGAGATGGGCAATAGCCTACAAGTATGAGGCACGTAAGGCACAAACTGTTCTGCTCGACATTTCTTTGCAGGTAGGCCGAACAGGCGTTGTCACCCCCGTTGCCGAACTCCAACCGGTACTTCTCGCCGGAAGCACAATTTCACGATCGACACTCCACAACGAAGACTTTGTACGCGAGCTTGACCTTCGCATTGGAGACACCGTCGTCGTAGAAAAAGGTGGTGACGTGATTCCAAAGATCACAGCCTTTTTGCCAACACAACGGCCACCCAATGCGCAGCCATGGTCGATGCCGCACGTCTGTCCGTGTGACCGAAAGTCAGAACTCCACCGTCCTCCCGGTGAGGCTAATTGGTATTGCGACGATGCTGGCTGTCCATGGCAAGTACGTCGGAAGCTCGAGCACTTTGCGTCGCGTGATGCAATGGACATTGACGGCCTTGGTGAACGTGCCATAGATCAATTCGTCAGCGCAGAACTTCTGCACACAATTGCTGATATCTACCGACTTCCACAGCGACGTGACGATATTCTTTCACTCGAACGATGGGCACCCAAGAGTGTAGATCGTTTGATTGAGGGAATTGAAACAAGTAAACTTCAGCCCTACCACAGACTCGTCTTTGCTCTCGGAATTCGTTTTGTTGGTGAGGGTGTAGCACGTATTCTGACGACAGCCTTCCCAACAATTCAAGAACTCATGTCGGCAACGAAGGAGCAACTCACGTCCGTAGACGAAATTGGAGATCGTATCGCTGAGAGTCTCCGCGAGTGGTTTGACGACGAGCACAACCGTCAACTCATTGCTGATCTTCAATCATTTGGCCTCATCACCGAGGGTGAACGAAAACCCGATGTAGCACAGATCTTCGCAGGAATGACGATTGTCCTCACAGGCGAGCTCACGACGATGACACGACGTGATGCCGAGACGATGGTGCTCGATCGCGGCGGTAAGGCTGCTGGCAGCGTATCTAAGAAAACATCGTTTGTTGTTGCTGGCGCAAATGCCGGAAGTAAGCTCACAAAGGCACAGGAGCTTGGAGTACCGGTGCTTACCGAAGAAGAGTTTCTTGAACGAATCGCCACGCAGCACACATGACATCATTACGCGTTACGTTCGTTCCGCCCGTACCGTATTTCCTTGGATTTGGGGGAATGGAGATCCAGATAGAGTCGACTCTTTCATCGTTATCGTCCCTTGGTGTTGACGTTCGCCGAATTGACCTCTGGCAACACGACGAGCCGTCCGGCATCCTTCACGTCTTTGGTAGCGCATTCCAGCACGGTGAGATTGTACCGCGCATACGCGCTCGTAACATACCTCTCGTTGTGGCATCGATGATTATGCAACGCGACACATGGATACCACAGTATGTATTCCCGCGTATTTCGAGATTGCTGAAGTCAACCACCTATGGTATTCGAAGAACTATTCTCGAATCATCAACAAGGATCATCGCACTATGTGATCACGAAGCAAATCAGATTCAGACGATCTTTCGGATTCCGTCATCAAAGATCGTTGTCATACCGAATGGTGTTCACGAACGATATTTTGACACAACAGTTCAACCCGATCCAATGTTTGCCGGAAAGGTCCTATGCGTTGGAACGATTGATGAGAACAAGAACCAGCTTCGGATAGCCGAGGCATGTCGTCGCATTGGAAAAGAAGTTGTGTTTATAGGTTATCCTTCGTCACGGTTAACAGACGTGGCCTACGTTGAGGCCTTTCGCGAATACACACGAGCACATGACCACGTTACGTGGATTGGCGGCGTTGATTCCCAGAGCACACTTCTGAATACGGCCTATCATTCCGCTGACGTTTTGGTCCTAGCAAGCCACATTGAGATGCAGGGAATGGTTGCACTTGAGGCAACAGCTGCGGGATGTCCTGTTGTCCTCTCCAATCTGAAAACACTGCGCAGTTATTACGGTGATCACGCCACGTACTGTGATCCTCAAAAAGTAGAGTCAATTGCAGAAGCAATTCAAACGGCTATCGGCTCACGACGTCCATCGGCCCAAGCGGTACCGAGCCACATCCTCCGATGGGAAGATGTGGCTCGGAAACTCATTGACGTATACTCATCACTCTAAAAGTTCTGCAGGTTGTAGACGAAGTTTACACTGAGGACATTTCTCATCTGAAGAGCTGGACCCGTTGTACCGTCATCGCGAACAACAGGAACACGGTCATCATAAAAGAGGTCTGTTAAGAGTGAGACGTTAATAAAGTCATTTACCTTCATCACAATGGCATTCTCGACGGTCACAACCCACAGGTCAACGGCCTCGTATCGCATAAATGCGTTGAGTCGGCTCTTCCATCGAACATTGGTCACTAACTCCCAATCGAGTGTCGCGTTAAGAATTGCACCAACGTCAACCTTCGTTGTCTTTCCTGAGTCGACACCAAATGCGCCGATTCGATTAAGATCATCGTCAAGGACAAAAATTGCCCGTGCCGAAATCGGAGCTACAAGCAAACGAAACTGTGGTAGCGGTGTCCACTCGGCACCAAGTGCACCCGTAAGGTAGGCAGGTGCAAACAGATTGGAGATCTTCAAGAATTGTGTACTGTCATTCGGATCCCGTTTGTCATATGCATAACCATTGGCAAACTGCGTTCGGAAATCGACATAGGCCGTGTATCGCAGGATGTCATTCTGCTTAATACTTGCCTTTGAACCGAAGATGATCCGGTCATCTGCCTTCCGAAAGGATTCACTACCGAGTTTGGTGAGACCGTAACCAATGTCGAGATCGTTATCCCACGAGAAACGACCATCAGCATAATCAGCCGACCCGATAAACAACCCGGTAAACGTTACGGCATCCTGACCGCCTCCGGCCCAGTTATTCAGTTGAACGGACGTCAATCCGAGACCCGTCGACATTCGCAGTTTCCATGGTATAGAATCGGCTGCGAGGGCCTTTCCTAGCGAATCGGCAGCTGTGCGTGAGTCAATCTGTGCCATCGTCGGCACGGACCACAAGATGATTGTTGTGATGAGCAACATGGGTAAACGAAGAATCGACATGAACGTACTCCCGGACGCGTGATGGTGATCTAATGCAGTTTCACCGCAAAACTACCGTAGGTTTGTCTACAATGAACGTTCGCCCTGGAGGACTTCGGCCTTCCTTACCACTTGCCGTTCGGCTTCATGCCGATACGCGTTCGCAAGGACGCGGTGTTACCATCGCAATGATTGATAGTGACGCCGTGGCACATCCGGACATATGCCAACCGCGCGAGCGTGTGAAGGCCTATGTAAATGCCGTCAACAATTCCGTTACGGCACTTCCGGTTATGCCCCCTGTATCACGTCAGTGGCACGGCACAATGACGGCCTGTACAGCAGCAGGTAACGGCTTCCTTTCACTCGGCGAATTTAGCTCCCTTGCACCTGAAGCAGATCTTATTCTTATCCGCACAATGGATGACCGCGGACGAATTCCAACATCCGTCATCGTGCGTGCACTTACGTGGATACTTGACCATGCGGAAGAATACAACATCCGTGTTGTGAACCTGAGTGTATATGCCGACGAACTCGACCAGACAACAGATCACCCGGTGAATCGCCTCGTTGAAGCAGTGGTAGCTGCCGGAATCATCGTTGTTGCTGCGGCGGGCAACAATCCTCTTGCACCGATACGGCCACCGGCTAGCTCACCTTCGGCAATAACCGTTGGTGGTCTCGATGATCATAACTCACTCGATGATTCTGATAACGACCTCTATCATTCAACCTTTGGTATAACAGCACTTGGTGTCCAAAAGCCCGACGTCATTGCACCGGCCATCTGGTTGCCGGCACCCATACTTCCCGGTACAGACGTACACACGGAAGCAGCGGCATTGTGTGCACTTGATGCCATGACGGATGACATGTTGCTCACAACAGCACCGCGCTTACTTCCGTCAACAAAGTTGCCGATAGCACTTCGTACATCACGAAATGTTGATGAGCTTCGAACAAAGATTGCCGAACGCCTTATGTCGGAGTCTATCGTCTCTCCCTTCTATAAAATGGTTGACGGGACGTCATTTGCTGCGCCGATTGTAGCGTCGATCATCGCTCAAATGCTCGAGATTGCTCCAGACCTTTCACCGGCAGACGTAAAACATATCCTGGTCTCCACGGCCGTCCGGTTACCAGGTCATTCACCACTTCGCCAAGGTGCCGGCGTTGTGCAACAACGTCTTGCTCTTGATATGGCACGTCGACGCGGGGGCTCCAGCGGCAGAATCACTGCCTAACAACGGGATGAGGGATGGAATTCAAACGATTGTTCCCTTTTTCCCGGTTCGTGCATATCTTTCGACGAGTAGGGTTTCGACGTAAACTTTTAGGCACAACATGAGACTCGCGATACTAGGGACGCTTTTTTGGGCCACTGTGCTGATGACCGCTTGCTCTGATCGGTCACATCACGATATCGAAAGCCGAGGTTATAATGGACAAGGACAAGACACTTCAGTAAGCGATACTATCGGTGCTGTCATTGACGTCTCGGGTTCTAATGTTCGCCGTCGTAAAGACCTTGAGGTTGTGTGTAAGGTCTGGGGCTTTCTTAAGTACTATCATCCAAATATCAATAATGTGGTTTCCGCATGGGACTCCTATCTCATCAAACTTCTCCGAGAATCCGCTACATGGCAACACACTGATCAGCGAGATGCTGCTTTATTATCGCTCGTCAACAGCCTCGGCGAGATCGACAATGGTTCTAAAAATTCCAGCCAGTCGGACTTCCTTCAACCTGATCTTCGTTGGATCGACACGTCCGGATTAAATCCACAACTCATTTCGGTGCTACGGAGGGTTCAATACGCCGAGCGATCTGAATGTTCTCGATTTGTCAAGCGCGACAATTTCACGAGTGCAATACTGTTCACAAATGAAATGAACTATCCAAATGAAGTACTCAGCGATGCGGGATATCGATTACTGACACTGTTCAGATTGTGGAATGCAGTTCACTACTTTTTTCCCTACCGCACGCTGACAACTATACATTGGGATTCCTCACTAACAACGTTCATTCCGAGGCTGGCGGAAGATGACAACATCCGAAACTTTGAGCTCAGCATCTATGAATGTATAGCGAGACTTGACGACTCGCATGCCGGTGTATCCGGCTACTCGTCGCTTCCACACATAATGGGTGCAAGACGATTGGCAATTGACGTTGAGTTTTTTGACACTACTGCCATCGTAACAAACGTGTATCGTTCTCCGGATCTCGAGAACGAGGCCCATGTTGGCGATGAAATCGTGTCAATTCATTCAGAACCAGTTTCACGTTTGGTTCGTCACCTGCGAAGGTTTGTTCCAGCATCTCACGACGGATGTTTGTATCGCGACATACCGACGTTGATGTTACGAACTGACTCGGCTGTTGGCGTTGTTACTGTGCGGCGGAATGGAAGATTACATTCGGTACGGATTCCCACGAGTCAACATGACGTGCTCGGTACGGCCCACGGCGAGTATCGACGTTTTGTGAGTGCTGCCAACCAACAGAATATTGGCATCATCAATATGGAGCATTTTCACACTGACTCACTTCGGATGTATGCTCAGCGTCTCCGTTCCTTTTCAGCTCTCGTCGTCGATGTTCGGCGAACTGCTGGTAATCACGGCCTCGTCGAGCTAGGTGAGTTTTTCCTACCTTGGCCAACAAAAGTTGCGTTGTTTTCTACTCCGGATTGTACAACACCCGGCAGATTTGTCAATGAGCGTGAGCACAGTTTCGGATCGAGAAGTGGTGACCATTACCGTGGCAAGGTTATTGTCATTGTAGGTCCGAAAACTCAAAGTCATTATGAATACAAGGCAATGATTATTGCGTCATCGCCGACGGCAATCCTCGTTGGCAGCCAGACGGCTGGAACGAATGGCAACATCACGAAACTCGACTTGCCCGGTAAAGCAACACTAACGTTCACGAGTCTCGGTGTATACTACCCAGATCGGGGACAAACGCAGCGTCGCGGTCTTCGAATTGACCACATCATTGAGCGAGATCGCGCGACACTTTTGACAGGGTATGACGACGTGTTAGATTCTGCGATCAAACTGGCTGCAATACGATAGTTCGGACCAAGAAGTGCGGTTACTGTGAGCAGCACCGCTTCGATTGGTATTGCTCCTGATAGGGTGAGATTGATCTCAAATCACTGCCTAACAACGGGATGAGGCCTCTCCTCGTAACTTCGTGGCATCGTCCATGGGAAGACCAATGCCTCAGAAGCCCCTTTTGCCCCTTTACCTGCTGCTCACCGTAACGGGCCTAACCTTGGCAACGGTAGTTGCCGGTGCTCAGGTTACGACTACCGCAGTAGATGGGTTGCGCTCAAAACCACAGCGCTTTATCGCCTATATCAACTGTACAGCCTATCTGGAACCAGGTAAACGTCTTGATAGCGCTGTGATCATCGTACGTGATGAGCGCATCGTTCAAGTGGGTAAGGGGCTTGCGATTCCGCAAGGGGCTACTGTACGGAATCTTCGTGGCGCAACGGTATATCCTGGGTTTATTGATCCGTTGGTCGACGAAGCAGCCCTTGGGGGACGACCACCCTATAAACCGTCTCCAGATGATGACGAAGGACCTGCAACTCCTGCTCCGATTGGTGCTCATCATTGGAATCAGGCCGTACGTCCAGAACACACGGTCCTGACATCGCTCAATGTCTCCCAGGATCAGTCGCGCGAATGGCAGAAGAATGGCTGGACAACACTTGGTGTTGTTTCGGCGGACGGAATCTTTCGTGGTTCATCGTCAGTGATTCACACAATTCCGGGGACGGCCGCAGATGTTGTTTTCCGTGACGGTGCCTATCAAGCTCTTTCGTTCCGTAAGGGCTCGTCGAAGACACCCTATCCATCGTCTCAGATGGGCGCTATTGCACTTCTTCGTCAGACCTTCCTCGACGCTGACTGGTATCGAAGGGCTCACGATGTTGCACGCAAAAACGCATCAATTGCGCCACCAGAAACAAACATTTCGTTGCGCGCTTTAGCGGATGCTCTTAATGTCCGCACGCCCTGGGTTGCAGAATGTCAAGACGAACACGACATCCAACGCTGGAAGGCGATTGCCTCTGAAGCAGGTATCGACATTATCCTCAAAGGAAGCGGACGCGAATATCGTCGGCCTGGGTATGCAGGAACGTATGCCGGAAAACCCATTATCCTTCCACTACAGTTTCCAGACGTACCGGACGTTCGTGATGCACGCACGCCTCGGCGAGTGTCACTGTCCGATCTGTTGCACTGGTATGCAGCTGCCGACAATGCACGAATTGTAGATTCACTCGGAGGACGGGTTTGTTTTACAACCGATGGGATGAAGGATAAATCTGGATTCCTCAAAGCACTTCGTACGGTAGTAGAACGTGGCCTTGACACGGCAGATGCTCTTGCCGCGATTACGACGGTGCCAGCAGAAGTACTCGGTGTTTCCGACCGTACCGGCCGTATTGCACCAAAGATGTATGCAAATCTTGTCATTACGTCTGGGAATCTGTTTTCGGATGAAACAACAATTCTCTCCGTCGTTACGGCTGGCCGTGAGACGGAGTTTACATCTCAACCCGAGATCGACATACGAGGCCACTGGACACTGACGTCGCCACGTCTTCGCGCACCGTTGATTCTGTCCTTCGAAGGCACATCACTTTCTCCATCGTCTTCTGTACGATCCGACAGTATTCGAATTGCCTCGACACTCCGTGTAGAAGGTTCGAATCTTACGATGACGGTAAAACTTGATACTGTTGGACTTCCGGGAACAACGAGGCTCACAGCAACGGCCGATAGTATTCTCATGAATGCTTCACTTGTTCTGGAGGACGGATCGACAACGACCGGTGTATTACGTCGTGACTCGACACTCCGTGCTGCTCCAACACCGGCAAAGCCAACAATCACTCAACGTCGTGTTCTTCCAAACGTCGTACCCATGGAGCCGTTTGGTGTTGACAGTTTAGCTCCACGGTCGAATGTTGTGCTCACTGGTGCAACCGTATGGACGTCAGGTCCACAGGGTAAACTCGAGAATGCCTGGGTCTCACTCGCCGGCGGAAAGATTACGGGAGTAGGCACGGGCACGCCACCCGCAGGTCCGTCGATTGACTGTTCAGGAAAACACATTACACCTGGAATCATCGACGAACATTCGCACATAGCGATAACACGCGGTGTGAATGAGGGCACACATGCTGTGACAACTGAGGTGCGCATCGGTGATGTTCTTGATCCTGACGACATCAACATTTATCGTCAGCTTGCCGGTGGAGTTACATCGTCACATCTGCTTCATGGCTCTGCAAATCCGATGGGAGGCCAACTTCAGTTTATTAAACTTCGATGGGGTACTGACGCTGAAGGCCTACGGTTTGAGAATGCTAAACCAACGGTAAAGTTTGCTCTTGGTGAAAACGTCAAACAGGCAAATTGGGGTGACGACTTCACCATTCGATATCCGCAAACACGGATGGGCGTGGAAGAAATCATGCGCGATGCCTTTCAAGCGGCGGCGGAATATGAACGCGCTCTATCAATGAACGATCAAACAAAGCTGCCAGTTCGTAAGGATCTACAACTTGATGCGCTCGTAGAAATTCTTCGTAGCAAACGGAACATTCACTGCCACTCCTATGTGCAGAGTGAAATTCTGATGCTCATGCGTCTTGCTGAATCCTTCGGTTTTCGTGTTCATACCTTCACACACATTCTTGAAGGCTACAAGGTGGCTCGCGAAATGGCACAACACGGTGCAGGCGGCTCATCCTTTGCCGATTGGTGGGCGTATAAGTTTGAGGTGTTTGACGCGATACCAGAGAGCCCGGCAATCATGCACGAACAAGGTGTAACGGTATCCATAAATAGTGACGACGCTGAGATGGCACGGCGGCTTAACCAAGAGGCCGCCAAGAGTGTGAAGTATGGCGGCGTTTCGGAAGAGGACGCCCTAAAATTTGTTACGATCAACGCGGCAAAACAAATGGCGGCAGAAGATCGTATCGGATCTCTCGAAGTTGGCAAGGATGCTGATCTTGTCGTATGGTCAGGACATCCACTGTCCAACACGTCGCGTGTAGAACGCACCTACGTTGACGGCACAATGATGTTCTCTATCGAAGACGATGCTCGCAGAAGATTACGTGATGCAGCATTACGGGCAATGCTCGAACAAGAAGCACTCGAAGCAATCGAAGGAGGCGCGTCGACTTCAACTCCGCGCGGCTCGCGTCGGAGAATGTATCATTGCGACGACATGGAATGCGAGATAGCAGGTCGTGAAGACTGATCGTATCATCAGTCAACACGACGTACGTACAATCTGGATCGTTACGACGATCCTTCTGCTACCACTCGTCACCTTCCCTCTCGGCATTGATCAATCGATCTTCCTCCGTGGTGGACGGATGTTGTTTGATGGTGGTACGTTGTATGCCGATTTTATCGACGTCAAACCGCCGCTGATCTTCCTCATCTTCGGACTTGCCGATCTTCTTGGTGGAGCTTCTTTTATCGGTGTTGCTGATGTACTCCTACACAGCATTGCGATACGCTTTCTGCTTTCCGCGGCCACGTCACTTCAGTTTTCAGCGCGTTCCACATGGACGATGACCCTCGTCTATGCCCTACTCCAGGTAACACTCAACATTGGCCAAACCGCACAGACAGAAACATGGGCCTGTGTGGCGTTTGCTGGGGTGTTCGCATTCTTGCTGAAGAATCCGTCCTTCAATAGGAATATCAGTCTCGGTTTCCTTCTGGCTATCTGCATCGGATTGAAGTTCACACTCGGCGTAGTTGCTCTACCTATCGCTCTCGTTATGGCGTATGAGCAACGTGGGAACGAACGAATTCGATCAATTGGCACGTTCATTGGTTCAACGATACTCACACTAACATTCGTGCTGTTGGCTGTTGGACACGATCCTCGTTTTTATGACGGATTCCGAGAGGTTATGGCCTACCTCTCAATGTATTCATCCGAACCCCGACTGTCGATCACATTTTTTACGTTTGCCCTTACACGGTGTGGTGAGTTTGCTGGTGACAACGTTGGCATCATCATCACATCTCTCGTTATTGTCGGCATTGTTGTGCTGCTCACTCAGCAGATTACATCGTTACGCCGTAAGAACGACCTTGTTTTGTTTGCAGTACTTCTATCCTTTGTAATCCTCTTCGCCACTGTTCTTCTCGAACGCCGATTTTTCCCGTATCACTTTGCTCGACTCTATGTACCACTTAGTTTCCTGGCAGCGTTTGGCGGGCAATGGGTGTTTACACAGTTCTCCGTATCCCGACGTAGCACAGTTGTTGTGGCGATCACGTTGGCCATGCTCTTCACGCCAATACCGCGCTACGTGAACATCGTACGTCATGCTGCCATCATGACGATTGATCCCTCACAACGTCTCGTGCGTCAATCCGAGATTTTCACAGGTTCAGCTGAGCAACTACCGAACCTGCAAACACGTTTGGCACCACTCGTTCACGACACAACACGCTGGGCCATCCTTTCGTGGCAAGCGGCACCTCTAGCACTGTCTCTACCTGGACACAACGTACTCAGTGTTGGCGCAACACAGTTTTTGACGGGCGCAGCAGCACGACCACGATGGAAGGAGCGCTCCATTCAGGAAATGTCGACAGCCGATATGATCGTCGTTGATACATCTGACGTGGCCCCACCTGTGACACTTCATTCCATGTCAAGCTGGGGAGCCATCCGACACGACTCCACACTCTTGAACGTCTTTGTGGCGCATTTTTCGGCCACGGATACCGTTGGCTCCTACATCGTCTTCATTCGACGTCCCTCATGACGATCTTTTCTCCCCTTGATCGACCTGGTTCTCGCCTTTATCACGACTTCTTACGTCGAGTTCCGGCGATAGCAGACCGGTTTGCACAACTTGATCCCAATGCTGAGTTTTTGCAACGACGTGCATCTGCAGGCATCTCTCGGAAGCGGCTGCAGAACCTCGCCACAACGTCGTTAGCCCCTTTTGCCCCTTCACCTCAACAGCAACAATCGATTGACCGTCTTGGTGACAGCCAATCAACGCTTGTGATTACGGGGCAACAGGTAGGATTGTTCGGTGGCCCAATGTATACGTTGTTAAAAATCGGTACTGCTGTCCGTGTTGCGTCTGAGTGGTCGGCGCAGTTTGGAACACCCGTCATCCCGGTGTACTGGCTCGAAGACAACGATCACGATGCTAAGGAAGCATCCACCGTGACGATGGACGGCGTGACACAAACGACGTTCTGGGACGGAAGTGATGAACGGCAACCAGTTTCACGACGAACGTTCTCGGCTGCTGACGTTGAGCGTATTCGATTACTCATTGACCAAATCAGCGGTCCATATGCCGAAGATGTTACGGGCTCATTACGCAGAATGTATAGTGACGGTGTGCCGTGGGCTGACGCAATGATTGATGTACTCTCACCATTCCTTCGTGAGTGGGGAGTGGTCGTGATTCGCGCGTCCAACATCATTAAGGAAGGTTATCATGCTCCCCTACTACATCGACTTCTTGACGTCGGTGCCGAACGCACACTGAACATCCTTGATACTGCAGCCCAACGTCTCACCGCAGGAGGATACCATGTTCAGATTGCACCAACAACGATTCCGTTGTTTCGGCTTGATGAGACGGGGCGTCATAGAATCGACGACGTAGAGTCGCGCAGGGCTGATATCGCAGCTCACCCCGAGTCCTACATGCCATCGGCACTATTGCGGCCCATCCTTCAAGACGCCGTTCTTCCAACCGCGGCCACCGTACTTGGTCCGGCCGAGGTTGCCTATCATGCAGAAATGCGTGAATTCTATGCTGCACTTGGTGTTGACATGCCGGTGCCGCTACCTCGGCATGGGCTGACGCTACTTGATGCGCGTACGGAGCGTAACCTTGGGAAGGAACACCGTTCTGCTCCAGACTTTTTTGCTGGATGGTCAGACCTTGAGCGTCAACTCGTTACTGAACTTGGTGATGACGTGTTGCCGGCCATTGATGAAGCGGCCATCACAAATGTCTTTTTGCCCTATATCGAAGCAGCCAAAGGTATCGACCCAACTCTTGTTGCCACCGTAGAATCTGCCGCGGCTTCTACACGTTCATCCTTGGAAAATCTGTCTGCCAAACTGCGCTCGGCACTCAAGAAAAAGAACACGCAACGGCTGGAACGTCAACGTGCCCTTCACCAGATTCTCTTCCCATTTGACGCACCACAGGAACGAGCATATCCTGTAGCCTTTTGGCAGGCGCGTTTTGGAAGCGATGCACTTCGTATCATTGTCGACACTGTGACGGCCACACCTCTTGGCTCTCACGTCGTTTTTGGTGTCTCAGACCTTGTCCACGAAGCACAGCCGTGACCACATCCATGCAGCGCCCGCTCGTCCTTGTGGTGGACGATAACAAGATCACAACAAAACTCATGCGTCGTTACCTCGAAGCCAATGGCTTTGATTCTGACGAAGCAGGTGATGGTATGGAGTGTCTGGAACGTGTTGCGCAGCGTCGACCCGATGCCATAATTCTCGACGTTATGATGCCGCGCCTTGATGGATTCGAAACCGTCAAGATGCTTAAGGCCGATGCTGCTACGGCACAGATCCCCGTGGCCATCGTGACGGCGCTCAACGATAGCGCAACGCAGGTAAAGGCCGTAGAGGCCGGTGCCGACGACTTTTTAACAAAGCCCATTGAAGAACGACTGCTCATAACAAAGGCACATGTACTAACGTCGTTGGGTATCGAACGAAGACGTATTGCACGCCTTCGTGAAATTATCAGTGCGCTGTTATCCGGCGATACTTCTTCCGTTCAGGACTATCTCAAGGACGAAGGCTTTACGGCGTAACCGTCGTCTTCGTATGAAACACATTGTTGTTATCGGCGGAGGTGTCGGTGGTGTATCGGCAGCCTCACGTCTGGCCGCTCGCGGTTTCTCCGTTGACCTCTTTGAAGCCGGACCTCGCACGGGCGGCAAGATGAACGTTGTGGAGTTTGATGGCTGCCTCTTTGACACAGGCCCCACACTTCTCACAATGCCATTCGTTCTTGACGATTTTTTCCGAGAGATGAAGTCGTCTCTGGCATCAGAACTCAACCTGCGTGCTGTTGATCCCGCCTGTCGTTATCTCTGGAGTGACGGCACGTCAATGGACATTCCATTTGACGTTAACCAAATTCCCGATGCTATAGCTACCATAAGTGAACACGATGGCGTTGCGTTTACATCGTGGATCAACCATGCAAAAGAAGTGTACGATCTTACCAAGGACACCTTCATCTTTGCACCCTTTGATGGATTTGGAGAATTCTTCAAACGAAGGAACCTGCCCCTTTTGCCCCATATCCATCGACTTAGAACACTCACATCGTTTCATCGTCATAACTCGTCCTACTTCCACGATCGACGAATCCTTCAGTTTGCGGATCGATTTGCAACCTACAATGGTTCAAATCCTTATGAAGCTCCAGCAACACTGATGGTTATCCCCTGGGTGGAGTTTGGTTTTGGTGCATGGTATCCACAGGGAGGTATGGCTCGTGTTGCCGAGGCGATGACCTCGGCTGGTCAACGACACGGGCTGCGTGTCCACACATCAACAGCAGTTCGAAAGATTGTGGTTACGGGGCAAAAGGTGCGCGGCGTCGAACTCGCCGATGGCTCGTTCGTCGCCGCTGATCATGTTATCTCCAATGTTGACGTAACAACTACTCGACGAGACCTCGTTGGTGAGTCGATACGTCCACCACGCACACCTAGCCTAGCTGGTTTTGTTATACTCGCCTCGGTAGATGGCACACACGACCTGCCACATCACACGGTTTTGTTCTCCGATGATTATCAGAAGGAATTTCACCAGCTGTTTACGCAGCGCACGTATGCTGATGATCCAACGATCTATATATCGAGATCCTGTGTAACCGATTCGGCACTCGCACCAGAAGGACGTGAGAACTGGTTTATACTCGTGAATGCGCCAGCACTTCCGACAACATCGGAACCACTCACAGATCCACACTTTGCCGAACGTTACGGGGAACGAATTTTTGCTCGTCTTCGTCAGGCAGGTCTCAAGGTGAACATTCGATCGGTTCGCTATCGAACTGCGGTTGACATGGAACGTGAATGGAATTCGCCCTATGGATCCCTCTACGGTGCAGCGTCAAATTCACCATTGTCTGCATTCTTGCGTCCACGTCAGCAATCGACTCGATTGTCGAATCTTTGGTATGTTGGTGGCAGTGCCCACCCGGGCGGAGGAATACCGCTCGTCACCGTTTCTGGCGGCCTGGCCGCTGATTTGATTACGTCAATGGAACTCTCATGAACCGCACATATCGATTTCTGGCAACTGCAACTACTGCCCTTCTGTTTGCTGTTGGTTGCGCTCAAGTGCGCGACATTACAAATGCACTCACAAACATTTCTCGCCTTCAGTTTAAGCTCGCCAACGTCAGCGGATTCCGCCTGGCTGGTGTTGATCTTTCGAAGGTATCTGAACCATCTCGACTTTCAATTGGCGACGCATTATCGCTAACGAATGCCTTCGCTCGTAAGTCATTTCCTGCAGAGTTTGTGTTAAACGTCGACGCGAAAAACCCCAACACGGGAACCAACGGTACACGCCAGACAGCGATGACACTGAATGATCTTGACTGGCGATTACTCATCGACGACAAGCAGACAATTAACGGTGGGCTTGGATCTCCCGTGTCAGTCCCAGGTAACGGTCAGTCCGTTACCATTCCATTACGTATGGGGCTGGACATGTATTCTTTTTTTGCCGACAAGGGTTATGATGGCATCCTCAACCTTGCACTTGCCCTTGGCGGTGTGAATGGTAGTGCAGCACGGGTAAAGCTTGATGCAATGCCGTCGGTAGGAACACCTTTTGGTGCTATCACCTATCCTGGACGAATTGTGATTATGGACAAGTCGTTTACAGCCTCCTAATGGACCTACTCATCCTCTTTGTCGGTGTAGCCGGTAGTGCGCTGTGCGACTTCCTTGCAGCAGCTCTGCGGAACCTGCCCGCAGGTGTTGTTACAACGATGGCCGACGAAGGATCGCCTGCTGGAAAACGGGTAAAGGCTGCACTTGATGAAGCCGACGAAACGAGTCTAGCTATTGCCGTTGTTGACGCACTGTTTCTTGTAATCGCAACAGCTGCTGCTGCAACCATTGTCTTGGCCAATCAGGATTCGGCAATGTTCTGGACGGAGACCCTTGCCGTTCTGATTGCCGTAACGACGGCCAAGACAGTAGCATCTGTGGTAGGTGCTCGGTACGCTGACAGTCTCATGAGAACAACAGGCATTCTTCTCTTGGCTGTACGAACGATTACATCCCCGATCCGTCTTGCACATCGTATGCTCATGCGTGTTACACAACGTGGCACGGATGAGGAGGAAGCCCGCGAAGAACTGGAAGCTCTTGTTGAAACGGCACGAGAAGAAGGTGCCCTTGATCCGGGCGAGTATCGGATCATGACCAACATTATGCAGTTAAGCAGTATTGAGGTGACGGATGTGATGACACCACGAACCGTGGTGTTCTCCATGTCTGAAGCAACGGACGTTGCAACGGCCGTCAAACGTGCTGAACTGCAGATGTATTCACGCTGGCCTGTTCACACGGATGGGGATCTCGACAGTGTGAGTGGATATGTGATGACAAAGGACGTCTTACGAGCTGCGTTGGCTGGACGGCAAAACGTGCCCCTTTCGCGCCTTAAACGTGACGTCGACTTTATTCCAGAAAACATCACTCTGGAAAAAGCACTCGAGCAGTTTTTGCAGCGACGTCAGCATCTGTTTATGGTGGTTGACGAACACGGTGGTGTTGAGGGACTCATCACCATGGAAGATGTGCTGGAAACGATGTTAGGAGCGGAGATTGTTGACGAAGCAGATCATGTTGTTGATCTCCGCGCATTGGCAAAACAGCGTCGCGACCAACGTGTTGCCCAACGACATGTGGAGGAAGGTTGAAGCCACGTCGCCTCCCGGTACTCCGCGCTCTTGTCTGGCTTCGTGATGTCTTTCGTATCGAAGGACCTTTAGACGAAGCCGGTGCGCTAGAAGTAATCCGTGCCGACATTACGTTTCGCGGCGCGAAGGCCTGGATTCTGGTTGCGGCCATCTTCACTGCGTCACTTGGTCTCAATACAAACTCTGCTGCCGTCATCATTGGGGCGATGCTTATCTCTCCCCTGATGGGTCCGATTGTTGGTATGGGCGCAGCACTTGCTGTCTGGGATGTGAGTCTACTCACAAAGTCAGCACGAAATCTTGCTATTGCCGTTGGCATATCACTCGTAACTTCATCGATATACTTCCTTATTTCACCATTTGGTGATGCCAAGTCGGAACTTGTTGCGCGAACAACTCCTACCCTGCTCGACGCTCTTATCGCCATCTTCGGTGGGATAGCTGGTGCAGTTGCCGCTATTCGTCAGGATAAGAGTAATGTTGTTCCTGGAGTGGCCATTGCAACGGCTCTTATGCCCCCACTCTGTACAGCTGGATATGGAATCGCTCATCTCGACTCAGCGTTTTTTCTCGGTGCATTCTACCTCTTCTTTGTAAACGGTGTCTGTATCTCTGCAGCGACCTATGCCGTCCTTCGTGTAGCGGGATTCCACAAAAGTTCTGGCCTCGATGAACGGGCATCTCGACGTGTCCGTCGAATTGTTTTGACCGTCGTTACGGTGACACTTTTCCCAAGTGTGATCATAGGCTATCGCATCTTTCAAGAGAATGCTTTTGAACGAGAGATAAACGGCCTCGTTGAAGACATGCGCGAACGTTTTACATCGTCGAGTGTTCTTGTTACGTATAAGCGTTATTCAACAACTGACCCACGCCTTGAACTCACGATTATCGGCACTCGTCTTGACACAAATGACAGAAGGACGGTAGATTCACTGCAACAAGCTCATGGACTTTCATCAACAACGATTATCCTTCGGCAGGCTGGTGATCCATCACGACTCGATAGATCGCCAACGTTGTCGACAACAAAGCTGCTCGATCTCTACACAACTGCCGAAGCAGCACTTGCCACAAAGAATCGCATCATTGATTCACTTGAGCAGTCGTTACGAGGACCGATGAAGGCAGATGTTTCGGCCACAGACGTTATGCGAGAAGCATCGGTTGTCTTCTCAAACCTACGATCACTTTCCATCAGTCCGCGAACGATCACGTATGTCCGTGATGGTAAGGCCGACACATCGACGACGATCACGGCAGACTGGGCACAGCGCCCGTCGGCGAAGGATGTTCAGTCGTTAACATCATGGCTTGCAGTTCGACTCAAGGACTCAACGATCATCGTTCGGTAGTTTGATAGCTCAGTCACCGAAAAACGCAACGGCATCATCCCGACCACGTCGCGATGATGCCGTCCTCGTTGTTCGCTGTTACCTCGTTGATGTTACCTAGTTGATTGTCAGCGCACCGCCTCCAGAATAGGAGTGGATTGCTGCATCATACATCGCATCAGCTCCAATCGGACCATATGCGAATTTGCCACGATTTACGGCGCGAATTGTATAGTAGTAGACCACCTCCTTTGTGTCGGCATTCACAAAGAAGTTCATTCTATCATCTCGGTAATCGTAGTACGTGGCAATAGCACCATCGGAAGCAAACTTGGTATTATCCATAGCTCCTAGCCGAGGGTTTTCAAGTTCACATCCACCGGGGAGAACATCAGAGATAACCACGTTTCGAACAGGAACACGATCTGTTGACATCACCGTCACCTTCACAATGATGATGTCATTCTGACGCACCGTTCCTGATGTTAACGGCTTACCATCACGCGTTAGCCATTGCCGACGAACCTTGAGGACAACGTCTTCAGTTGTGTTTCGCGGCGATGTTGGAATACCTTCGGCACTCCAGTACCAGTACACCGTACCACCGTTTGCCGATACCGAGTATGAACGTCCAGGTGATACGGCAACCGACGCTGCTGCGCCCTCAAGTGTGGCGATCTTCTTGCCATTCTCCGTGACGGTACATGTCACTCCAGCCTTTATCTGTTTGTTTGCGAGTTTACCAAGGGCCAACACGGCAAAAGCATTTTCCTGTGTTGACCAAACGTCGCCACCTCGCATGGCATCACTTAACCGCTTAGCGAGCTCAGCGGTTTTGGGATCATTTGGCGCAGCGTGCACCATTGCTAACAGTGCGAACGCAAGATCACGACGTGGTGATGCAAACGATCCTCCATCAAACGGTCGGTAGTTCTCGGAGGTAAAGGACTTGGGCACGAGCTTATCATACGTCGCCCTATCGCCTAACATGAGATACGTACATGCAAGCACATATCGTGAGTCTTGCGAAAGTACATCAGGAGACGAACGATAATAATTCATCGTTGGCACGTCTTGCCGCCCCATTGATGCAAGAACAAATAGCGAGTAGAACACTTCGCGAGCCGCTACAGGTCGTACGGTGTAACCATCTCCGGATGGAACACGCATTCCTTCCGTTTCCCGTGATTTTGCGCGACGCTCGAGATAGTCCAACATCTTCTGCTGTACTTTTTTATCAACGTCGTATCCAGCCTTCTGTGCTTCCGACAGGAAATGAACGGCATAGGCTGTGCCCCACCACGATACGTCTGTTCCGCCGGGCCAGTAGGAGACACCACCGTTGTAGGACTGCATACTTTCAACCTTTCGGACGGCCTCACGAACGTTCTTGACAGGATCTGCTGACCGGCCAAGACGCTCATTCCACACCTTGGAAAGATCTGCCAGATAGATCTGCGGGAATGCCTTTGAAATTGTCTGCTCTACACATCCGTAGGGATATCCGAGCAGATTGTCAAGACTCTTGAGCACATTCGGTGCTGGGAACGACGTAACGACAAGGGTTGCTCTACTTGTTCCGGGGAAGAATCCATTTCCGATGTTCACAACGTTTGTTTTGCCGGCCGTAACAGATCCCCATTCGGAAGACTCGGTTAAGGGGCTAATGGGGCGAACAGGCACGCTTGTTGTTCGCCGTTGTACCTCTCCTAATCCCTTTGCCTCAGCTTCGAGGGAGGCAACACCCAGAGCACCCGTTGCGACAATTGTGTAGTCAACAACGACGTCGCGAGACGGATCTACTGTCACCGATCGTGAGCTTGAGCCGACGATACGTACCGGACCGTCGACCTTCAAGTTTGTTGTGATTGAGCCAGATTTTTTTGTGGTGTTGGTCACGATAACGGGGACAACCAATGAATCACCCGGCGACATTGCTCGCGGAGCACCAATGTCCAACACGACAGGATCAGCTACCGTTATCGACTTTTCCGCCGAACCAAAGGCTTCATCCTTCCATGCAACCGCCATTACACGAAGTGCACCAGCAAAGGCAGGGATATCAATCGTTATCGAAGCCTGACCGCCTTGTGTTGGTATAACTCCTGACCATACGGAGACGATGTCTGCTTCTGTTCTGCGTGTGAGAACTGGATTAAGTCGCATACCGTACTCATCAGCTTCACCATCACCTGCACCATATGCCATCTTCGTAACGGAGAGCTCTGGATACAGGAAGGGGAAAACGTCGTAACTCTCCGTTTGCAGAGCACGCCGCCGATAGAAGTATCCGTGTGGATCAGGTGTCTTCATATTCCTGATTTGAAGGATTCCCTCATCAACGACTGCAATCGTAACGTGTGCTCCAGGTGTTGTAGAAACCTTGACCGTCTGTTTTGTTCGTGATCGAACATTTGCCTGCACGTCGATGTTCACCGGCAACCGTCGTTTCGGCTGGAGAACATGGAGAGGAGCATAACCATGAGCAACCGTCAACGGCATGTCACTCTTCTTATGCGGCTTAATAAGTGTTGCCGATATATAGACATTCGGCAACCAGTCTTCCGCGACGGCAAGGGAAAGTGTGGCCGAACGTCCTTCCGTTGTTACAACATGATGATCGAGTACACCATCACGTTCAACCGTCACGAGAATCCTTCCAGCAAATGGAGTCTTGAGCAAAATGTTTGCTGATTCTCCAGGTTGATAGGAATCCTTGTCGAGTTCTACGTCGATAAATCCTTCGGTGTTCACGGAAAACGATGAGACATCAGTTGAGCCCCATGACCATGCCCAGACGCTGTAAGCTACGTGGGCATCAGCACCCTGTGCACCCACACGAATCTCATAGTCTCCACTCATCGGTGGCATCCAGGAGAATGTGTAACGATCACCGTCAACACGCAGATCTTTATCAACCAGCACAACCTCGCGTTTCTGTGAGACCCAGCGATATCCTTCTCCATACGAACGCTCCATCACACTGTGCCACTCACGCTTTACGATACGGAGGTGGGTAACACCTTGTGTTACACTTCCATCATACGAGGTAGCAATAATCGGAATGTTCACGGCCGATCGAACATTGAGGTATCGATCAATCTTTCCGATGCCAAACATCACTGGCTGAGTATGAACTGGTCGTTCAATCGTGCGAAACACAGCACGACCGCCATCATCGAATACGGCGACGTAGAACACAGCCTCTAGAAGTCCGGTACCGTACAATGTTGAGTCGATAACAAACTCTTCTGTGGCATTTCCGGATTCGTCAAGTACACCGGTTCGCGTAACGACTTCCAATGATCGCCGTTCGTCACGCACTACGTCAAACGTGAAGTTAGGATAACGTTTTGCCGCAAACCCCTTCCGTGTAATTCGGAGCCGCACCTCATACGAATGACCACCAGCAGGTGCGCCAAAGAATGACATACCAGATATCGATAATGTTGTTTTCTGATTAGGACGGAGAACGTCGTCGGACACACCCAGATTAACCTTCACCTTGTCGGGCAAGAACTCTTCAACGGCAATATCCTCTTGGCCCAACAGAACGTCGTTCGCACCAAGCACTTCACAGCGGTACGTACCTGTGAGGGCATCACGACCAACAGGCACATCACATGATGCCGATCCTTGATTGTCTGGCGTCAATCGAAGCCGACGGAACTCCTTGCCGTTCGGTTGAAGTACACGTAATGTAACAGGTGCTCCAGGTACTGCCTTCCATGCTGCATCTCGAACAATGGTGTTGAGATGTATGGTTTCACCCGGACGATAGATATCACGTTCGCCATACACAAAGGCTTGAAGGCCTAGGCCCGCATCCTTTGCTCCACCAACATCAAATCGCGAATGGTCAACACGTGTATCCTTCATGACGATGACGGTGTAGTCATCGCCGTATGTAGCCGTTACCATTCCGACGTGAAAGTTTCCTAGAATAGAAGGCAGGTCATCAAGATGGGCCACTCCATCGGCGCCCGTTGTAACGGTCTTGATCACCTGATTATTCGTTGAAATCAAGCTCAGTTCAACGGCACTCTTCGGTTGTGCATCGGCTATACTCGTTACAAAAGCAGTCCATGAAGTCTTACCCTGCTTCACAATAAGACCAATATCCGTCAGACTCACAAGTGTCGATGCTTGAATCCACTGTTCATCTGTACTTTCTACCTTTACGAGATAGAGTCCCTTTCGTGCTGTTTGCCGGCGTACATCAAACGTGAATCCAACAACACCACGTTCAACCGAGCCGAGGTCCCGCGTGGCAACAACCTGAGTGGACACAGTATCTGCATAATCCGAAAGACCAACGTAGCGAAAGTCGAAGGCAGATGATGCCATGCCATCCCCCCACCAAGCATACTCGCGTCCTTGCCGAAGAAAATGCAGGATGTTGTTTTCATACACACGGAACACGCTAATACGAACCTTTGGTACGTTCGTGATCTTGATGCCGACAGTTCGTGACCCTTGTGATCCGAGATACATCGCCTTTGGATTGGCAAAAGAAATTGACGGTGAGAGTTCGCCGAACTCAAGATCCCGTAGTACAGGTTCAGACAGGACACCACCAACAACACCTCGCAATGTGGTGTCGATCGTTAACTGATACGACACATTATCATCAAATGGCCCGCGCACAACAAACCCTGTCGACGACAACTCCGTTGTGAAGGTAAGTTGTGGCGAGACTCGAACGGCCTTCTGAAGTGTTGATTCGTCAATTGCTTGTGTCGTCTTTACCTGAACAACACCATCATTACCTTCCCATATCGGCATAACATCTACAATAGCCAGTTCTCTGCGCGAGGGCACGACGACTGTGGCATTGAGTTCTGTTGTTGTAGCGACTCTCGTATCAACAATTGGCAATCCTTTATCGATAACAACGACGAGGCCAGATCCTCCATCAGGCAGGACAGATGCTGGCACACTTACAACAATTGATGTTCCCACACCCTGTGGTTCCGCACGAAAGGGTACTTCATTATTATCACGGAGGATATGAAGTCGTTCACCAACCGCAGTTGGATCTGCGGCATATAACAATGACACAGTAATTCGTGCTTCAATAACCCCAGACTCGTTATTCTTTGTCCACATCGCCGTCGTCTCTGTAATCGACTGCCACGGAGTATGGAACTCAAACACGTGCCGGTGTGGCATTGATGCCCCCTCTGCCCCTTGAAGAAGTTCGGGCAGGAGTTCCGCTGTATAGGACGTTGCGGGTGCAAAGCCTAACGATGGAGAGAAGACAAGTTGATTGGGAGAGATCCATTTAAACTTGCCAGCAACGTGTGGTGTGAAGGAAATGACGGACGTTGTATCCCAGATGTTAAGACTGGAATCAGGCCTCATAGCCTCATCGAACGTAAACATGAGGTTCTGGCGTAATTGCACCGTTTCCTCAAAGTTTACCACGACACCTCCATCGTCGAACGATGAACAGGCAAACAGGCCGCCACCAACAGCAGCGACTATAAGAACAGCCAGAATCGTACGCATCAACCCTCCGTATATGGAAGGCCGAATTTACGCGTGAATGATCGTCTTTGTTGACACGAATTCCAGAGCTCCCTCGCGGCCGAGTTCACGGCCATATCCAGAATCCTTTACGCCTCCAAACGGGAAACGCGGATCGCTCCGAACAACGTCATTGACATGCACCGTTCCCACCTCTAGTTGTCGCGCAATTCGATCAGCTCGTTCTGAATCGCTGGTAAAGACAGCAGCCCCTAGTCCGTACACAGATGTGTTTGCGAGGCGAATGGCCTCATCTTCATTACCAAAAGTTGAAATCGCTGCCACGGGACCAAATATCTCTTCATCAAATGCTGGATTGCCAGGATGTACATCCGCTAAAACTGCTGGAGTTGCAAAGAACCCTACATCGGGCACGGCATCACATTGCCACATGAGTCGACCGCCGGCAGCTACGGCACGTCGCCGCTGTTCATTGACCATATCCCGCAAATCTCGTCGTGCGAGCGGCCCAAGTGCTGTGGTCCTATCCATAGGATCACCCATCGGACGTGTCGTCATTTCGGCAATAAAGGCATCTGTAAACGCCGATGCAATTGATCGGTGGACAAGGAAACGTTTTGCAGCAATACAAGACTGTCCGGTGTTAATCAGTCGACCAGTTACACAGGTCTTTGCCGCCTGTTCAATATCAGCATCGTCGAGAACGATGTACGGATCACTTCCGCCGAGTTCCAGTACACTCTTTTTGACGTAACGTCCAGCAAGAGATGCAACCGATGCCCCAGCAGCCGTTGAGCCCGTAAACGTCACAGCACGCACCAGTCGATGGGCAATCACGGACTCAACCGCATCAACATCAATCACGAGTGACGAGACAAGACCTTCTGGTGCACCAGCTTCGAGGAATACAGCTTCAATGTCTGCAGCACATCCAAACGTTGTTGGTGCATGTTTCACTAACAAGGCGTTTCCTGCCATTAGTGCCGGAGCTGCAAATCGAATCACCTGCCACCACGGGAAGTTCCATGGCATGATTCCAAACACAACACCCATGGCTTCATACGTGATACGTGACGAAGAGTACTCCGTCTCAACAACCGAATCACGGAGCATGGTGGGTGACCGCACCGTAAAATAGTCGCACGTAGAGGCACACTTCATAATCTCTGCCTCTGCCTGAACGATTGGCTTGCCCATCTCCTCGGTGATGCGCTGTGCAAACAGCGTTGTACGGTCTCTCAGTACAGAAGCCACACGCTGCAGCACTTCGGAACGCTGTTCCATGGACATGGTTGACCACTGCCGCTGCGCAGAACTAGCGCGTTCAATACGTGCCTGTACGTCAGCCGGCGATAGTCGCGGCCAGTTCATCAATGGTTGTTCGGTGAAGGGATTCATGGTTGGACGCTGGGTGACGCGGGCCGCAAACGGCTTCGTGGGGTGTTCGCTATCGCTCACGGGGTGCTCGGCTTCGCCTCGTGGGGTGCTCGCTGTCGCTCACGCTGGCATATTGTGGGTTGCGCCTGCTTACGCGCGTGTGCGAAGTGACCTTTGTGATACACGGAAGCGCGCTAATTTACATTTTTGACATTCAGCGTTCAGTCACCATTCATTCATCTGCTGTGAGCGGGCAAATTGTGAGGCCTGCGCTCAGTAGGTATTGACCAGCCTAACCGCACCCACACATGGACATTCTATTTTCTCTCCTGACATTAACTGTGCTGGAGATCGTTCTTGGAATTGACAATCTTATCTTTATTTCCATACTTGTTCAGAGATTGCCGAAAGAACGGCAACCTGCTGCACGGACGATTGGATTAGGTCTTGCTCTTGGACTGCGTATTGCCTTTCTATTTGCAGCAAAGTGGATTGCAGATCTGGTTGATCCACTGTTTGTTATGCCAGCCATACTCGGAATGGACGAGCCATTTGGTTTTTCGGGACGCGACCTCATCATGTTAGCTGGAGGATTATTCCTTCTGGCAAAGGCCACAACTGAACTTCATAACAAACTTGAAGGTGAGGGTCACGTCGGCACATCTTCCGGAACGGCGTCGTTTGGCTCTATCATCACGCAGATCGTTGCGCTTGACCTTGTGTTTAGTATCGACAGTGTCATTACGGCCATTGGTCTTGCCAAAGAACTCTGGGTGATGGTTGTTGCAGTTGTTGCAGCTATTGTTGTGATGCAGCTCATTGCAAGCCCCCTTAGCACCTTTATCTCTCAACATCCGACAGTAAAGATTCTTGCACTTGCCTTCCTCATCATGATCGGAACGGTACTCCTTGCAGAAGGATTCCATGTACACGTTCCCAAACCGTACATCTACTTTGCCATGGCCTTTAGTGTTGGCGTTGAATTGCTCAACATTCGCTATCGTCGCAAACGTGGAACAGAGCCTGTTGAACTCCGCACGCCGCCTTACGGTTCGTAGGTTTGCCACACAGCATCGATTTTCCGAGCCCACATCACAACAAAGACCTTCATCATGCCGATCAATCATGCGCTGGGACTAGACAAAAGCAACATGTTCGATACGTTGTTGCACCTTCCCGACCATATTCGTGAAGCCGTATCGATCGGCGAACATGCACCAACTTGGTCCGAGAGTCCAGCTTCAAACCGGTATGCTGTCTTTGGACTCGGCGGATCGGCCGTTGGTGCTGACCTACTCAGAAGTTATGCTGCTGCAACAGAGGGACTCGACAAACTCCAGATCACCGTATCGCGTGGGTACACTGCTCCCGGGTGGTTGGACGCCGACACTCGTGTTGTGTGCTCGTCGTACTCCGGTGAAACAGAAGAAACGTTATCTGCCTACGATGCGGCCCGAAAAAAGTCGAAACGAACGTTGTGTCTTACAACGGGCGGCACACTCGCCGAAAAGGCAGCAAAACACAAGGTGCCCGTTGTTTTCCTTCCGAGTGGATTTCAACCGCGCTGTGCTCTTCCATTCAGCTTCTTTCCGTTGTTGACGGTTATGGGTCGGAGTGGCGCATGGTCGGCCTCCACACGGAAACGCCTTGCAGCTGATATCGACGAAACGGTAAAGGTTGTCAAAAAGCTGGCTGACGTCTATGCCGAACCTTCCACAAAGAACCCTGCATACGCTTTGGCAAAGGGGCTAAAAGGGGCATATCCGGTTATCTACAGTGCGTCGGAACGGCTCGACGTTGTGAATGTTCGCTGGCGTGGCCAAATCCAGGAGAATGCCAAGCAGGTTGCCTTCGGTAATCTTCTCCCGGAGATGAATCACAATGAGATTAATGGCTGGATGTTTCCGAAGGGTGGCACCAAGTCGTTTAAAGTTATGCACTTACGGGACGTAGACGACCATCCGCGTGTGGCCCTGAGATTTGAGGCGTTACGTGACATTATCAAGAAGAATGTCGGCTCCGTAATCGACATTCAGGGAACTGGTAAGTCCTTACTGGCGCGTACATTTAGCCTTGTCTACCTGGGCGACTGGATGTCATGGCACCTTGCCATCCTGAATGGTGTTGACCCTTCGCCGGTCCCCGTGATTCAGTCGTTAAAGCGCGTTCTCGCCGGTAAGTAAGCATACTTCACGATCGGCACCTGGCTGTTTGTGTGGGGGTTCCTGTGAATAATTCAGGAAATCTCCGTAACTTACGGGCCCCCTAAAACCTTGGGAGCCGTATGGCAACAGCAAAAGCGAGCGCGAAAGCGAAGAAGGCCGCCGAAGACGGCGACGAGATTGAAATTCCGGTAGCGAAGAAGAAGTCGAAACGCAAGGCGAAATACATCGTCCTGTACTCGCCCTTCCTCATGCGTGAGACAAAACACGAACTCATTGGTGAGCCGATCGAGCACGAGCATGGTCGCCAACAGTGGGCACGGTGTACGGTAAGCCATCACTCACAGCTCATCAACCTTGATGCGCTGGAGGATGCAAAAGAGAAGGCAGGAGCGGCAATTCGTTTGAGCCGTGAGGATTCGCGTGAGTATTCACCGCGTGAATCGTATGCCATCGGCGATGTGATCTTTCACAAGGCATGGGACGACGTTGGCATCATCCGTTCAAAGGAGATCATGTCAAACGGTCGCGCCAGTCTTGTTGTTCACTTCGAAAAGAACAAGGAAAAACGTCTCGTCGAAAATCTCTCCTGAGATTTCGTCGAAACTTCAACCAGCAACTCATTCATCGTCCAAACTTTTTCTCGAGGATAGCCCGTGATCGGGGTAACAATCCAAAGCAACGAGTCGATCGACCGCGCCCTGCGTCGTTTTAAGAAGAAATATGAACGCTCTGGCGTTCTCCGCGAATACAAGAAGCGCGCCTTCTTTGTAAAGCCCTCTGTTGAGCGTCGTATGGCACGCCTGAAGGCAGCACGCCGTCAGCACCGCCAGCAAATGGAGCAGGAATAGTCGTCTCGTTGGTCGTCTGACCAACCTAACTCACGGCATCTTTAGCCCGTCATCAACTGGTGGCGGGCTTTTCGTTTATCCCGTTTGTCCTACGCTCGGCATTCCAGCGTGCAATTTCTTCGACGTCACGGAATGGCAGACGTTCTGTACCAATGATCTGATACGTTTCATGGCCTTTCCCGGCAATCAGAACAATATCACCTCGATGCGCTTGCTCAAGTGCTGACCGAATCGCTTGACGTCGGTCGAGCTCTACAGACACCTGAGTATATCTCGTTTGTTTTGCCCCTTTTACCCCTTGCAGAATTGCATCTGCAATGACCTCCGGTGATTCCGTGCGGGGATTATCGTTCGTGATCATGATGGTGTCGGCACCTTCGGCGGCAATGGCTCCCATCTCGCCGCGTTTACCGGCATCTCTATCTCCACCGCAGCCGAACACTACAGTAAGCTTACCGTTGGCCGGCAACAACTCTTGTAACGTGGCAAGTGCTACGCGCAGTGCATCTGGAGTATGGGCGTAGTCGACAACGGCCGTTGCGCCATTCATGAGAGGATACCGTTCCATACGACCTGGTGGTCCCTGGACAGTAGTAATGGCACGTTGAACAACATCGTATGATGCACCGTGGGCAACAGCCATGGTAACACACAAGGCAACGTTCATCACGTTAAATGAACCGAGCAGCGGTGTTCGAATGTGGAGATCGCGGGGAGCATCACCACGTTTGACGGCAGGAAAACAGAGCGTAAACTCAGAGCCGTGGGCAGAGAGGACAACATCCTCAATAACAACACTATTCTCATCATCGATACCAACGGTAAGAACCTTTCGTGCCTTACAATCACTCTTGATAAAGTCAGCCCAGCCGTCATCACCATTCAGGACGGCGATCGACTCGGGTGCAAGGCCATCAAAGAGCATCTTCTTTGCGCGAGCATAATCATCCATCGTACCGTGATAGTCAAGATGATCTCTCGTAAGATTTGTAAAAATTGCACCTGCAAACACCAGGCCTTCAACGCGATGTTGATGTAGGGCATGCGAGCTCACCTCCATACAGACCGTATCAACACGACGAGCCTTCATATCTGACAGCAGCTCAAGGAGACGTCGAACATCAGGTGTTGTATGCGTGGCATCAAGATGTACGCCATCGTATTCAATACCAGTTGTGCCGATAAACCCTGTCTCCCGTCCAAGCGCTGTTTCAAGTCCCCGAAGAATTGTCGCCACCGTCGTCTTGCCATTTGTCCCTGTCACACCGAACAGTCGCAAACCTCGTGTTGAGGAATCGTGCAGTGCGTGCACCATACGGGCGTAGGCGAGACGTGAGTCGGGCACCTGCACGTACGTCACATGCGGCGAAGATTCGAGCACAACTTCGGGTCGTGGAATCTCACCAATAATGGCCACGGCCCCTGCTTGAACGGCTTCGGCAATTTTTACATGTCCATCATGTGCAGTGCCTCGGATGGCTACAAAGGCATAACCCGGGCGCACTGTACGGGAGTCGGCCGTCACATCAATCATCATAACATCACCGTCGCCGTATACAACGGCATTGGGGATACGGCGAAGGAAGGCGAGAAGATTACGCATGGTGCAAAGTATGGACGGCGAAGGAATTCTCCGGGAGAGTTCTCCGGGACAATTCTCCGGGAGAGTTCTCCGGGACATTTCTCCGGGACATTTCTCCGGGAGAGTTCTCCGGGACATTTCTCCGGGAGAGTTCTCCGGGAGAGTTCTCCGGGACATTTCTCCGGGAGAGTTCTCCGGGACATTTCTCCGGGACGATTCTCCGGGACAATTCTCCGGGACATTCTCCGGGACAATTCTCCGGGAGAGTTCTCCCGGAGAATTTATCGCAGCTCTCCCGGAGAAATGATTACCCGCAACGACCCCTCAAACGTCGGTGCTGTCCGGAAATGACCGAACTGACGATCCCAGGATCCGTCGCGTAATGCTGTTCGAAGTCGATGAACGATATCTTGCTCTACGTCCTTGGAAAGGAAACCCCACGCCGACTGAGCCGCACGGACGTGGTCGTCCAGGAGACGTTCGGGCCGAGCATAATATGCTTCTTGAAATCCGTCACGACAATCTCGTGGAATGGATACCGACGTGACCACGGTGTCTTCACCGAAACAACCTTTAACCGTATCGATTGCCGGATACCGCCTCGCTTCAATGTCGAGAACTTCCTTGCCGTACTCGACCATCCAGAAGTCATAGAGTCGTAAGGGATCACAGCTCACAATAACTACTGGCCCCCTCGTAACACGACGCATTTCCTCAAGACCTCGTCGTACGTCCTTCCAATGGTGTATCGTAAAGATTGCCATCGAGGCATCAAAACTTCAGTACGATACATAGTCTACCTTGCTGCCATCATAATCGAACGCCTCTCCCAAAGGTGTGAGGTCAGAACCGTGCTCGGCCACGTCTACGTCCTTGAGTTATGACATTTTTGTGATAGGTGGCGCGTCATTACGCCGCGGAACGAAGAGAGTTTCTCCGGGAGAACTCTCCCGGAGAATTGTCCCGGAGAACTCTCCCGGAGAACTCTCCCGGAGAACTCTCCCGGAGATTTGTCCCGGAGATCTCTCCCGGAGATTTGTCCCGGAGAACTCTCCCGGAGATTTGTCCCGGAGAACTCTCCCGGAGATTTGTCCCGGAGAACTCTCCCGGAGAATTGTCCCGGAGAACTCTCCCGGAGAATTCCTCTTCGCACCGACCCCTTCCTTCACCCGGTGATTCACGTTCCACTGTGGACTTCTTTTCCTTCCTCCGCTCTCGCCTAGCAGCATCCCTTCCAGGTATTGATGCCCACCGCGAGTTTGTCCCCGCTCTGCCCGATGCCGAGAGTCGTCTCCGTGGTGCTCCCCCCGGAGCTCGCGCAAGTGCCGTCCTCGTTCCACTGATTCCCCGTACACAGGCCTTCCCCGATGTTCTGCTGGAGGTGCGCAGTGAGTCACTGCGGACACATAAGGGACAGATCAGTTTTCCCGGTGGTCGCCTTGACGATGGAGAGAATCCCGAAGATGCTGCTCTCCGAGAACTGGAAGAAGAGGTTGGTATCACGGCCGAGAACGTTATCATCCTCGGCACCCTCACGCCACTCTACATCCCTCCGTCAAACTCTGCTGTCTATCCAGTTGTTGGTATGGTTCGCTCCGACGATGCCTACATTTCCAGTGCGGCCGAGGTTGCCGAGGTGTTCTCTGTCTCACTGTCAACGCTTCTGAATCCGTCGTCCGTTCGGTTTGAACCGCGCACTCTTTTCGGACATGTTGTTGACGTTCCGTTTTTTGATGTTCATGACCGTGTTCCCCTCTGGGGCGCAACAGCCATGATTCTTAACGAACTCGTCTGGATTGGCCGCGAATACGTTTCTTCTCAACCCGCTATTATCACGCAGTCATGATGTTCTTTTCTCGACGTATTGTCCGCGCAGCAGTGGCTGCCTCAACTATCGTTATTGCATTATTTAGCGTTTCATGTTCTGAATCGTCGAGTGTCGACGAACGACTTGTCACTGCCTATGCTGAATCGATTATCGCTCGCGAAACGAGTATCGATTCCGTAACGTCCAATCGTCGTTTTGATAGTGTTGTTGCAAAACATGGATATAATCGCACTTCGTTTCAGGAAGCTCTCCGTCAGCAGAGTCTTGAGCCCAATCGTTTCCGCACCTTCTATGACAGTGTTTCCTCTCGTCTACGTCAACGCGGAGATACTACAGCTCGGTAACAGTCGTGACCATACCGGGCAAATGCCTCGTAATAGCCCGTATACCACTGATGGAACTGAATTCCATGCTCTCGCGATTCGTCGAGGTCGGCAGCCGATGATACACCACCACATCTGATGATGTTAAACTCGTTTGCCGGACGTAGTCGTTCGATGATCTGCACGGCCAACGTTGCGATATTCAGGGAAAGGGGCGAAAGGGGCGCTCCGCTTAAGCCACCACCAAATGTTGATGTGAAGTAGTCATAGTGCGCCATTTCACGTTCGTGGACAAACTGCCGATGATCGGGATAGGCAATACTGGTATTACCAAGTATCACTCCGTCAAATCCCATGGTGACCAAGAGAACAAGCAGGTCTTCAAGTTGGTCAACGGACGTGTCAACACTGAACTTGACAACGACCGGTAGGTGTCGACGCCGTTTGGCAAGGACGTGTTGATGTACAAATTCAAGTCGTCGTATGAGTCCATCATCAAGTGCCGGACCATCATGATGTCCCGGTACGTTCGGACAGCTCTCATTGAGTTCGAGATAGTCCACTCCAGCTGCATCGTAGGCATTCATCCCGTCTACCAATCCCTGTAAGGCCTCCGTTTCGGCCATTCCGGGGTCGGCACTCACACTCGCACCAATCAAACAGCCGGGATGCCTCTCCAGCTTCGATATTCGCGCCGCTACAGCCGCATGTCCTGGATTTGGCAGCCCTAACCAGTTCGACGCTAACCGTGTGCGTGGATAGACGGCTACAGGCCACGTAACGCCTGCCTTGGTATTCCCTACGCGTGGTAATGATGTTGTGGTTCCGGCAACCCAGGCACCGGCCCCCTGACGGGCAGCTACGGTATATCCCTCACCCTTTTTGAACATTCCAGCTGCATTCCACAGCCGAGAATTCATCGTCTTGCCCCAGATGGTACTCGACGACGTCGACGCGATGGGAACAGATCGATCTGCAGGACGTGTCGCAGCAAGCCTCTCAGCAAAGAACGTTCTACCAGCAGAAAACATCCGAACCGCAAGATTGTCTGGTAAGAACGACATCAGCGGACGGAAAACGTGCTCAACACGAGCAAGGGTTTCGACGAACATTTCACGAACTTACGGCTATGCAAACGAAGGAACAGATAGCAACCAACTGGTTGCCTCGGTACACCGGCACTCCAGTGAGTGATTTTGGTGACTACATCCTCATCACAAACTGGCGCGGATACGTGGAACGATTCGCCGAACGTTATGGTGTTGAGGTCCGTGGTGCAGATCGGCCAATGCAAACAGCCACTAACGCCGACGGTGTGACGATTGTGAACTACGGTATCGGCTCGCCGAATGCCGCACTCATTATGGACTTGCTTACGGCCCGTATGCCCAAGGGTGTACTCTTCCTCGGAAAGGTGGGCGGCTTAAAACGTTCAACGGAGATTGGTCATTTCATTTTGCCGATTGCCGCCATTCGTGGTGAAGGTACAAGTAATGACTACTTCCCTCCCGAAGTGCCTGCCCTACCTTCCTTTAAACTTCACAAGTTTGTTTCGGATAAGATTATCTCTCACGGACAGGAATATCGAACAGGTGTTGTGTATACAACAAACCGTCGTGTATGGGAATGGGATGAAGACTTTAAGGCACGGCTAAAACACCTTTCCTGCCTTGCCATCGACATGGAAACAGCAACGGTGTTTATCGTTGGACATCGTAATGGTATCCCGCGCGGAGCACTGTTACTTGTGAGTGATGTACCTATTCTCGAAGACGGAATCAAAACCGAAGCTTCGGATAAGATCATCACAGAACGTTATGCAGATCTCCATCTCACAATTGGTGTGGAAGCTATGACGGAAATCGGCACCAAAGGAGAGGAGATTAAACATCTCCGATTTGAAGAGTAACGCCCTTACCTCACCACGTCTCACGTTGTGCCATCATGTCATCGATCGTCATCGTAATCATTGGATCATTTGCTCCTGGCATATCTGTCCGCATCACACCACCAATAGAATCACGCACATTGAGTCGCACGGCGATATAGTCACGCAGATGTTCGTCCCAATTTGATCGTTCACGCGCTGCAATCCATGCCTCGTAGGCATAGGCAATTCGTACTTCAGGCGAACGCGACCCGCGCATCGCATGTGCCATACCAATCCATGCCGTCACGAGATCGCGCGCTTTGTCATAGAGCTCAGCATCAGCAAAGAGTCGTATTGCTTCACCAAGACGGATTGTAGTGTCTGTGTGGACGTTTCCTGTACGACGTTTGACATCCTCAATTGCGCCAATCACACGAAGTGCATAGTCACCACGCTCAAAAACTTCAACGTTCTGTGCTTCACGCACAATCGTGTCGATTAATGCATTGAGAGACCGGCGCTCTTCCTCAGGTAATGGACGCGACTCTGGCCGAACGGGAGGTACGTCAGTTATGGCCTGCAACCTTCGACTCAATGTCTGTGCCTGAACTTCAGACCACTCACGTTGTACACCAAAGACGTCGGATATCCTATCCGTGATTGATGCTTCCGTTAACTCTACCAGACCATAATTAAAGTGATTACCATCGTGTGTCCATTCACAGAGGTAGGCGGCTTGATCTGATGTGACTCCTTGTGGTATATCAGATGACATTATACGCCACCCTTGACGACGGAATCGCTCAAGATGATGCACACTGGCACGTTCAAGAACAAGGATGCGTCGAACAGGCAACAGATACATCATCATATAATGTGGCTCCGGCACACCAACCGGATCCGGCATCGTTACCACAATCGACACGGCTCCGTCGTGAGCAAGGAAGTATCGAAGTGCCAGACATTCGTCAACGTCAGAAATCTGCCACCGACGTGCATAGACGTCACGTAAGTGATGTAACCGCGCTAGTCCATCATCAGCAACAAGTGATTGAATAATGGCCGGATGCCGCAAGAGTAACTCTGGCAATAACACGTGTCCAAGCATGTAGCGCATAGACTTACCACGACGCATGGCTATCTCGGGTAAGGCATCTGCCTCATCCTTCTGTAACCATTGTCGGAGTCGTGTGAACATCACGACAAAACTACATTGTGCAGGCCGTCCGTTGTGCTATGTTCGCACATGATGTGCTTTTCTTTGCCCGTTTTGCCCCTTACCATCAAGATTCTTTGTCGTCTCAGTATGGTGAGTTGCCTTGTTGTCTCGTCCGCCCTCACGTCTGCTGATGTTTTTGCTCAAGGCAGACTTACTGCTGGACCGATGGTTGGCCATGTTGACATGCGCGAAGCGAATATCTGGGTTCAGACACGTACGGAAGCAGACGTCCGCATTCTCTACCGGGACTCAGCACAGCAAGGCACGGTGTTCTCCACGTCCGTGATTCGTACAAAGCACGACGATGGCCGGTGTGCAACATTCCGATTACGGGAAGTAGAGCCCGGACGGACATACTACTATGACGTTGAGATAGACGGAACGAAGGAATCACGTCCATATCCAACACAGTTTCGGACACAACCCGTGTGGAAGTGGCAGACGTCAAATCCTCCGTCGGCAACTATAGCTCTTGGCAGTTGTTTTTACGTCAACGAAACGGGTTACGAACGCAGTACTGGCGGTTATGGAAGTGACGAGGATATCTTTCTCGCCCTCCATAACAAACGCCCAGATGTAATGCTATGGCTCGGTGATAATGTCTATCTCCGTGAGGCCGACTGGAACTCACGCTCCGGAATAGAAAAGCGATACTCACACACACGATCACTACCACAATTACAACCTTTGTTAGCATCAACGGCTCACTATGCAACGTGGGATGATCATGACTACGGTCCAAATGACTCCGATAGATCATGGTGGGGCAAACGTAGTGCACGTGATGTGTTTATGCAGTTCTGGCCGAATCCATCGTATGGTATTGATGGCATAAACGGTATAACGTCGCAGTTCTCGTTGATTGACGTTGACGTGTTTCTTCTTGATGATCGTTGGTTCCGTTCACCGGATCATCGTAAGGACGATTCGTCAACAATCCTTGGTGAAGAGCAGTATCAGTGGCTTGTTGATGTACTCGCCTCGAGCACTGCAACGTTTAAGATTGTTGCCGTTGGTAGCCAGTTCTTAACAACAGACACGCGTAAAGAGAGTTTTGCACGTATGCCTTTTGAGCGTGAGCGTATCATCAAGGCAATTACCGACAACAAGATTCGCGGTGTTGTCTTTGTAAGCGGAGACATTCACGCTGCCGAGTTATCGCGACGTGACCGCGAAGGAACGTATCCACTCTTTGAGCTCACATCGAGTTCTCTGACGGCCGGCTCAAACAAGAACATCGCTGATCAACCGAATGAACGGCGTGTAGAAGGAAAGACCTTCGGCGAACACAACTTCGGTCTGATCACCGTGTCCGGTCCAACCAAAAGCCGTGTACTCAGTCTCGCTATCCACAACATTCGTGGTGAACGTGTCTGGGGAATTGATCTTAACGAGGCCGACCTCAAATAGTCTCTCGACGATCGTTGAGATCGTTCAGATTGTAGAGACTATTGAGATCGTCACACCGTGTTACCGCACGTATTGCTCAGTAATGTGGTGTCCAGCTCATGGCACGTACAGCCGCTGCAATGTCGGCTGGACGTTCAGAGCGCGCCAGTCCTGCCTCATGGAACCACGTTGCAACTGCTGTAGCCACGTGCATCGCTGAGTTACGGATGGACGCCATTGGCGGATAGATCAGACCGGATAAAAAGTTCTCGTCGGTCACAAGTTCTGCCAGCGCATTCGCGGCTACGACAAAGGCCTCATCCGGCACGGATGATGGATTTGCTGCAAGCACGGCGAGTCCCATTGCTGGGAAGATATAAACGTTATTACCTTGTCCAGGTGTAAATGTTCGCCCATTCATGGTATGGGGCGGAAAGGGGCTACCGGACGCAAAAATTGCGCGACCACCTGTCCACTCATACGCTTCTTCGGCCGAACACTCACTCTTTGACGTTGGATTACTATACGGGAAGATAATGGGACGTTCACTGATACGTGCCATTTCCTCGATAACGTCTTTCGTAAAACTCTTTGGAATTGTACTTGTGCCGATAAGAATTGTCGGACGAACAGAACGTACACTCTCAAACAGTGTATCAGCCGGAACATCATCAAAGGCATACTGTTCCTTTGACGGCGTAAGATCCGTACGCTGTGTTTGGACCAGTCCCTTTGAGTCAACAAGTCGAATCCGTGATCGTGCTTCATCAACTGAAAGGCCATGGCGCACCATAACGGTACAGAGGAGATCAGCAATGCCAATGCCTGCTGATCCTGCACCGAAGAACAGTACGCGTTGATCTTCGAGGCGTTCTTTCTTAAAACGCAGGGCAGCAAGAATACCAGCTACACCCGTTGCTGCCGTGCCTTGAATATCGTCGTTAAACGACGGAACAACATTACGATAGCGTTCAAGAAGTGGAGCTGCGTTATGATTTGCGAAGTCTTCCCATTGGATAAAACACTTCGGATAGACCGTACGAACGGCTGTCACGAACTCATCCACAAAGGAATCGTAGTCGGCACCACTTAGCCTACGTTCACGGATACCGATGTAGAACGGATCAACAAGCAGTTCTTCATTGTTGGTACCTACATCAAGTACAATCGGAAGCGTCATCTGTGGTGGTACACCTGCTACTGCTGTATACAAAGCAAGTTTACCGATAGGAATGCCCATTCCTTGAGCTCCAAGGTCACCAAGACCAAGGATTCGTTCGCCATCTGTAACGCAGATAAAACGAGGATCGGCCTCAGGCCAATTCCGTAACACATCGGCTATACGTCCACGATGACGCACACTAATGTAGAGTCCCTTTGGCCGCCGGTAGATTCTCCCGAAGGTCTGACAGGCCAGTCCAACGGTAGGTGTGTAGACAACGGGCATCCAGCGAACCGGATCCTTCATGAGGATTCGGTAGAACAGACTCTCATTACGTTCCTGGAGGTCACTGAAGTAGACGTAACGGTCCAGGTCTGTCGGTAACGACGTAAGGTGGCCCTCAATACGAGCTTCCTGTTGTTCCGGAGTAGAAACGATGTCGGGCAGCAGGCCCATCAGGCCAAACTTTTCGCGTTCCTCGCGTGTAAAGGCCGTGCCTTTATTGAGGTGAGGATCGCGGAGCATGTCAAGGCCCCGCTTGGGAGTATCGAACGGATCGGACATAGACGGTAAAGATACGGACTCTTCGTAGGTTCGTCCGTCTTTTTCGGTCATCACCTCGCACGTCACCATGCCAACTCAAACACTGTTCACGATTGTTGTTCTGCTTCTTATCGGCACTTCCCCACTGCTTCGTGCCACCGAACCACACCTCAAAAACATCCGTCAGCTCACCTTTGGTGGTGACAATGCTGAGGCATACTTCAGTCCGGATGGAACACGACTGTGTTTCCAAAGCAACAACAAGGCCTGGGGTCTACAATGTGATCAGATCTTCGACATGCACATCGACTCTGCAGCAGGTAACACAACGTACCGTCCACGAACAGTATCAACACTTGAAGGACGCACAACGTGTTCATACTTTATGCCTGACGGAGTACATGTCCTCTACGCCTCTACACATGAGGGCGGACGTGAATGTCCACCAGAAGCACCACCACGTGCCGATCGTAAGTACCTATGGTCAGTCTATCCATCGTACGACATCTATGTCGCCGACCAACAGGGCAAGATCATCAAAAAGCTTACTGATGCACCTGGATACGATGCAGAGGCAACCATCTCTCCCAAGGGTGACCTCATTGTGTTTACGTCGGATCGCAGTGGTGACCTTGAACTCTGGACGATGAACATCGACGGTTCACATCAACGACAGATCACCAACGGCCTGGGATACGATGGTGGTGCTTTTTTCTCTCCGGATGGCAAACGACTCGTCTTTCGTGCTTCGCGACCAAAAACCGACAGTGCAATTGCAGAGTACACCTCACTCCTCAAACAAGGTCTTGTTGCACCAACGGAAATGGAAATCTACACCTGCAACATTGACGGATCCGACCTACGTCAGATAACATCACTCGGCAAAGCAAACTGGGCTCCGTACTATCATCCATCCGGCAAAAAGATACTCTTTTCCAGTAATCACCGCTCACAACGTGGATATGACTTTCAGATCTACATCATGAACGACGACGGCACAAACGTCGAGCCCATCACATCCGAAAGCATCTTTAACGCCTTTCCGATGTTCTCCCCCAACGGCAAACAACTCGTCTGGAGCAGCAACCGCAACAACAACGGCACGCGCGACACAAATGTGTTTATTGCGGATTGGGTGGAGTGAGGGGTGGGGTTAATGGTGGGGAGGC
>DDUR01000025.1:0-1192 GCA_002344895.1 Ignavibacteria bacterium UBA2333
ATGACTCCCATCCTCAATGTTTCGGCCCGCGAAATCCTCGATTCTCGCGGTAATCCAACACTCGAAGTTGATGTTGTTCTCGAAGATGGTACGCTGGGCCGTGCTGCTGTTCCTTCAGGAGCAAGCACCGGCGAGCACGAAGCCGTCGAGCTGCGTGATGGTGATACGTCACGGTATGGCGGTAAGGGTGTTCGTACGGCCATCGAGAATGTCGAGAATGAGATTGCCGATACGCTTATTGGCTGCGATGCCATGGATCAACGCGCCATCGATCGGTTGATGATTGATCTGGACGGCACAGAGAACAAGTCGCGCCTTGGGGCAAATGCAATCCTCGGCGTTTCGATGGCAGTGGCTCATGCAGCGGCAAATCACTACGGGTTACCCCTGTATCGTTACCTGGGTGGAACGAATGCAAGTCTGCTGCCAACACCGATGATGAATATTCTGAACGGTGGACGCCATGCTGATAACAATGTTGATATTCAGGAATTCATGATTATGCCAACGGGCTTTGAGTCGTTCTCGGACGCACTACGAGCCGGTACGGAAACATATCATGCATTAAAGTCTGTCCTGAAGTCTAAGGGCCTTTCAACTGCCATCGGTGATGAAGGTGGATTTGCCCCGTCACTTGCGTCAAACGAAGAAGCTCTCGACGTGATTATGCTGGCTATCGAAAAGGCAGGTTATAAGGCCGGTGAAGACATCATGCTCGCACTAGATGTTGCAGCGAGTGAGATGGTGAAGGATGGCGGCTATGTGATGTATAAGAGCACACAACAAAGGCTGTCGGCTGATGAGATGGTGACATGGTACTCACGCCTCTGTGATGCCTATCCAATTGTGTCCATCGAAGATGGTATGGGAGAAAACGATTGGGACGGATGGCGCGCACTGACGGAACAACTCGGTGATCGTGTACAACTTGTTGGTGATGATCTCTTTGTAACGAATGTTGATTTCCTCGCACGCGGTATTGCCGAAGCAGTCGGAAATGCAATTCTGATCAAGGTGAATCAGATTGGTACACTGACGGAAACGTTCGACACGATTCGCTTGGCATCGCGTTACGGCTATTCGTCGGTAGTATCCCACCGTTCGGGCGAAACGGAAGACACAACAATTGCCGATATCGCCGTTGCCGTAGGCTGTGGTCAGATTAAAACCGGTGCACCATGCAGGAGTGACC
>DDUR01000025.1:1464-22551 GCA_002344895.1 Ignavibacteria bacterium UBA2333
CGAAGACGCCGATTATGCCGGTGCGGAAACGCTGGCTTGATCAGGTAGTCTGATCCGCCTGCACAAACAAACTGAACTCGGATTCAACGGAACAGGAGAGACATGAGCGACATCGTTTTTGGTACTGATGGCTGGCGTGGTGTTATCGCCCGCGATTTCACATTCGACAATCTTTCGCTCGTCGCTCACGCAACAGCGAAGTACGTCGAATCGATGAAGGCCAAAAACCCTGCCGTCGTTATCGGCTACGATACACGGTTCCTCTCTCCTGAGTTTGCACGCGAAACAGCACGGGTTCTAGCGTCATACGGTATCACGGTTCATATCACGGAAACGTTTTCATCAACACCACAGATTTCGTTTCACACCAAACAAAAAGGCGCACAACTCGGAGTTGTGATCACGGCAAGCCACAACCCGCCCATCTACAATGGGTATAAAGTGAAGGCGAGTTTTGGTGGACCTGCTATTCCGGAGCAGATCGCCGAGATTGAGAAGGAACTAGCGGCACTGAAGGGTAAGGCACCAAAGGTGACGTTAAAATCGTTTGATGACTATGTGTCGGCACGCACCATTCGTCCGTTTGATGCGGCCGAATCCTACATTCGATACCTGCGCAAGAAGATTGATCTCGATCTGATTCGCTCGTCTGGTCTGAAGATTGTGTACGATCCAATGCATGGTGCTGGTATCGACTTTCTTCACCGGATTCTACCCGACATCATCACGATCCATGGTGAGTACAATCCGTCGTTTGGGGAAGTGGATCATCCAGAGCCTATCGCCGAGTGTCTGCGTCCTCTCATGGATGCTGTAAAGAAGCATAAGGCAGACGTTGGTATTGCTACGGACGGTGACGCTGATCGTGTTGGTGCCGTTGATGAGACCGGTGCCTACGTCGATCCACATCGTGTCTTTATGCTCCTGCTGTCCTACCTGCACACTGAGAAAAAACGCCGTGGAGCTGTCGTTAAGACGGTATCATTAACGTCAATGGTCGATATGTTCTGCGAGCGTAACAGTATCGAACTCCACGAAACACCTGTTGGTTTTAAGTACGTCGCCAAACTGATGAGCGAAGAGAAGATTCTCATCGGTGGTGAAGAATCTGGTGGCCTCGGTACATCACTTCACATACCCGAACGCGACGGTGTGTTCAATGCACTGTTGTTGCTGGAAATGATGGCGTCACGAAAGAAGTCGCTCGCCGATCTCTGTGAGGAACTCGACGAGGAGTTCGGACCACATCGTTATCGCCGTCGTGATGTGACAGTTACCGAACAGCAGAAGAAGCAGATTCTGAATGCATGTGCGAAGAAACCGCTAAAGATTGGCCGACATAACGTTCTGCGCGTTGAAACGAAGGACGGATACAAGTTCTACGTTGATAAGGGCTGGTTACTTGTTCGAGCCAGCGGTACCGAGCCTCTCATTCGGTTCTATGCCGAAGCAGAGTCAATCGGACGCGTGAACGAGCTTATCGAAGAAGGACTGAAGCTGAAGTAAGTTCAGCCAGGGTAGGTGCGGCGGCATCACGAGCTGATCGTATGATGTCCGCCGTGCCCCAGTCGATGCCAAGGTCCGCGTCACAGGAGTTCACACAGAACTCCGTTTGTGGATTCCATAACGCCGTACAAGCATAGACAACATCTACAACGTCCGATGTTGCGCGGAATCCATTCGCGAATCCTGCCGGTACCCAGACAAGCCGGCCGTTGTTGTCGCTTACGTCAATTGAGATGTGTTCACCAAAGGTCGGTGATCCTTGGCGAATGTCAACCTCAACAAGTTTAATAGATCCTCGAACAACATAGATTAGTTTCCCCATCGGCGGGTTGAGCTGGCCATGTAGACCCCGTACAACATTCTGTACACTACGTGAGTGGTTGTGTTGCACAAACGCTGTCGGTATTCCATACGATTCAAGTATGTCCGTGCGGATCATCTCGGAAAAGAATCCACGTTCGTCTGTGAATCGTTGTACGCGTAATACGACAACGCCGTCGAGCAGGACATCCTCGCGCTCAATCGACATTCACCAACTCCAGAGTCTCACGGCGTAATGGATATGCCCGTCGAGCCGCATCAAATGCTAGTGCAACATCAGCGTGGCCATGAAGGGCAGCAACAAAACTCGATGTATCAGCCGTCAGTGGTCGACGTGCACGAAGAGCAGCACGAACCTCTTCAGCACTAGCCACTCCGTTCACGAGAATTCTTTCGTGAGGGGGCTGGAGAGGGGGCAGAAGATCGTCAATGGACGTAGGAAGACCGCGCCAGCGTAACAATTCGCCCCCTACGGAACGGGCCCCTTCAACCTTTGCATCGTACGTATGACCTGCAACATGCGGTGTTGTGATTAACGCGCCGTAGGCAATCTGTGCATTAATCGTCGGCTCGTTGGCAAAAACGTCAACTACTGTACGTAGGCCATGTTGCATTGCCTGTAAAAGAGCTCGTTCATCAACTATTCCACCACGTGATGTGTTAATAAACAGCGAATCAGGACGCAAAAGACCTACACGCTGCTCACCAATCATTCCAAAGGTTGGCCATGGACCACCGAGTGTGAGTGGGACGTGGAGAGTGACAATACTCGACATGGCAAGTAAGTCATCAAGCGCGGCATACGAAAGTCCCGGGGCCAGCACGCCATCTTGTTCGATAAATGGTGGGTCATTGACCACAACGTGCATCCCTAATGCACGAGCGTAACGGGCTACACGAGATCCGACGTTACCATATCCAACTACACCAACAATCTCGGTGGACGGTGTAGCACTTACCTGGAGAATAGCGTCGACCACGTACTCTGCCACAGCGTTGGCATTTGAACCAACAGCATCCACGACGATGATGCCTCTCCGCAGGCAGGCCATAACATCAACATGGTCCATACCGGACGTCGCGGAACCGATAAAACGTACGTTGGTGCCCTCCAGTAGCTCTGCCGTAATCCGCGATGTGGAACGAATGAGCAATGCTTCCGCACCCGTCTCTCGTAATAGACGGTTCGTGAGCATACGTCCGGAAAACGGAACGACGTCCCCGGCAATGCCGAGGACGTCGCATAGTCCGGGGATGAGATCGTCGATGAGAATGGTCATCGGCCGTCAAAATACGGCGCATTGACCGTCTGTGGTTCAACGGGCTACTGGAGTCGCGATGATAACAGTCTGACCGTCCGAACCCGTGAGGCGAAGAAAACACAATCCTCGAACAGCTGTTGAATACGGTATGGACCCAATGACGTGTCCTTCACGGGATTCAGCGCTGGAGGAGAAATGTATTCGTCCTGTGATGTCAACAACACTATACGTCGTCGTGCCATCCCACGGAAGGCCGTAAACGGCAAATGTTTCGCCCTCAAGTGGGACTGGTCGGATGTACGGTGATAGTGAGGATGTGGATTCCATGACCGATGTGACAACCACACGCTCTACTACGGCACTTGCTGACTTATCAGCGGTCGTGCGGACCGTGACAATGATGGCTACGGAATCTTGATTCGGGTCACGGTATCGGATCGTAATACGGATGGTATCTCCGGGAGCAAGCTTGTTACCATCGACGGCGATAATCTCTGCTTGTAACGAGTCGCTGACGATTACATCTCGAACTTCAATCGTATCCGTGCCGTCGTTTATAAACAGCACGGTGCTTGTCGTATCTTCTACGACGTGAACGGTATCTGAGATGGGAGTGATTCGGCCAACCTTTGTTGTGCCTAAGCACAACATGTTATGGACAGAGATGTGACCGTTGCTAAACTGAAACTGAATAGTTGTCGTGTCCTCGCCCTCTGATGTTGGTGAATAACGAAAGGGTACAAGCTCCGTTCGACCAGGGTAAATCGTATACGGCCAACGGTACTCAAGAGGCTGGTGTTTAGCATTCGGAGTAATCTGATAGACAGCCAGAATCTCGTAAGCTATCTCAGATGTGTTGGTGATGTATGCAAAGGCAGTGTCAATGTCGTTTGGCCTGCACGCAAAACGTAAGGTGTCAGACTCAAACCGGACTGCGGCAGTTCCTGACGCTTCAACAAACGATAACTCTAGAATACGATCATCATATTCTTTTGGAAAAGGAAAGTAACCGCTCTGGTCATAGTTGCTCGTACAGATAAATACTCGTCCATCAGGTGATACGAGTACGTCTCGTAGTCTGCCGAAAACTCCACTTGTGTGTCTTGTCAAATACGTTACTGTGTCCAGACCTTCATTCAGGGTTAGCTGAAGCAGATGGGCACCCTTCAATGTCGTTGAAAGCAGAGAATTTCGGAGCTCAGGATACCGATCAGAGCCGTAATAGGCCAATCCAGAAAGCGCAATCGTATAGTCACCTGTTGACCACAAAGGATTCGTCATATCATACTTTGCACATGAATCTAGTTCCTCCGGTGTATCACACGGACCCTCAATCCACGGCCAACCATAATTCCTGCCCTTGATGAGTACGTTTATTTCGTCTTCGATGACGTTTCCATGTTCGCCTGTGAAGACTGTACCGTTTGGTAGAATGGCAAGACCTTGTACGTTACGATGACCCTTCGTATACATTGGCGAGCCCGTCACCGGATTGTCAACGGGAATCGAACCATCAGAATGTATTCGAATGACCTTGCCGTAGGATGAATTGTCATCCTGTACGAGCCCAAAGACAGGCGCATCACCCATCGTTGCTAACAGTGTGCCGTCAGGCAAAAAACCAAGTCTACATCCTAGATGGAAGTCTGTAACTGGCTTGTGAGTGAAGATGGTATGTGAACGTAAGAGAGTATCTGCTGTGTGTTCGTATTCGAATCGAAGAATACGCAAACAAGGAACATCGTCTACGTCACGCATTGATGCTGCAACGTACACAAAGGACGAGTCGGGAAAGGATGGATGTAGCGCCATTCCCAACAAGCCACTTTCATGCTGAAGAAACAATGAATCCTTAAACTCATACAGCGTTCGTAGAGATGAATCTGAGAGGCTGTATCTGCGGATCTTACCACCACGCTCCGTAAACCAAATTGATTCTTCAGGACCCCAAACGAGATCCCACGGAATCCTCAGTCCATGAGCTACCTGACGAACGTTAGGCTGCCGCGGAGTCTGACCCTTCACAACATTGTTTGTGGTTGAAAGGAGCAACAAGATCACCACCAGAAACAGGCTTGGTGTGAGACGTTCCCAACGATTGCCAAATGAACGATGTGGTGCGAATGTCATGTACATGTTTTCGGGCCCAAAGTACTGTCGTAACAACCGCATAATATACGGTTAATGTTCTGGACAGGACTTTACTTACCGCATACAACGACTCGCAACCATCAACGTGAGCTACGCCAATCAATGATCAGCATCTCGACCCCTGACTACTTCTTTACAACTATCTTCACACCTTCGGTCGTCCAACGTGCCTTGACGGTCACGACGGTACCGGTAGAGTAGATGACTTCCGCCGGGATCCATGGAGAGTATCTACCGTGATCATACCTGCCGTTGTTATTCACATCATGAACAACATCAAAGGTGATTTCTTCAGCAGGTAAAGAATCAAACACGAACGCTCCTTCATGCTGAACTCTCTGAGCGGCTAGTACTCGACCACTCTTACCGATTGCTCGTAGGACAGCGTGTTGTCCTAGTCCAATACTGTCAATGAATGTACCTTCTACACCACCAGGTTCGCGCGGTATAAACACGTTGAGTGTCAGTTTAACAGTTGTGTCCGGTATCGCCGCACCACGAACAGATCGTAATCCACGGATGTCAACGAATGCGTCATACTGTTTGCGTGGTAGAAGATTAGGCGTCGGTACCGCCGTAAACGACGTCATTGAAGTCCACTCGATCGAAGCGCTTGACGTATCCGCACCATCAACAAAACGGACTCGTGGTGTCGCAGGCACAATAGCATCTGAAAACACAACACGAATTGAGTCATTCGCAAAGAACTTAGATGTGTCGGAAACGATAACGTCCAGGAGTCTTGCTGTAGTCGTATCAGCACGTTCAACTCCTCGGAACGATACCGTGCGGGCAGTATCGTGGAGTGCCTGACCAAGCGTGTCGGTAACATCTGTGTCAAGAAGGGTAAAGCTGTAGGGCCGGGCCGACATTGAATCAGCGGTGAGAAACGTCATCGTCGTACGCTCTCGCCCCTTTTGCCCCATAGCAAGTATCGTTAGTTCCGTTCCGATACTGTCAACAAGCTTTGTTTTGGGAACCGTTGCTGTTGGATACACCACGGGTTCGCTAAATGTCACATCAAAGCGGTACGATGTTAACGGTCGTGCACGTACAAGTTCGGGCTGCGTTTCATCAAGTGGTGGTCCAAGGCGAAGTCGAAACTGTTCAGCCTTGCCGTTCACAACCGAAATCGTTTCTGGACCAGCTGCGTAGTCTTCATTACCATCCAGCATAGCATTAGCATTTGCATCTCGGACGGCAGCTAATCGATATACACCATCAGCAAGTCCGTCAATACGAAAGGCACCTGATGTTCCAATCGGTAGCCGCCAAGGTGCCGGCGTGAGCCGTGGCGAAAAACTGTCCGTCATGGTATCGGCACGGTTCCATAACAACACAACACAGTTCTCCAGCGACGCACCTTCTACGACGCCGTCGATGTAACCTGTATCAATAGATGCGCCGGTTGAAAACACGACACTGACAGCTTCTGCTGGTTTGTTGCCACGAACATCCGTATACGACGTACCGAGTGTTACCACGTACGTCAGAGCCGTGTCCAGCGACTCCGTAAACGTTACTGTTACTTCATCTCCGGCCCAATCAGCGCGAAATCTGCGTGTCGGCAAGACGGTGATGGCAGTACGTACGGAACGATCGACGTAGTCGTCAAAAAAAAACGTCACACGTTCCGATCGGACGTTGGTCGACCCGGTGACTGGCTCCGTGGTAGTCACCACTGCTGCTACGTCGTCCTTTGGCCCACCTGACAGATCACCTCGGACGGCACATCCCTGGATGATCAGGCCGAGCAGAAGAAGATATGGAAGGGGGCGAAGGGGGCAGGACATCGCACAAAACTATCTTTGTTACCGTGAAGTCCGACCAACCATCGTCACCCACAGATCAAACACCTGCGCGGCAATCGCCCGTCCGGCGAGTTTGGAAGCATCTCTCTGCGTTTGTTGAGATCACGGAGCGTCGACACATCTTTCTCCTAGCAGCAGGTATTGCGTTTAATCAGCTCATCTGCCTCATACCGTTCTTGCTCATCGCTATCAGCATTGCGAGTTCGTTTATCAGTGAGGAAGCCACACGACAGGCCGTACTTGAGCTTATTGTGAGACTTGTGCCGTCCGGCACGAGCATAGATGATATGATGCTCGGCATTGTACGTGAAGTGTCAACGGCATTTCGGTACACAACTCTTGCAGGTTGGATTGCCGGGGGAGTGCTGCTGTGGACGTCGTCGGCACTGTTTAGTTCTTTGAGGACCGGACTGAACGCAATCTTTCACATCGCTACGCCAAAACTGTTCCTGCTCTACAAACTGAAGGACATCGGCTTTGTTATCGTATCGACAGTGCTCATAACCGCAACAACACTAGTTACGCCTATCCTGTCACTCATTGAGAACTATGGAGCATCGGTCCTCCCTGATGGCTCGGAGGGTCTCGTGTTTGGACTTGGTGCTCAACTTGTTTCCATTACGGCTACAACTGTGTTATTCCTAACGTTGTACGGAATCGTTCCAAATGCGCGACTGCCTCGCCGTACGATTCTTCTGAGCACGGTCGCTGCTGTATTGTTATGGGAGGGTGCTCGCCTGCTCTTTACGTGGTATGTGAATACAGCGACAAACTTCAGCGCGTTTTACGGTGGATACGTTGCCGTGGTATCGTTAGCGTTGTGGACGTACTATTCTTCGCTCGTCTTTCTCGTTGCTGCAGAGATCGGTCAGTATGCAGACAACTATCTTAGTAACCGCTCCCAAACTTCATAAAGTTGCCACGTTGCTGCAACGTCGCGCAAACAGTACGCTGCAATATCTTCAAGCCTTCCCTCGGAGAACAATACTCCTACCATTGACCCATCAACACCGGCCTGCTTTGGTGATACAATACCAAATGCCTTCGTATAGAAGTCAAAATTGAACCGGCGCGTGGCACCCTGCTGACTTGGCTGATAGAACGTGAGTTTGTCGAGTAAGTCAATGTGATTTGGATAATTAAACTTAGTCCCTTCCATCAAATTGCGTGACGGACGAATCCCAAGTACAGCGCTGCGTAACATTAGCCATGGAGCGTCAAAGTTGCGTCCATTAAACGACACCAACGTCAGAGAACGGTTCTGTTCGAGCAACTTCCAAAAGTTGATGAGCATCGTCGTCTCCGACGAATAATGCACTGTAGATCCGTCGGACAGCTCCATCTTCTTTGTGCCATCATTGTCCGTCATCGAATCGTCGACCATATAGGCAACACTCTTGCTGCTCCGACGTCGGCCCTGGGGATTACCCCCTGCATCACGTTCTTCGACGTCTGATATGAGCTGCATACCTATACAAACGATTCTACCTGTAAGGGGTGAAAGCGCAAACTCATCAATCTTCTTATCACGTTCTTCGTCGGTCACAGCACCACGAAGTAGATACTCCTGTCGAGTCTCATCGAAATAATCCAGCGAGAAGCCGACTGTTTCGAGATCAAAAACGAGATACACTGGTGTGGCCGTGGGTTCCATTGAACTTACTTCCGAAGGATGACAAATTCAGTGCGACGATTGCGGGCACGTCCAGCCTCCGTGTTATTGTCTGCAACCGGAACGGTGTCGCCATATCCAATTGCCGAAACTCTACGGGCATCAATTCCGCGTGCCACGATAGCATCGCGTACAGCCTGTGCTCGTTTCTCTGATAGTTTGCGGTTGTAGTCAAGGTCAGCCGTGCTGTTGCGATTGTCGGTGTGACCACGAAGTTCGATCTCCATGTTTGGAAATGCCTTCATGAGCCGTGCAACGTTACGTATTGCGACGTCAGATTCTTTTTTGATCACGGCCTTGTCGTAATCAAACTGTACACCGAGTACGGCAATTGCACCAACGTCAGGAGTGTTGTCGTACTCCACGGTCGCCTGAAGAGTGTCCTTTGGCCAGCAGATGCGTACGGAAGACGTATGCCGACCGTAGGTCTCAGCAGGTATCTCTACAACGTAATGATTCTTGATTCTTCGATAGACGTCTTCAAACATTGGCTTAAACTCTGATGTGCCATAGATGCGTGTGTAGATTCCGCCCGTAGCACGAGCGATAGACTCCATGTATCCATCGTTAACATTCTCACCAAAATCCACCGCACAGATCGTTGTCTTTGTTTCGATCGCGCGTTGAATGATTGAGTCCTTAGAGATCTTCGACGAGTTCTCCCACCCATCGGTGAAGACAATGATTGACTTCGATGTAAAAGTCGAAGGAGCATTGTTGAGATGTTCGATGGCGGCTGCAATACCTGTATGAATTGCTGTATATCCACCAAATCCCGTCAGGCCGTCGCGACGAAGGTTGTTCTTGAGTTCTGTTGGTGACGTTGACAATGGTACTTCGACTGATGTCTTCTCGTCGTAACGAACAACGGCGAGCGCATCACCAGAAATTTTCTGATCAAACAACGATGAGAGAGCATCCTGAACGGCACGTGCACGAGTTTCACCCATCGATCCGCTATTGTCACTGACAAGCGCGACTGCCGTAGGAATACGGTCTGCCTCTGTAACCTCACGAACTACAAGCTGTTTTGTGACTGTTCTCTTTTCACCATCAACACTGTCAACAACGGCACATATCATCGAACGCGCGCCGATAAAGTTGAGACCTGTTGAATCTACAATGTTGACGTAGAGTTTAACGGTTGATGGGTCTCGGGTATCAATACGAAGCACCTCGGCTCGTGCAGAGGACGGCCGTGTTTTTGGTATTGGTGCATTAGCTCGAATATAGACTGGAGCGTATCCAGCAGGTGGCGTTGCATCAGCAACGGCTTCGGGTTCACGCAATGATCCACATGCTTGCAGCAGCGAGGCAATACAAACAACAACTGCGGGGCCTAGGATGGTACGAAATGGTTGCCAGAAGATCATTGTGACGGTGGTAAAGAAAGAAGAAATGTTATCGTCCTGGTTGTTGCGTTAACGACATTACAACAACCTGCAGAGCACTGTCTAAGCGCCCGTTTCGCCCCTTTAACGTCTCTAAAACCTGTGTGGCAAGAAAATCCTTACTTACATCCGGAAGTGTCGTGTCGGACGTCCGCCGTAGTCGAAGAAGTGGACCCTCTCGCACAACATTGTAACCTTGGATAACATCGCGTTCTTCAGAGAGAATTTCTGGAGTAATGTAGACTGGACGTTTGTCGATATTCCCTTCGATGATTGCCTGCAGAACACCTATCCATCGTGATTGTATGTCGATAACAGCAGTACGACTCTTCATGAAATCATCAGAGTCCTCATTAAACTGTCGGCATAGCGGCAGATATCGATCAATGGCCTGTTGAGCTGGTGCCACAACATCGGCGAAGCGTTCCTGGAGATACGGGATGTACCATGTTCGACGTAACAGTTCCTTCTCAATCACAACTACGTCAGTACGGCGATGTTCAACTTCGCGCTCGTACCACAGTGACGAGAGGAGGTAATCCCATTGACGCGAAATCACAATTGCGTTGGAGTCTGCATTCTCGAGTGCCCACTGCGTGTACAAGGGAACGGCACGATGCGAAGAGAGATCTGCCTCAGGCCACGTCCGCAGAATTCCGAAGACTGGGAGGATGAGTGCTATGGACGCTAACCGACCAGAGTACGTACGAAGCGAAATCAGGGCATACGTACCGATGGCAAAAAAGATTGCAGATATAAGCAGTGTTGGAAGGAAGTACGAGTCAATGTCAGGTATTGAGTATCCCAGTGAAATTGCAAGGTTGCCGACAATAACGAGGAGCAATCCGAGCATCACCCTGCGGATACGAATCCACGACATTACGAGTCCAGCAGCGACAGGAATCCAACCAATCCAAAGCAGCATTTCGGAAAGTGATACTCCAAGCAGTCGAACATTCTCTCCAGCTGCTTCCTTGTCACTAAACAACCACACACCGTACTGCGAACCCTTGATGTGGTAGAAGAACTCAAACACTCCAAGATGAGTCATGCCCCAATTCAGTGGTGGAATCTGAGCGCTGCGAAGCGGCAGATAGGCATACAGAGCAAGAGGAAGTATTGCCGGAAGAAAAATGTATGGCCACATTTTTCTGAATGAAAACGCCGGCGAAGACGAGAGAATTGTGAGGAAGCCAACGGTAAGAAACAGGGACGAAATGTGATTGGTCAACATGAGTCCAACCACAAACGACGTAGTTACAATCCAGCGATAAGCATTGGTTTCAACGGAGGCACGGAGAACACAGTACAGTGCTGTTGTGATCAGGAGAAGATTGAGCCCGTACACCTCAATGGATGTTCCCTGAGCCCAAACGATTGGTGCCATAGCCAGGAGCAATGCTCCAGCATCGGCTAAAAACAATGACATCTCCGACGCAGATAGTGATGACGAGCGTGAATCAAACATCCTTCTTAGGATCAGGTCTATCGTCAGCACCGTCATACCTACCGCCGAGGCCGTTACTACTCCGGCAAAAATGTTCATGCCATCAATCGTAGATGACCATGGAAGTAATGACCAGAGGTGACCTATCAGGACAAAGAGGGGATATCCTGTAGGATGTGCTACACCGAGTGTGGCGGCCGCAGCAGCCAGTTCTCCAGAGTCCGTATACATCACACCTGGCGCGCGCGTCACGAAGTAGATAATGCCGGCGATAAGTGCTACCGTGCCCGCGTGAATGGCTGGACGAGTGATGAAGGATGATGGTAAGGGGCTTGGCATAAGGGGCAAATATAGACGACGCATTTACACCAAGGGGAGATAGGTAACAACGAAAACGGGCCGACGTTTTGAATGTCGGCCCGTCAGTGTGCAGCTGGCAATGATTCTTAGTTCTACGTTACCGTACGATCGAAATCGGCTGGCGGTATACATCACCGTTTGTGAACGTTAGAACGACATGATGTAGACCACTGGAAAGTCCATCAACCGGTACCGTGATGTTGTCCGTGCCGTTATGTACAACGGAGCGACGCAAGGAACCAGCATTATCGTAGACGTCAACACCAATGACGTTTGATAGGCCTTGAGCACTGAGTGTCACGATATCCGATGCGGGATTTGGGCCAACTGATACATCCATCACGTCGGCTATATCGCGCACGGAGTTCGTAACATCAATCACAAATGTCACGGCAAAGAACACTGAGTCGGAAAGATTGTTCATGTCATAAACACGAAACGAGACCGTACTCTGTGAAACAAATCCAGGGCAAGGCTCAAACGTTTCAGGATCTTGACATGTAATAAGCTGGATCTTGATCGATGACGTTTCTCCGGGCGCAAGAACTGTTGGTTCACGCAGATTCGGATCATCTGGCCCAGAAAACAGGAAATAACAGAAGTCGTTAAAACAAATATTACAGCCGTGTTTGGCGTGCTTTTGCGAGTTATTGTAGAAAAACCTCAGTGAGATGTTGCTGCTTGAGGTGTTGGTGATCTTGGAATAATGTTCAACCAATGCCTCATCTGTGGTTGCGTTCTTCGTTGGCTGATCAACCCAATCGAATTTCAGGTTTTGAGCAGACACGATGCTTGCACCAAAAATGGCGCAGAGTGCGAGTGCAAGTACACGAGTTTTCATAATTTACGTCCTTGGTGGCTGGAGGGGACCTGAAACTTACCGAATCGGCTCACGAGAACCAACTGCATGACCCTCCCAACCCAAAGGAGTTACACCGTTGACACGCCCCCTTCGCCCCTTACTGCTCGCCCTATGTCTTTGGGTTGCAGGCACTTCCGCAATCTTGTCCCAAGAGTCAACACCGGCGTCATCGCAGACCTTGCCGAGCGTCAAGCTCCGTGATATCGCTGGTACGACCATCAATACAAGCGAACTGTCCACGACGGACGCCCCCGTTATTATTAGTTTCTGGGCAACGTGGTGTAAGCCATGTATCCTTGAACTATCTGCCTACAAAGACCTCTATGAGAAATGGGAAAAGGAGTACGGCGCAAAGGTTGTAGCGGTATCGATTGATGACGCACGTAATGCCCAGAAGGTCCCGGGGTTTATTAAAGGTCGTGCTTGGCCATTTCAGGTTCTGCTCGACGTAAACCAGGACTTTAAGCGCGCTCTGAATGTCAACAACGTCCCACACACGTTTCTTGTAAAGAACGGCACCATCGTCTGGCAACACAGCGCCTATTCGGCAGGTGATGAAGACGATCTCGAAGAAGAACTCAAGAAGCTCACCGGCAAGGGAAGCTAACTGCTTCCGTGAGGAAATTCATGACAACGAACATGCTCGTAACGGCATGCAGTGCTTTTGTACTGTGTGCCGCTTCTCTTTCAGCTCAAGGTGTTGCCATTGACGACGTTGGCCGGATTTCCGGAAGTCTTCAGATGGACGCACAGACGTACACAGAAGACACGCTGATCGGTGCGCCTGACGTACCCGAAAAGATGCTTTCGAACACGTTTGTGAATGTACTCTTTCAACGTGGGAAATTCACAGCGGGATTACGCTTCGAGTCGTATCAAGGTCCATTACTTGGTATCGATCCGAGATATGGAACATCCGGAAATGGAAGTGGATTGGGTATTCCCTATCGTTTTGCAACGTACACTGACGATAAGTTCGAGATTACGGCAGGCAACTTTTACGAGCAGTGGGGCACAGGTATGGTGCTCCGCACCTATGAAGAGCGCAACCTCGGCTTGGATAACTCCATCGATGGTGTGCGATTAAAAGTTATGCCAGTTGAAGGACTCCGATTTACTGGTTTTACTGGTCGTCAGCGTGCCTTCTTTGACGTGAGTGCTGGAACCATACGTGGTGCCGACGTTAATGCCGATCTCGGAGCAATGTTTACCGATTTTTTACCAACGGGATCATGGATCACTCTAGGTGCTGGTTTTGTAAGCCGGTATCAGGAAGAACGAGATCCGTTGTTGCGATTGCCACAGAATGTTTCGATATGGGGCGCAAGGGGCTCATTTGGGTATGATGCCTTCTCCCTAGATGTTGAGTACGCATCAAAGATTAACGATCCCTCGCCCGTTAATAACCTTTCATACAATCCTGGCAATGGTTTGTTTGTGAATGCATCATTTGCAGCCAAAGGTATTGGCGTGAATGTTGGAATGAAGCGTATCGACAATCTCGACTTTCGAAGTGACAGGTCAGCGGCTGGTTTTCAGCAACAAGTGAATTATCTGCCAGCCCTCACAAAACAGCATACGTGGCGCTTGATTACGTTGTATCCATATGCGACGCAGCCAACCGGTGAGTTGGCTATCCAGGCCGACGTGACGTGGACGATTCCGAAGGGATCGTTCCTAGGTGATGATGAGACGATTATCTCGCTCAACTTCAGTGATGTTCACATGCTAGATACCGTTCGACTTCAGAATATTCGAAACGAGTACACGGCGAACTTCTGGTGGAGTGATCGGCAGTACTATCTTGACTTTAACGCCGAAGTTCAACGCAAGTGGGGACGTACGTTCAAAACAACATTATCGTATGTCCACATACAGTACGACAAGGACGTGATTGAAAAAGGTTTGCTCGAAAAGACCTTTGGAATTATCACGGCTGACTTTGCCGTATTGGAGTTATGGTGGCAGTTTGACCGTAACAAAAGTCTGCGTACGGAGTTTCAGTACATGTCCGTTGGACATGAAGCCGGAGCCAAACTCGACCTTCAAAATGGTGATTGGGTTATGGCACTTGTGGAACTCTCTATCTCGCCGAGCTGGTACGTCACCGTCTTTGACGAGTACAACTATGGCAACATGCTCCAGGACGAGAATGGTGAGTACTATCTGCGTGTTCACTACCCAAATGCCTCGGTGGCCTGGGTTGAAGACGCACTGCGTATCCAAGCTGGATATGGCCGTGTTCGCGGAGGTATTCTCTGCGTTGGCGGTATCTGTCGGCCGGTGCCGGCTTCTAATGGCTTCACGCTTGGCGTGACGTACACGTTCTGAAAGACAAACCATGAATCGCCTCCTTCACTTTGCACTTCTTTCGACAATCATCCTCACGATGACGTCGTGTGACGTTATCGACGGAGATCCACGTGAGACGCCGACTGGTCCAGTCGACACGAACACTATTCGTCAGAATGTCTTGCTTGAGGACTATACTGGACATACGTGTCCAAACTGTCCTGCCGCAACGGAGATTGCTGACCAGATTGTTGATGCCTTTGGAGACGATCGCGTCTTTGTCGTTGCTGTCCACGCAGGTCCCTTTGCTGTCCCCCGTCCTCCAAAGTACGCGCTCGACCTGCGTACTCCAGAAGGGACAGAACTCGACAATACGTTCAAGAACAGCCGCATTGGTAATCCAAATGGCCTGATCAATCGTGTTACGGCGGGTGATCGATTTGTTTATCCAAAGGAAATGTGGTCAACTGCCGTTGCGGATCTTCTTGACAACACTCCGACAGTAAATATTTCTATTAAGAACAAAACATTTACTGAGTCAACAAAGACTCTCACATTTACTGCAGAGATTAACTATCTCGAAGCAGGTTTCTCAGACTACCATATCGTTGGATGGATTACGGAAGACGGGATGGTAGGCACACAGACAGACAACCGAAAAACACCGAGTGACGTTGAGAACTACGTGTTTAAACATGTCCTGCGAGGATCAATCAATGGAACGTGGGGCGAACAACTGTCACAAACAGACGTTCCACTCGGCACGAAGATTAGCAAGGACTTCTCCTTTACGTTCCCAGCAAACAAAGACTGGGTCCCGGAAAACTGCGACCTCATCGTGTACGTCCATCGGCACGCAACAACGAAGGAAGTACTCCAAGTTGTCAAAACAGAAGTCAAGTAGCTGACGCTGGGTAACGCTGGGTGACGCCGGCTGACGCTGGGTGACGCTGGGTTACGCCGGCTGACGCTGGGTTACGCGGGCTGACGCTGGGTGACGCTGGGTTACGCGGGCTGACGTCTCGCGAAGCGAGACATACCGTGAGCGAAGCGAACATACCGTTCGGCGCAGCCGAACATACCGTCGAGCGCCAGCGAGACATACCGTGAGCAACGCGAACTCTCTTAATACCCTATCCGAACCTCGAACGATGTAAACAGAAACTCACCGGGTGAGTTTCCACCGTTACGATGACGATATCCGAGGCGAACATCTGTAAAGATGTTTGTAAATGGCTCGGCACTGAACCATAGGTTTACTCGGCGCATGTGGCTAACGTTGCCACGAAGGAATCGATTTCCAACAAGGAAGTCACCATCTCCACGGAGGATGTCGCCACCAACATTACCAACGGGAGCAACAGCACCGGATCCCGGAAATCGTGGGTCCTCACCAAGTATGATGTTACCATCTGCATCCAGAAGGTTCTCACCATTACGTGTGTAGTCGAGGTCTAAACGCAGCGACGTTCGTGCACTCGTCCAAACACGTAGCTGTACAGCTAGCCGATCCGAGTTTGGTTGAATGTCATATCCAACAGGTGCACCAAGAGCTGTGTATGAAGCGTTGATGCTACGATGACTAAACGTAAACGGGTCTACACGAACGTATTCCGTTGTGATTATTGTTTTTACGCTCGAAACAGCAAAGGCCTGCGATACACCAAGCTGCCAGGCAAACTTGTTGTTGTTGCCTGCCTGCGATGTATCAGAGAGAGATGACCATGACAAGTCGTCGATGATAAGACTTCCATATAACATCGTACCAGCCATCGGACGAACCGTCACGTCAAAACCGAGCATTGAGTTGTCGTTACGACTGCGTTCCTCCGTGCCAAGCCCGGCAGATACAAAAAATGCCAAAGGATTGAGATACGAGAAGTCGAGGCCGCGCCCCCAATACACAATCATGTCGCTCACCGACGCGCTAATCCACGGAGCTGGATCAAATGAGAGCCGATGTGTTGCAATAAACTTCCCGGGAATGGCCCTACCACTCGTGTCAGTACCATCAGCAGCTGAGTGTGTTGAGGTAAACCGAACTGGGCCATACGGCACATCAATCAGCAAACCGTCCATCAACGGTGCCGACAAGGAATGTGTGAAGTTGTCGATGGGACTTGGCCCATACTGAATGGCTTCACGACCGTAACGAATTCGGAAGTGTTCGTGTTGATACTGAACGTATCCTACGTAACGGTCAAAAAACGTCTGCTCCTCGACAATGAACTTAAACGTGCGTCCAAGGACAGGATCGGTGCCTGCAATAAGTCGTGGTGAGCCCGTCAGACGCATTCCATTACTCAGATCAAGAAACCAGCCTAAGGACCCATCAAAGAGTGATCCTGTAGCTCGTAACGCCGGTCGTGCCAAGGCATAGTGTCCACTGCTGTCCCCGTCGTCATACGTACCCGCACGCACCATCGCAGATGCGTCCACAGCAAAACGCGTAAATCCGTCACGGTAACGTGCAAGGCGAAACCGACCACCATACTGTTCGCCAAACGTTGTCGACATGGTCGTATCGGCACTATCCAGTAACGGTGAATAGTAGTCGCGTGTCCACGTGGCAAACTCCGATGGTGAAGACTGGAGTTGTTTCTGAATTGATGGTAACGCCTGTGGCCAAACAGAGTATGAGCTAACTGGCATGGAGCCATGTACCGACTCCCACAACATCATGTCGAACGATACTCGCTCGGCATTAATGTCAACATTTTGAGCAGAGAGGTGAGAGTAGGACAGAAAGAGGGCAAGAGCTACCAACGCCCCCTTGCCCCTTACCATCAGCTCATTCATGGCCAGTGCGATGTTCATCGCTTGATGATCGACGGAGAGCACTTACAGATTTTCGCAACAACGGAGCTGTCCTTCCGAGCATCTGCGAGTGTTGTATACTCACCAACCTGCACCATGTACTTGGGTTTACCCTTTACTTCTGCTGTTGCAAGTTTAGCCTTAAGCCGCTTTTTCTTGAGTTGGGCTAGTTGTGTTTCGGCCTTGGCCTTATCCGTTGTTGATATTGTCTGAAGCGTAAACCATTCCTTTGATGGTTCCACGTCGTCCGCCTTTGGCGTGTCCTTCACGACGTCCTTCGGACTATCCTTCTTCGTTGTTGACGCTGGTGTTTTGTCGTTAGGAGCAGGAGCACCAATTGTCATTCGCAGGGCATCGTAGGCAATTGGTACGAGTTCAGACGATGCATACTGATCGCGCAGAGTAATCCAGGCACGTCGCGCTTTTTCGGTTTCCTTTGTATCAATACAATGGAAGATCACACGGAGTAAGGCATCGTCAGCCCATTCACTCTTTGGATAGGCATTCTGAATACGTTCGTAGAGTGGGATGGCTCGTTTGGGTTCATCAACGAGTGAGGCGTGAAGAAACAACACGGCTGGATCATCGGGGAAGTCAATCAGCAGATCCGGGAGGGCCTTCTTCGCCTCAGCGGAGTATCCATTGGCGATTTGTGTGAGCCATGGACGGATGTTTGGTGCCTGAGCGGAGGCGATGTGCGGAAGAAGTGCGCACAGAAGAACGAGAAGGGAACGGTGCATACGGAAGAAATTACGGAAACGGGCCTATTTTGGCGGCTGATCCTCTGCAACCATGACAGATAACGCCGCGCCTCAGACTATCGTATCCGATGAACCGTTCCGCCTTGTTGCCGCTGCCGGTGGCACGGGGGGACACATCTTTCCCGCCGTTGCCGTTGTTGAGAGTCTGCAAGAGCTCACACATGGCAGGTGTTCAACAATCTTTCTTGGCAGTGAGACGCGGATGGAAACGCGTCTTATTCCAGATCTGGGTTATCCCTACGTATCAATGCCAATCACGGGCTACCGAGGTCTGCTGTCGCCCTCTACCTGGCTCTTGCCATGGCGTGTACTACGGAGTGTGCAGATCGCCCGTGCTGTGATACGTCGGCATCGTCCACATGCTGTGGTTGTTACCGGTGCCTACATTGCCTATCCTGCTGGTGTAGCTGCGGCACTGGAAGGCGTGCCACTCATTGTACTCGAATCAAACCTCAATCCGGGGAAGTCGAACACGCGCCTTGCCAAAAAAGCAACGGCGATCGTTGTTTCCTTCGAAAAGAGTCGCGACTACTTTCCAGCGTTACTCCAGCCACGGATTCACGTCCTGGGAAATCCTGTTCGTTCGCGTATTGACCCTCATCTCGACAAAACAGAGGCTAGGGGGCGAATGGGGCTAAAGGTCGATGCACCGGTTGTGCTCGTCTTTGGAGGTAGTCTGGGTGCCCGGCGAATTAATGACGCCATAGCAGCATCACTCCAACGGCTCAGTACGGCCCCATTCTATGTGCTGTGGCAAACGGGGCGGGACTACGTGCCGCCAACGAATGTGCCGGATAATGTTCGTGTGATGCCATTTATTGATGACATGGGAGCGGCCTATACACTTGCAGACCTTGTTGTTTCGCGCAGTGGTGCAACAACAATTGCCGAGCTGGGAATTATGGCTCGTCCCGCAATCTTGATTCCGCTTGGAACAGCATCAACGAATGAACAACACAAGAATGCCGATGTTGTAACGGCAACAGGAGCAGCGATCAAGATGACGGATGAAGACGTTGCAGATCAGCTTGTCAACACGATGTTTGCTGTTATGTCGAACACCGAACAACGTCGCACCATGTCCGAAGCTATGGGACAGTTCGGCAAACCTCATGCAGCCCGAGATGCGGCTCAGCTTGTGCTTGATGTCTCAACATGGAAGGAAAAACGATGACGGACACATTGCAGCATGTTGACCTTCCGGCTGAATTCCGTGTGCGACTCGACTACTACTGGCAGTCATTGGCCGTCTATGCACTCACATTGATTGTCTACATCATCGTTCGTGCACTCTGGGAAGCCACACTACAACAAGGAATCGTGAAGGTCGTGCTTACCGATCCAATCGTTGTACTACTTGGCGTGTTCGTTCTTGGTAGTACAGTAAGTCTGTTGTTTAACAGCATTGCACGCCGAACGATCATCATCAGTGATGAAGGCATCACGTTTACAAGCAGGTTTCACGTTCGCACGTTTGTCCGTTCTGAACTTGAGAGTATAACGCTCGGACGCGATCGACGCATTCGAGCACAAGGTATGTTCAGCGTTATACGAATCCGCATAACGGGTCGCAGGCGAGCATTACGTGTCCGCGCAGCCCTCTACGAAGGTGAACACCGACTCATTGCGGCATTGCTTACACTACGAGCCCAACTTCACGCACATCATTCATGATACGGCACCTCGTTGTTATTATCGTTCTCATCTTGAAAGTTCCTACAGTGATGTGGGCTCATCAGGGTACAGGGAACGTTCCGGAGAACACCATCACCGTCATTGAACGGGAGTTTGTCACCGTTGTTAGTGAAGCATTACGACATGTTGGTGACGGCAGCGACGTTGAACTTACAGTGGCCTCACATCCTGATCAGTCATGGTTCCGTGGTCTTGCCCTGACAGCTGCAGGAAGTCGGCGATTGTTCATTGTAGATGGTGCGCCGAATAGTATCGAGATTGTGCCGCGGAACATAGGCACGACGTATCTGGCTACAGATAACGACGACACGGTTGTGCGTGAAGTTCGAATGCTACTCGATGTTATTATCACAAAGGAAGGTAAAACGCACGTCGAAACCGTAGCACCATCTCCAAAGGTTACTCGCTGCTCACGTGCCGATGCACTTCGAACACAGTCGCTTCAACACACAAGCACCCATGCCGAACTACCGCCACAACATCGGACGTTCTGGGATGACATTGTGGAACCGGTTGTATTTATCGCCGCAGCCATTACGACTGCGGCGTTGTTGTTTACTGTAAGAAGTCAGTAGCGCGTGCTGACGCTGGGTTACGCTGGCTGACGCGGGGTTACGCTGGCTGACGCGGGGTTACGCGGGCTGACGCTGGCTGACGCGGGGTTACGCGGGCTGACGCTGGGTTACGCTGGGTTACGCGTGCTGACGCTGGGTTCAACCCCACCTGCCACCCCACCATT